>JBKDAN010000001.1:0-20689 GCA_046316615.1 Phycisphaerae bacterium
GAATTAGGATCTGCAGAGCGTTCTGCCCCTGCTCACGTCCCCCATAACTGATCCTGACTGCAGCAGGCGCGGCGATGCTACCCGATCGAAGCTCGACGGCGCGATTCAACCGGACAAGTGCTTCAGCCTAGTTGTCGGAAACTCGAAGCTGATTCCACTTCCGTAACACCCAGCGATCACTTTCTGGGTGTAAGGGGATCGAACTGATCCGCCACACCCTTCGCCCACCCATACCACGCAGCCACCTTGCCCTCGGGATCGTCCACTAGCCCGTTCTTTGCCCGGTCACTTTCGAGGGCGCGTACCCAGCGACGGATCACAGGTGACTAAGTGACAGTGTGGTCGGTCGAAGCGGGACGGGATGCCGGGAAGGGTGGGAGCGACCCAACGCATCGGTCAATCAGAGGCCTCAGCGATTGGAATTCGAAGTATTGGCGCGAAGACATCTGCCCGCGGGCAAGGCTCGGTCCAAGAACCCTGTTTCGGTCGCCTAGCCGCTAGCTTCCCAAGCCAACTGTCGTTTCACCATCGAAACAGAACACCTCGCTAGCGGGTGCACACAGGGCGGGCAAGTTATGACGCGCGGGCAGTCACGCGGGCCCCTGCAGTGGACGTGAAGAGCCAAACGTCCGTGAGTGGCTAACCTACATCGAGGTGGAGGAAAACGTCATGGCACGTAGTCATAACCGCGCGGTTGTCAAACCTCTTGATCGTGACGGTGCGCCCGCACTGCAGAATCGATGTGTGGGTTGCGGTGGCGAATTTGGGTTCACGAGTCTCCGCTTGTTTCTGGAGTGTGTCGTCTGCGCTCAATGTGCCGTGACGCTCAACGAACTGCATCGCGCAACGCTCTTGGAGCGACAAGTCCGGTACGAGACTATGGCCGACTTTGCGAAGGCATTTGAGCTTTCTGTCGGTGCGGTTCGCGAAATTGGCAGACTTTTGCTGATCCCGCAGGCCGATGACTGGGAACGTGATAAGCAGATTGACCTGGTGCAACGCCTTCGCCTGTACGAAGGCATGAAAATGTGGACCAACTACAGTGTGAGCTCACGCATCGCAATTCACCGTGGGTTCGCCGCGTCAAGCGCGGAGCTAGAGAAGCTTGCGACACGCTGTAGGCGCATGCGTGCACTGGCCCGTCGCGAGTCGCCCCCCAGAGACGATCATGAAAGACGGTTCGTAACAGCCTTTGAACGGTTTGGAAAACCTTGCGACGACGCAGTACTGTGGCGCAGCTACGTGAGTTGGTGTGTCCGCGAATCGTGTCGACTCAACAACGAGCATAAAACGCTGGAGGCACAGCGAATAGAAAGCTTCGCGCGTGAGCGTCGTCTGCGCAGCGAGACTGCAGCTAACAATATCGAAGATCCAGCGCGGCACGCCGATTGGCGTGAACTCGACCGGAGGAAGAACGAACACAGTTGATCAATGCATGTGCAACTTCGGTGCCGTTGCGAAGTCTGCGACCTGCCGGACGGTCACCACCTCGGTTAACTTCGTCGGGGTGCATCGTGGGTCGCCGATGGGAAGTAGTCCCGCGAAGTACGGAATCAAGCTCGAGGGCTTTGCTCCCTCGAGCTTTATCGCAGATTGGAATGCGCCTGCGTGGTGTACGTCGTTCGCGCCACCGGCAACGACGAACGACGACTTCGGTCTCGAAGTACCAGTCCTCACGCCGCCCGCTCATAGTGCTTCAACACCCCACCCAGCCGCACACGACACACCACGCGTCCCGCTCCAGCGCCACCTGGGTCGGCCACCCGTAGGGCTAGACGCGGTGACTTGCGCGAGCGGCCACGCTCATCCACCAGCATGATCGGACCAGTTTCCCCTCGTCGCTTGCGCAGACGATCGTGGCTTTCTTGCGGGCTCGTACTTCGCTTCCGCTTCATCGGCACCCGCAGCCCAATCCCCATGTGCGGCCGCTCGGTGTTGTAGTGGACTGTGTACTCACGCAGCAGGTAGTCCATGTGCTTGGTCCCCACCACGATGAACTTGTGCAGGCATTCATCCTGCACGCTCTGGATGAAACGCTCGACATGGGCGTTGAGGTTGGGCGCTCGAATGGGTAGCCGCACCGGCTGGATGCGTTGCTCTCGCAGGGCGACAGCGAACTCCTTCCCGAACTTGCTATCGCGGTCGCGCGTGAGCACCTTGCAGGGGACATTGGCTTCCTTCGCCTGGCGGTTGAACGCCTTCACCTGGTCCGCCGCCCAGCCCCGCGTGGGCTGCAACGTCGTCGGCGTGATGATCGCTCGACGCGTGACCACGTTTACGAACGCCAGCGCGTACGCATCACGCCAGCCCCGCCAAGTCAGCACGCGCTGTCGCAGGTAGTCGCACGCCCAGAGCGTCCGCGCGTGCGTCTGGATGAACTCCTGCCACGTCACCCGGCTGCGTTCGGGGCTGGTGGGCATCCTGGCTTCGCGCAGGATGTTGACGATGGTGCCGTGACCGATCTTGATGCCAAGCTTGAGCAGTTCGCCACGGATGCGGGCATAGCCCCAGTCGTTCTCCTTGGCCATGCGGAGGATGAGCCGGCGGATGTCTTCTCGCGTGCGTGGTCGCCCGGGCTTGCGGCCTGACACCTTGCGCGGCTTGGTCTTCTTGCTGTCGCGTACCCACTGCAGCAGGGTCGATGGCTGGACGATGCTGACCACGTCCCGCATCGCCTTCCCCAGCGGCTTAGCGAACTTCACCAGCAGCGACTTCTCCTGCGGCGTGACCCGAATCGGCCCGGTGATGCGCTTGCGCAGGATCTCGTTCTCCAACTTGAGATACTGCACCTGCTGACGCAGTTCAGCCTGCGTCGCGGTGGCGATCACGCCCAGCAGTCGTCGGAAGAGCGGGAGCATCGTGACATTGTGCCGAGTGAGCTGAAGCTTGTGTGGGAGCAGCGTGCACAGACCCGCCAAGTGACATCATCTACACCGCTGAGTCGGCGTTCGTTTGCCGGATTCTCTCCAACCCACTGGTTAACGGCTCGGGGTCACACTCGGCACCCAACACCACCTCGCCGCTCTCTCCATCCCGTACCATCTGACGGTTGAGACGCCCGGCCGTTAACCAGTTTCCGAGCAGCAATCACCCTGCAAGCTGGACGACTGGAGTATTTGAACACCGCCAGCGCTGCGCCAGAGGCACTTTCGGCGTGCTGCAACCTCGTCGTGACACCGTCAGCCTGACCGTCCAACCCGGGTGTTAACCAGAGAATTTGCCCGCCTCCCCCACCGCCTCGGCTAGAGAAATTGTTCGCGGGGGTTGTGCATAGGGAGACCCAGTTTCGTCGCGATACGCGCGCACTTCGCAGCCGTGCATCGCGGATTGTCGTGGTGGATCGCAGAGACGGGCCACCTTGGCGAATGTCGGGGCAGTTTTGGCGGGGGAAAATACCCCCCTGAAATCTGCGGCGATTCGTGAAACACGCAACGAGCCGTCCCGACCTCAAAGGTGGGAAGGAAATGACCCCCTATCCCCCTCTGGTCACGCAGCAGCGTCACCGGTTGGGTTGCGCGTTGCACTGCGAAGTCGTTCGACGATGTGCACGTCGTCCCAGTAGAGGGACAAACACCGTCATCCTTCGCCCAGAGAAAACACCCCGACTTTGCAGTCGGGGTGTTTGGTTTGAGCCTTGTCACACACGAACATCGCATCACGGACAGGCGCCGCCTGCGAGCACGTTGAAGAAGTCGATGATATCTCGCTCCTCTGGGAAAACGCCGTTGTTGTTGAAGTCGATGTCACTGCATCCGAGCACAACGTCGCAAGTGTCAGGATCGCCGCCAGCCAGAACGGTGAGGAAGTCAACAACGTCCTGATCTTCAGGGAAGATGCCGTTGCGATTGAAGTCGGTAAGATCGCATTGCCCGATGGAGATCGTTCCCGTGCCGACATCTCCGACGTATCCAGAAACACGAATGTAGTAGGTCTGCCCTCCGAGTGTCGATAAGTTGATTACGCCGCCCCGACCGATGCCGCACTCATCGTCACCACACGCGATGGGAGCGCCTTGACAAGACGTGAAGACGTGGAGCATCGCATCAAAATTTACATCGCACAGGTCGATCACGTACTGACGCGTCTGCGGAGCGACGAATCGGTACCACAGGTCGGCAGTGCTTTCGAAACCCTCGCAGAACTGCGTTGTTTCAAGCTGATGTACGCATGTGGTGTCGAAGGCCGTTGCTCCAAGCCCGATCGGAGCGGCGCCACCACATGAGTCGTTTGCCGCGCAGACGGGCTGGATCTGAAGCACAGCCTCGCCCCCGAGGGTGCCGAACTCAGGATCGACGTACTCGCTGACTCGAATCAGGTACGACGTGCCCGCACTCGCCTGAAGAACAAGTCTTCCACCGCCCCGCGGCTCGCACTCATCATCCGCACACGCCACGGGTGATCCGCCACAGCCGTTGTACACGTGAAGCATCGCATCGAATTCGGTATCGCAGATGTCGATCTGGTACGATCGAGTCTCAGGGGCAGTGAAACGATACCAGAGATCCGAAGTGCTGAAAAGACCTCCGCACTGCTCCAACGTATCGTCCCAGTGGGCGCATGTGTTGATGACAGGAGTCGCACCCGTGCTGATGTCCACCGCGCCTGCACAGGCGTCATTGGGCACACACTGCGGACTGATGCGCAACGTGCCAAAGCCGCCGACGGCGCCGAGCGGATCTGCGTAGCTCGATACACGCACGAGATATGCCGTCCCCGCTGTGGCGTAGAACCGCAACGCGCCACCGCCCAACAGTTCGCATTCATCATCGCCGCACGCCAGCGGAACCGAGCCGCAAGCTCCGAACACATGAACCATTGAGTCGAAGTCCGAATCGCAAGTATCGACGAGATACGGACGGGTCTCCGGAGCGACGAAGCGATACCACAAATCTGCAGTACTACTGACGCCAAGACAGGAAGCGGGTGTCGTCGACGTGTGTCGGCAAATGTTGCTGAATGACGTGTCACCGATCGATACCGGAGTGGCTTGCGTGCATGCATCGTTGGGCGGGCACAATGGCGCGGGTGTGAAAGTCGCGGTCACCCGAAATGCCTTGACGCGCAGACACCCGGCCGACCCTGATTGCCGCCGGACGCGCACCTGGATCTGGTCAAGCATTTCAGGCGTCCAATCGATGTCCGTGGCGAAGTTGCGGCTGCCGAATCGCCAGGAGCAGTTGCTAGTCGACTGCCAGGTTGACGAGAGTGTTGCTGACCAGCCCGTGCCTGGAATGAACACTTCCATTTCGAGCGCACGCGTGGCACCACTATCAAACCGGCCCAGCACTTCCACCTTTACGTCGGTGACCAGAGAGAACTGCGAGATAGCGTTTGCTCCGGTGCTGAAGTCCCCGATCTGATCCGCCGTTAGCCATGCTGTATTAGCACCGGCCGCACTGCTCGGGCCGCAGAGCGTACCGCACCCGTTCACAGCTGACGGCAAGTTGCAAGAGTTGCAGGTCGTACCACCCGCACCAGCACGATCAGGATTGCCTTCTGCCTCAGACTCATCCACCCACTGGTTTGGATTGTCGAGCGGAACGACATTCTGAGCGTACCGAACTGCAGTGTCGGCTTGCGCGGACAGTGCGAAGACCAATGCGCCTGCAGCGCTCCATAAACGACATGACTTCTTCGGCATGACAGTTCCTTTCTCGCTTTCTTGCAACTCGTTTGACACTCTCACTGACCTTTCCCGTTCTCGATGATAAAGACCATCTGAGAATCGATGCCCGCGCTGATCTCCCCCCGGCCGTTCTCCCACAGTGAATCTCGTTTCAATGAACAACGTCTGCACGCTGACTTTGCCGAGCCATTAACGGACAACCGTCGCGGTGAACTCCGAAGGTCATCCCCTCCGCAACATGCGTCGGGTCCGGGGTTCAACATGTATGGCGAAGGAATGGGATCTGGACTGCAAAGAAAGTGAATGGACCGGCGCGGCTTGGGAGCGGTTGCTCGGTTCCTCAGGACGACCACATCGTACAAAGCCGGACTTTCGGGCGGGTACCTTTTGCCACTTGCGGCCCAACGGTGGTGAGTATGTCGTCAGCGAACGGGGAGCAATCGGTGTCTAGCCAATCGGATAGTGGTGATCGAATCTACGATGCGTTCCTGCAGGCCAAGGACCGGTCGGGGTCGGATCGGGAGGCACTGCTCGCTCAGTTGGGGCCGACGCCCGAGGAACTTGCAGAAGTTCGAATCCTGCTCGCCAACCTTCGCGAGCAAGGTGCAGCCGCATCGCCGACCAGTGAATTGGTCGGTCAACTCGGGTTGGACATACTCGCGGGAACCGCAACCGCGTCTGAAACGCCCTCGTCGATCGGCTCGTACCGGGTGGTGTCGAGAATTGGTGAAGGCGGCAACGCACCGATACCATCAATGGTCCATCAATGTCTCGCCACCAAAGCCTTTCAAGACGACTCCATGAAACAGAACGAACCAACTCCCTCGACCGCAGTTCCGCTCTCGGTGATCATCCAAAACGCCGGGGCCGGTGCGCGTGCGTCTCGCGAAGCCCTGCTGAATGCCGTTCACGACTGCTAGCGTTGGGAACGATCTACCCAGGCGGTTCGCTGCGTCCAAGGTTCAAGAATGCTCGACCGGATGACGCGACACTCACTCTACGAATGGCACTGGAGCAGGCAGAGTCGCTTGGTTAACGCGATAGCTCTCAAGGTAGTCCAGACGGCAGGTACCGCCAGATCCGGCTCGTGATTCGGATGGTGTCATCGGATGACCTCCACTATGTAATCCTGATTCAAACCCGCGTAGCGATCAAGAATACCCCCTGCACGTGGCAACGTGCCAGCATGGGACTTGTCTTGTTTGGCATGAACCCGAATGACCTCAACGTGGATGGACCTATGGCATTTGACGCAGAACAAAGTGCGGTGCATGGCTTGATTCGGCGGGACGGACTACTACTTAAACTGACCCGTTCTCCTCTGCATTGCAAGGAAGTCCTGGGCCAGCGGCGAGCGGATTACACCCCACTGTTGCCACTTGCAGTCAGGATCACCCTCGCACGGTTTATCGGGCGACCCCTCCGTGACGAACGCGCGCATGGTGCGGAGGTACCAGGCGTACGGCCAAGAGTGTTTGTCACCCCACAGCAGTAATGAAGGCGGCAACGACGGCATGCCAGCTCGGTCCAACCATTCATTTTGTTGCTCGTGAGAGTGATCAGCGTCCGTGGGATTTCGTAGTGCCGAGACGTCGAAGTTGGTTGCGTAGCGTTGCAAGCCAGCTCCCCTTGACTGTGTAAAGGGCATGGCCGCTTCGTAATAGTGTTCGACCATGTCTGCCGAATCGCCGAGCTCCCCCTGGGCTCCGAAGATCGCCTGTGCCCCGCCTTGGTCGAAAGCGTCGAAGAATGTCAGGGTGATCTCCGGACCTCCCAACTCACGCGGCCCCCAGTGCTCACGCAGCCGGTCCGCGATTGCGTCCACGAGCCAACTTCCGGAACTGTGTCCGAGCAGGTGTAGACGCTTCATGGGGCCCTGTCCGCGAACTTCGCGTCGTGCTGCAATCTCGTCTGCGAGCGAGCGTCCGATCTGTTGGGCATAGAACGCAGAGATCCATGGATTGAAGAGCCATGTCAGCGTGCCTTCAGGGTCGGGCCCGTTGTTACCTGTAGCCCATTCTCGCCAGTCCAATGCCGTGACGCCCCAGCGAGAATCGACTGGGTACGGCGTATGTGTCAAGACTGAGTTGTAGAGGCGATCCCAGTGTTCCTGGATGATTTGCTTAGCCGAACGCATCGGTGCCTCTCCAGGGGCAACATCATGTGCTGCGTTTACAACTGCAGCAAGGTCGCGGAACCTTGAAGCGATCTGTCCCATGGTAATGAGTTCGTCACTAATCACAGGAGTTGGAGATCGATTGCATGAGCTTCTAGTCCCGTGCGTAACCAGTACGAGATTGTCGTACTTCGACAGTTCGTCCAACGGCATTGAGCCACCACTTGCGTACTCGGGTAGTCGGACACTAATCGCTTCCAATTGGACTGGGTTGAGCACTTCTAGGGAGTACTGACTCGTCCATTGTGTCGTGTGGCGAGGTGTAAACGAAGTGGCCCACCATGTCCTTGGTTGCCTGGCGAGGACTCGATCAACTTCATCGGTCGAGTGAAACATCGCGCGATTGAGTTCCGCCAATGCTTGATCATCAGCTTGCTTGTTTCCCGGGGAACGGCCTAGTTGAGAGAGTCGGGAAGCCAGATGGTTTGGCGCTTTGTCGATCTGGACGCTGCTGGAATGCGGGCAAACAGTTGTAAAGGGAAGGACACCAGATACGCCGGAAGAAAAGACCGCCGCAGTAAAGCTGCTTCCCGGTGCACCGGGAGTTGGGGAATCGATCCTGATACGTGACACAGTGCCGCGAGCATGAAGCTTTCCGTTCACCAGCAGAGGCGCGTTCTGGAAGATCGACGGGATCACCAATCGATGACCAGAGATGCTCTCATGGGCATCGATATGGACGGAACCGCTTGGGCTCATACGCAGATCTCCCGAGATCGACAGTCGACGATCAGGAGTGGCAGGTAGAGTGTCAGGAGGCTGTTCAACACGCAGACAACCTCCCGGACCAATTTCGACGCTGCCGATGACGCGACCGCATCCGGTTAGTTCCATCACGGGAAACCCAGTGCCACCCACAGCCTTATGAAGTTCCCTTCCCCAACTTGTTCGCATCGCGTCGAGCACGAGCTGACCTCCTCCGGCGTTGATCGTCCCACCGACTAATTCAACGCTTCCGCTTATTGTTCGAGTGTTAACCGAGACACCCGTGACGCGGCCTTGGAACGCTTCTGATACGGTCAACCTTCCAGACCCTGAGAGGTTACCTGTGAACGACTTCGCGCGTGCGTCTCCCTGCAGACCCACTGTGTAACCGCCCGAAAACACTCTGAGCTCTTGCTCTCGTGGGTCTAGGGGCCATGGCCGACTCAGTGGCCACGCGTCGGGACGTGGCCCTTGATCGCGAAGGCCCCAAACCGTCTCGTCCGTCCATGCTCCGGACTTACGAGCGACAATCGATGGCGTTGTGTCCTGCTGAGTATTTGATGAGTCAGAAGTGCCAAGTGTGGGACGATTATCCGTGACTGGTGATTGGATCGGTTGATTCGGACGCGACGGCCCGCCATCTGCACGGCGCGGTCGCTGTTGGTCACCATTGTCCGTCGCTGGGAGTGGTCTTGTCGGCCTAGAAGGTGTGCCTTGCTGCGCAAACGCGACAATTCCTGTGGCACCAACCATGGTTCCCGCAATTGCCCAGCACGTCAGAGTTAGCTTGCTCATCTGTTGGATCTCCCACAGGCACTTTGTCGAACTGTCACCATCACTGCACTCGTAATCACCCAAGGCCTCCATTACCAGAGAGCGTTGTCCATTTGCAAACCCACAACCGAGCGAGGCGCCTTTATCGAGTTCAATGCAAAATACACTGGCAGCTTTCGCTTTCAGTGCATTGGTTCCACGACTACGCGATTTCAGATCGCCGACGGGAGCGCGTTCGCCGCAGCCTTCAGCAAGCGGGGCAGAAGCTTGTCGTACGCCTCTTGCTCGCTCATATTCCACTTGGTCGTCGACGCGGTGAGCGTGCGGCGATACTCAATGTGATTCTTCAGCGTCGTCATCGTCTGAGACTGACCGTCGACAGTGTTTCGAGTGCCAACCGTGTATCCAGAGGCGTTGCCTGTACCATTGCTGGCCCCTGTTCGATTCTGGTTGGCGGAATAGTTGTCGGTTTGGACACCCTCAGGCACGAACTCCGCCAGCGTGAAGTTGGCCACGAGGCACCATTCCCGAGCAGTGGTGTCGTTGCCGATCTTCTCTCCGAGGATACTCGCTCCTCCCTGAATCACATCGCCGATGAAGCCACCGCAAGAAATTGCACTGCCCGCCCGCGATGCTGTATTCGTTCCAGTTCGTTGCAGCACCTGACCAGTTCCATCGCGGCGGTCACCAGCTTCGCGTCGATCGAATGAGGTAATTCGCACCTGCAGTTTGTACGCGGCCGAGTCTGGGTTCGTGACGATTTGGTACCCAAGTGCTTTGAGCTCATCGCGCAGCTCGTTGCGCATCTGAATGTCCCGACCGGTCGCATCATTGAACTGCACATATACCGTGCGACGATCGGGCGATGGAGGATTGATTTCGCCGACGTCCGCATCCCAGGTCACTCGCTCGTAACCGGTGGTTGCACCTTCTTCGCCGGTAAACCGCCCGATGCCATCGCTTGCGCTTTGGCATCCGCCCGCCAGAGCGGCGACGAGTGCGAATCCTGCGATAAGAGTAAGAGAGGTTCGATTCATGTTCTGCTCCTTGTGTGGTTGGACAGTTGTCCCGGCTGATTCTGCCGCAACATGCGGTCGGGCCGGGGTTCAACATGTATGGCGAAGGAATGGGATCGGGGCTGCAAAGAAAACTGGCTGCAGTCGCAAACGTGTCAGAACTGGGCATTTCGACCATACAAGTCGTCATACTCTTGGTTTCGCGAGCTGCGGACCGCATCGCCGTGCATGTAGATGACTTGCGGATTCGGAAACTTCTGCCAGCAACCAAGGAGTCCCCGTTGTCAGGCCAACTGAACGCCGATGACCGAATCTATGTGGCGTTCCTGCAGGCCAAGGACCTTTTGGGGCCGGAGCAGGAGGCACTGCTCGCCCGTCTAGCGCTGACGCCCCAAGAACTCGCAGAAGTTCGAGTCCTGCTTGTCAACGTGCGACCCGCTGGGGCCCAGCCCTCTCCGCTTAGTGACATTGTGGGGAATCTGAAGGGTGACTTTGCTGGCGCAACGATGAACGCCAATTCGCTGGTCGAAGGCTCAGGCACGCGCATCGGCCAATACAAAATTCTCCAACTCATCGGCGAGGGCGGCTTCGGCTCGGTCTTCATGGCCGAGCAAGAGAAGCCAGTCTCGCGCAAGGTCGCGATCAAGATCATCAAACTGGGCATGGACACGCGACAGGTGGTGGCCCGCTTCGAGCAGGAGCGGCAAGCCCTCGCGTTGATGGACCATCCCAACATCGCGCGGGTGCTGGATGCCGGCGCGACGGAGGCGGGGCGGCCGTACTTCGTGATGGACTTGGTCAAGGGCGATCCAATCGTGAGGTACTGCGACAAGAACAACCTGAGCATCGAGGACCGGCTGGAACTCTTTGTGCAGGTCTGCGATGCCGTGCAGCATGCTCACTCCAAGGGCATCATCCACCGCGATCTCAAGCCGTCAAACATCCTCGTCAGCACACAGGACGGTAAGCCACACCCCAAAGTGATCGACTTTGGCATCGCAAAGGCCACGGCTACCAAGCTGACCGAAAAGACCGTCTTTACCGAGCATCGCCAACTCATCGGCACACCTGAATACATGAGCCCCGAACAGGCCGAGGGCAGCCTAGATATCGACACTCGCACCGATGTCTACTCGCTGGGCGTGCTACTTTACGAACTGCTCACCGGAAAGCGGCCTTACTCATTCAGGACCCGATTGCGCGCGGAAGTTCTGCGGGTTGTGCAAGAGGAAGAACCATCCGCGCCCAGTACGGCGATCACGCGCGCTGAGCAAGTTGTCGCTAATGATGGAACGGCGAAAACACTCTCACCCGAGCAGCTCGCAAAGTCGCGCGATGAGACAGTCAGCCGGTTGCAACGGAGATTGCGCGGCGATCTAGACAACATTGTGCTCATGGCGTTACAAAAGCTGCCGAGGCGTCGGTACGCGTCGGCGAGCGAGCTTTCTGCTGACATCCAGCGGCATTTGTCCGGGTTTCCGGTGCAAGCTCGACCTGACACGTTCTTGTACGCGGCATCACGGTTTGCTCGCCGTCATCGCTTTGGGCTGAGCGGCGCTGCGGCTGTGTTGCTGACGGCGGGAATCGGCGGTGGCGTCGTGATTTGGAAAGCTGGACAGGTTCGTCAACGCGAAGCGCAACTATCGAAGGTGCGAGAGTTGATCAATTCCACCGTGCTCAACATTACCGGAAAGCTAGAGCGGCAGGAAGGTTCGCTTCAATCTCGGCAAGTTCTTTCGCTGTCGGGGAGTCAGATTCTGGACGCACTCGCGGGTACGTTTCCGAACGATGACAAGTTGACATTTGAACGCGCTGTTGCGCTGCGTGCAATTGCTGATACTCAGGGCGGACGCGGCATGAACACCGGACAAACGGCAGAAGCAAAGCAAACCTACCGGCGCGCGTACGCGTTGGTTGCGAGCGATCTGAGTGAGATACCAGCGGATCGCATGACGGCGTTTCGGCTGGGTTTGTTGAGTGCCATTGCTGATGTCGAACGTCGCACCGGAAGTGCTGATGCCGCCAAAGAAGCGATCACTCAAGCTATGAAGTTGCTCGATGCCACGCCAACCGCCATACGTACTACCGCATCAATTCGCCAAGCCAATTCACAGGTGCTGCTCGCACGCGCTGGACTTGCGGAGGCGGACGGCCAGGACGAGACAGCACTCGCGGACATCAACGAGTCTATTCGCATTCGACGGGAACTGCTCGGCGAGGACAGGTCGAATCCAGATTACCTGAGAGACTTGACAGTCGGACTCGTACGACTTGCTGATCGCGCTCAGCAAGCTGAGGACTATCCCTCGGCGATCACCCTCTTTCGGGAGATTCTCAATCTTCGTCGTACGCTCGATGTCATTGTCGCGAACGCCACAAGTAAGCGCGACCTCGCACTGGCGCATAAGTTCGTCGGCGACGTACTGGTCGACAGCGGTGATATTACGGCTGCGACGACAGAGTTTGATTCAGCGATGACATTGCTAATGCAGCTGCGCGAGGCGTCACCTGATGACGTGCGAGTTAGTCGGGATGTCGCAACGCTGCATGAATCAGTCGGTTTTGCTGCGCAAGCAACTGGCGACCATGAGGCGGCCGTCAAGGCATTTGGCGAGAGCGTTTCAATCTTGCGTCCTCTTGTAAAGAACGACCCCTCGAATTCCGTCGTGGCGCGTGAACTTGCGAATCGACTCTTCGCTCTCGGAACGGCGAAAGCGGAGACCAACGACGTTAAAGGTGCTCGGGCTGCATTGACTGAAGCGCAACTTGTCCTTACGCAGTTACAGGCCACCAAGCCGAGCAAGCCAATCGAGCAATTATTGACGGATGTCGCTGCCGCACTCGGCAAACTGCCGTCATGAAGTCCGGTTGAGAACGACCGGACGTTTGCCCGGGATGGCTCGCGAAGGCCATGGAGTCGCAGAACCGAGGCGATAACGGAACGTGAATGCTTCGAGCCCCACACCTTCGTTCCTCAACCTTCCCGTTAACCAATCTCCGTTCTCTCCCTCCCGTGATGACCGACGAGCGGGACTGGCTCGCGGTTAACACACTGATGCCCACATAGGTGCTCTCTTCGACCCCCAGTGGTGGACTATCGGCATGCGAGAGAGATCCGTCGCGGGCGTGCAAAAGCCGCAACGCTGCGGCTGCTAGCACGGCAATTGCGGTGTCGGGTATGTAGGGTGTGGCCTGGGTTGGGCGCGAGACGTGATGACGGGGCATGTGGGCCTCCCGTCGTGTATATCGATACGCCTCGGGGGTGGGTGGTGCGCGGAAAACACAGAATTCCACAATTTTGGGACGACCGTTGTCACTTAGTTGCTGCTTGGCGCGATTCTAGCGTGCAAGGCTGCGTGTCACAGCAGGGCACAATGAAGAAACTCGAAACGAAAACCGCTCCGCGCGTGGTAAGCGGGCGGGGCGGACGTGAGATGAGTTGAATGTGGCGTTCGGCTTAGGGGCAACTTCCGCCAGCGAGGACGTTGAAGAAGTCCACAATATCCTGATCTTCAGGGAAGACGCCGTTGTTGTTGAAATCAATATCGTTGCAGCCGAGCGCCGGATCACACGTAACAGGCTGGCCGCCCGCGAGCACATCGAAGAAGTCAACGACATCTTGGTCTTCGGGGAAGACGCCGTTGCGATTAAAGTCGACCGAGTCGCACCCCGTCGGCGCCGCGGGCAGCACAAACAGATTGTCGCCGCCAAGGCACTCAGGGCATCGGCCCGGAGGTGGCGGCCCGAGGTGAATGACATCAAACACGCCTGATCCGTCCACGTCAGCGCCGGCGACCAGCAGCGGATTCGCGCCTGTCTCCGCAGCTAGCGGCGCGGCGAGCGAGATCGTCGTCGCATCGTCTGTCAAGTTGCGCAGCGTGTACACATCGCGCACCACATTTGACAGCACGACCACCAAGTCGTTGTCGCCATCCGCGTCGATGTCATACGCCGCGATGTCGAGCCCCGCTCCTTGTACGGGTAGATTTACCGCTGGTGCGAAAGGCTGCGAGCCGATGGGCTGCTCAGGCAGCAACTGGTTGCGTAGCACGGAAATCGCACCGCTAGCACAGACCACCGCAACATCGGGAGTCGGCACCGCGCTGATATTGGACACAACGAGATCCTGGGGATCGTCGGCCACGGGCACGGGCGCGAGTAATCCATAGAGCGTCGGCGAAACGCGCACGATCGGAATCACCGCGTTCACGCTGCCTGCCGAACCATCGGACACGATCATCGACACCGCTTCGTTGCGCTTGTCATCATCTAGGTCGATGGGGCGTGTGCGCCTAGGCCGGCCCGGAACCGTGATCGTCTGCTGCGGCGTGATCGTCGGTCCGCCGATCGCGTCGTTACTCCGCAGCAGTTGGATCGTGCCCGCGGTCTCGTTGCTCACGATCAGGTCAGGCAGATTCGTGCCTGCGTCGTTATATAGCACGGTCGCCGAGACGCTGCTTGGTCCATCGCCCACGGCAATCGGTGACTGCGTCAGGAAACTGCTGCCGAGAGACGTGTTCTGGTAGCGTGAGAGAGAATCGCTTCCGCGGTTGCTGACGACAAGGTCAATCAGGCCGTCTCCATCAAGGTCTGCGGCGTCGATATCGCTGGGATCGATACCAGTGTTGAGTTGCAGCACGGATTGGAACCCCTGCCACACGCCGTTCGACACGCCTGCATTCCTGAAGACGAACGCCTGACCCGCGCTGCCCGGTGTGATGTTCGGCACGGCGATCGCCAGATCGGGCGCACCGTCGGCGTTGAAATCTGCCACGATAACGGCACTGGGCGTGCCAGCCACCGGCGTACCCCTAGGCTCGCCTGGACTGAACGGAGCCTGAATCGGCTGCACGCCGATGGAGATAGGCTCATCTGCATCGCCATACACAACGCGTGCGAAGCGGTCGAGCCCCAACGTGGGCAGCAGGGCAACGTCGAATCGCGTGTTGCCCCGCGCGCCGGTGATGATCTCCAATGTGCCACTCTCCGGTAGCACAACTTGCGGGGCAAGGTTAACAACCAAGCCGCCTCCCAGGTCGACATCGCCTGAGACGATCAATCGGTCGTATTGCCCAGGTGCGGTGCCTGCGATCTCCATCTCGAGCGAACCCGAGCGATTCGCTCGCGCCGGGTCAGGATCATTCTGCGCAGGCAACTGACGATAATCACCGACGATCGTGAGTTCGCCGGGCGAGTTGCCCACGCGCACCGTGCCCACGTTGAACACGCCGCCTGTGATAGTGCCGCTGCCGCTGATGGAACCTGCAGGGTTGATGACGAGGTTGGACTGGAAGTTGAGCGCAGAACCCGGCAGCATGTTGATATTCGCGGCGCCTTGACCAGCAAGCACCACGCTCTGCACCGACTCGTTCCACGAACTGGCCGGCCCAATCGTGATGTTGGCGACCGAGCCTTCGAGTTCACCGAGCACAATGCGGTTCGCGGTCGCAGTGTTCATCGTCGCGCCGTTAGTAACGACAAGATTGGTCGTGCCGCCGCGTGAGATGATCAGATCGTCCTGGCTGGTATCCCAGATCGTGTTCGCGCCGCTTATGGTCACGTTCGCGACACTGCCCGCGTACTCCGCGAAGACGGTGCGGTCGAGCGCTTCAAGTCCCGCGACCACACCCTCGTTCTGCACCTGCATCGTCGTAGTGCCGCGCGAAGAGATCACGAGTTCATCCACGCCAGGTCCGCCCAGCGCCAGCAGCGAGTCGCCCGCACCGCTCACGCCCGACACCAGCACCGTGGAAGTTGCGCCAACATTGACGCCCGTACGCAATGTCGCCGCACTCAATTGACCGCGATTGATCACGCGCAGCGACGCGCTACCCGCGAGTCCGGCGTCGAGCGAGTCACGGAGTAGCAGGCTTGATCGCAGTCCCGAGACGGTCAATTCGCCCGCCGAGTCCGACGCCGCCGCGACCACCGCGTTAGAACCGAAGACCGAACGCGGCGACGTGCCCGTGTTGGTAATCGACAGTCCAGTTGGCACACTGGCAGGCCCAGACACCAGCAGGGACGGCGCATTCTGATCGTTCCCGGGCGACGCCAGCGTGAGGTTGCCCGAGGTTGTGAGCCCGCGCAGATTAATCGTGACAAGATTGCTCAGCACGCTCATCGAATACGCGCTCTGACTGGTGGGCATCGTCACGGTGTAGACGCGGTTGAGGCCCACGTCGCTGTTGAAGATCGCTCGCACCGTGCTGGCGGGAACCCCACCAAACCAGTTGACCGCAAAGTCGAACCGCCCGCCGGTTGGCGCGTTCCAGACTGTGGTCGCGAGATTGTTCTCGTACGCGCCGCGATCGACGGGCGGGTTGCCGTTGCCGGTGTTGGCGCGGGTGGGGTCGTCGTAGAAACGCGATTGGCCTGCTAGGTCGAGGGGGAGGGCCTCGGTGGTGTTGCCGTCAGCATCGATGTCGTAGGTGTCGGCTGGCACGGCGAGTGAGTCGCCACTGTCGATGGCGGGGGAGTTGGAGGAGAGGCGGAGATCGCCGTAGTCGTCGTCGTAAACTGGACTGTCGTTCGTATCCCATTCGTTGTTCAGTCCTTTGGAGGGGTATCGGATGAAGATGGGGTCCAGTCCGTTGTTGTTGGCACCTCCGAGCGAGCCGCTCCAACCTTGGACCGTCGAGTGTTGAAAGTTACGAACCCCACCAAACCCGCTGCTTGTTTGCGCAGCTTCTCCGCTTGTGCTATTGTCGCGCGATGTGTTGCCATACAAGAAGCAGTTTACGAATGAGATGCCTTGATAGTTAAGTTGCACCGCAGCGCCAGCTGCCGACTCGTTTGCGACTATTGTGCAGTTTGTAAACACCGAGTAGGAAAGTCCGCTTTTAATTGCGGCGCCGTCGGCACCCGCGCCCTTTGCCGTGTTTCCAACAAAGACCGAGTTGCGAATGTCGACAGATGGATTTGCGGCGTTATCTTGCAAAAACAAGGCTCCGCCAGAGCCTGCGAGCGCTGTGTTTCCATAGAACGTGCACTGGTCTCCGATGAGCCGCGCGTTGTTGCGCACATGAATCGCACCTCCCGCTGTCCATGCGCGGTTCTTGACAAACGAGCAGTTTGTCAAGTACGCGACTGCGCCGCCTTCGACGTACATAGCGCCGCCAGATTGAGTGTTACAACTATTGCGTTCAAATTGGCAGTCTGTATATCCCACATGACTGTTGGCACTCTGTGCAACAGCGCCGCCGAAACCACTAGACCCATTGAACAAGAAGCGGGTCTGCTCAAACTGTGCTCGACCCGCGCTTTGTGCAGAAACACCGCCGCCTGACCCCGTGTCGGAAAAGTTCTCGCGAACAGTGAGGTTGCGGAACAATGGACCCTGCTTCCAAAGTGGGCCAGAACCGCCCCCTCCGATTATCAAGATACCGCCGCCTTGATTGGACGGACTGTCCTTTGCGTTACCTCTTGTAACGGTGACACCATCCAAGACAGCGCTTGGATTGAGTTGATTCGCGGTGACAACGCTGAATGAGTTTTCGTTCCTGTTTGGGCCTTGAGGATCATCGTCATTCAAATCGCCACTCAAAATCGTCGGGTTGGCGGCAATGTTCCGTTGGCTCAGTAGCGTCTCATTGCCCTGAAACCCGCCGTAGATCGCGAGGTTGTTCTGGAGATTGAATGACGCGGAGCGAGAGCCGCCTTGTCCAAACGGCGGTGAAGGGGTGTACGTGCCGCGGGCGACCCAGATTTCGCGGACGAAGGAGTTTGCAGCTGCGAAGGCAAGGGCATCGCGGAGTTCGGAGAAAGCGTTGGACCAGGAGGAGCCGTCGTGGGTGCCGGTGGCGGCCTTGTTCACGAAGAGCACTGGAAACGAGATTTCCCAGGACTCGTTGTTGCGGGTGACATTGTCCCAGCCACCAAAGAGGACGGAGACGCCTCGGGCGCTGTCGAACACCATTGCGTGGTCTACGCGGGTCGAAGGGCCGGTGATTGGCACGCGTCTCCAAGCGGTCCCCGACCATTCCCATGTCTCCGCGCCCGGACTGCCATTGCCGCCGCCGCCGAAGAGCAGGGTGACATCGCGGGCTTCGTCATACACCATCGTGTGTTGGGCGCGCGGCGAAGGGCCGGGGACAATCCGTTGCATCCAAGCCGTACCGTTCCATTCCCATGTATCCGCCAAAGTTGCCCCCCCATTCAGGCCGCCACCGAAAAGGACCGTCACGTTGCGGTCGCGGTCGAAGGACATCGCGTGGCCGAGCCGCGCCGATGGCCCGCTGACGAGACGCTGTGTCCAGGTGTTTCCGTTCCATTCCCAAGTCTCGCTATTGAACGCAATGGAAGAGCCCACGCCGCCAAACAAAACGGTCACACCGCGGGATGAGTCGAAGGCCATTGCGTGGAACTGTCGAGGGGAGGGGCCGGTTGTCGCGCGCAGCGTCCAAGAGGTCCCGTTCCATTCCCATGTTTCACCGTTTGTTCCCTGCGTTGTGGCGCCGCCGAAAAGTACGGTCACGCCACGATTTGAGTCATAGACCATTGCGGATACGGACCGCGCGGACGGGCCACTCACCGGGCGCTGCGTCCAGTCTGTGCCGTTCCATTCCCACGTATCTGCGACCAAGCCAATGTCGCCGAACCCGCCAAAGAGCACGGTCACGCCGCGGGCGGCGTCGAACGCCATGGCGTGATTTCGTCGCGCGGATGGGCTGGCACTGGGAGCGCGCTCCGCCCAGCCGTTGGGCTGCGCCTGGGCCGCGGCGGGTGCGAACACACACAGCGCGAGAAACGCGAGCACGACAGCAAGCGAGCGAGAGGGAAGTGTGCGAGTCATGGTCATTTCCTTGCCGCGTGGTTCAGTGCGATACCGCGTGCAGTTGCGTTGTGCGCCGTTCCCAACTCTCCCCATTCCCCCGCCGCCGCCGCCGCCGCGGCGTTGACGTAGATGATCGTCTGCGCGTTTGCTGGCGATGCGACAGCACCAAGCGCGAGCAGCACTATCGCGGCGACGAATCGCGTCGCACGAATGTGTCGACGGCCCAACATTTGGTTGATGGATTGAACTACTGCAGAACGATTGGCAAGCATCATCACACTCTTTCGCTTGCGAAGCGTATCGCAAGCGCGGAGTTTCGCAGACGTTCGCAAATGCTAGGTTTGTGTCGCATGCGGCGCTCGACGGCAGCCCGCAGGGCTCCCGATTGACATAGCGGAAGCGAGCATCCTATCAGATTTCGTACGTTCACCTACCATCGTATACGCTCGCCCCGCCGCCTCTTGCCGCGTAAACTAACAGACGGGAGCGATCGCCTCGTTCGCTCTCAACGTGATAGGTACGGCGCACATAAGTCCAATCAACCAGCGGGGCCAAGCGCCGGAGGCCAAGACGACCACGATCTTTGCCACTAAGATCCAAGCGGGAAGCGTTATCCACCAACATCGCGCCGCCTTTGCGGTTGATCGAACACTAACATCTGACGAGCGGGCGGCGGCCTTGATTGTGCTCCAGCGGTTGACTGACGAGAAGGAATGACGGGGGTTTCGGCCACCGCGTTCACACCACCAAGCCTGAAGGCACTCCATGACACCCAACGAACCCACACCCTCGACTGGAGGTCCACTCTCCACGATGATCGACAATGCCAAGTCAGGCGATGCGACATCCAGTGAAGTGCTCGTCAACGCCCTCTACGACCGCTTGCGTTCCCTCGCCGCCGCCACTCTGCAGAGTGAGCAGGTGGGTCACACACTCCAGCCAACGGCTCTAGTCCACGAGGCGTGGATCAAATTGGCAGCGAGCGAAAACCTCGATCAGGCCGGCAGGAATACGTTCATGGCGGCAGCGGCCAAGACCATGCGACGTGTGCTTATCGATCACGCCCGGATCAAGAAAGCCCAGAAGCGTGGCGGCGGGGAGATGAAGGTGGAACTCACCGATGCCGAGTCCCCGGCACCCTCGACCGAAGTTGACATCGAAGCGCTGGATGTCGCCTTGGACGAGTTTGCGGCGAAATATCCGCGCCAGCACCGCGTGGTCGAGATGAAGTATTTCGCTAACCTGACCGTCAAGCAGATCGCCGAGATCTTGGGACTCGGCGAGCGGTCAGTCGCAAACGATTGGGTCTTCGCCAGTGCCTGGCTGCGTTCCCGGCTTGACAAGTCGCAGTGAACTTCCTTGTAGTGATCGATTGACTGTGCTCACTCAGCGACAGGACGACCCACTCCCGCTCGCCGCTTGGCTTGGCGGCGCATCGAGCGCGCACCGTGTCGAAGCGCCGCCACGATCAACTGGTCCTTACCGCGAGGCACTCGCGCGGTGCAAGGCCGCGTTGGCGGAGCAGGACGCACCCGACGCCAAGAACGGCGGGGAATGAGCCGCCGCTCGAATGCGGTCAGCTGTGCACCTCTCGACGTAACGGCACCACACCCTTGCAA
>JBKDAN010000002.1:0-5959 GCA_046316615.1 Phycisphaerae bacterium
AGCGTGTTGAACTCTTGGTTCAGCCCTTCCTCTGTCGACTTGCGCGTGTATACCGCACATCGCAGCGTGCGAGCACTGTCACGCTGACGAACATCACGACGGACATCGCGCGCTGTGGCGAAGGTGGTCATTTGGAGTCCCTTCCAATGAGGCCGAAGAAGCCGAATCCGTTCCAGTGGCTGCCGGTGATCGCGGTTGCGACTGCTGACAACGAGCGATACGTCGCACCTCGATATTCGAAGCCGCTGGGCAACACCGTTACTTCATGCTCGGTGCCCTTCCACGTCCGTCGCAGCACGCTGCCAGGTGGTGGCAAGCGAATATCGCTGCTGGCGACGACCTTGCCGGTGAGCGTGAGCACGCGGTTGCTGGCGTTGGTTGGTCGTTGCTGCACGATGGCGCGCGGTGCTTGCACGCGGATGTCAGCGTCACGGGCAAGTTCGGCTGCGCGGTGGCGTGCACGCTCGGACAGCCCGCCGTACGCGAGGGCTTGGATTCGCCAAGCCACGCGGCGGAAAAGCCACTGCCGGTTTCCTGATGTCGTTGGTTCACCGAAGACTTCGGCGTAACGGTGTCGAAGCTGCGTGACCGTCATGGTCGTCAGGGCTTCGAGCTGCGCGTCAACGGACGCGTCTTGGGATGAGTGGATCAATGTCTTCACGCGGCGTCTCCCGTGATGGCCGACGAGCGGAAGTCGCTCTCGGTTGACACACTGATGCCAGCATGGGTGCTCTCTTCAAGGCCCAGTGGTGAACAACCCGCATGCTGTGGAGAGCCGCTGCGGGCACGCACAAGCCGCAACGCTGCGGCGGCGAGCACGGCTGTAGCGGCTGTGGGGATGCGGGGTGTGGGTTGGGTCGGGCGAGAGACGGGGTAACGGGGCATAGGGCCTCCGTCTACTTAATCTCTGCGCGTGGGGGGTGGGTGGTGCGCGGAAAGCACAACAATTCGCGAGATCCATGAAAATCGCGGCTTGAGCCCGCCACCACTTGCCCTCCCCACCCCAGTTGTCGCTTGAAGTTCAGCCCCCGCCGCCTTGGACATACCGCCCAAGCGTGGGGCTGGAATGAGGCGAACGATGAACCGCATGAGCATGCCGTCGTGGGATCGGATCAAGGCTGTCTTTGCTGAAGCGTGCGAACTGCCCGCCGAGCAGGTGCCCGCGTTTCTGGACCGCGTATGCGAGGGCGACGCGGAACTGCGGCGTGAAGTCGAGTCGCTGCTCGCAGCTCGCTCGGGCAAGCAGGTCGCGACGGGCGGCGCAGCTCGCGAACTCGCCGCTGCCAGCACCATGCGGTCAGCGATCATCACCGAAGGTGCGGGCACCATCATCGGTCCATACAAGCTGCTGCAGTTGATCGGCGAAGGCGGCTTCGGCAGCGTGTTCCTCGCGGAGCAAACCCAGCCGGTGCGTCGCCGCGTTGCGGTCAAGATCATCAAGCTGGGTATGGACACCAAGCAGGTCGTCGCACGCTTCGAAGCCGAGCGCCAAGCCCTTGCGCTGATGGATCACCCGCACATCGCCAAAGTGCTCGATGGCGGTGCCACACCCCTCACCGAGCGTGGCGGCGGTCGTCCTTACTTCGTCATGGAGTACGTGGTGGGCGATGCCATCACCGCCTTCGCCGATGCACACAAGCTCACGATCCGTGACCGCCTCGACCTCTTCCAGCAAGTCTGCTCCGCGGTGCAGCACGCGCACACTAAGGGCATCATCCACCGCGACCTCAAGCCCGGAAACGTGCTCGTGACGATGGTGGACGGCAAGCCCTTCGCCAAGGTGATCGACTTCGGCATCGCGAAAGCGACCGCAGGCCCAGGCGGCCTCACCGACAAGACGCTCTTCACCGAGCACCGCCAACTCATCGGCACCCCAGAATACATGAGCCCCGAACAAGCCGAAGGCTCACCCGACATCGACACCCGCACCGACGTGTACGCACTCGGCGTGCTGCTCTACGAACTGCTCACAGGCCAAACCCCCTTCGACGGCGCTCGCCTCCGCAGTGCTGCGTATGCCGAGATTCAGCGGATCATCAAGGACGAGGAACCGCCATCACCCAGTCAGCGACTGAGTCGATCACTCGACACGATCGCAGCCACCGCCGCCGCACGGCAGATGGAGCCGGAGAAGCTCCGCGCCAGCGTGCACGGCGAACTCGACTGGATCGTGATGCGCGCCCTCGACAAGGAACGCGGCCGGCGGTATGAGTCGGCGAACTCGCTGGCAGATGACGTGCGGCGGCACTTGGCGGGCGAGGCAGTCGTGGCTGCGCCGGTGAGCAAGGTGTATCGAGCAAGGAAGTTCGTGCGCAAGAACCGTGGTCCGGTGGTGGCGGTCAGTGCCGTGATGCTGGCGTTGGTCGCGGGCGGTAGCGTGGCGGCTTGGCAGTGGCGAGTGAGCGAACACGCGCAGGCCATGACGTTGAGCGCACTCGACGCGCGGGACGCCGAGCTTCGAGCGGGGTATCGCGGCCTTGTCACCCTTCTCAACGCAACAAACCCCGGTAGCGACTTCGACCTCGACTCGGCGACAGGATGGATTCGGGACAAGAACGGCTCCGCCGCGGCTCTTCGGGTATACGCCGACCCCACTGATCCTGTCGGATCTCGCACGATTAACGCCGTTGGTTTCGTCGCTGAGAATGCGGCTCAGTACGTGCGGAGCCTCGCAGAAGCGGTCAAGGACACGCAGACGACCATGATCCAGTCGTGGCAATACTTGGACCCGGCCGTTTCCAATGTCTACATCTCAGATGACGGCAAAATCGCGTTTACTCGCGAGGGCACGCAGTTCACGCTGAAATTCGAAGGTGACGAGGATGCGAGGACCCCGCCACCATTGCGAGCCGCAACACTGCAGCTACAGAGGTTGGTAGGTGACGCGACCGTGGAACTACGGAAACAGACCGACGCCGCCGAGTGGAACGCTTATACGGCGAACTTGGCGTTAGCGCTCACAGCGATCGACTCGTCTGATCATTCAGAAGCACGTCAACGTGTCGCCGCAGCACCGTCGAGTAAGCGGGCTTGGGAGTGGCATCTTGTCGACCGCATGTCGCGATTGAATCGTCTGACGATCAAGCAGAATCGTGGGATCGCTGGCCTGTCGATGGATGGCGAGGCAGCGTTCACTTATGGTCTTGGCCCCGATCAAACCGTGATGCTTCGTACATGGAGAACGCGAGACGGCAAACCGCTTCTGTCTCTGGACAGCCCGACAAACGTTCCTGTTCCTCTCCAGTTTCTGATTTACGAGGATCGGATTGTTACTTCTGCCGGGGGAAACAACCGGGCGTTGTTGGGTGCTCACGGTGAGAATGTGGTCGGAATCGATCCCGATGGAACGCCGATTGCGCTCAACGTGCGAACTGGCCATGTGAGCATACTGCCTCGTGATACAACCAGTCGGGCTG
Source organism: Phycisphaerae bacterium (assembly GCA_046316615.1). Classification (GTDB taxonomy): domain Bacteria; phylum Planctomycetota; class Phycisphaerae; order Phycisphaerales; family UBA1924; genus BJHL01. The sequence continues at coordinate 3,417 of JBKDAN010000002.1, forward strand.
TCGACTTTACAGCAAGCCAGGATGAATCGACGTATGCAGCTATTTTCGCTGACAACACTCTGGTGGTTTGGGATGCTCGCAATACCGAGCGTGTCCTCGAAATGAAGCTGGGTGACGAAGCGGCCTCAGCAATCGCAATGAGTCGGGACGGCAACCTTGCGTGGGTTGGACTGCAGACTGGGCGACTCATTGGGCTGGACATTTCGTCAAAGACCATCGTCGCAGAACACAGAGGTCACTCTCGGCAGGTCAAAGCCCTCGCGGTTTCACCTGATGGGACCAAAATCGTCTCGGCTTCCGACGATGGGTGGGTGCGGACTTGGACGCCCAAGCTGGAACCGCTGCCTGTTGCGTTTCCGTGCGGGACATCTGGTGCGACCGACATCGCAGTAAGTCCTAGCTCAGATAGCATCGCGGTCAGCACGATCTGGAACGTACAGGTGTTCAGCATCAATCCTGAAGGGCGACGCTTTACTGTGGATCAACTGTGGGGCGAGGGAGTCAATAAACCTCGTTCACGATTCACCGCTGACGGTAACGCCCTTGTGATCATGAATCACTACGACGAGTCAGGCAATGCCGCCGATGTGAAGGTCCTTGAGTTGCGGGAAGAGGGAGGACCCCAGTTTCCGGCAACGCAGCGCCATGTCTCCTCCATTTTGGCATCCAGTCCTAACGGCCCCTCCGGCCTCACCATCACCACGCCCGACGGCACCCGCCGCATCGTCGGGGGCAGTGACAAGACCGTTCGCTTCTACGAAGCCAAAGACGGCAAGCCCACGCTGCCAGCAACCGCTGAATCCCCCGAGGGCGTTTACCGCGAGGTCGCCGTCTTCCGCATGCCCGATGCGGTGACCAGCCTGCAGATGACCGGCGACGGCACGCGCCTCATCATCCAACTGCAAGACGGCTCGGCTCGCGTGTGGGACATTCGCGACCCCGACGAACGCCGCAAGGACCTGCAAGCCGAGTGGGCCGAGCGCGTGCCTGCCGGCGCATATCTCGACGCGCTTTGGGGCAGCGACACACCCGACGACAAACTTCGCGACACGGTGATTAATGACGCGAGCCTTACGCCTCTGCGGCGGCTGGTCGCGGCGGAGATGCTGGACGAGCGGCTGGAACACGACCGCATCGCGGCGGACACTGCGTTTGACAGGTTGAAGCAGGCCGCGGTACCCGAGGGGGCGACAGCCGCCGCCGACCCCGCGTCGATCACCAGCGCCGTGCGAGCCGCGGCTGCCGTCGCAGACTTGCCCCACCGCGTGAAGGCCCGCGTGATTGCCCTGACGGCGGAGTGGCAGTACGTCGTGCGCTCTGTCGACGAATCTGAGCAACTAGGCCTCGAACGTGCGAAACGCGAGCTAGCCGAGGCTGACATAAGGCGGCTTGGAGAGGCGATGCTGCACGAGGCCGACCAACTCATGAAGCAAACCAGCACTGGACTGGGGTTCACAGCAGACGCCCCGGAGCGATTCAGAAGTGCCGCCAGAATGTTCGGTGCAGTGTTTGGGGAGAATGACTCGCGTGCTCTTGAGGCTCGTGCATGGGGGTTGGTTGCTGCAATGAACGCGAGCGACACTGAACGCTATGACCTCGATCTAGTCGCATCCGCCATCGATGCATACGCACAAGCCCAGTCCTCCAATGATGCTGATGCGATGAGAATGGGTGTCGCGCTTGCGCTCATTCCTCGTTATCGACAAGCGATGGAGTGGTTCAAGACCAATGGCGGTATGCAAGTGATCGACGATGGTCAGCGCCGCAATATTGGCATGCTGTGCATTAGCATTTACATGAGCACTTTGACTCAATGGGGCGCGAACGAGTCGGCATGGTCGCTACACCTGGGAGAGGTGGTGTCAGACTGTGATGAATTCGCTAATGCACCGATCTTCAGCGGCTTATGGGTTGATCAGGAGGCTGCGTTGATTTGCGCGGCCTTGGCAAGTCATCGTCGGAACGAAACGGTTGAAGCACTTGTCCGGTTGAATCGCGCCGTCGAGCTTCGATCGGGTAGCATCGCCGCGCCTGCTGCAGTCAGGATCAGTTATGGGGGACGTGAGCAGGGGCAGAACGCTCTGCAGATCCTAATTCGGGCTTTGGTTCATCAACAACTAGCTTCGTCGTCTCCTGAGTCTCTTGCGGCCGTGGGCGAAGTTGACAAGGCGGCCGACCCCGCTCTCAAAGCCCCCCTCGCTACCGACGAGCACCGCCAGCGCGCCCGCGAAGCCCTCGCAAGCGCCAAGGCTCTTATGCAGCCTGCCGCCGACGGCACGCCTAGCCCTTGGGCCAATGACGAGGATGCGAAGGCGCTCATCGCCGAAGCCGAAGCGTTGATCGGTGGTACACCATGACGACCACTGGCAGTGCATCACCGCGCGACATCACGTTGCTCCTTCACGACATCTCCGCCGGCGACCAACGCGCCGCCGCACAACTCGTCGAAGCCGTCTACGCCCAACTCCGCGCCGCCGCTCAGCGCGAGATGGCACACGAGCGCCCCAACCACACGCTCTCCGCAACCGCGCTCGTGCACGAGG
>JBKDAN010000003.1:0-81114 GCA_046316615.1 Phycisphaerae bacterium
GAGTTTGTGGTTGTCGAGCCGAAAGGTGTGCCGGGTTTTCACATGGATCGAGCGAGTGCGAGCAAGATGACAATGCTGGCCCAGGCGGGGCTGGGTGTTGGCGCGCTGGCATTGGGCGGAGTGGTGTTTGCGGGATACAAGACGCAGCCCCCAGCCGATGCGGCCAGTGAGATCAAGGCCCCGGAAGTGAAGTTGCCCGACGAGGGGGATCCGGCGGCGACGAAGTCGGTCGTGCAAGTGGACAGTGCTGGCACGGCCAGTCGATTTGGACGTGTTGCAAACAGTCCGAAGCCTGTGCCCGTGGCTCCTCCTACTGAGCAGCAGCCCGTGCAGCCTGTGGTGCAGGAGACGCTGAGCTATCACGGCATCGCGAACATCGGCAGTAAACCGCTGGGGCTGGTGCGGGTGAATGGCAAGCAGAAGTTTGTGAGTCTGGGGGCGGTAGTTTCGGGTGATGATCGTGCTTTGGAGATCGATCCCGCGTTCATTCGTGTTGGCGTGTCTGATCCGGGACGGCGCATCGAGCTGGCGCAGCGCGCTGGTGGCAGTGTGACGCTGGGTACGGTCAGTTCACAGACACCTTCTGTCGATCCGAGCGAGATGATGCGTCGGCGGCAGATGGAGATGATGCAGGCGAATCGCACGCCGGGCATGCTGGGTATTTCTCCCATGCGGGCGGCGAAGGATGTGCCCGAGTACATTCAAGACGCGGACATCGACCTCTTCCGCAAGGTGCGGACGCGCGTGCTTAATGATCCGCAGTATGCCGGACAGGGCGACCCGAACGAGATCGCGACCAAGCTGCTGGAAGAAGAGCGCCAGAATCAGGAAGATCGCGCTGCGAAGGGATTGACTCTGGAACTGACGCCTGAAGAACAGCAGATCGAAGCCGCGCACCTCAAGGGCCGCGGAGGTCCCAAGTGAGCATTCGCGTTGCTTATATGCGTCGCGTGCGTCGCGGCGGCTTGATGGCAGGTGTGCGTCTTGTGGGAGCGACGGGCGAAGCCACATGGCAGCCTCGTGACCAAGCGGAGCAGGATGCGGGCACATTTGCTGACGCGGCGAAGTGGATCAAGCAGACGCTTGAGGGGCCGCGGTCGCGCGATGCGCTGGAAGCCGTTGTGCTTGATGCGAGCGGAACGGCGTGTGCATGGATGACGACGACGAGCACGGATTTGCAGGTGCTCGGCGCTGCAGCGCGGAATGCAGGCGTGACGGATGACGACGGCGGGTCAAGTTCGACGAGTGCTGTGGAGTTCTTCGCGCCGAGCGATATGGACTCGTCGGTGCAGCCGCTGGGTGTTGAGATCAAGCCGGAGAGTCAGCACACGTTTCTCAAGACTCGCAAGCCCAAGGATGCGCCTCCTCCTCAGCGGGTGGCGGTACTGGCTGCGGGTGATGTGCCAGCGCGGGTGTTGGTTGACGAACTGGATAAACAGAACGTGCGCGTGGGGCAGGTGTGCACGGTGTGGCACGCCATGGCGGCAGCATGGGGCACGACCGCGAATTCTCCTGGCACGCCGGTGAGCGGTGGCCGTGAGAGCGTTGCGACAAGCTCGGCGGATGCCGTGGTGGGCGTGGTGTTGATTGATCCTGAGGGTCAACTGCTTTGGTGCTGGGCCCACGAAGGTGAACTGCTCGCGAGCGGATCGATGCGGCTTCGTGTGCTGCGACCTGTGATGGCTGGTGGCAACGAGACAGGACCGGCGGTCGTCGCGTGTGATGCGGCAGATGTCGGGCGGCTTGTGAACGAATGGCTTGGTTGGAGTATGCAACTGTCGCGCGGACCGACTCGCGTGATTTGCGTGCTGCCTGAGAGCATGGGCGAATTGCCCGAGGGCGAACCTGGCGTGATGCGTGCGGGCGAGTTCGGCGAGGCGTTCGCGAGCAAGTGGGCGATGGCCAGCGTAGATGCCGTCGTGCACGATGATCCTCTTGGTGCGACGCTCAAGCGGTTTGTGAACGTGCTTGAAGCAACGCCTGCGAGCGCGACGGTGCTTCCCGGACAGGCGCTGGTGGCACTATCGAACCGTCCCAATGTGCAGACGCGGCGGCTGTTCGTGTGGGGCGCTGCAGCTCTTTTTGCTTTGGCAGCGGCGGTTGGAGCGCTTGGATGGATGTTCCAGCGGCAGACGGGAGCGGCTGAGACTCGCGAGGCAGGGTATCGGCAGGCATGGCAGGACCCGGCGAAGGCCATTTATCCGCTGGCGTTTGATGCTTCGTTCCAGCGCGGCATCTCGCCGCTGAACAAGCTGCTGGATGAAGTGAAGCGTCGCGAAGAAGCGATGAGCAAGCCTGGCATCGCCAGCGACATCAAACCTGTGTTGACGGAGCTTGAGAAGATTTCGCTGGTGCTGAGCGCACCCAGCGTGAAGGTGGAGAACATCTCGCTGGACTCGGGCGGTGTGCCGCGCGTGCAGGTGACTGTGCCCACGACACGTGACGCGGAGCAACTGCTGGAAGGTTTGCGGCGCGTGTCGGGCGGCGTGCTGACGAACTGGACGATGAGCATGCAGGACGTGGGCGGCACCGGGGAGCGTCGGGCGACGTTTGAGAGCAAGTGGCCAACGGAACGGTGAATCAGCATGAGTCAGGTAGACACCTCGACAACTCTGCCGGGATCAGCGGATGACGCGGCGGCGACGCTCGCGCTGACGGCGGCGCGCACGCAGCGACGGAATCAGCCGCAGTACCTTGTACTGCTTGGCGTGCTGGTGCTTGTGGGTGCGAGTGTGTGGACTGTGGTGAAGTGGACAGCATCTCGCGATGCGGCGGAACGCGCTGAGAGCGCTCGGGTGCAGGCTGAACGGGCGATGGAAGCGGTGGCCAAGTTGCAGAAGTATGCGGCGGCCAATCAGGGGAATGCGAATCTTGCCGTCGCTCCGGCCAATATCCGCAGCACGATTGAGAGTGCTGGCTCTCGCGCGGGATTGAGCAAGCCGGTGGGTGTCGGATCGCAGAGCACGTCGCGCACGAGCGATGAAAAGTGGAATCAGGTTCGTTATGCGTACACGCTGCGCGACGAATCGCTTGCGGCGATGTTGCGCTGGGTTGAGATCGTGAAGCAGGATGTGCCTGATCTGGAAGTGTCGGCGGTCTCCATCGTGCCTGAGGCGAATGAATGGCGCATGACCGTGACGTACGTGCGGTTTGAACGCAAGGCGGAGGGTTCGACGACATGACGCGAATGCTGACTCATGAAGTGCGGGTGCGGAGCGCGATGCTGATCGCTGCGGCTTCAGTCGCGATGCTGCTTGGTGCGTGCAACAGCGCGCCCCGCGCTGCGGATGTGCAAGCCGACCGGCAGCGTTCGCTGGGCGAAGCGGTGGCGCTTGCCAATCGCGGCCAGGCGGCGATGCGGGCCGGCGAGTACTCGCGGGCGATTGAGCATTTTTCGCAGAGCATTCAGGCTGCGCCGGACTTTGGAGCAAGCTGGCACGAGTTGGGTCTTGCGTACATGAAGCGCGGGACGGATGATGACTACATGAAGGCCGGCCAGGCGTTGCAGCGGGCGGCGAGCCTGATGCCGACGGATCCCAAGCCGCTGCGGAATCTAGGCATTCTGTATCAGCAGCGCGGGTTTGAGCAAGAAGCATTGAAGTTCTTCGAAGACGCTTTGGCCATTGCGCCCAATGACATTGACAGCCTGCGCGGCGCTGCGGCGAGCGTGAAGCTGCTGAAGAAGAGCGATCAGTTGACGCTCGACATGCTGAAGCGGGCGCAGATGATCGAGACCGATCCGGTGTGGCGCGATCTGATCATGCGTGAACGGATCCGCGTTGAGAATGAAATCGAGGAACGCCTGAAGGGCTGAGCGCTAGAACGGACGCTTGGTGGGGTTCACGACGATGTTGTCGCGGCCCAAGATCAGCAGGTCAGCGATCTCGAGAGCTTCTTCAAAACTGGACTTTGCGGCGGCCAGATCGGGCACGGGGCTGGGCGATTTGCCTTGCTCAATGTGCTCGCTGGTGGGAATGGCATCGCCGCAAATGAGAACGGTGTGGCGCGTATGGCTGAGAAGCAGGCCGCATAGCCCCGGGCTGACACCCGGGAGGGGAAACAAATCGATGCGATCTGCGAGCGAGTCGGGCGCGGGCTTGCACTTGGCGAGCAGTGCGACATCGTGCTCGAGCACTTCGCGCAGTGATTCGTCTTTCGCGACCCCGCCCTGATCTTCGCGGCGCGTGAGCAGGTCCTTGAGCGCTGTGGCGAGATTCACGCCGACGACTTCGCGTTCGGTTTCGCTGATGTGCCACGTCGCACCGTCGAAAAGAGCAAGACCGCGGCGAACATCTGGCGCGAAGCTGGTCAGGAAAACGTCGGTAATGTCCTGCGGCGAGATGCCGGCACGTTCGTTCAGTCGGGCTGCGAGCACTTGCGGCGGCAGCCCAGGATCAACAAGGATGCGGCGCTTGCCCGAAGTGACGAGCGTGGTGGTGGCGTGTCCGGTGCGAACCGCGCTGCGCTCGTTCCAGAGCGGGTGAGCGGGCATGCAGCCGATGGAAATGATGCGGAAGTCCATGTGATGAGCGTAAGCGAGTCGAGTCAGGAGCTTTTCGCGGCGCCACGATGCACCAAAGCCGCTTATGGCACGATATCGCACGCGACTGCGATTTGCTGCAGGCGTGCAATGGATGCGGCAAGTGATGAAGTGCTCTCGCCGGCTTTTCCTGCGATGTTCATGTGGCCAATCTTGCGGTTGGCGCGAGACTGCTTGCCATAGAGGTGCAACTTTGCGCCGGGGAGAGCAAGGATGTCAGCGGGCTGGGGATTTGCTCCGATGAGGTTGACCATGGCGCACGGGGTGGCCGGATGTGTGGGGCCAAGGGGCAGTCCGATGACTGCGCGGACGTGCTGCTCAAACTGGCTGGTGATGCCGGCGTCCATTGTCCAGTGGCCGCTGTTGTGCACTCTGGGCGCCATCTCATTGGCGAGCAACTTGAGCGAGCCTTGGTCGCGGACAACGAAGAACTCGATGGCAAGCACGCCCACATATGCGAGGCGATTCATCAGCTCGTGCATGTGCTGCTCGGCGTCATTCGCGATGGACTCGCTGACGTCGGGCGCGGGCGCGATGCTCTCGCGGAGCATGCCGCGTTCGTGACGATTCTGTGTCAGTGGGTAAGCGGCGAACGAGCCGTCGCGGCTGCGAGCTGCGATGAGCGACAGCTCTCGTTCGAATGGAACGAATGCTTCAACCAGCAGCGGCACGTCCCCCAGCGACCGCCAAGCTTCGCCTACGCGAGCTGCTTCGCGCAGGACGACTTGTCCCTTGCCGTCGTACCCGCCGCGGCGCGTCTTGATGACGCACGGCGTGCCGATGCGAGCGACTGCGGCTTGAAGCTCGTGCTCGCTCTCGACGTTGGCGTACGGATGCACATGGAGCCCGGCTTGCACAAAGAGAGTCTTCTCGCGGAGGCGATCTTGGCCGGTTTCGAGAGCGAGGGCGGGCGGGCTGAGCGGCGCGCATCGTTGTGCCGCGTGCACTGCGGACAATGGGACGTTCTCAAACTCGAATGTGATCGCATCGCAGCCTGTGGCGAAGGCGGTGAGTGCGGCCTCGTCCGTCCAAGCGCCCGTGCGAAGCTCACAGACATCGCCGGCGCAGGCGTCAGGATCAGGGTCGTAACAGCGAACGCGCACACCCAGCGGAGCTGCGGCGAGCGCCAGCATGCGACCAAGTTGTCCGCCTCCGAGCACACCCAGCAGCATGCGGACTCCTTACTTCTTGGCCTTGCGTGGGTCGCGTTGCATCAGCACACGCTGCGTTTGCTCATCGCGGTGGCGATCAACAGCGGCGGCAATTGACTTGTCGTGCAGGCCCAGGATCATTGCGCTGAGCAGAGCCGCATTGATGGCGCCGGCTTTGCCGATCGCCAGTGTGCCGACAGGCACGCCGCCGGGCATCTGGACGATGCTGAGCAGCGAGTCGATGCCCTTGAGCGTGTGGCTCTCGACGGGCACGCCCAGCACCGGAAGCGTGGTTTTGCTGGCGCACATGCCGGGAAGGTGAGCTGCGCCGCCTGCTCCTGCGATGATGACGTGCAGGCCGCGCTGCTTTGCGGAAGACGCATACGTGAAGAGCCAATCCGGCGTGCGATGTGCGCTCACGATGCTCACTTCGTGCGGCACGCCGAGGGCATCGAGCGTTTCGCTGGCGTGACGCATGGTTTCCCAGTCGCTTTGCGAACCCATGATGACGCCGACGAGCGGCTGCGGCGTGGACGAACGAGATTGTGCGGCGCGGACCTTGCGTGGCATGGCCGAGGATAAGCGAGCGGTCCTGCTGTGGGAAGCCGGGCTGTGTTCAGTTCGTGCTCACAGGCGAGCGACACTGCGTGCGAAGGCGGCAAGCGTTTGGGGCGAGCAGTGGTGCTCGATGCCTTCCGCATCGCGTTCTGCGATGCGAGCCGGCACACCTAGCGAGCGCAGGAATGCGACGACCAATTCGTGCCGTTCGCGGCTGCGCCGTGCGAGGCGTTCGCCAGCGGCAGTGAGAAAGATGGCTCTGTAAGGTTGGGAGTTGACGAGCTTTTCACGTTGCAGGCGGGCGACGGTGCGGACCACGGTTACGTGGCTGACACCCATGAGCTTGGCAAGATCGACAACGCGGGCCTCGCCTTGCGTTTGAATGAGCATGGCGATGGCTTCGACGTAGTCCTCCGCCAGCTCATTGGCGTGGGCGGCGCGGACCGACGCATGCGCGGCGGGGCCAGCACCGACAGGAGCGCGAGAAACCGAACGAGTGCCAGACGAGCGGGGCATGCGCCGATTATAGCGAGGGAATGGATTCGTACAAGGGTAGTTGTTTATACGTTGTGTAGCTCCTGCGTGACTTTGTAGCCGATGCTACAGTCGTATGTGCGCTGTTTGTCAGCGTGTGGCATCGAAGGATCTCGAACATGGGTACATCAGTTCGTCACATCTCACGTCGAAGCTTGCTGGGTATCCTGTGCTGCCTTGGCGCGTGTGTGAGTTTGACAGCCTGCAAACCCGCGAACGAACCGACGGCGGACGCCGGGGGTAAAGATCAGAAGCTGCGTGTTGTCGCGACGACAGCGATGGTGGCTGACATTGTGGAGCGCCTTGGTGGTGACCGCATCGCGGTTGAGACGTTGTTGGGGCCCGGCACGGACCCGCATTTGTACAAGCCTACCCCAAGCGATATGCGAGCGTTGCAGGGCGCTGATCTGATTGTCTACTCGGGATTGAAGCTTGAAGGCAAGATGACGGACACGCTTGAGAACCTTGCCAAGAGCAAGCCGGTTCTGAACTACACCGATGCCATGGCCCGTGAGCGGCTGCCTGCAGCCAGCGCTGACAACGCAGAGCACGGCAAGCAGTTTGATCCGCATGCATGGTTTGATGTGTCGTTGTGGGCGAGCGGCATTGATGCCGCGCGCGATGCGTTGGCGAAAGCCGACCCGGCGAACGCTGAGAAGTTCGCCGCCAACGCGAACGAATACAAGATCATTCTCGCCGATCTCGACACGTGGGTGCGAGAGCAGATCGCGACGATTCCGCAGGAGCGTCGTGTCTTGGTCACGGCCCATGATGCCTTTGGCTACTTTGGCAGGGCATACGGCATTGAAGTGCAGGGCATTCAAGGGCTCTCCACTGAGAGCGAGGCGAGCCTGAGTGATATCAATCGACTCGTGGATGAGCTGACAAAGCGAAAGGTTCCCGCCGTGTTCGTGGAAACGAGCATCAGTCCCAAGAACATTGAGGCCCTTGTGCAAGGGGCGAAAGCCCGTGGTCACGATGTTCGGATCGGCGGTTCGCTCTTCTCGGATGCGATGGGTGAAGCTGGGACGGCGCAGGGGACGTATGTTGGCATGGTGCGGCACAACGTGACGCAGATCGTCGAGGCTTTGCGATGAACGCTGTGGAATCAACGGTTGCGATCGATGTTCATGATGTGACGGTGGCGTATCACCGCAAGCCCGTGTTGTGGGATGTGGATGTGCAGATCCCTGCGGGACGACTGGTGGCGATTGTCGGCCCCAACGGCGCGGGAAAGAGCACGTTGCTCAAGGCGATGTTGGGTTTGGTGCCGCTTGCAAGCGGACGGGTCGAGATCTTCGGGCGATCCATGCGCGAGGCGCGTGCGTTGGTCGGTTATGTGCCGCAGCGAGAGAGCGTGGATTGGGACTTCCCGATTGATGCGATGGGTGTTGTGACGATGGGCACGTACGCACAGCTTGGATGGCTGCGACGTGTGGGTGCGGCGCAGCGTGAGCGGTCGATACGAGCGCTGCAGCAGGTGGGCATGAGCGAATTTGCGCAGCGGCAGATCGGACAGTTGTCCGGTGGTCAGCAACAGCGCGTGTTCCTGGCCCGTGCGCTGGCTCAAGATGCTGCACTGTACCTGATGGACGAGCCATTCGCTGGCGTCGACGCGGCGACGGAGCGGGCCATTCTGGATGTGCTTCGCAGCATGCGAGACGCAGGCAAGACGGTTGTCGCTGTGCACCATGACTTACAAACTGTGCCGCAGTACTTCGATCATGTTGTGATGCTCAACATGCGGCTTGTCGCGGCAGGTGCTACGGCGTCCGTGTTCACGCAGGAAAATCTCCAGAAGACCTATGGCGGACGATTGAATCTGCTGGAACAAGCTGCAGAGGCGGTGCGGCGAGCGGGAGCGTGATGAAGAGGCCGTGCCAACTCGACGAGTCTCGCGGCTGCAACGCTTTCGCGTGAGCTGGAGACTGTGTGTGAAGGCGTTGTGCTTGTAGTGGTCGTGTGGTTGAAATTGAACGAACTGATGCAGTGGTTGCCTGAGTTCAACACGAATGTCGTCCTCGCCGGTAGCATGTTGCTGGGCGTGGCATGCGGTTTGGTGGGGACGTTCACCATCCTTCGTGGTCGGTCGCTGATGGCAGACGCGCTGGCACACGCGGCGCTGCCTGGCGTGTGCATCGCGTTTCTGATCACAGGCTCGCGAGAGCTTGGCCCTTTGCTGGTAGGTGCGCTCGCCTTCGGCGTCGCGGGCGTGCTCGCAGTCATGGGCATTCGGCGAGTGTCGCGCGTCAAGGAAGACGCGGCGATCGCGCTGGTGCTGTCGACGACATTCGGTCTTGGTGTCGCGTTGCTCAGCAAGGTGCAGCGCATGCCAACCGGAGCCCACGCCGGGCTTGAAGGCTTCATCTTCGGCAAAGCTGCGAGCATGGTTGTGAGAGATGTCCAGCTCATTGCAGTTGTCGCGGCGATTGTGGTGGTGTTGTGCACTGTCTTCTACAGGCAGTTCAAGGTGTTGTGCTTTGACCGAGAGTTCGCGCACAGCGCGGGCCTGCGGGTGCATCTGCTGGACTTCATGCTGATGGCGCTGGTGTGCGTTGCCACCGTGGTGGCATTGCCCGCGGTGGGACTGGTGCTGGTGGTTGCGCTGCTCACTATTCCTGCGGCGGCGGCTCGCTGCTGGAGTGATCGGCTTGGGGTGATGGCGGGACTGTCCGCCGTGTTTGGTGCGGCAGCGGGCGCAATTGGAACGGGCATCAGCGCCACCCAGCCACGGCTGAGTGCGGGGCCTGTCATCACACTGGTTGCGGCTGCCTTGTTCTTGGTGTCGCTCTTCGGGGCACCACGCCGCGGGGTGCTGGCGCGTTGGCTGCGAGAGCGAGGACTGCGTCGCAAGATTGCGATACAGAACGTACTGCGTGCGGTGTATGAGGTCACAGAGTCTCAGGCCGGCACCAGCGCGGCCATTGCGGAGATTGCGCTCAAGCGAGCATGGACGCGCGCGGAGCTAGATGCACTGCTGATTCGGGCGCGCCGCGAGGGGTTCATTACTCGTGATGGTGATCGGGTCGCGCTGACGACGGAAGGTCGCGAACATGCTCAGGGCATTGTGCGGACGCACCGGTTGTGGGAGCTGTACCTGGTGACGTACGCATCGATTGCGACAGACCATGTTGATCGCGATGCAGACACGATTGAGCACGTGCTGCCGGCGCACATCATCGTTGAGCTGGAGGCAAGGTTGAGAGAAGATGGGCGGTTGCCGGCCGCGCTGGCGGTGCCTGCTTCGCCCCATGCGGTCGCGCCGCATTCCCGCGCGGGGGTGCACGAATGATGCTGCTGACCTCCAGCGAGTGGTGGACACTGGCGACAGCGTCGCTGTGCGGGCTGCTCTGTGGTGTCGCTGGGTGCTACCTGGTGCTGCGCCGCATGAGCTTATTGGGTGATGCCATCACGCACGCGATTTTGCCTGGGTTGGCGGGTGCGTTCCTGCTCACGGGCACCCGTGATGCGTGGGCGATGCTGCTGGGCGCAATGGTGGTGGGGCTGCTGACAGCGGCGGGCACGAGCTGGTTGTCTCGTGCGGGCCGTGTGCCCAGTGATGCTGCCATGGGTGTGGTGTTCACCTCGCTCTTTGCGTTGGGTGTCTTGCTCATTTCGCGTGCAGCGGATCAGGTGGATTTGGACCCCGGATGCGTGCTGTACGGACTGCTTGAGTTCGTGGACGCTGATCGAGTGCGCGTGCTAGGGATTGAAGTGCCGCGTGCATTTGCGACGCTGGCGGCTGCGTCGGGCATCACGTTCTTGCTGTTGGCTCTGTTCTGGAAGGAACTGAAGGCCGTGAGCTTTGACGCGGCATTCGCCACGAGCATGGGGTTTTCTGCGGTGCTCGTGCACTACGCCGCTGTTGCGGTCATCGCGGGTGTGAGTGTTGCGAGTTTCGAGGCCGTCGGATCGATTCTCGTCATCGCCATGCTCATCGGTCCACCGGTCACGGCGAGCCTGCTTACGCAGCGGTTCGGACGGATGGTCGCGCTCGCTGGTGTGATTGGTGTGGTGGCCGGGGCGGTTGGCACGATTGCTGCTGTTCGGCTGGATGTTTCCATCGCTGGCAGCGTCAGTGTCGCGGTGGGCTTCATCTTTGTGATTGTGCTGCTGCTTTCGCCTAGTCAGGGCCTTGTGGCATCGTGGTGGCGGCGGACGGCTCTCACTCTCCGTGTGCGGCGCGAAGACATACTCGGCGCCTTGTATCGCCTACAGACAGAGGCATCCGCTCGTGTGACGCGCGAAGAGGCCAAACGCCTGACGCAAGGAGTGAGCGGCATCATCGCGACGCGCCAGCTTGTGTGGGCGGGACTCGTGATGCAAGGCGACGGCGTGCTCACGTTGACACCGGAAGGACTGGCCGATGCCCAGCGCGTGCTGCGTGCGCACAGATTGTGGGAGAGCTACCTCTGGCGTGATCTCGCCCTACCCGTCAGTCACGTGCATGATCCCAGCGAGCGCATGGAACACTTCATCAGCGAGCAGATGGCTCGTGATCTTGAAGCGCATGTTGCGGATGATCGGGACCCGCAGGGCCGGCCCATTCCGCCTCGCGATGCCTGATGTGGCGATGCGTGAATTACTTGTTGTGCGGCAGGCTGAACAGCAGAACCAGGTGAACGCGATTGCTCACGCCCAGCAGTTGGTAGATCGCTTTGGTATGGTCGTGCACCGTGTGCTTGCTTCGATCAAGAGATTCAGCGATTTCCGGTTCGGTTTTGCCTTCCAACAGTTGCTCCAGCACGGCGCGCTGGGCATCACTTATCTTGACAAGAAGGTCAGGCCGTCGAGCTGCCAGTTGACGACCGAGACCCTCTGGAAATTCCTGTGTACCTGCCATCCGTGCCCTTCTTGCAAGCAGTGTGAATCCCCCTCGAGGCTCAATTGACGATGTGCGAGATCGCGTAAGACATTGTTTACCGTATCAACCTTTGTTTCAACGAGCGTTAAACATTCTTGGCAAGTTTCCCCTCAGCGCGCCGTCGTCACAACACGCCTGAGATGCCCGCCATTTATGTGAGATTCATCGACCCCACATGTCGATTGGGCCGCGCGTGGCGTCGTTGAGCTGTTTCACCTGCTCCGGGGTCATTTTCTCGCGGGCTGTGGTCAGAAAGGCGTCAGCGGCTTCACGACCCTCACGCTGCGAGATCGCGAGCGCGGCCCATGCGGTATCCCGAGCGAGCGAATCCTCGCGTCTTGCAATGCGGAGGAGGTTCACCAGTCTCTCGCTCGCAGATGCAAGTCGCGGGTAGGCCGTATGCCACAGCGCGTCTTGCAGGGCGAGGCGATTCATGCGCGGTTTGTCAAGCAGGCTGTAGGCCGCGATGAGATCGTCCGCTCGTTGCTGACGAAAGAGCGGCAACACCATCATCTCCGCGGCGGCGGGTGAGAGCTTGTCCGCCTTGTCACGAAGCATGGGTGTTGCGAGTCGGGCGACATCACTGTCGCGACCGGCCAAGACCAGTGCGCGGAGGGCGGTTTCGTAGCCTTCCGCTTTCAGATCCTCACGTAGATCGGCATCGACGCTTCGGGTGTTCTCGAGCGGAAGCGGCTCGACGCCGCGCACGAGAGAGTTCGCGCTCGTGAAAAGCGGATCACCAAAGGCCGCAAGCTTCCAGGGCTCCCCGTTGTCGTATCGCAGAGCGGCAGACCAAGGGGCTCCGACATTGATGCGGGCGGCGATTCGCTCGGGCTGCAGGAATGCGCCGAGGTATGGTTCGTGCACGCTGCCGTAGTAGAAGAAGATGCCGCGCTCAAACCAGCGGCCCAGCAGGTGGCCTGGCAATGCGGGAAAGAGTGCAGACCAGGAGTGAATGAAGTGCACTGCTGCCGGCTGATCGAGCAGAGGAAGATCCGCTGGCACGCAGCGGCCCGGCGAAAGCTCGAAGAAGTCGCTGTTGCCCATCGTGTTGACCATGAGCACCTGGGCTTCGACGGGTCGAGCCGCGCGGGCGCGCCACTCTGCCGCGCCACCGTCGGGCCAGTCGAGCGTTTCGACACTCATACGTGCGTTGCGAAACGCATCACCTGCTTTCGTCAGGTCATAGGCTCCGAAGGCTCCTTCATTGCGATATCCATCAAAGAGCCACGCCGTGCGTGGGGAGAGGAACATGCCGCACATCGCTTGGTAGTTCGCGGTGCGCGAAGAGCCGAAGATTTGCGCGGACCACGCCCAGCGTTGCGGCTGCTGCGTGCCAGCGCCGATACGACCGATGCGGTCGGTGGTCGCGATGAACTCGCGTTCGCCCGGCTTGTTGGGCACCGGACGATCGATACGAGCGGCGCACGCGAAGGCGAGCGTGACTGTCTCAATCTCATCGCCCATCGCGTCCCAGCGAAGGCCCAGAGACTTTGTGCCGTCTTCGATCTGTTGAGCAAGCTTGTCGGCGTCGTCCACGGTCAGGCTGCCGTTGATGGCGGAGATCGACTTCACGAACACCATGGGTTGCCCACGGCCTGCGGCCAGCGCAATGCCGGCGGTCCATGCGGGATCTGCAAGATCAATCGCGACAACGCCCGGCGGCGCTGCGTCGGCAGAGCGCCACAGCTCAATCATCCGCTCTTGTGTCGCGTCTTCGGCGATGTCCCAGCTCTTGGCGACCGTCGCGAGTAGTTGCTCGCGTGTGACGGCAGTGAATGTTTGCGAGCTGGCTTCTGCTGAGGGACTCTTCCATTGCACGACACTCTGCGGACCAAATCCACGCACAAAGCGGCCGATCTCCTCGGCGGCGTCTGGTGAGCCGTCATCGATCAGAACCGGAAAGCGCAGGACAGGGGTCCACGTCGCGATCGCGTCAAGATACGACTGTGCGTCGCGCACGATGACCACGTGCGGCAGGACGCGCGAGGCGGTGTGTGCCTTTGCCAAACGCTGGGCAAGCACAATGGCGGGCGGCATCTGACCCGCAGCACCCGGCGGTTGTGCGGCCGGTTGTGCGGCGGGTTGTAGCTGCGCGATTCCAGCGATTGCGGCGAGTGCGAAGGCAGCGTGCATGACAGACTGTAAACGCACCGAACTGCGTCCGAGTTCTGTGATTCCCGTTTATGAGCGCTGGTTTGGCCCTGCACGCAGCACGAACAGATGTAGAATCGACCATGCCTAGCCTCTCTCGCGATGCCTTTGTCGAACTTGTTGGGGCCCATGGCGGCAGCGGACGAACTATCGCCGTGCCGGTGGCGCTCCGCGTGTTGAGCGATCAGCTCACGCCCGTGCTGGCGTATCGCCGGCTTGTGGCGACGGACGAACGCAAGGAGCCGAGTTTTCTCTTTGAAAGCGTCGAAGGCGGAGAGCGACAGGGGCGTTATTCGATTCTGGGCAGCAAGCCGCGCGCCGCTGTCACAGCAAAGGGCAACACGGTGCGCGTGTGGCATGATCATGCCAAGCAGGACGTGTTGCACGCCAATGAAGAGAAGTTTGCGTGCGATGATCCGCTCGCGTTGCTGCGAGCCTACGCGGGCCAGGTGCAACTGGTCATGCCTCCTGACACGCGGGACCTGCCTGCGTGTGTGCTGGGTGGATGGTTTGGCTATGTGGGATACGACAGCGTGCGTTACGCCGAACCGGAGAAGCTGACCTTTGCCGCCGCGCCGCGCGATGATCGTGATCTGCCTGATGTCAGCATGTATTTCTTTGACGGCGTGACGGTCTTTGATCACGTGGAGAAGGTGGTGTATCTCGTTGCGCTCGCCTTGTGCGCCCCGGGAGCGAATGCCGAGCACGCATATGAAGACGCAATCGCACGATTGCACGATCGGCTCGCGATGATTGAGCGGCACAGCAAGCCGCTGCGGGCCGGCCTCTTGGAGCGTGATGCTTCGCCCGTCGGCCACTCGCTGCGGAGCAACATGACGCGCGAGCAGCACGCCGAGATGGTGCTGAAGGCCAAGGAGTACATCAAGGCAGGTGACATCTTCCAAGTGGTGCTTGGACAGCGATTTGAGCGCGAGAGTTCTGCTGATCCGTTTGATGTGTATCGCGCGCTGCGCACGGTGAATCCCAGTCCGTACATGGTCTACATGCAGGCGGAGGGGTGCATTCTTGTGGCGAGCAGCCCGGAGATTCTGTGCCGGGTGCGCAGGCGTGAGGATGGTCAGTTCATGCTGACGAATCGGCCCCTCGCAGGCACACGCCGACGTGGACGGACGCCTGCTGAAGATGCGGCGCTCGAAGTGGAGCTGCGAGCGGATGCCAAGGAACGGGCCGAGCACATCATGCTTGTGGATCTGGGGCGCAATGATGTGGGACGTGTCGCTGAGCCGGGCACGATCGCTCTGCCCAGCGTGTTGGAGGTCGAGCGATACAGCCACGTCATGCACCTCTCCAGTACAGTGACCGGCGTGCTGCGAGCGGGCCAGGATTGCTGGGATGCGCTCGCTGCTACGCTGCCTGTGGGCACGATCAGCGGTGCGCCCAAAGTGCGGGCGATGCAGATCATCGATGAACTCGAGCCGATTCGCCGCGGTCCGTACGGCGGCGGCATGGGCTATGTCAGTCTGGATGGCCAGATGGACATCGCGCTCACCCTGCGGACGATCGTCGCGCCATTTTCGCTGGTGAAGCAGACGGCTGGCGGCGTGCGATGGACGTATCACCTGCAGGCGGCAGGCGGGATCGTCGCTGACAGTGTGATTGAAGACGAGTTCATGGAAACAGTGAACAAAAGTGCGGCGTTGGCTCGCGCAATCGACGTCGCGGAGCGCGCCTTCCGCGAATAATTGACAGCCATGGAAGAAGTCAAGGTGACAACCTCAACGGCGATACGAACCAAGCCTTGCGAGCCCAAGCCGCTGGAGATGTGGCACGTCATTCTGCTCGATGACAATGATCACTCATACGACTATGTGATTCGGATGATGCAGGATCTCTTCGCGTGCGATCAGCCGCGCGCGTTTGAACTGGCGAAGACGGTCGACAAAGAAGGTCGCGTCATCTGTACGACGGTGCACAAAGAACTGGCGGAGCTCAAGCGCGATCAGGTCCACGCGTACGGCAAAGACAAACTCATCGCGAGCTGCAAGGGCTCCATGTCCGCTGTGATTGAACCGGCCCGCTGAAAAGACACACTATGCGACGATTCCAGCCCCCAAGTGAGCTGCCCCAAGAGCCCGAAGACGGATTCACCAAGCAGGAACTGCTCGAAGCCTCCGGCTTGTCGAGTAAAACATTTGACTTGATCCGCAAGGCGGCTCGCATCAAAGGTCCGGGTCACGGCGGGCTTGATTGGATCTTTTCGCTGGATGATCTCAAGGCGCTGGTTCACCGTGCTGAGTCGGGCACATTCACGGAGCGGGGCGATCCCGCCGCACGGGCATGGCGCGTGCTGCTCGAAGAGCGCGGCGTGAAGCTTGATCGTCGCAAGTAATCGTCAGTTGCGTTGACGGCGCGTGCCTGCAAATGCAGCGAATGCGACAAGCACGAGCGGACCCGGTCCGGGCACGGCGAGAAGCTCAAAGTCGAGCATCGCGGTGTACGGGTCGTTGGCGGGAATGTTGCCCAGACCCATGCGGACGCGTGCCGTTGCGTCGATCGCGTATAGACCTGGAGTGAGCACGCCTGTGACATCAAAGCCGCCGGACGGGCTGCGCTGGAAGTCGATGTTGTGAAACTCATGCAGCGCGCCCGCGGGTGCCCAGAAGGCGATGGTTACGTCGCTGATGGGCAGGCCGTCAAACGGCCCCGACGCGCTCTGGCCGCCAGGCAAGCCGGTGAACCGGTAAGGCGTGATCTCATCGACAATGAACTCGAAGCGCACGCGAGCGGTCGCGTCAACTTCGCGCGAGATACCTGCTTCTGTGAACAGCGGGCCATCGTGCCGGCCTTGCACCCACGTGCTCGACGAGATGCGTGTGCTGTCGGCGGTGCCTGACAGCCCGCCCACATACCGCGCCATCTGCTCGGTTCCGGCATCGTTCGCAATGACGCGCAGACGCGCAGTCGCGGTGCGAAACTCGTTGAACGCAACGTTTGCGTCAAGCATCTGCGGACTTGTCAGCGAGACGGTGCGCAGATCAGTCAGTGCGTAGGTGGTCGCCTCCACACGGGCCTGAGCATCAAGGCTGTACGAGGTGGACACGGGCACAAACCCAGCCAGCGCCGGGAGCGCCGCGGATGTGACAGCCAGAACAGAAACGAACATCAGGCCACGCATGGTCATACCTCCACGTCGTGCAAGATGACATACAAATCGCGTCCGATCTGATGTGGACGGTGGATGCCCCGCTTATGAGACCCCCGCGGGCCGCACGATCACACCGGCCGGAATCCGTGCTGGAGTTACCAGTCGCAGTGTCATCGGAGCTCGGTAGAGCTTGCCTTGCGAGGCTGCAAAGGCACCAGCGATTGCACTCCAGATGGCGAGCCCCACCACGAAAATCATGATGAACACACCCACGCCGCAAAACGTGAGCGCGAAGCCGATGAGGCCGATGATGATGTTGGAAATCTGAATGTTCATGCACTCGCGACCGTGGTCGTCAATGAGTGCGCTCTCAGGCCGGCGCATGCCCCACAGAATGAGCGCGGGAAGAATGGGCACTGCGAAGACGACAAGGAACAGGGACAGGTGGAGCCACATGGCCCAACGTCTTTCCCAGCGCTGGCAGACAACTTGAACACCTTCATCCGGTCGCACGCACCGCATTGTTAGGATGTCGCCCGGTCCGTTTGCAGACAACTTGCAAACATCTCGCGCCCGACCTGTCCGGGCGGCATCTACATTCTCGCATGCGTGCGGATGTCACCATTCAGCCGCCAACCGTCGGTTGGCCCGGGCAAGTCGGTTCTCGCAGCGAACTGGCGCGGCAGACGCGCTTGGCGCTTGGTCTTTCGGGCGATCGTGTCGTGGTGATGTCGGGTCACCAGGCGCAATTGTGGCATGCCGGCATCGCTGCCAAAGCCTTTGCTGCCACGCAGGTGGCACACGCCGTCGGCGGAGTGAGTGCGTGGGTCACGGTCGACCAAGACGCGACTGACCCGGGTGCGATTGCGTATCCGACAGCCGACCTGCACACGGCGATGTGGCGACTGGACCCGGGAACCGGCGCGGCAGTTCGAAAGTCTGAGCTTGCGGCGGTGGGAACAAGACCCGCGGAGCGCGCGTTTGCCGATGTACCGGCCAACATGCACGTGCAGGTACAGCTCGGTGCGCAGAACGTACTCAAGGCTCTGCAGTGTCACGCTGACGCGTCGACGTTGGCAACCCAGTTCAGCGCGGCGGCCTTCGAGCCGCTCCATGGTCTCGCACCGATCGATACGCAGTGCTGTGCGACCGCGCTAGCAGGGACAGCGATATTTGACGCCGCGTTGTCGCTCATGCAGCATGCTCCCCGGCTGTGTGCCGAGCGATATAACAGTGCGATTGCGGGAGTGCCGGCGGCTCGGTTGCGACCGCTCGTGGTCACGGACACGCGGATTGAGCTGCCTCTCTGGCGAGTACGGAGCAACATGCCCCGCACGCCAGTCTTCGCGCATGATTTGGCAAGCGTGCCACGCGAGCAGCTTGCGCCGCGCGCGCTGCTCATGACCGCGCTGCTGCGAGCGGCGGCGTGTGATGTTTTCATCCACGGCGTTGGTGGGGGTGTGTACGACCAGGCGACCGATGCATGGTGGCACGCGTGGCTCGCCGATGCTTCACATGTTTCCGCGCAATCACTGCGAGCATTGCCGCTGGCGCCGACGGCTGTCGTCACCGCGACGCGGCGTGTGCAGTTTGCGGGTGCTCATGTGCCAACACCACAAGAGATCGATGCTGCTGTGTGGCGAGCGCACCGGACGAATCACGATGTCGCTGTGCTTGGCCCTGCTGCCACTACGCGCAAGCAAGAGCTGCTGCAAGCTTTGGCACAGGCACCCCGCCGCAGCGCGACGCGACGTGCGATGTTTCGCGAGTTGCATCGCTTGATCGCGGAAGCTCGCGAACATGGGGCAGACGCGATCAGCAAGGCGAAGGTTGATGCCCAGATCGCGTTGCAGTCACGGGCTGTGGCGGAGACCGCTCACGCTCGTACATGGTCGTGTGCATTCTTGCCGCGTGCCACGCTTGAGGAACTGTGTTACAGCGTGGGACGCGAACTGCAGCTTTAGTGTCAGCGTTCAACCAGCACAGGCACGGTCACGCGCGGGCTCCACTGGCTGCTGGGCTTGGTCCACCACAGGGCAGACTGCGCATCCGCCTTTGTGGCCGCTGGCATGGCGTCAGGCAGTTCGGCAAATACCACTTCGCCCTTCAGTCGGTCGCGTAGCACAGCTCGCACTGCATCAAACGCACGCTCGGTTTGCGGCACATCGAGCAAGTAACTGGCACTCAGCGCCGGTCCGGTCGCAATGACCGCAGGAGCGAAACTTGTGACTGTGGCCCCGGGGCCAATGAGCGGCGAGATAAGGCTCGCGGTTGAGAACATCGCCGTACCGGTTTCGGTCGAACTGCCCAATGCGTGAGCGGCACGAACGAATGCACGGCTGGCTTCGCTGGTTGCTGGAAGCGCCGCCGCGAGCACCGCAGGCGGCACATCGCGAGACAGTTGCCAGCTCTGGTTGCCCCGGCGCGTGGCACCGTCTTGCTCAAGCCGCGACAGCCCACGTAGATCACGCGCCGTCACGCGAATCGCCAGCCGGCCCTCGCGGGCGAGTGCCACGGCTTCTTCAATCGTCACTTCGCGCGCAACCGGCCCGGCGGCCATGGTCGTCACGTTCATGCGAGCGCCCGCAGCTTCGGTCGCCTGCGTCGCATCGTTCGACGCGATCATCATGGATGTTGCGGCGGCATCTGCGCCGGCTGGAGCAGTCGACTCAGCGGCTACGGGCTTGTTCGCATCAGCCATGGCGATGGTTTTGGATGGATCAGCCATCTTGGGCGATGCGCTGCGCAGCATCTGCATCGTCCAATACGCGCCGCCCGTCACAAGCAGCAAGAGGCCTGCAGCCAGCGCGAGGGAAGGCGCACGCTTGGTCCAGTGTGACGTCGAACCTTCGCCCTGTACAAGACGCAGGTTGGCAACTGGCGCAGTGTCTGCCGGGGCGGCGCGCTCCAGCGCTCGCAGCTCCTGCTCAACCGACTCATGGCCCACGAGCGAATCGCGCTCAAGTGTCGCCATGACGCGAGCGTGCATGTCGGTCGGTGCACGCAGCGAACCTTGCGTATCACCCAGGCTGCGCAACACGTCGCGATGACGCTGCATCTGTCCGATGCGATCATGCAGATCAGCCCGACCCGATTCCGCCGCGAGGCGACGGACATCCTGCGGCGAGAGCGATCCGTCGATCCAGTCGACGAGAGCGTCTTCGCTGACAGGCTGGCGCGGGTTGGAAGGGTTCGTCGTCATGTTTCCGTCTGCAGATCGGCTGTGTCAGAAAGCCTCTTCATCCTTCATGCGTGGCGCGCTTGCGCGGGCCAGTTGTTCCACCATGTCGCGTAGCGCCGTGCGAGCGCGAAAGACACGACTCTTGACCGTGCCCACCGCCACTCCCAGTACCTGCGCGATTTCCTCGTAGGGCAAGCCCCGGCAATCGCACAGAATCAGGATCGCCCGCTGCTCGGGGTCGAGCTCGCGAAGCGCGGCGAGTACACGCTCTTGTTCTTCTCGAAGTTCGACGTTCGCGGTCCCTGCCGGTTCCCGACCTGCGCCCTTTCCGCCCAAAGATTCCGACGAAACGAGGTTCTCCCAGTCGCCTGCCCGCCCATCCCCCGAACTTCCGGCTGAAAGGGCATCGAGGCTGGCATGTCGGCGGAGCTTTTCGGCTCGCAGCCTGGACAGGCACACATTCATCGTGACGCGGATCATCCACGTGCTGAGCTTGCTCCGCCCGTCGAAGCTGTCGATGCCGCGAATGACCTTGACGAACGCGTCCTGCGTCAAATCCGCCGCCATTTCGCGATCTCGCACCATGCGGAAGCAGACGCCAAACAGCCGGTCCTGATACTCGCGAATGAGAGCCGACCACGCCGTCGCATCGCCGTTGCGAATGCGAGCAACCAACGCCAAATCACGCGCGTCGGCGTCATCAAGCGGCTGTGCTGCGGATGTATGGGGCGGCGGATTCGGCAAGGCGGAGAGGTTATACGGGCCGGAACCGGATTACAGCCCATCAAAGTCGTCGGAAGCCCGTCACGAAGGCAGGGGCACGTTCGGGGCAGGTGCTGGGTGCATGCCTTGATGCGGACGCAAATCCTTGCAATTGCACTGTTCCCGAAGCCATTGCCTGTCGATACCCCTTATGGGTCCAACCGCGATCCTTGTGGATCGTCGTGCGTATGGACTTGTGCCGGAGCGTCGCTCTATGGCAGAGCGGCTTCGCATGTCGGGCATGCTTGCCGGAGGTTCACGATGAACGCGCCGCGCCTCTCTCCTCTCCGTTCGCCTTTGTTCGACGAAGGTGGTTTTCTGCGTCGCGAGCCGCTGAGCGATTATCGCGGGGTGCAGCGCGAAACCGGTGCGCCGGTGGGCGGCAACGTCAGCGGTGCTGACCTCATCGCCAGCGTCGACGCACGCCTCGATCGTCGGCGCTTTCAGGATCATCACTGGAGCGGCACGTTCTGGGAGTACCTGGACATCTGTGCCAAGCAGCCCGGCGTTGTGCGCAACGCGTACCAGCGGCTGTACGACGCAATCATGAGCCAAGGCAGCGAGCGATACAAGGTCTTCAAGAAGGAAGCGATTCGCTACACGTTCTTCAGTGATCCGTTTGACAACGGCGCTGATGCGATCTTCGGCCTCGACTTCGCGCTGATGCAACTCGTGGACTTCCTGCGCTCCGCCGCGGAGGGCTACGGCACCGACAAGCGCATTCTGCTGCTGCACGGCCCGGTGGGCAGCAGCAAGAGCACGATTGCACGCCTGCTCAAGAAGGGCATTGAGCACTACAGCCGCACGCCCGATGGCGCGATGTACTCGTTCAGTTGGTTGCTGGACGAGCACTGCGAAGTTGCTCCCAGTGAGCATGATCCCAAGCTCGCGGCGCGCACGCATGAGTTCAAGTGCCCGATGCATGAAGAGCCGCTGGTACTGATTCCTCGCGAAGCTCGCGCGGATGTGCTGGCCAAGCTCAACGCAACCTTCCAGTCGCCTTATCACAACGGGAAGCTGAAGGTGTTTGGCGATCCTGATCCCTTCTGCCGAAAGGTCTTCGAAGACCTGATGGCGTTCTACCAAGGTGACTGGCGCAAGGTCATGGACCACGTGAAGGTCCGCCGCATCGTGCTCAGCGAGAAGGATCGCGTGGGCATCGGCACCTTCCAGCCCAAGGACGAAAAGAACCAGGACTCGACGGAGCTCACGGGCGACATCAACTATCGCAAGATCGCGATGTATGGCAGCGACAGCGATCCGCGTGCGTTCAACTTCGACGGCGAGCTCAACATCGCCAATCGCGGTATTTGTGAGTTCATCGAAGTGCTGAAGCTCGATGTGGCATTCCTGTATGACTTGCTCGGCGCGAGCCAAGAGCACACCATCAAGCCCAAGAAGTTTGCGCAGACCTACATCGACGAGGTCATTCTGGGTCACACCAACGAGCCTGAGTACAAGCGTCTTCAGAGCAACGAGATGATGGAGGCTTTCCGCGATCGCACGATCAAGATTGACGTGCCGTACAACATTCGGCTTGACGACGAGATTCGCATTTACCAGAAGGACTTCACGGGCGGCAAAGTGCGCGGCGTGCACATCGCGCCGCACACGCTGGAAGTTGCGGCGATGTGGGCCGTGCTCACACGTCTGGAAGAGCCCAAGAAGGCCGGCCTGACGCTCATGCAGAAGCTCAAGCTCTACAACGGCAAGAGCATTCCCGGCTACACCGAAGACAGCGTGCGCGAGCTCAAGGACGAAGCGCACCGCGAAGGTCTGGGCGGCATCAGCCCGCGGTATATTCAGGACAAGATCTCCAACGCCATGGTCAGCCGTCAGGCGATCGAAGAGCGTTGCATCAATCCCTTCATGGTGCTCAATGAGATCGAAAGCGGCCTCACGCATCACAGCCTCATCAACGACGAGAACACACGCAAGCGTTACCGCGAGCTGCTCGCCGTCGTGAAAGAGGAATACGAAGACATCATCAAGGGCGAAGTGCAGCGGGCTATCTCCGCCGATGAAGACGCCATCAAGCGGCTGTGCACCAACTACATCGAGAGCGTTCGCGCGTACACGCAGAAGGAACGCGTCAAGAACAAGTACACGGGCCGCGACGAGGAGCCTGATGAGCGGCTGATGCGCAGCATCGAGGAGAAGATCGATATCCCCGATTCGCGCAAGGATGATTTCCGTCAGGAGATCATGAACTACATCGGTGCACTGGCTTTGGATGGCAAGAAGTTCGAGTACAACACCAATGCGCGGCTGTATCGCGCGCTCGAACTCAAGCTCTTCGAAGACCAGCGCGACACCATCAAGCTCAAGAACCTGGTGAGCAGTGTGGTGGACGATGAAACGCAGCAGAAGATCGACATCGTGAAGCAGCGGCTCATCAAGAACTTCGGCTATAACGAAACCAGCGCGACCGACGTGCTCAACTACGTCGCGAGCATCTTCGCTCGTGGTGATAGCAAGAGCCGGTGATGTTTGCTGGTGGTCCGCCCCTCCGGGGCGGGCGTAAGCCAAACCAAGCCGTTCCCGCACACATGAAGCATGTTCACATCACACACGCCCACAAGGGCGTGTTGTGCTTTCCTGCATTCACACCTCCCACGTAGCTTCGCAACCGGGCGCTTCGGTCACACTCACGCTCGCAACGCGAGTTTGTGGCGGCAGCACCGCCGCGAGTGACTGCTGCAGCGATTCGCCCACGACGCGTGCGATCATCTCCGCGCTGGGGTTAACGCCAGCGAACGCGGCGGCATCCTGCAAGTTCGCGTTGCGCCATGGCGTGATGATGCGATCGAGGGCTTTCTCGACTTCGTGAAAGTCACACAGAACGCCGTCTGCATCGAGCGTGGGCCCGGCAATCAATACACGCACGCGAAAGTTGTGCCCGTGGATCGGCTCGCGCACGCCTCGGAACATGAGCGCATGGGCGGCGCAGAACTCTGTCGTCACACTTACGGTGTATCGTGCCATCGCTTCTCCCGCTCAGCCGACAACCAGGTTCACCATCTTGCCAGGTACTGCAATCACTTTCTTGACGGACTTGCCCGCGATGGTGGCGACCACCTCCGCGTGAGCCATTGCGAAGGCCTCGAGCGCCTTGGCGTCTTTGGCCTGAGCCGACGGCACCATGATGCGAGTCTTGACCTTGCCGTTTACGCTGATGGGCACCTCGATCTCGTCATCAACGAGCATCTTGGGGTCAATCGTGGGCCATGTTTGTGTCACCACGCTGCCGCTTGCGACGCGTGACCACAGCTCCTCGGCAAAGTGCGGCACAAACGGAGCGAGGACCTGCGCGAACCTCGCAACTTGATCGCGCGTCAGACTGCCTTGGCCCTTGTCCGCACTCGTGGCTCCGTTCACAAACTCCATCATCGCAGCGATAGCCGTATTGAACGCCAACCGCTCAATGTCGCCGCCCACCTTTGCGATGAGCCGATGCAGTTGCTTCTCGAGCCCGGTAGACGCTTCGGTGGTCGCCTTCAACTCACCCGTCTGCTCATTTACACACAACCGCCACGCACGCTGCAGGAAGCGGTAGCACCCGCTGATGTCACGCGGGTTCCAAGGCTTGCTCGCATCGAGCGGCCCCATGTACATCTCATACAGCCGGCACGTGTCCGCACCAAACTCCGCGATCACATCATCAGGATTGATCACGTTCTTGTACCGCTTGCTCATCTTCGTGATGATGGGCGTCACCTTCGCGCCGGTCGCGACCTCGACGTACTCGCCCTCGCTCACTTCCTTCACTTCATCCACCGGCACAATGCTCTTGTCGCTGCGCTGATACGCAAAGCTCGTGATGAGCCCCTGGTGGAACAGCTTGCGGAACGGTTCTTTGCAGGACACGATGCCCAGATCATGCAGCGCGTTCTGCCAGAAGCGCGAGTAGAGCAGGTGGCCCACAGCGTGCTCGCTGCCACCCAAGTACAGATCAACGCCCTGTGCTGCGCCGCCCATCCAGTATTGCTCGGCTTGCGAGCCGACCATCGCCTGCGCGTTGCGCGGATCGCAATATCGGATGGCATACCAACTGCTGCCCGCACTGCCAGGCATCGTGTTGGTTTCGCGTGTCACAGGCGTGTTCGCCGCCAGCAACGCCGGATCAACGCCAGCTTCGCCCGCCGTCGTGTGCATCCAGTCCTTCGCCTTTGCGAGCAGCGGCTGCGGATCATCGCTCTCCACCGGCGCGTAGTCCGCCAACTCCGGCAACTTCACCGGCAGCGTCTTCTCGCCGACCGGGTATGCGTTCCCCGCCGCGTCGTACACAATCGGAAATGGCTCGCCCCAGTACCGCTGGCGCGAGAACGTCCAATCGCGCAGCTTGTAGTTCACACGGCGCTTGCCGATCTTCCTGCTCTCGAGCCAAGTGATGATCTTCTGTTTGGCTTCGGCAGTGGGGAGGCCGTTCAGCGACACGTCAGCGTTGCTTGACGCAATGACATCACCATCCGACTCGTACGGCAGGACGTACTCGCCGCATCGCGCGGACATCTTTGAGTTCGAAAGATGATGCGCCAAACGTTGGGCCTGAGCGGCACTTGGAGTGAAGATCGCCGAAATGCGATCGCTCATGACCGAAGTCATACCCGGCTCGACGAAGGCGTCGAATTGTGCCCGAGAGATTGAGATGCCTTCAAAGTGAAAGTCAAGAGCGATGTCTTTGTCGGACTGCGAAGGAATGGGTGTGACGACCGCCTTGATCTCAAGGCCGAACTTCACAGCAAATGCAAAGTCGCGTTCGTCATGCGCCGGCACCGCCATGATCGCGCCCGTGCCATATCCCATCATCACGTAATCCGCCGTCCACACCGGAATCTGGTTCCCAGTCGCCGGATTGATCGCATAGACACCCGTGAACGCGCCGGTCTTCTCCTTGCTCTCTTGCCGTTCCACATCGCTGCGGTTGCGTGCCCATTTCACGTACTCCGCCAGCTTCGCGCGCGTGGCTTCATCCGCACTGCCCGGCGTGTTGATGATCGCGCTACACAGTTCATGCTCCGGCGCAACCACCATGTACGTCGCGCCAAACAACGTGTCGGGGCGCGTCGTGAACACCTTCAGCGGCTTCTGCAGTTCGACAACCGCTGCCTTTGTCTCAACATGCAGTTGAAACTCAATCTCCGCCCCCTCACTCCGCCCGATCCACTCACGCTGCATCGCCTTCGTGCTGCCCGGCCAATCCAGTTCGTCCAACTGATCAATCAGCCGATCCGCATACGCGGTGATGCGGAACATCCACTGCTTCATCGGCTTGCGCAGCACGGGAAAACCGCCGCGCTCGCTCTTGCCGTCGATGACTTCGTCATTCGCCAGTACGGTGCCCAGCTTCGGACACCAGTTCACCGTCGTCTCGCTGCGATACGCCAGGCGATAGCTATCCACAATCCGCCGCTGCGTCGCCGCGTCGATGCTGCTCCACGCCCCTAAGTCGCGCGCCCGCTCGGCCTCACTCACCTCGTCCGCACGCGGATTGAACCGCACCGCGCGCACCCCGCGCGCAAACTCATCCACCAACTCGCTGATGGACCTCGCCCGTCCAGAGCCCGCGCTGGGTTTCCCCTCGTTCGCTCTCTCCTCAAACCACGCCCCATACAGCTTCAAAAAGATCCACTGCGTCCACTTGTAGTACTCATCATCAATGGTCCCAAACTCGCGCGACCAGTCGTACGAGAAACCAAAGCGCTGCAACTGCCGGCGGAAGTTGTCGATCGCCTTGCGCGTGGTGATGGCCGGATGCACGCCCGTTTGAATGGCGTACTGCTCGGCGGGCAAACCAAACGCATCCCAGCCCATCGGGTGCAGCACATTGTGCCCCGTCATGCGCTTGTACCGACAGATGATGTCCGTCGCCGTATATCCCTCCGGGTGCCCGATGTGCAGCCCCGCGCCGCTGGGATACGGAAACATGTCCAAGCAGTAGAACCGCGGCCTGCTCGCATCAAACCCGCTCGCGCTGGGGTTGGGCGTCTCATACGTCTTGCTGGCAGCCCACGCACTTTGCCACGTGGGCTCAATGCGGTTGGCAAACGCTGCGTCATACCGAAACTGCGGAACATCGTTAGACATAGAAGATTCCCGGCAAGCAACCAGACCAACCCGACCCGTTCAATCAACCGCCCCGTACGTTCCCCGCGACCTCACTCCGCCTCTTTATTTGTTCGTCACTTCACGAAAAAAGGCCCCGCCGAGCGGAGCCTGCTGATACAACATCACCAGTTCGCGCGCGGCTACAGCCTATCGATCCGCATAAGCAGCGAGCGAGGCACCTCGAACCTCAAGCATGTGGTGCGAGCGCGATTCATCGCCCGAGTATACGCCAAGTGCTGCCGAACATGGGCATCACTGCCGCACGGCCCGCTGCTTTTCAAGGAAAAGCCGCTTGGCTTCGCCTGCGACCGCGAATGAGCCGGTGACGAGAATCAGGTCTGTCGTCATGAGTCGCCGTGCGGCCGCGTTAATGGCGTCGCGCACGTTGGCTTCAACCTGCGCCTGTCGACCGATCTGATCCTGATACCGCTTCGCAAGGAGTTTGGGCTCCATCGCACGTGCGTTGCCCGTCGCCTTCGTAAAGACGACCTTGTCCGCGCCGCTCGAAAGCGCCGCCAGCATGGCGTCCACTTCCTTGTCGCTCGCACAACCAAACACAACCCACAGC
The DNA here is from genome assembly GCA_046316615.1 of Phycisphaerae bacterium. Lineage (GTDB taxonomy): Bacteria > Planctomycetota > Phycisphaerae > Phycisphaerales > UBA1924 > BJHL01. The sequence continues at coordinate 27,527 of JBKDAN010000003.1, forward strand.
GAGTCGTACTTCACCGATTGACGCAGAGCCTTGATCGTCTCGCGCAGACTTTCGGGGTTGTGGGCCCCATCGACCATGATGCGAGGCTCTTTGTACACCAGTTCCAGTCGGCCCGCGTTGGACGTATTCGCCAGACCCGCGGTGATCCGCTCCGGCGCCAGCGAGCAGCCTTGTCGTACAAGCTCGTCCGCGATCGAAAGCACCAGTCCGCAGTTCCACGCCTGATGCTCGCCCTTGAGGGGAACAGTCACGTGCTCAAGGTGCAGCGACTGGCCCTTGAAGTTCACTTTGTGGTGCGGGCCAATCTCCGGGCTGGCTTCCAGCCGCAACGAAAAATCGTTCCCGACGCCCAGGACAGTCATGGGCGCCTGCACGCGTTCTGCTGCCGCGCGGAACACTTCCATCACGCTGTCAGTCTGCTGAGGAAGCACGATCGCCGGCGCGCCGGGCTTGATGATGCCCGCCTTGTGCGTGGCGATCTCTTCCAGCGTGCGCCCGAGGAACTGGCGATGTTCTCCCTGAATCGCCGTGATCACGCTCACTCGCGGCGTGATGATGTTGGTCGCATCAAGCAGGCCGCCCATGCCCGTTTCGATGATGCCATAGTCCACCGCTTGCTCAGCGAAGTGCAGAAACGCAAGCGCGGTGACGATCTCAAAGTACGTACACGACCCCAGCGAGCTCGGCACGTTATCTGCGGCGCGCAGTACGCGTGCAAGTGAATCGCAGAATTCACTCTGATCGATCCACGAGCCGTTCACTTGCACACGCTCGCGCAGCTCGACCATGTGCGGGCTGGTGTACAGGCCGATCGCGCAGCCGCAGCCCTGCAGCATGGCGGCTGTCATCTGACACACGCTGCCCTTGCCTTTGCTGCCAGCCACATGAATGACCGCGAGACTGTCCTGCGGATCATCAAGCTGCGTCATGAGCGACCGCATGCGATCCAGTTCGAAAGCCTGCGACAGATGCGCGATGTCACCGCTTGCCTGCCGCGAGGTCTCGACATTGAGCCGCGAATCCAAGGCCGCATACGCCTCGGCAACACTCGCGAACTTGTATGACACGGCGGACATCGCTACATCATAGCGAAAAGCGCGCGGATCGCTACATAATTTGCACGCCTCGTCGAGTCTTTACGATGCAGTGTGTTTGCGCTCAAATCGGCTTGACAAACATGCCCATGATCAAGTCATCAAGATACTGATCACCGACATGCATGTACTTGCTCCGCCGGCCTTCTTCCACAAAGCCGTGCTTTCGGTACAGCGCAACTGCGCGAGCATTGTCCGCAAATACCTGCAGCTCCACGCGGGCGATCAACGGATGCTGCGCCGCCCACGCCAGAGCCGCGCGCAGCATCGCGTCTCCCAAACCTACGCCGCGAAAGTCCTTGCGAACTTCCATTCCCAGTTTTGCAACATGGGCGATACGCCGGAAGTTCTTCGTGCCCAGCGTCAGATCTGCAATGACATCCGTGTCGGCTTCGCCGCAGCGTGCAAGCAGTCGTAGTTCGTTCGGATCTTCGGCCCCTATGTCGCGCAACATCGCCGCTGCGCGAGCGTCTATGTCTTGCGGCTCCAGCAGCGTATACGCCTGTTCACTCGCTATATCACGCAGCAGGTGCAGTATCCCAGGGCCATCGCGGTGTTGCACTTCTCGCACAACAACGCGTCGCCCATCGCGCAATGTCACGTGCTCATGCACCATGTTCAGCCGTTCCGTCGTGTGAACGCGATGTGATCCGTGCTCGCACGCTGCCCGCCCAGCTCATGCACGATTCTCGCCACCTGCCCACGGTGATACGTCGAGTGATTGAACACATGGGTCAGTACATCGCCGATCTTGCTCACGAACTTCGAGCCGTCGCTGGCGGTATAGCGAAGCTCATTGCTCAAGTCACTCTCACGAAGTCCCGCCAGAAACTCACGCCACAGGCTGTCCACCTCGGCGCCCTGAGCCCGGGTGTGTGCCGCGTCCCACGCGGGGAACCAATCCTTCGGATTCTCATGCGGCGTGCCACGAATGCGCAGCAGCCAGATTCGCCGAGCGATGATGTTGTGCGGAATGAGTCCGCACACGCGCGTGTATTTGTCCCCGCTGCGATGCGACGCCGGAATCGTGTCGAGCGACGCAAGCGTCCGCTCATTTGCCCACGTTTCGTACGCCAGCATCTGCTGGGCATGTGCAATCAGATTCATCGCAGCTCCTTAAATTCAGTCGCGGCCGATGACCTCAATCACTTCCGCGCTCACACTGGTCTCCATCGCCCGCAGCATGTCGCTGGTTGCCTGCCGCAAACCCGTAAACACGCTCCGACTGATGATCGCATGCCCGATGTGCAGCTCAACCACGCCAGGCAGCGCGGCGATCGGTCCCACATTGTGATAGTTCAGCGCGTGCCCGGCATTAAAGCGCATGCCGCGATCGACAATCGCAAGCCCGGCGTGCAGCACCTTTGTCAGCGACTCACGAAGCATGGGTTCCCGAAAGTCCCCACCGGTTGCCGCGAAGACATCGGCATACGGCCCTGTATGCACTTCGCACACGTCAAAGCCCGCCTGCAGGCACGCTTCGATCTGCCGCTCTTCCGCATCGATGAACGCGCTGACCTGCGCTCCCGCATCACGCAGGCGCCGCACGACATCACGCATGCGATCAAGCTGACCCGCCACATCAAGCCCGCCCTCGGTCGTCACTTCGTTACGGCCTTCCGGCACCAGCATCGCGCTCTGCGGCTTCACGTCACGGGCGATCGAGATCATCTCATCCGTCGCCGCCATCTCAAGATTGAACTTCACCCGGGTCAACTCGCGAATCACACGCACGTCGCGATCCATCACATGCCGACGATCTTCGCGGAGATGCACCGTCACGCCCTGCGCCCCCGCAATCTCTACCTCTTGCACCGCGCGAGCAATATCGGGTTCGCCATACGTCGCGCTCTTGCGATACCGCGCCTGCCGCAGCGTCGCGATGTGATCGATGTTGACGGACAAAAGTGCCATGGGGAATGGTAGAGGAGAGCGGAGGGCAGAGAACGGAGAGCAGAGAAGTGAAGAATGAACGGAGACAAGCAAAACGCTGGATGTCGTGTGCACCCCCCAAGTGCGCCACCCGCGTTCAATCTCGCCCGTTCTCCGTTCTCCGTTCTCCGTTCTCCGTTCTCCGTTCTCCGTTCTCCGTTCTCCGTTCTCCGTTCTCCGTTCTCCGTTCTCCGTTCTCCGTTCTCCGCTCTCCGTTCTCCTCTCCCTCTACGCTCCCCCATGCGTTTGCTTCTCCTGCCCGTGGGCTCGCACGGCGACATCCATCCTTCGATCGCAATCGCGCATGAACTCGCCAAGCAGGGGCACGAAGGCATCATTGCAACCAATCCGTACTACGAAAAACTCATTCGCGGCGAAGGCCTTCCCTTCGAGCCGCTCGGCGAGCATCTGGAAATTGCCCAAGCCGCCCAAACCCCCGGTGCGATGGACGAGCGCCTTGGCTCACTCAAGCTCATGCGACGGCTGATCATCCCCGCGATTCCCGCTGCAACCAAGCAGTTGCTGGAAATCGCGACGCGACTGAAGCCCGACGCCATGCTCATGCATCCGCTGTCTCTCGGCGCGCCCAGTGTGTGCGAGAAGCTCAGCATCCCCTACGCATGCTCCAACCTCGCGCCCATCGGTTGGATGAACCCCGTTGATCGTCCCATCTTCAATTCGTGGGAAAAGGACGAACCGCCGCTCTGGATGTCTCGCGCCCAAATCGCGCTGGGCCGTCTCATCATGAGCTTCCTGCTCGACGGCCCGCTCAATCGCTTGCGTCGCGACATGGGCCTGCGACCCCAGCGTGGTCACTTCATCCAGCTATGCCAAGGCGGCGTGACCAACATCGGCTTGTGGTCCCGTCACTTCCGTGATGCCATCCCTGGCGACCCGCCCACGGGCGTCATCTGCGGGTTCCCTTGGTTCGATCGCGTGCGAGCTCACGACGCCGAGCAGGATCGCCTGCAAGCGTTCCTGCGTGATGGCGAACCGCCCATCATCTTTTCGCTCGGTACCGCCGCTGTACACGTCGCTGGTCGGTTCTACGAAGCCGCTGCACAGGCATGCACGCTACTCAAACGTCGCGGCCTGCTGCTCACCGCAAAGCCCGAGTACGCCCCGCGCACGCTGCCTCCAGGTGTTGCGAGTTTCAACTACGCGCCGTACTCGCAGGTCTTCCCGCAATGCGCCGCCATTGTGCATCACGGCGGCATCGGCACAACGGCACAAAGCTTGCGCGCCGGTCGTCCCATCCTCGTGACTCCCATGAGCCACGATCAGTTCGACAACGCCGCTCGCATCAAACGACTGGGTGCGGGCCTGCGTCTTCGCCACGCGAGCGTCACGCCAGATCGATTGGTCGAGCGCTTGCGCCGCCTGCTCGATGAGCCATCGTTCGCAAACCGCGCGCGCGAACTCGCCCCGCGGGTCGCGCAAGACGATGGCGCCGTGGTCGCCTCCCGAGCCTTGATCAAGGCTTTCGCAAAGGCGTAGCGCACGCGAGTGATCTTTCGAACTGCTTCACTCAGGCCGCATCAGCGGGAAGAGCACCACGTCACGAATGGTCCGCTGGTTCGTCAGCAGCATCGTCAGCCGATCAATCCCCAGACCCATGCCGCCCGCGGGAGGCATGCCCACGCGCAGGGCACGCAGGAAGTCATGGTCCATCGTGCGATACGTGTTCTCTTCCGCGTTCTTGTCCGCGTCAATGCCCGTGAGCTGCTCGCGGAACTTGGCTTCCTGAATGTCAGGATCATTCAGCTCGGTGTAGTGCGGCGCAATCTCCATGCCCGCGATGAACAGGTCCGCACGATCCGCCAGCATCGGGTTGTCGCGCTTGGGCCGCGTGAGCGGACTGATCGCCGCCGGATAATCGGTGATGAACGTCGGCGAGCTGTGATCGAGTTGTGCCTCGCCGCCGCGTTCCTTGTCTTCGAACAACTCATTGACCGCGAGGATCGGGTCCATGTTGTCAATCGCTGCCGCGTGCTTGGGCATGCGTTGCTTCAGTGTCGCCTTCACTTTCGCGGTGTCCAACATCGAGAAGCCCCACGCCTTCTCAAACAGTTCCGCGTACGTCCGCCGTGCGAACGGCTTGCTGTAGTTGATCGACAATTCACCAAACGGCAGCACCGCGTCGCCCTCAGCGCCCGCAAGCGCCTTCGCGCACGTGCGAATCAAGCTCTCGGTCATCTCCATCACTGTTTCTACATCGCCAAAGGCGTGATACGCCTCGAGCATCGTGAACTCAGGATTATGCTGCTTATCCAAGCCTTCGTTGCGGAAGTTGCGATTGACTTCAAACACCTTCGGGAAGCCGCCCACCAGCAAGCGCTTCAGGTACAGCTCCGGCGCGATGCGCATGAACAGGTTGATATCCAGCGCGTTCATCTTCGTGACAAACGGCCGCGCCGCCGCACCGCCCGCGAGCGATTGCAGCATGGGCGTTTCCACTTCCATGTACCCCCGGCTCTGCATGAAGGTCCGCACCGTCGCCACAATCTGGCTGCGCTGCTCGAACACCTTCGCCGTTTCCGGGTTCACCCACAGGTCCACGTAGCGCTGGCGATAGCGCAGCTCCACGTCGCTCAAACCCGCATGCTTCTCAGGCGGCGGCACCATGCACTTGGCGCCGGGCTCAACCTTCGTCGCCCAGACCGTGATCTCCCCCGTCTTCGTGCGCATCAGGCGGCCTTCCACCACGACCACATCGCCCAGGTCCACAAGCTTCGCAAAGCTGAATGACGTCGCATCACAGTCGCGCTGCGACACCGCCACTTGAATGTCGCCGCTTATGTCGCGCACGTTCATCCAGATCAGCTTGCCACCGTCGCGCAGCAGCATCACGCGCCCCGCGACCTTCGCGACCGGACGCTTATCCACAAAGCCCGGCGTCTTGCCGTTGGCCTGCTGGTCCTTGTCCGCAGTCTCGTCGTACATGCCCCGAGCCTGCGACGCATGCACGATCCCATCCGTCTTGGACCCGTAAGGCTGCAACCCCAGCGCAACCACCGCTTCACGGTTTTTCCCGCGCTGCGCGATAAGTTCCGACACCGGCGTCTGAGGCGTACCCGAGGCATTCACAGGATCAGTGGTCATACAGACGCACGATAGGTTTGACGCCGGAGATTCGGCATGACTTCCCGTCCGATTGGCGTCTTTCGTGCCCCCGTGCATTTCCCTCAACCCTCAGCTACCCTGCACCCAGCCGGGCGAGTAGCTCAGCGGCTAGAGCATCCGCCTTACACGCGGAGGGTCCAGGGTTCGAATCCCTGCTTGCCCATTCAGGACAGGATTTGAGCGCACGCTATCAGGCAATAGTGGAGCGACAGACAGGCATTGCATCTCAGCCCAATGCCCAATCCCTACTGCCTCATCCCTAGCGTTTCGTGCCCATGTCGCTCCTCGACCTCCTCTACATCCCCCTCGCACTAGTCACCGCACCGTTCTGGGCCCTCAGAAAGCGCGGCGGCTGGGCTGGTCGATTCGGAAAGGGCGAAACGCTTCCCGCCAAACAGCCCGGCAAGCCTCGCGTCATGCTGCACGCCGTGTCAGTGGGGGAGGTCTCCGCCCTCCGCGCCCTCGTGCCGCTTCTGACGAAGGAAGCCGAGGTCGTCATCACCACCACCACCGACACCGGCCTCGCTCGCGCCCGCGAGTTGTTCGCCAGCACATGTCGCGTTGAGCGCTACCCGCTGGATTTCTCGTGGAGCGTGCAGAGGTTCCTCGATCGCATCGCTCCCGACGTCGTCGCACTGGTCGAGCTGGAAATCTGGCCCCAATTCGTCGACGCCTGCGCAGATCGCGGCATTCCCGTCTGCATCATCAATGGCAGGCTGAGCGCACGCAGTTTCAAAGGCTACCAGAAGATCGCAGGCTTCTTCGGCAAACGCCTGCGCAAGCTCGCCTTCGCCGCTGTGCAAGACGCCGACTACGCCCAGCGATTCGAAGCCCTCGGCCTTCCCGCCGACAAGTGCCTCATCGTCGGCACCATGAAGTGGGACGGCGCGGGCCTGGTCGACGACGTGCCTGGCGCCGCCGAACTCGCGCAGCAACTCGGCATCGACCGCAGCAAACCGCTCATCGTCGCAGGCAGCACCGCGGAAGATGAAGAAGCGCTGCTCGTCAGCGCCGTGCCCCCCGGCGCCCAACTGCTCTGCGCCCCCCGCAAGCCCGAACACTTCGAGGTCGCAGCGCGCGCCATGCCCGGCTGTGTCCGCCGATCCAACGTCGCCGGCAACTCCGCAAAGGGCCTGTTCCTCCTCGACACCATCGGCGAACTTCGCAAGGCCTACAGCCTCGCCGACGTGGTTGTGGTGGGCCGAAGCTTCGGCTCCTTATATGGAAGCGATCCCATCGAGCCTATCGCGCTGGGCAAGCCGACCATCATCGGTCCCGCCACGAGCGACTTCGCGCAAAACGTGCGCGATCTCGTCGGTTCGGGGGGGCTCCTCCAAGTTTCACGTGAACAACTTGGGGACACCCTGTCGCAACTCCTGGCCGATCCCGCCCGCCGACGAGCCGTCGCCGAGGCCGGCCGAGGTGTCATTCGCGAGCGACAAGGGGCTTCCGCCCGCCACGCGGAGTTGATTTTGACGCTCGTCCCTCGATAGAGCTCTGTTTGGTATTGCTTCGCACCCCTGAGAAATTTGGGGCAGGCCGGACGAATCCCGACTTGTGCGTATAGTCACTTTCGGAGAAGATAGGAACAGGATGAAGCGGGGCCCGTAAGCTTTATGAGCTAGCGGGCAAGCAGCGGATGCATCGTGTGCGCGCGTGGAGACACCGCAAGCACTCAGTCCCGTCGCCCCGTTCCAGCCAACTGTGTTTGTTGTGTAGCAGTGACCCCGTTCAGAGAATGGGGCGAGATTGGAGTCTTCGTATGTCGCCGAGCCGTACACGCCGACTGTTCGAGAAGGCCGCCAGCGTTGTTTCCCGACTGGTCTCCACCAGTGGCAACTCAATTGAGGCCCTCGAACCTCGTCAGATGCTGAGCGGCGACGCGCTGCCGAGCAACGCCGAATGGAGCACGTGGGGCGGTGCCCCCGTCGCCCAGGTGCGCGGCTCTTACATCGTCACGTTCGACGAACAGTTGAGCAATGACAACGCAGTCCTCGCGACCCAGGACCTCGCCAACGCGCTCGGCATCCGCGCGTGGGATGTTCGCTCCATCGCTCGCGGCAACTACGCCACGTTCGTCACCGACGTTCGTCTCACAGTCGATCAGGCTCGCGCAGCTGCTGAAACCGTGCAGGGCATTCGTTGGGTTGAACCCAATCAGGTCTTCAAGTCCAACCGCGTTCCCAACGACCCGCTCTACGGCAACCAGTACTGGCTGAACAACAACGGCCAGACGCTCACGGGCGTGCCGGGCGGTCTGGACCCGGGGACCTCCGGCGCCGACGTCCGCGCCGAATCCGTCTGGGACATCACCATCGGCTCGCGCAACGTCATCGTCGGCATCATCGACACCGGCGTTGACATCGATCACCCCGACCTCCGCAACAACATCTGGACCAACCCCGGCGAAATCGCAGGCGACGGCATCGACAACGACAACAACGGCTATGTCGACGACGTCAACGGCTTCGACTTCGGTGAGTTTGACAACAACCCGCGCGACCTCGAAGGTCACGGCACCGCCGTCGCCGGCATGGTCGGCGCAGTGGGCAACAACGGCCAAGGGATCTCAGGCATCAACTGGCTCGTGTCGCTGCTGCCGCTGAAGATCGCCGACTCCGCCGGCGCTCTGCGTACCGACGCGATCATTCAGGCTCACGACTACGCCACGCTCATGCGTCAGCGCGGCTTTGCAGTCGACATCACCACCAACTCATACGGCAGCTTCGCTCCTGACTTCTACACCGATGACAACCCCAACGGCATCGTGGGCGAGCAAGCTGCCATCGACCGTTACATCGCTGCGGGTGGCGTCTTCGTCGCCAGTGCCGGCAACGGCCGCGCTGGTGGAGACAACATCGGCGACGATAACGATCAGATTCCGCAGTATCCCGCGTCGTATCCCAACCCCGGCATCATCACCGTTGCCGCGACGGACAACGACGACGCGCTCGCCGGGTTCAGCAACTTCGGCGTTCTGTCGGTCGATATCGCTGCTCCGGGTGTCAACACCTACACGACCGCAGTGGGCGGCGGCTATCAGTACATCGATGGCACCAGCTTCTCCGGTCCTCTCGTCGCAGGCATCGCCGCTCTCATCAAGAGCGTCAAGCCCACCGCCAGCGCCGTCGAAATCCGCGAGATCCTGTTCAACACCGCCGATCCGCTCCCCAGCTTGCAAGGCAAGGTCGCCAGCGGCGGCCGCGTGAACGCCCTTCGCGCCGTGCAGGCCGCTCTGACCGACGGTCCGCTGGTGCAAGGCGTGAATCCTGGTCCCGTCACCACGCAGCTCGATCCCACCACTGGCCTGCCCATCACCAGCCTCACGGTGAACTTCAGTGAGGCCATCGACAACAACCCCACGTTCTTCAACGCCAGTGCAGTCCAGCTTCGCGCTGACGGCACGGACAACACCTTCGGCACCATCGACGACGTGACGATTCCCGTCACCGGCGTCGTTCGCAGTGCGTCCAATCCTCGCCAAGTCACGATCAACCTCAACCTCGGCGCATTCGGCGGTCGCTTGCCGCTTGACACGCTGCAACTCACGCTGCTCAACGGCGGCTTCCGTGACTCCACGGGCAACCGCCTCAATGGCAACACGTCCTCGGGCGTCAACGACGTTCGCACGATTCGCGTCGTCAACACCAACGGCGATAACGAATTCAACGACACCACCGCCCTTGCCACGCCCGTCACTTTCGACGCCAGCGGCCAGGCCACCTTCGCCGGTGTCTTCGTCGGTAACGGCACGCAAGCCGCGCTCGACGTTGACATCTACCGCATCGATATGGCCCGCGGCGGCCAGATCACCGCAGAAGTTGTCGCGCGTCGTCTGGGCACTCCCAGCTCGCTCGACAGCGTCATCCGTCTCTTCGATGCCAACGGCGCCCAGTTGGCCGTCAACGACCAGTTCTTCGGCCAAGACTCGTACATCGACTTCTTCGTCCGCACCGCCGGCACCTACTACATCGGCGTGTCGGGCTTCGGCAACACCACGTACACCGCCACCGACCTCTCGGGTCGTACCGGTCCCCAGAGCCAGGGCGCATACACGCTCAAGCTTGGTGTCGAACTGTCGCGCAACGACGTCGTCGATTACTCGGGCACGACCAACGCCGTCACCGGTCAGCCCGCCTTCCCGATCAACATCCCTCGCGGCGGCGAACCCAACCCGCCCGCAAGCACCGCAACGCAAGGTGTCAGCAGCGTCGCCATGACGATCCTCGACACGCGCGAAGTGCTCGACGTCAACATCAGCCTCAACATCCAGCACGCCAACGTCAGCGACCTTGAGATCAGCCTCATCGGGCCTGACAACACCACCGTGCTGCTCTACAACCGCCGCGGCGGCAACAATGCCGACTTGGGCACCCGCAACGGTTCGGGCGTTCCTCTGACGTACACCACCTTCGACGATGAAGCTGTCAGCTCGCCCATCTCCAGCGGCACCGCCCCCTTCAGTGGCTCCTTCGCTCCCGAAGCCGGCCTGAGCGCCTTCGACGGCAAGCGCCTCTCGGGCACGTGGACGCTGCTCATCCGCGACCAGCGCGCGACTGCCAACGGTCGCATCATCGACTGGAAGATGAACATCGAGTATCGCAACGACACCGCAGGCCCCAACGAAAGCAACGACACCATCAACACGGCGACCAACCTCGCCGACGTCGTGGGCACCGGCAGCCAGACCATCGAACGCGCGTTCATCGGCGACGGCTCCTTTGGCGGCCTTGATCGCGACATCTTCACCTTTACCGCTGAAGCCGGCGCGACCATCAACATCACCAGCTCACCCATCGCGGCTCTCACGCAGGCAGGTAACCCCGTCGCCAACACCTCGGTGCTCAACACGGCTCTCCGCCTGTTCGACAGCCAAGGCGTTGAAATCGCCATCAGTAACCTGGATGGCACGCTCAACAGCGCGATCCTCAACTACGTGGTCGCAAGCGCAGGCCGCTACTACGTCGCTGTGAGCGAATCGTCGAACATCGCCTACAACCCGCTCCTGCCCGCAGGTGGCACACTCGCCGCGACCACCGGCAACTACACTCTGTCCGTTAACGTCGCTGCCGGTGTGAGCGATGGCTCGACTCGCCTCAATGGCAATCTGGTTGACGCGACGGTCGGCGCATCGGGCACCTTGGGTGCTGGCGCTTCGTCGCCTCGCCTGAGCTACTCGAACATCGAGTTCCTGCAGAATTCCTCTGTCAACAACGCGTTCCTCGGTGCGACCGCCAGCGGCATCGGCTTCGTGAACGCCGACGCGGCAGCCACACTGCCCTTCGCTGTCACCAGCGAAAGCGACAGCTTCAACAATCGCGCCAAGACGAACGGCAACTATCGCGGTCTGCGTATCGAGCGCACGCTCAGCTACGCCGTCACCGATTCTTTCATCGCAATCGATGTCTTCGTGACCAACACCAGTGCGTCGACGATGACCGGCGTGTCGTGGATGGAAGGTTTCAACCCCGACCCCGGCATCGGTCTGTCCGAAGGCAGCACCGACACCAGCAACGACCGCAGCACGGACGGTCGCGTTGTGCAGGCTCGCTACACCAACAACATCTTCCAGAACGGCCTCTTCGCCGCTCTCGCCATTGCGCCCACCAGCGCCGGCACGGGCCGCGCACTTGTCCTGCCCGCCAACTTCACTGTTCGCGATTCCGCCCAGCTCATCGCAACCAGCGCGACGGACCCCAACGGCGCCAGCAGCGATAGCCAGCTCGCCGTGTCGTTCGATCTGGGCGATCTCGTCGCCGGCGCTTCGCGCAGCATGCGTTACTTCGTCTTCTTCGCGACCAGCCAGGGCCAGCTCGATGGCCTCGTGACGTCGATGAATCAGAACACCGGTACGGGCTTCCTCACCGGCAACACGGGCGTCACCTCCTTCGAAACGCTCTCGACCGGTCAGCAGGTCGCCAACTACCCCTACCGCGTCTACTACCCCGAAGGCTTCAACGGCGCGAACATCTTCAGCTTCATCCCCATGACCAACCCCAACAACCAGCCCGTGCGCGTGGTTGTTATCCAGCGGTTCGAAGGCGTCAACAACGCCGCCAACCGCGACCGTGTGGCTGCGTTCGAATATCGCGACACCGACAACAACGGCTCCGTGGAGCGCGTGCTCGATGTCGAAATTCCCGCACTCGCTCGCCGCGGTGTTGACATCAACCGTCCCGACACCTTCGCTGCCGGCGTCTACCCCGACGCCGACCAGACCGCGATTCCGCTCGACCAGCGCAACCGCGCCTACTCGCTCGAAATCCGCTCGACACTCCCGATCGCAGCGACCTTCAGCTACTACGACTTGGCTCAGATCGCCAGCGGCCCCGTGGCCGTGGGCGAAAGCTTCACGCCGGTCGTCGGCCGTGACTGGAGCTTTGCCAACGTCGAGAAGAGTGACCCCGCCGTCCAAAGCGGTGCACCGGTGGTCAACAGCTACATCCTCTTCCAGAACCCCGGCAGCACGCTGGTCCGCGCCGAGATTCGCCTCTTCAACACCGACAACAACCGCGTCTACCGCGTCATTCGCGACATCCCCGCCTTCGGCCGCTCCGGTATCTACATGAGCGAATTCCAGTTGGCGGACGATCTGACGGATACTCCTGAGATCTTCGCGACGATCCCCAACGGCGTGTACGGCGTGACCGTCCAGGCCGACGGCCCGATCGTCGCTGCCAAGACCACCTACGACCCCAGCCGTCGCCAGGCCACCGGCACCATCGGTTCCGACAACCTCGGCACGACCGCCGGTGTGCTGCCCGAAGGTCAGTTCGGTCAGCGCAACAGCACCGAAACGCTGGGCATTCTGAATCCCAACAACACCGCGACCACCGTCGCTCTCACCTACACCTTCCAGAACGGCTCGTCCGTCCGTCAGGAAGTCCAAGTGCCGGCCAACAGCCACCGCACCTTCAACGCCTCCAGCATCCCCAACTTCCCGACGGCCCAGCCCTACGGCATTCGCTACGCGGCCAGCGTCCCGGTCGCCGTCAACATCACGTCTCCCGTCACGCAGAGCGGCACCAACTTCAGCGACGCACTCAGCGTCACCGACGCGTCCAAGGCGTACACCTACTGGGGCTTCGGTGAAGGCTTCCGCCCGGGCGACAACGTGGACTTCAACGCCAACCTGCCCGGCGTGCAGCGTCACCCGGGTCTCACCGAGTCGCTGCGTCTCTACAACCCCCAGTCCCAGCCCGTCACGATCGAGATCACCTTCAACTTCGATGCGGCTGGTGGCGCAGGTACCGAAACCTACCGCCGCACGCTGCCCGCCCGTCTCGTCAGCGAGTTCAACCTCGATCAGTTCATTCAGGGCAACCGCCGCCTGACGAACCAGTCGTTCGGTATCTTCATCAAGGCTCCTCAGCCCATCGTCGCCTCGATGAATCACATCGACCTGCTGTTCCCGGGTGCATTCGCCACGCTGGGCACGCCCTTGGGCATCACCGCCCCGGTCAGTTGAACCTCACTCACATACTGCGACAAAGGCCGCTCGTTCTCGGGCGGCCTTTTTCATGCGTCCGCCGCCCGCCAAGCGGAATCCCCAAACCCAATCAAATCACCAGCACAAGCGTTGTCTCGCTCACTGTTCTCTGCTCCCCGTTCTCTGCTCTCTGTTCCCGCCCTTCCCCCGCATCCATCCCGCACCTACAATCGAACCTGCGCTGCTGAAAAACACAGTCGCAGACCCTCTTCGGGGACGTAGCTCAGTTGGTAGAGCATCGGACTTTTAATCCGCAGGTCCTGGGTTCGAGTCCCAGCGTCCTCATTCCGTTTCGAAGTGGTTGATCCGTCGAGGGAGCGACAGTGCCCAAGGTTTTGCACGCCAGTTGGTCTTCCGGTCGCTTGCACCTCTGGGCTGAAGACGCACGGCAATACGCCGTCGCGGCCTCTTCCACAGTTGCCGCCGCCACACACCCCTTTGCCAAAGGCGACCTCTCATGGCTCGCCTCGCTGCCGTCACTGCGCGATGCTCAGCCCGCGCAGCTCGTCGCCAGACTGCCGTTCATGGGCGAAGCTCCAGCGCCCAGCACCACGCTCGAGCGCCTCGCCGGCAACGCGCTTGCCGGCGATGACGACGTCGACTACGAAGATCCCTCCGCTCTCACCGAGTCGCAGGATGAAACCGCAGCCGTCGCTGAAGTCGCGACGGCGGTCGCCGCCATCACGCTGCGGGAATGCACCGTCAACACCGTCGCCTTCGGCCCCGACCAGACCGGCGACGTGCTCATCGCCATCGCCGACGCGCTCGAAAAGCAAGCAAACGGCGAAGACACCGACAAGAGCCACGAACGCATCGCCGTCGGCAGTGATCTGGAATACTGGATCCTCGCCGCACGCTTCGCCCAGCACGTCATCGCGCAGCAGCGCTTCGTCCCCATGCTCGTGCAGACATTGACGGGCGAGCTCAAGGGCGGTTGGCGCCCATGGCTCTCCGACGAAGCGATGGCGGGCAAGGCGACACTGCTGATCAGCGCAATGCCCGCCGCCGCGCGTGCCATCGTCGATGCGCAAGAGCACGATGCGTGGAGCATTACCGAGGATTTTCTCGCCGCGCTCGTTGACAGCGCCTGTCGCGCAGCGCTCGTGCGTGAGGATTTCGGCGCGACGATTTACGGCAAAGACCCGTCAACCGACGCACACGTTGCGTGGCTCAGCGGTCTCATCACAACCGCCGACGCGATTCCCGGCCCCATCACCATTCGCCAGGATCTCGCCAAGCGCGTGCGCGTGTGGATCGGCGGCCTCGAAGATCGCGGCACCAGCAGCGCATGGCGATTGGTGTTGCGACTCAGCGAGCCCGACACCAAGATGCTTGCGCCCGATCAGGCTCCCGACCCCGGGCAGGAAAGCTGGCTGCTCTCGTTCCACCTGCAAAGCGTCGATCAGCCCAACCTCATTGTGGATGCCAGCGATGTCTGGATCATCAAGGGCGACAGCGCGACCATCATGGGTCGCCGCCTCGACATGCCGCAGGAGTTGCTGCTCAAGGAACTAGGCCGCGCTTCGCGCTTCTACAAGCGGCTTGAAGTTGCGCTCGACGAAAGCGAACCCAGCGAACTCAAGCTCAACACGCGCCATGCGTACGACTTCCTGCGCGAAGTCCGTCCGATTCTGATCGAGCAGGGCTTCGGCGTTGAAGCTCCCATCTGGTGGGACACGCCCACCGCACGCCTGGGCGCCAAGCTCATGCTCGAAGCCGACGACGGCACCGACCCGCGCACCGCAGCCGGCGGCCTCTCCAACGCGGCCAAGGCGCAGCTCGGCCTCGCCACGCTCGTTAACTACCGCTGGGAAATCAGCGTCGGCGACACCACGCTCAGTCTCGAAGAATTCGAATCACTCGCCGCCAAGAAGGTGCCACTGGTGCGCGTGAATGGCCGCTGGGTCGAAATTCGCCCCGAGGACGTCCACGCCGCCATCAAGTTCATTCGCGAGAATCCGGGCGGCCGCATCCGTCTCAGCGAAGCGATGCGTCTTGCCTACGCAAGCGAACTCAAGACCACCGGCATCCCGGTCGTGGGCCTCGAAGCCAGCGGCTGGCTGCAGGGCTTCATGAACAGTGAAGCGGCCACCAAGCAGCTCGAAATGCTGCCCCCGCCCAAGGACTTCCAAGGCACACTGCGTCCGTATCAGGCTCGCGGCGTGAGCTGGATGATGTTCCAGGAGCGCCTTGGCTTTGGCATCTGCCTCGCCGATGACATGGGTTTGGGCAAAACCGTACAGCTTCTCGCGCTGCTCGCCTACGAGCGCGAAGGCGCAACAGGCGAGGGCGCACCCATCACGCCCGCCGGCCCCGTGGCCAGCATGGCCGATGTTGCGTTCGCAAGCCAGCAGAAGGCGACCAGCGAAGCAGAATCCACAAGCGAAACTCCCAGCGAGCCCAAAGTCACGACAAGCCTCGCCCACGGCGTGCCGCCCACGCTGCTGCTTGTCCCCATGAGCGTCGTCGGCAACTGGGTGCACGAAACCAAGCGCTTCTGCCCGCACCTCAAGGTGCTCGTGCACCACGGCGCCGAGCGTTACCAGGGCGAGTCATTCCTCGAGCACGCGGCGCAGGCCGATCTCATCATCACCACCTACGCGCTTGCGCATCGCGATCGCGAACTCCTCGCCAAAGTGCGCTGGGGCCGCGTCGTGCTCGACGAAGCGCAATACATCAAGAACCCCAGCAGCAAGCAAAGCCAGGCCGTTCGCCTGTTCGAAGCCGATCACCGCGTCGCCCTCACCGGTACGCCTGTCGAGAACCGCCTGACGGAACTGTGGTCGATCATGGACTTCCTGAACCCCGGCTATCTGGGCAGTGCCAGCAGTTTCCGCACGCGCTTCGCGGTGCCGGTCGAGCGCTACCACGACAAGCACAAGGGCGAGCAGCTCCGTGGCCTCATTCGTCCGTTCGTGCTCCGCCGCCTCAAGAGCGATCCAACCGTCGTGAGCGACTTGCCCAGCAAGCTCGAAAGCAAGGAGTTCAGCCACCTGACCGCTGAGCAGGCGACGCTCTACGAAACCTACGTCAAGCGCATGCTCAACGAAGTGGACAATGCCGAGGGCATGCAGCGCCGCGGCTTGGTCTTGAGCGCGCTCATCAAGCTCAAGCAGGTCTGCAACCACCCGTCGCAGGTTCTCAAAGACTGGGACGAAACAGGCGGCCTTGCAGGCAACCAAGGCACGCTTGATCCTACGCGCAGCGGCAAGTGCATTCGTCTGCTCGAAATGCTCGACGAAGTGCTCGCCGAAGGCGATCAGTGTCTCATCTTCACACAGTTCCGCACCATGGGCCGCATGCTGGAAGTCATGATCCGCCAGCAGTTCGAGCGCGAAGTGCTCTTCATCCACGGCGGCGTCACCCAGGCCAAGCGCCAGATGATGATCGAGCAGTTCCAAAAGGGCGGCGGCAAGTACCCCGTCCTGCTGCTCAGCCTCCGCGCAGGCGGCGTCGGTCTCAACCTCACCGCCGCAACGCACGTCTTCCACTTCGACCGCTGGTGGAACCCCGCCGTCGAAAATCAGGCAACCGACCGCGCCTACCGCATCGGTCAGACGCGCACCGTGCAGGTTCACAAGTTCGTCGTCCGCGGCACGCTCGAAGAGCGCATCGATCAGATGATCGAAAGCAAGAGCGAACTCGCCGAGAACATCATCGGCCAAGGCGAAGCCTGGCTCAGCGAACTCAGCACCGAGCAATTGCGCGACATCCTCACGCTGCGTAACGATGCCATCGACGACATTGGTTGAAGAGCCACGGGGCACCAGGCACTGGGCACTGTTGAAATGCCATTGCAAGAAAAAAGGCATCGCTCACGCGATGCCTTTTGTTTTTTCACCAATGCCCAATGCCCAGTCCCTAGTGCCTTCTTCAGTGCCCACTACCCGCATACGCCGCGTACGTGGTCTTGAAGCCCTTGAACTGCATGCCAAGCTCATCGCGACTCTTGGTCATGTCTGCCACGTTGTCTTCGCCGCCCATCTTCGCCATGCCTGCATCAAACGGCAGGAACTGACCAAGACCCACAAGGCTCGCAGCCTGCGCCTGCAACGCGGCAATCCACGATGGGATACCAAACGGCTGCAAAGGCAGCGAGCCAGGCGTGTTTTCCTTCATGAAGTTCAGCATCTGAGGCCACGTCATCACATCGCCGCCGCACAGGTTGTAGGTTTCGCCCACGGTTGCATCGTTCTTGAGCGCACGCACAAATGCGGCGCACACATCTTCCACGGCTACCGGTGCGATGCGAGGATCACGCGGGTTCACATCCCCCAGCGGAACGCGCTGTTCCAACGCGCCGCCCTGGAAGTAAGGCAGGAAGAAGTAGGGCTGTTCCTCACCCTTCAGCCAGTTCTGAGCCTGATGCACGAACTCGCCGTCCTTGCCGTGAATGAGGCTGGGACGGAAAATCGTCCACGCCAGCCCGCTGCGACGCACGATCTGTTCGGCCTCGAACTTCGTATGCTGATACTCCGCCACGCCCACATCACGCGCGCCAAGCGCGCTCATCTGCAGGTATCGCTTCACGCCCGCTTTCTCACAGGCGGACACAACCACACGAGTCGCATCCACATGCATCCGGTGGAACGTCTGCCCCAGCCGCTTCACTTCTCGGATGATGCCCACCAGATGCACGCACGCCTGCGTGCCCTGCACCAGATCTTCCACGCTGCGAGCATCGGTCACATCGCCAACGACCAGCGTCAGCTTGCCCGCCGCAGCCGGAAGCACCGCGCGAGCCTTCTCGCGATCACGCACGAGCGCACGCACGCTGTATCCGGCGTCGAGCAGAGCCCGAACCATGTTGCGTCCGACAAACCCGCTTGCACCCGTGACTGCGACGGTGGAAATGGTGGTCATAGGAGGTCAGTTTAGGGGCACAATCGCCTCCCGTCGCGCCTCCCCTGGAGCCTTCCCGCTTCACGCACCGAGGCATGTGCTTATGGGCACCCGCCGCCCGCAAGCACGTTGAAGAAATCAATCACATCCTGATCTTCCGGAAACACCCCGTTGTTGTTGAAGTCGATATCCGCGCACGCCCCGCACGTGCCGCCCGCGAGCACATCGAAGAAGTCAATCACATCCTGATCCTCAGGAAAGACACCGTTGCGGTTGAAGTCAATCGAATCACACGACGTGATGTTCCGCATCAGAATGATCACATCCGCGATTTCATCTGTCAGCGCGAGGTCAATGTCGCCGTCATTGTCAAAGTCAAACGGCACCGCGCAGCTCGGGTTCGCCGGCGCGGGAAACTCATCACGAGGCGTGAACACGCCGTTGCCGTTGTTGGTGTACGTGTACCACCGGCCCGCACCAAAGCTGCTCACGATCCAATCCAGATCGCCGTCGCCATCCAGATCGGCAAGATCAGTCGAAACCGTGTGCCCACCTGTGGGCTGTACCGCCGCCGCTTGCAGCGTGCCGTTGCCATTGCCAAGCAGCACGCTTGCATTGCTGCTGAATGAGTTCGCCGCGGTAATGTCAACTTTCCCGTCGTTGTTCAGGTCACCCGCCATCACCACCCACGTCGCCCCGCCGATCGCACGCGACGACACCTGCGTGAACGTGCCATTGCCGTTCCCTCGCAGAATCTTCGCTTCCTGACTGTTGCGGCAACCCACCGCCAGGTCATAGATGCCATCGTTGTTAAAGTCCGCCGCCGCCATGCCATAAGGTGAGCCGGTCACAGTCGTCACCACCGGCGCGGCGAAAGTTCCGTTGCCGTTGTTCGCAAGATAGTTGACTGCGTTCCCGCCCGCGCACGCCACCGTGATGTCAAAGTCACCATCGCCATCGGCATCAAATACGCCAAAATCCCGTGGAATCTGCGAGACGATGATCTCCTGCACACTCGAGAAACTGCCATTGCCATCACCCAGCGCAACCGCGATGCGCTGGTCATAGTCAGACAGCACCACATCAATGAAGCCATCGCCGTTGAAGTCCGCCGGCATGTTGGGGCTGCTCTCATACGGAATGGGCGTGTAAGGCGTCACCATGCCCGCGAACGGCGTATTCACATTCTGCAAGTTCAGCAGCACCCGCAGGTCCGCCGACACTTCATTGATTGTCGCAATGTCCGTCCATCCGTCACGATTGAAGTCCGCCGCGATGCCGCCGTAAATCCGCGTCTGCGCACCCGTCGCATCACGATTGCTGATGCTGCCGATCTGCTGGAACTGATAGTTCGACACACCCGCGCGAGCATGAAACTCAAAGTGATACCCCGCGCTGCGCAACGTGCCTCCGCCTGCCGCCGCGATGTTGCGCGACATCGTCACCATCACCACTTCACCCGCCTTGAAGGGCTGCGCAGGTGTGAACGTCACCGTCGTCCCCGCGCCATCGAGCGAGATCGTGCCCGCAATAGGTCCACTCGCTTTGCCAAACACGCGAAAGTTCGCCGCCGTCAACGACGCCGCACTCACCGGCACGTCAAATGTCACCGTAATGGGCCCGCTGCGATCGGCGCTGGGCGCATGCTTCGCTGGTGAATGACTCACAACGCTCAATTGCGCGTGCGCACACACAGCCATGCCCGCAACCAAGGCGAACGACAGCACCGATCGATCATTGATTTTCATACCGCTTTCCCGATGTGGAGTTCACCTCTCGCCAGCCAGCATACCGGACAATGCGTCGACTTCCAAGAGAAAAATCGCGGTTTTCCCAGCGAACAAGCCCCTTCCGCCAAAGCTGCTCCGCGCCCGAACTACGCTTGTTCATGTCCTGCGAGACCGCCAGTAAAAATGCCACGCCGCCCACGCCCGCCATCGCGCCGGGTGCGGACGAGATCAACGTCCGCGCCGTCGCCGCCGCGATCGGTGCAGGCACATGGCACTGGCCCGGCGGCGGCCCCAACCCCGCAGCGTGCATCGATCCACGCGTCGCATCACTCATGCCCGGCTTCGACGCACCCTTCTTCCAGGCCGGTCTCGCAGGCTACAGCGACGCCGCCATGCGCATCATCGCGCGCCGCCACGGCTGCCCCATGTGCGTCACCGAAGCGCTCCTCGATCGCACGCTCCTCGCCGGCGGACGCGGCTTCGATAAAGCCGACTTAGGCGAACTGCACGACAACATCCCAGGCGGCAACGAAGATCATCCCCTCACCTGCCAGATCATGGGCAGCGATCCCGCCGAGATGGCCGCAGCTTCCATCAAGGCGATGGAGCAGCGCAAGCGCAGTGACAAGGCCTATCGCCTGCTCGCCTACAGCGGCAATGAACCAACGCAGCCCGCATCGAGCGAAGGAGGCCGTAAACAGATTCTCCGCGCTCCCGGCGGCGAAGTAGTGGGGGAGTTCGATCCCACCGAAGGCCTCGAAGACGAAGCGATAGATAGCTGCGATCCGCTCGACCACGAACCCGACGCCAGCGCATTCACAGAAGCTATATCAAACGACACGTCTTCACCAAGTCACGCCGCCACTTCGTCAATGGCCTTCCAAGCCATCGACGTCAACCTCGCTTGCCCCGTCAAGAAGATCGAGAAGAAATCCCGCGGCGGTCACTGGCTCACCGATCCACGCGGCGCAATCAAACTCCTCGAAGCCGTGCGCGAAGCCGTGCCCTCCCACGTGCCCTGCACCGTCAAGCTGCGCCGTAGCTTCGACGACACGCCGGAGATGATCGACAACTTCCATCGCATCTTCGCCGCCTGCTACGACATCGGTTACGCCTGGACCACCGTCCACGCCCGCACCGTCGAGCAGAAGTACATCGGCCCCTCACGCTGGACCTTCCTCAAAGACCTGCGCGAGCGTCACCCGGACAAACTCTTCCTGGGCAGTGGCGACGTCTGGTCCGTCGACGACATCTTCCGCATGATCGCATACGCCGGCGTCAGCGGCGTCAGCGTCGCCCGCGGTTGCATCGGCAACCCCTGGATCTTCCGCCAAGCCCGCGAAATGATGGCAGGCAAAGCCCCCACCCAGCCCAGCATCTCTGAGCAGCGCGAAGTCCTGCGCCAGCACTTCGAGCTCAGCCTCGCCTGCACGCGTCGCTTCCGTCAGCCCGAAATGGCCACCGCCATGATGATGCGAAAGTTCGGCATCCGCTTCGCCATGCACCACCCGCGAGGTGACGATGTACGCAAGCGATTCATCGCTGTCAAGGGCACGCAGGACTGGATGAGCGTGCTTGCAGAGCACTACGCGTAATTGCCGCTCTGCCGTGGTCGTTTGTCCACTGCCGTCATGCTGTCATGTCAGCACACTGTGTCGGCGTAGCTCAAATCCTCGTCACAGCCGCCGGCTTCGGCTCGCTCGCGCTGCTCGCCGCCGTCGCCCGCACTTCTTCGCGCCGTCCAGTCGGGTAAGGCACGCGCCCGTGATACATGCTCGTAATCGTGCGCGACACGCTCTGCACAATCAGGTGCAGTTCCTTCAGTGTCAGCTCGCAATCATCAAACTGCCCGTCATGCAGCCGCTTGTTCGCGATGTCATGCACGAGCGACTCGATCTTCGCGGGGCTCGGCTCGCTCATGGTGCGGCACGCGCTCTCGCAGGCATCCGCGATCATCAGAATCGCGACCTCGCGATTGCGAGGCTTAGGCCCCGGATAGCGATACGCAAACTCATCGGGCATCAGCGTTTCGCCCGGTTCATCGTCTTCGCGAGCCAGCGCTTCCAGCGCCTGCCTCTTCGCACGGTGGTAGAAATACTCGACCAGCGTCGTTCCGTGGTGCGCCTCAATGAAGTGAATCAACTTGCCCGGCAGCTTGAACTCCCGCGCCAGCTCCGCGCCGTCCTTCACGTGCCCGACCACCAGCAGCAGGCTCATCGCCGGGCTCAGCTTGTCATGCTTGTTCACACCAAGCTGCTGGTTCTCAACAAAGTACTCGGGCTTGTTCATCTTGCCCACGTCGTGATACAGACAGCCCACATACGCCAGCAAACTGTCCGCGCCAATCGCCTCTGCCGCCGCTTCCGCAATCGTCGCCACATTCAGCGAGTGCGTATACGTGCCCGGCGCCCGCAGTTGCAGTTCCCGCAGCAATGGCTGCTTGGGGTCGCGCAGCTCCGTCAGCGTCAGCCCCGTCGTCACATTGAACAGCCGTTCAATCAGGGGCAGCATGAAGTACGTCAACCCACCCACGACCAGCGAACCCGCAGAGATCAACCCCGCGTCAATCGCCAGTTCGCGCAGCACACGCAGCGGCTGCACATCCACAGGTCGCCCGATCACGCCGAACACAAACACCGCGGCCGTCAATCCCACACTCGCCGCCAGCGTCGTCCGCACCAGGCTCCGGCGATCCCGCACTTCCCGCAGCGAAGCGGCGACGCACGCCACGCCCGTCACACACATCGCCAGCGTCGCCACCGACGCGCTCAGCGCCACACACGTCAGCAGTCCGTGCAACAGGCCAAACGCCAGTGCCGTCCGCCGGTCATAACCAATGCAGAACAGCATCGCCACCAGTAACGTGGGCAAAACCGTAAACGGCAGAATAAACGCCGGTGCCGACGCCGCACCCACGCAGCTCGTTGTCAGCGCCGCCAGAATCAGCGTCGCCGCGCCCAGCACGCGCATCGCGTTGCGACGTATCCGCTGTGCAAACAGCAGCGAGTACCCAGCCATCGCCGCCGCGATCCCGGCAACCGCCAGCGTCCGGCTTGTGCCGTCCAGCATCCGCGCCAGCCACGGCCGATCTTTCGCGAATGTCACCAGTTCCGTCGCATACAGATCGCGCTGGTCAGACTCCAGCACATCCCCGCGACGGAAGATCACTTCACCTCGCGGAATGCGCAGCATCACAGGCATCACCCGTTCCGCCGCGTCTGCCTGCGCTGCCGCTGTGGCGTTCGCGTCATACACGTACGTGGGCGTTTCGACCGACTTCAGCCGATTCACCACCACTTGTCGCGAGGGCTGCGTAAAGCCCGCCTCACGAGCCACCGTGTCCATGCTCCGCTCAAGCATCGCCACGTTCGACAGATTCACCAGATCGCTGCGCAGCACTTCATACGTGCCCCCGCCCAATCGTGAAACCGGCAGCGGCCCGTACGACAGATCCGGGGCCATGCTTACCAGCCGAATCGTGGCGTGCGTGCCTTCTTGCTGACTGCGCTGAAAGGTCTGCGTGTCCACAACGGGTCGCAACCGCAACTGATACGCAAGCTCCGCGGTGTTCCGCGCCCAGCGGTCCAGTTCCGCCTGCTGCTGAAAGCGATCAACCAGAAAGCTGAGCATCTCAGGCGTCAGCCCGAACTGCCCCACAACCAGAGGGTCCACATCCTCCAGCGATGTCGCGCTCGCGATCGTCGCCGGAAAGTTCTGCACTGACGCAACCAGCCGCTCCAGCACCGCATCGTCCGCGATATACGCCCGAGGCACATTCTGCCGCGCTCGTTCGCGCTGCAAGCGCGTCTGCGCTTCATCCTTGATGACAACCTGCTCCACGCGCACCAGTCGCGTGGTGTCCATCACCCGCCCGACCTCAACCATCGGCTGATGCCGCGCCCAGATCGAAAGCCACGACGACGCCGCGACAAACAGCCCGACGATGATCAGCCCCAGCCCGATGCTCGGCTGCGTCAACGCCTCCAGCACGCGCCACAGACCCGGAATCCCCAGCGCCTGCTGGTTCAGCGCACGCTTGCGCGCGTGAACACTCCGCGCCAGCGCTTCGGTCCTGCTCGTCAATCTGGAATCATCTCGACTCATACAAGCGCCGCGCGTGCTCCACGTCCGCGGCTGATCAGTCCTTTGGGTCTTCCCTTACTATCGGGTCTTCCCCGCCCGCTGATGCCTCTTTCCCCGGCTCTTGCACCTCCGGCCGCGGCTCGCCCGCGCGATCCCGACGCCCATCCGTCATCCGTGCGCCCATGCGCATGCCTCGCAGGCCCAACCTGCCGTTATCACCGTCGTCATACGCGCGGATAATGCGCTTCACCAGCTCATGCCGCACCACGTCCTGCTGTTCAAAGCCCACAAAAGCGACTCCGTCCACACGCGCCAGCCGCCTCGCCGCATCAATCAGCCCGCTCTCCATGTTCTCAGGCAGGTCGTTCTGCGATGGGTCGCCCGTCACGATCATCTTGCTCCCCTGCCCCATGCGCGTCAGGAACATCTGCATCTGCCCGCGCGTGCTGTTCTGCGCTTCATCCAGAATCACCACGCTGTGGTTCAGCGTCCGCCCGCGCATAAACGCCAGTGGCACCACTTCCACCACGTCATTCTCCATGAACCTTCGCACCGTCGCGAAGTCCATCATGTCATTCAGCGCGTCAAACAAAGGCCGCAGATATGGGTTCACCTTGTCGCGCAGATCACCGGGCAAAAAGCCCAGCCGCTCACCCGCTTCCACCGCAGGCCGCGTCAGCACCACGCGCTTCACGCGCCCCGACCGCAGCAGATGTACCGCCGCCGCCACCGCCAGATACGTCTTCCCCGTACCCGCCGGCCCCAATCCAAACACCAAATCGTTCTCACGAATCGCCCGCAGATACGCCAACTGATTGGGCGTGCGAGGCCGCACCGGCTTGCCCCCCACATACACATTCAGCCGCTGCTCCCACTCGTCAAAGTCTTCTTCTTCAGTGGTCGCAGTATCCGTGCCGAACTGCGCCTCGCCGGATTCTCTGGGGACCGCCTTCCACCCCTTGCGCGCCTTGGCCGCCTCCGCCGTTTGCTCCGCGATCAAGTCCAGCACCGCCTGCCGACTCAGCGGATTGTCGTTCTCCGCCGCATCAATCAGCGTCTCGAGCACCCGCCGCGCCGCACCCACCGCATGATTCGCTCCGCTCAATACCACCCGGCTGTCGCGCGCCAACACTTGCACGCCCAGCGCGTCACGCAGCAACTTCAGATTGCGATCAGACGACCCGACAACCGCTACGCGGTCCGGGCCAGAAGGGACTTTGACTGTGACTTCCAACAAGCTTCTCCAGACTGCCCCGCAAGCCAGCCCGCCACGCCACTCACAAGCGAGCGTTGATTCTAAGTCGGTTGGACGCATGAACCGCCCCTCAGTTGCTTGGATTTTGCTAGGGTTTTCGTGCCTCCTCTCAGGCTGCTCCGGCCCCGGCTGGGCCCAGCTCGGCGGCCCCAGCACCGGCACCACCGTCCAAGCAATCGGCGACTGGAACGACCTCGACGCCGCCCTCGAACTCGCCGCCCCCGCCGTCGAGCTCGCCCTCGAACACGCCGAGCCCCCCGCCGAATTCCGCGGCCGCACCCAGCGCGTCTGGACCCTCCGCGGCATCCGCGACGAATCCGCCACCGTCACCGCGACGGCGGGCGAGTCCGGCGACGACCGCTCCCTCCAGCGCGCCGGCACCATCCCCATCACCCTCTCCGCTTCGATCGGCAACCTGGGAGATTCCACCCGCGAGCGCACCCTCCTCAACACCATGAAGCAACGCCTCGGCAAGCTCGCAGGCGTCGACTTCGCTCCACTGCGGTAATCACGTGGAATCCGTCCCATGGGTCGCACATGTCCCATGAATTTCAAGCCAGTTTTCTGTTCGCAGTCCCGTCGCACCGCCGCCCGCCCGCGCAACCTCTGCCGAACACACCCCCCGTCCGAAAAATTCTTCGCTCCTCGCTCAACGCCCCCCATCCCAAGCCCGATAGCCCTTATGTCGGCGTGCGTGCCGTCACTCGAACGTCTCTCGGAGCTTGGTCATGATGCGGATCAACAACAACAACTCCTCGAACGAAACCGCCGGTCACATCTTCGATAACGGCGGCGTGAGCGAACCCTACACCACGGACTTCGCCGCCACCGACCCGGCGCCGCGCGTCACACGCCAGGTCGCCAACGACAACGCACAGCTCAGGCTCCAGCACGAGCGCCGCAAAGTTCCGCGTCGCGAAATCAAAGGCGGCGCAATGGCCGTCTTCTCCTCAGGCCGCGGCGCCGGCACGCTCGCCCGCGTCGAACTGCTCGACGCAAGTTGGACCGGCCTGGGCGTCGTAAGCCCCATCGAAGTCGAGCCTGGCACCGCCGTCAGCGTCATTCCCGAACACGCCATGAGCCCCCGCCAGATCGGCATCGTCGTCCGCTGCGAGAAGTTCAATGACGGCTGGCGTCTGGGTCTCCAGTGCCGCACGCAAAAAGCCGTTGCCTGAGAACGCGATCTTCCATCTCACACAGCGTGCGTAACGTGCACGTATGCCCGCAAGGCCAGCCCTCGTCGTCACATCGATCGCGGGCGACACCAATCCCATCCTGCAGCAACTCGCCCGTGGAGCCCACGCCGCCGGTTGGCGTTTTCTCATCATTGGTGACACCAAGTCCCCGGCGACCTTCTCGCTGGCACACTGCGAGTTCCTCAGCATCGCCGACCAAGTCGCGTGGAGCGGCTCGCACAACCTCACCTACGCGTCGCTCTGCCCCACCAAGCACTACGCCCGCAAGAACATCGGCTACCTCGAAGCCATCCGCGCTGGCGCACCCTTCATCGTCGAGACCGACGATGACAACCAGCCCAACGAGTTTGTCACGCCAGACCCACGCAGCGAGCACAAGCAGCATCACGCCGCCTTTTTCGCCCCGCGTTCGCCGAGCCGTTCCGCCAAAGTGCTTCGCGATCACGGCTGGCTCAACGTCTATCGCTACTGGAGCGCAACCGACATCTGGCCACGAGGCTTTCCGCTCGAATGCGTGCAGCAAAGCGTCCCGAGTCTTGCCGACACGCCCGCGCAGCCCATTGCCTGTCCCATTCAACAAGGCCTCGCCGACGAAAACCCCGACGTCGACGCCATCTACCGCCTCACGCGATCGCTCCCAATCTTCTTTGACTCCCACGACGACATCGCCCTCGCCCACGGCACCTGGTGCCCCTTCAACAGCCAGAACACAACGTTCTTCCCGCAAGCCTTCCCACTCCTCTACCTCCCCGCGCTCTGCAGTTTTCGCATGACCGACATTTGGCGAAGCTTCATCGCCCAGCGCATCTGCCACGTCAACGGCTGGCCCATCCTCTTCCACAACGCCACCGTGCGCCAACTCCGCAACGACCACAACCTGATGCGCGACTTCGAAGACGAAGTGAGCGGCTACACCAACAACTCCAAAATCTGCACCGCGCTCGCCACGCTCGATCTGCCGCCGGGCGAGCACCACCTCGCAGCCAATCTCCGCGCCTGCTACGCCCACCTCGTCGCGCAAGGATTCCTGCCCCCTGGCGAGCTCGATCTGCTCAATGCTTGGCTTCACGACCTCGCGCGCGTTCGCAGTATCGCTGCAAGCGTGCTGGTGGAAACCACGCTCCCGCGCAAACGAGCGGAGAAAGAAGTTTGAATTTGCAGCCCAAAGCGCGGCCGAAACGCGCCATTACAATGTGCTGCGATCAGCGTCCGTGCGAGTCGCTCCTGCATCACAGCACCTGACAGCGCACACACGTGCGAGTCATCCTTGTTGCATCGCACCGAGACGTGCAGCCCCATCTTCATCGTCCGTTCATGCTGTCCGCTTCGTCCATCTCCATCGCCCCAGCCGCTTCGCCAGCCTCACCCTCTGCTGCACCGAACGCCGCCGCGCCCGTCAAGTCCCTGCGCATCTCTCTCTGCCTGCTTGTCTGGAACGAACTCGAAGGCTGCAAACTCGACGTGCCGGGCCTGCCTCTCGACCAGTTCGACGAAGTCTTCGCCGTCGATGGCGGCAGCACCGACGGCACCATCGAGTACCTCCAAAGCCGCGGCATAACCGTGCACGCTCAGCGCAACCGCGGCTACAACGCCGCCATCATCCAGTGCTTCGAACACTGCACGACCGACGCACTCGTGCTCTACCACCCCAAAGGCAGCATCGAGCCCATCGAAGTCCTCCGCTGCAAACAGATGCTCGCAAACGGCTGTGATCTCGCCATCGCCAGCCGCATGATCCAAGGCGGCCGCAACGAAGAAGACACCAAACTGCTCCGCCCACGCAAGTGGTTTGTCCAATCCCTCGCCTTGCTCGCTGCTGCACTCTGGAAACGCAGCACATCCCGGCAGCCCATCGTCTGGGACGTCCTCCACGGCTTCCGCGGCATGCGCCGCGACAACTTCTTCGCCATCGATCCGCTGCCTACCGGCGTCTCGCTCGATCTCGAAATGGTCGCCCGCAGTTATCGCAAAGGCTTCCGCATCACCGAGTTCCCCAGCATCGAAAAGCCCCGCCCCCACGGCGCCACCCACTTCGCCGCCTGGCCCACAGGCAAGAAGTTGCTCAAGTACGTGTGGCACGAGCTGCATCGCGCCGCCTGATTACTTCTCACGCAGTTGCTTGCGCAGGTAATCATGCCGCCATTCGTCCGACGGATCATCACCCCACACCTGATCCGCTGCATACACCCGCGCATACGCCTCACGCTCCGCAGGTGTCAGTGCCGCCTCCATGTCCATCAGCGCGCGCTCCGCCAGCGTGTCAACTTCACGATCAAGTTCATGGCCTGTAAAAGGATCTCGACTCTCATCCAGCGTCTTCGCCGCAAGCATGCGGTCATCCATCACCTGTAACTTCTGATCAATCAGCGCATCAATCTCACGCTGCAGATCGCCCAACCTACTCATCAGCTTCGCGCGAGTCTCTTCCGACAGCCCCTCAATCGCAAACATCTCGCGCAGTCCATCGTGCTCACGCATGCTGCGCGAGCCCCAAGGCGAAAGCCGCCGTGCTCGCATCAGCCGCATCGCCTTGCGCCCCGCCTCGGGAGCGATCTCCATCAATCCGCGATATCCCTTCACCTGCATCTGTGCCACCACCAGCAAGCGCTCACTGGACTTGCCTGCCGCCGTGTTCTGCTGTTCGTACGAAGCGCGGTCCAGCCGCAGCTTGTCATACTCCGCCACGCTCACAAGCCACGCCCGCAGCGCCGCGTCATGATCACGCTCCCACGTGATCAACTTCGCCTTGAGTGCCGGATACTCATCTTCATCCACACCGGCAATCGCCAGCGCACCGCCCGGATCAAAGTCCAGCCGCACGTCCCACCGCCCCGCAGGTCCCGTCAGCAGGCGCGTCCGACTCATCTCAAACCGCCGCCATCCCTCCACCTGCTCCGGATTGGCATCATCCACCACCGCCCAGCAGTTCTCCAGCCACTGCATCTCCGCGGCACGCATCTTCTCCTTGTGCTGCTCGTTCGTCATCGTCGGCGGAGTCTTCAGCGCAATACGCCGCCGTTCCGCCCGTCGATACTCCCACGTCACCTCGCGCATTCGCGTGATGGTGTCCGTCGTAAGTTGCTCAATCGCTTGCTGCTGCTCGGGCGTCGCGTCGATGTACTCCGCCAGCAGCATCACGTCTTCACGCGTCGCCGGCTGCACAGGCATCCACTCGGTCCCTGCCGGCCGGGGCGACACCTGCGCCATCGCGATACTCACCCACAGCGTCCATGCACCTGCGATACCCACACCGACAGCGCTCTTTCCCCGCATCATGAGATTCACTTCTCCTGCTCTTCCTCATCTTCCCCGCCCCAATCACTGTAATCCCACCCGATCAGCTCCTGGTCCACGCCACCCCACGGGTCGCTGCCGTGCCGACGCTTCTCAAACGCATTCGCCAAATCCTGTTCGTTCTCAATGCCCGTCTCATACGCGTTGCGCTGCTTGTCATCGAGCATCGCCACGATCTGCTTGATCAGATCCTTCCGCACCCGCGCATCCTTCTTCTGTCGTTCCAGCCCTTCAGGCGTCTGCATGCGCTGCCACGCGGGCCGGTCATCCTTCTTGCCTGCAATCGTGTCTTCGTCCTTCTGCTTCAGGTCTTCAATCGCAAACTGCAGCAGCTTCGCGTCCGCTTCTTTCACCGCCGCGTTCAACTGCTCACGCTGCGCGTCGGTCAGGCTGCGCAGCTTCAGTACCGCCTTCACCTGCGGCAGGCGCTTGCTGGGCTGCCATTGCCACGTGTGCTCAGCCCGCAGTCGCTGCCGCATAAAGCGATCATGCGCCTCGCCCTTGAGCACTTCCGCCACCTGCCGCGCGTAGCGCACGTGCGTCTGCCGCATCTTCTCAATGCGATCCTTGATCGTCTCCGCATCGCCCTTCGTCAGCGACGTGCCCGTCGTCCACATACCCCACTCGCTCTCCATCACCGGCTTGGCCGCCGCGCGATATTCCTTGATCAGCGTGTCCATGCTGGTCGCATACTGCTCAAGCAGCAAGTCCAGCGATGCCATATCCGCCGCCGTCAACTTGCTCGCCCGCAAAATACCGACAAGATCGGGCACGCCCGATTCATCACCGCCCAACATATAGCTCATCGCTTCGCCTTCCGCGGCGCTTTGCTGCTGCATGGCGTACTGCACCTGCTGCTGCACCTGCTGAATGCCGCGAAGCAGCAACCGCCGCCGCGACCGCTCAAACTTGGGCCACCCGTCATTCGCCTGCTCAGGCTCCAGCAGCGTTTTGAGGTCGTTCATCACCGACTTCTCAAGGTCAATCACTTCCGTCTTCCGCTCTTCCGCCTTCTTCTGCCACTCCTCCATCATCTTCGCCTGATCCGCCGCGTCCTCCACCGCCTCCCAGTCATCCATCGACCGATACGCCCGCAGCGTGATCGTCCGCGCCCGCGCCATCCCCGACCGCATCAGCTCAAGCGCCGCGTCCTTCTGTTCCTGCGTCAGCTTCGTCGCCTCCGTCAGGTTCTCCAAATCTTCAACCGTGAACAGGCTGCTCCCCAGCGACACCTCATTCGCCACCGCCTCCTGCCCGCGAGCCGCTCCCGCGAACGCCACCACGCTCACCGCCGCCACCCAGCCCAGTCGCGCAAGACCATTTCCATACAGCATGTTTCACCCTTTCCCGTTGTACCCAGCCCGTGCCCTCATACAGGCGCCCACAGCCTACCACATACAAGACCCCGCCGCAACCCCGCCGTCCGGCCTTCCCCACGCTCTTCCCACCTCCTGTATACTGCCCCCATGGCCAGCATCTGCTTCTACTTCGAGGTCCACCAGCCCCACCGCCTCCGCCGCTACAGCGTCTTTGATCAAGACCCCTTCTACTTCGACGACACCAAGAACGGCGAGATCTGCAAAAAGGTCGCCGACAAGTGCTACCGCCCCGCGACCCGGCTCATTCTCGACCTCGTGAAGCGCCACAAGGGCAACTTCCGCGTCAGCTACGCCATCACCGGCACCGTGCTCGACCAGCTCGAACGCTGGGCGCCCGATGTCATCGCGACCTTCCAGGAACTCGCGAAGACCGGCTGCTGCGAATTCGTGGGCGAGACCTACTTCCACTCGCTCAGCGCTCTCTACTCGCGCGTCGAGTTTGACGAGCAGGTGCAGATGCACACCAACAAAATCCAGGAGCTCTTCGGCCAGACGCCCCGCGTCTTCCGCAACACCGAGCTCATCTACAACAACGACCTCGCCTGGCACGTCAGCAACATGACCGACAAAGACGGCAACCGCCGCTTCAAGGGCATGCTCTGCGAAGGCGTCGATCGCCACCTGGGCTTCCGCAAACCCACGTACGTCTACGCGCCGCCGGGCAAGCCCATCGGCCGCGACAACAAGCCCTTCGGCCTCCTCCTCAAGAACTACCGCCTCAGCGACGACATCGCCTTCCGCTTCAGCAACCGCGGCTGGGCCGAGTGGCCGCTGAGCGCCGAGAAGTTCGCCCAGTGGGTCAATCAGATCAACGGCGACGGCTACCTCTGCAACCTCTTCATGGACTACGAAACCTTCGGCGAACACCAGTGGGCCGACACCGGCATCTTCGAGTTCCTCGCCGCCCTGCCCGAGAAGGTCTTCGACGTCGCCAAGAAGGCCAACGGCGAAACCGAGAACCACTTCATCACCCCCAGCATGGCCTTCGACCAGTTCGCCGCCGTGGGCGAGTACGACGTCCACGACTACATCAGCTGGGCCGACACCGAGCGCGACCTCTCCGCCTGGCGCGACAACGCCATGCAGCACAACGCCCTCAACGAAACCTTCGCCCTCGAGAAGGCCGTCAAGGACGCTTACCAAAAGGCCATGATCGCCGGCGACCAGAAACAACGCCACGACGCCTGGCACCTGCTCAACGACTGGCGCAAACTCACCACCAGCGACCACTTCTACTACATGTGCACCAAGTACTTCGCCGACGGCGACGTCCACAAGTACTTCAGCCCCTACGACAGCCCCTACGACGCCTACATCAACTTTATGAACGTCCTCGACAACCTCCGCACAAGACTCGACGTGGTCACCGAACCCGCCGCTGTCAAACGGTAAAGGCAGGTTCACCGCGGAGCCCGCGGAGAACGCAGAGCCAAGACAGGGTTTCACCACAAAGACACAAAGAGCACAAAGAAAAAGGCAGGCGTTGTGATAGGGTTTGTGCCCGATCGCAACGCCTGCCTTTCTGCCTTGAACACATGCATTCCTGTCTTGAACCCTGTCTTTCCTGTCTTGAACCCTGTCTTCAACTCCGCGCTCTCCGCGCTCTCCGCGGTGAACCTCTTCGCCTTTCTTCGAGCCCTTCGCATCTTCGCGTTGAACGCTTCTCACAGAGCCTTACTCAAGATCACGCTGCGGTAGTTCGTGTAAGGCCACTGCCAGTGCTCGACGAAGCGATACCCGCGCCGCATGTAGAAGTTCATGAGGTCTGTGTCGGGCTCCGCCATGCTCAGGCCTAGTTCCTTGGCCTTGTCTTCACTCGCGCGGCGTTCGACCGTTCCCAGCAGCATCTGGCCGATGCCGCAGCCTTGATAATCCGGGTCCACCGCGAACTGGCTGAACCACGCCACGTCAGGGCGGTGGAACCACGCCGGCCCCTCGGCTTCCTCAATCTCGTGATACAGAATGATGCCGACGAGCTTCTGCTGCGCAACCGGCAGCACGCCCTTGTCATCTTCAGGGTCAGGCACCGGAATGTGCTCAACCGCCACCCACGCCTCGCCGCTGAACAAACGTTGCTCCGTCTGCGCATCGGTCTGCCGCCCTGCCAGCGGAGCCAGGCCCATGGCCACCTGCTTCGCGTACGCGCGGTGCAGCAACTTGGTGATCTCGGGAATCGAGTCCGTCGGGCTCAGCCGCCGCACGGTGATATTGGGCGCGTCCGCCCGCGGCGTCGCCTGCGAGCCATTGCCCGGCTCTTTGCGTCCGTCAGATTGCGCCTTCTCGTGCGACATCGAAATGAGTGTAGTCTGTGCTCGTGCCAATTCACTGATCCTGTACCTGTTGCGAACGATCCGCCCGATGGGAAACCTGCCGCCGCCAGGGCCTGCTGCCCGCCGCGCGATTGGTTCCCGCTGTCCCGCCCTCGCCTCGCGCCGCATGAGCTGCTGGCTCACCCCGCTCACGCCGCGAATGATGCTGCGTCGGCCTTTGGGTGTGAACCCAAAACACCGACACTTCTCTTTCGCATAACTATACACCCGGTTTCATACCTATGCACTCGCCCCACCAGCCCCCAGCCACGCCGCCCGCCGGCGCTTCCGCTCCGCTCGCCAGCACATGCAGCATCCAGCTTCGCGTGCGCTACAGCGAGTGCGACCCCATGGGCGTCGCCCACCACGCCAGCTATGCCCCATGGATGGAGATGGGCCGCACCGAACTCCTCCGCGCCAGCGGCGTCAGCTACGCCAAGCTCGAAACCGAGGGCGTCTTCCTTGTCATCGCCAAACTCGAGATCAACTACAAGCGCCCCATCCGCTACGACGACATCGTCGAAGTCCGCACCACTTGGAAAGGCGGCGGCCGCGTCAAGATCATCCACGACTACGAACTCTGGGTCATCGAACACGGCGGCCACGCCATGGGCAACATCGCCGCCACCGCAGCCAGCCCCGTCCCCATCCTCTGCGCCACCGCCAGCACGCTGCTCGCGTGCGTTGACGCTAAAGGCGCTCTGCGAGCCCTGCCCGACTGGCTCGCAAGCGTGTAAGCGGGTAAAGCGAACGAGGGAAAGGCCAGCAACATACTCCGCGGTGTTCCCCTCAGCGCACCGCATCTAACCCCATCGCAACTTTCCCAATCTCTGCGCCCTCCGCAATCTCCGCAGACTCCGCGACCTTCGTCCCCTTCGCGATCTTCGCGTTCAATCGCCGCCTTACCAAGCCAAGTGCCGCGGCCGGTCCCCATTGAGCACCGCCCACACATCCTTCACCACCCAGCTCATGTTCGCATGCGCCGTCGCCGTCGCCGCCGCCAGGTGCGGGCTCACATGCGCGTTGGGCAGTTGCAGCAGCGGATACGTGGGCCCAAACGGCTCAGGTTCATGCACATCAATCAGCGCCTTCGCCTTGTTGTTGTCTCGCAAGAACGCCGCCAGCGCAAACTCATCCACGATAAACCCGCGGCTCGTGTTCACAAAGATCACCGTGGGCCGCATCTGCCGAAACACATGCGCATTGATCAATCGATGGTTGCTCGCCCGCGTATCCACATGCACTGTCACGATGTCCGCCCAATGCAGCAGATCCGTCATGGGCATGGGCTTCGCGCCATGCCGCTGCTCTTCCGCAATCTCCGCCACGTCGTAATACGCCGTCTCCATCTCAAACCCGCGCGCCATCTTCGCCACGCGAGATCCGATGCGCCCCAGCCCCAAGATCCCCAGCCGCAGCTCGCACAACTGATTGGGTGCTTCCAGTTCCTTCCGCAGCGCGTTCCACTCAGCCGCCGGAACGGACTTGTCCAAAAACACCCGCGGCCGCACTGCGTCCATCAGCATCGCAAACACATACTCCGCCACCGCCGTGCTGTTGGCATCAGGCGTGTGTACGACTGCCACGCCACGCCGCCGACATTCCTCCACATCAATCCTGTCCAGCCCCACGCCCGCGCGTCCCACCACCCGCAGCCGCGATGCCTTGTCCAGCAGTTCTGCGTTCACGCGCGTGTACGTCCGCACAATCAGCCCATCAGCCTTCACCAGCAGAGCCTCAAACTCCTCCGTCTGCGTGAAGTGACACGCCACCACGTCGCAGCTCTCTTCCAGCCACGCCCGCGCTGCCGCATCCAGTTCTTCCGCAATAAGCACCAAAGGCCGCGTCATGCCGCAACGCTAGGCCCATCGCCAACCGCTCCTGCACCGGCATAGACTCCGCCCATGCTCGCACTCGCCCTGCTCGCCGCCACACTCTCGCAAACACAACCCGCCGCGTCGCAGCCCGAGGCTGCGCCCGCCCGTGCGCAAGAAGTCGCCAACACCGCCAACAACACCGACACATCCGCACCCGCCTGGCAACACGCCCAGCTCCGCCTCCGCGTCGAACCCAGCCTCTGGTACATGGGCCCCGGCGGCGAGCTCAAGCTCCCCAGCCCGACACTCGCGGGCGAAGGCGAAGACCTCGAAATCGACGAGCTCGGCTTCGACAGCCCCGAACTCGTCCCCCACATCGAAGCCCACATCTTCGCCGGCCCCAACTGGCGCTTCGGCGTCCGCGGCTTCACCTTCAGCGACGACCAAACCACCCTCATGTCGCGCACAGGCCGCATCGGCGACATCGGCTTCGACAACACCTCCACCATGCGCAGCGGCCTCGACTACAGCACCTTCGAAATCGAAGCCGCATACGGCTTCGAAGTCCTTCGCGGCGACGAATCCAAAGAGCCGCTCCTCATCAACGGTCGCCGCCGCTTCGTCGCACGCCTCGAAGGCATCGCCGGCCTCCGCCTCATCGACATCGACTGGGAAGTCGAACGCATCGCCTCCAGCTCCGTCTTCTTGGGCGGCTCCCGCGCCGCCGTCGACGAAACCTACATCCAGCTCTTGGGCGGCGGCCGCTTCGCCTTCGCCTTCAACGAAGAGTGGGGCATCGACCTCACCCTCATGCTCGGCGCCAGTCCCTTCGGCGACGCCACAAGCTTCTCAGGCGACATCATCGTCGGCGGCACCTACGAACCCCACTGGGCCCCCAACTTCGGCATCCAGCTCGGTTACCGCAGCGCGTTCTTCAGCCTCGCGAGCGGCGAAGGTCAGGACGAGTTCGAATACGCCGGCGCCCACCAGGGCCTCATGCTGGGCGTCGTCCTCAAGTTCTAAAGCCATCGCTCACGTCGCCGCAGCAAGCCGATTGCCCACCTGCTCCGTCACCGCCTTCGCCACTTGCTCGGGGCTGTGTCCCGCAGGCAGTTGCACAAACAGTTTGTCATGCTTCCGCGCATAATCGCGCGCGTCATCAATATGGTGGTGCCCCGCCAGCCGCGTGATCGCCACAACCAGCGCAGTGTCAATCTTCGCGATCACCGGCTCCATCGGCGCGCTGCTCGCATGCTCGCGCAGCGATATCCAGTCAAAGTCCGCAAGTTCAAACGCGTCGCGCAGCCGCTGCTCCTGCTGCGCAAATCGCGTCCCGCCAATCAGCACCAGCCGCTTCCCGCCCAAGAGCCCGCGCACATGCAGCACATCCGCCGAATATCGCGGCCCGCTCGATGCCTCGCGCTCCGCTTCCTTCTCCGCCTGCCGCTCGATCTTCCGCTGAATCGTGTCCAGCAGCGTCGAAAACGACTCCTCCAGTTCAACCTCCGTCGGCACCCCATCTTCGTCCATCAGCTTCGCGACCGGCGCAAGCATCTCTTCCAGTTGCTCGCGTGATCGCGAATCCAGCCCGCTCACACTCCCAAGCCCCGCAACACCCGTCTGCAGACTTCTCCAGTCGCCGGCCTCACTCGCCTCGCCCGCTTCCGCAATGCGCTGCGCATGATACTTGATCTTGTTCAGAGCCTTCTTGCTCTGCTTCGTGTCCGTCGTCGTGCGGTCCACCTCAGTCGCAAGAGCCTTGATCTCATCACGCAGTTGCGGCGCACGCACCGGGTCCGCCGGATCATCCAGCCGCATGAACCGATCGACGAAAATGTGCTGCACTTCCGCCGTGCGCCGCAGCCACATGAACGCGTCAAACTGGTCCATGTCATCGCGTTCGAGCCACGTCTGCTTCAGAATCAGCCGCAGCCCGCTCTGCGCTTCCGCCAGCAACTTCATGCACGCCGTCATCTGCGCCGTATTCGCCCCGCTCCCCGCACCATGCAACGTCGCCGCCGTCTTCGCGCACCCCTGCAACGCCTCATAGCAGTCGCGAATCATGTCCATCACGTTGTCATCAGGAATGTCATGCCCCGGCATGAACATCCACAAAAAGCAGTTGGGCAGAGCCTTCGCTTCCGCAATCAGCCCCGCAACCTGCGTTCGTATCGCCTCGCGTCCCTCGCCCGATTTCTCCGCCGCGCGACGCTGCTTCGCCACCTCGCACGCACGTATCTTGATGCCCGCGCGTTTCACAATCAGCTCAAGCAGCTCGCCCTCATCCGCCGGAACCGCCACGCCGTGCTTCGCTTCGATCGTCTCCGCTTCCGTGATCGATTGCCTCGCTCGCGCCAGATCGCTGCTGCTCCCCTCCACCCGCAGATGCATCTGCACCCCGCCGATCTTCAGCGGCACAATCCCTTCCGACATGACCCTTGGGCCCACAATCGCCGCCTTCGCAGGCGTCACTTCCCCCGCACGCGCAATGATCTTCGCCGGCTCTCCTGGCGGTTCCGCCAGTGCAGCATGACTCGCAGACGCACTCACAGGCCCCGCGTCAGAGTCCGTCTTCTTCGCGTCACACGTTTCGAGAACAACCTTCGCCAGGGCTACAAGCAGGGCCCGTGTCGTCGGATCGTTTTCCAGTTTCGTCGTCAAAAAGCGCTGGAGCGCGGCTGTTAGCTCTTCTCCGGCTGGCGACTGCATACATATCTCCAAGGACGACGCCACAAAATTCGCCCCCGTCGCTCGCATCATACATGAAGTGCACGCTAACCGCCACCGCCGCGTGCCAACTTGCCGCGATTTCACCCACACCTGTGCGCTCGCCCGCCCGTATTGCGGGGTCGCACAAATGATGTTGCAACACTCACTCCATGGGGTTCCTCACACGCCAAGAACTCGCTATGCATGATTATGCAATCGTGAAACGTCCGTGAATACGCACCGCGCGCCCCGCAACCCACCCAAACCGGCCCCTCTGCTCGCCCTGCTAGAGTTTTCCGATATGTCCCATCAGCTCTTCCAACAACTCGGCATCGCCTCTGACTCTCGCTTCAACACCAAGGGTCTCCCCGCCTCTCGCATCCACACCTGCAAGAGCGCGGTCGACGGCGCAACCATCGCCACCATCGCCCTCGATGATGCCGCTTCTTACGACGCCACCGTCGCACGCAGCCACGCAGCATTCCTCAAATGGCGTGAAATCCCCGCTCCCCAGCGTGGCCTCGTCGTTCGCGCAATTGGCGACGAATTCCGCACCCACAAAGATGCCCTCGGTCGCCTGCTCAGCCTCGAAGTCGGCAAGATCCTCCAAGAAGGCTGGGGCGAAGTCCAGGAAACCATCGACATCGCCGACTTCGCCGTGGGCCTCTCTCGCCAGTGCTACGGCCTCACCATGCCCAGCGAGCGCGAAAACCACCGCCTCATGGAACAGTGGCATCCCCTCGGCCCCATCGGCGTCATCAGCGCCTTCAACTTCCCCAACGCCGTCTGGGCCTGGAACAGCATGCTCGCCGCCGTCTGTGGCGACACCACCGTCTGGAAGCCCAGCCTCCTCGCGCCCCTTACCGCCATCGCCAGCAACGCCATCGCGCAGCGCGTCGCCGACAAGATGGGTCACCCCGATCTCTTCACCCTCGTCATCGGCACCGACAGCGAAGTCGGCGAACGCATGATCGCCGACCGCCGCCTCCCTCTCATCAGCGCCACCGGCTCCTGCCGCATGGGCAAGCGCGTCGGAGAAGTCGTCGCCAACCGCCTCGCCCGCTGCCTCCTCGAACTGGGAGGCAACAACGCCGCCATCGTCGATCAGCACGCCGATCTCACCCTCGCCATCCCCGCCATCGTCTTCGGCGCCGCCGGCACCGCAGGCCAGCGCTGCACGACAACGCGCCGCCTCATCGTCCACGAGAGCATCGCCGACGATGTCTGCGCCAAACTCGTGAACGCCTACAAGCAGATCCACACCCGCATCGGCAACCCGCTGCAAGAAGGCACCCTCGTCGGCCCCCTCGTCAACGCCCGCAGCGGCGAACTCTTCGACCACGCCGTCGCCAGCGCAAAGCAGCAGGGGGGCCAGGTCCTCATCGGCGGCGCACGCGTCACCATCAAGGGCTGCGAAAACGGCGTCTACGTCCAGCCCACCATCATCCGCGCCCCAAAGTCCAACGACCTTCCCATCTCGCGTGAAGAAACCTTCGCGCCCATCATGTACGTCTTCACATTCAAGACGCTCGACGAAGCCATCGCCATGAACAATGGCGTCGACCAAGGCCTCTCCAGTTCCATCTTCACGGATAGCATGAGGAGCGCCGAACGTTTCCTCTCCGCCTCCGGCTCCGACTGCGGCATCGCCAACGTCAACGCCGGTACCAGCGGTGCGGAAATCGGCGGCGCATTCGGCGGTGAAAAAGACACCGGCGGCGGCCGCGAAAGCGGCAGCGACAGTTGGAAGGCGTACATGCGTCGCCAAACCAACACCGTCCACTTCGGCAGCACTCTCAAACTCGCACAAGGAATCAAGTTTGATTGACCCCATCGCCAGCCGCCTGAAGGAAAGCATGCCCAAGGCCTACGCCGCCGCTGGTGCAACAGCCGGTAAAGGTCATGTCATCGCCCCCGAGCACGACAAGCTCGCCCAAGCCGCCATCGCCCCCATCGCCAGCGGCATGACCGTCGGCCTTGGCACCGGTCGCAGCAGCAGCCGCGCCATGCGCGCTCTCGCTCTCCGCGTCCAGCAAGAACATCTCGACATCCAGTGCGTCAGCACCAGCATGGCCACCGACCAACTCGCCGCCGAGCTTGGCCTGCCCACCATCCCCTTCGCCGACGTCCAACAGGTCGACTACCTCTTCGACGGCTGCGACGAAGTCGACAACGACCTCCGCGCCATGAAGGGCCAGCACGGCGCAATCACCCGCCAGCGCCTCGTCGCCCAGGTCGCCGATCACGTCGCCTACCTCGCCAGCGAAGAAAAACTCGTCGACCAACTCGGCAGCAAGGCCCTCCTCGCCGTCGTCATCATCCCCTTCGGCATCGCCAGCATCCGCGAGCGCCTCCGCGCCCTGGGCCTCTCCGGCATCGTCCGCCGCAACATGGACGGCGAAGTCGTCATCACCGACGGCGGCGGCGTCGTCCTCGACATGCACATCACCGGCAAAAACGTCGAACAACTCGCCACCGACTTGGACCACGTGACCGGAGTCGTCGACCACGGCCTCTTCCTGACCGAAGCCGACGAAATCCTCCTCGAGACATCAACCGGCGACGTCCGCAAGCTCGGTTGATCCCGGTGGCCCGCCCCTCCGGGGCGGGCGCATGCCCCGACCGCGACACCAGATTTCCCGCGCCTCCTCCCGCCACAAATCGAAAATGGCCCCGCTCTCCTCAGGGCCTTCACGTCAATCTCGTATCGCCGTTCACACCATGTTCGAGCACTCGCCGCGCGCCAGCCGGTCAGACAGTGGGCCGACGTTTCCGGCGCGAGGAAAGTGCACCGCCAATCACAACAAGTGTGAGACAACCAGGGCTCGGAACGCTGCTGGCGAGGCGAAGACCGTTTCTGGTAAACGGCGCGTTTGGCGAATCCGAACCGCGAAGATACACCTGGTCAAATGGATCGGCCCCCCAACGACTTCCATCAGTCATGCGCCATTGCCCTGCGGCGTTACTAACAATCGTCTCCGTCCACTCCGCCGTGCCCCCCGCTACATCAAGCAACCCCCACGGCGACTGCACATTCGCATATGCACCAAGCGGGATGCTGTATTCAACATCGTCGGGCGTGTTGAATCCCGAATTCGCCTGATTCGCCGCACTCCCGCCCGGAAATCCCGCCGGCGGCCCGTACGTCGGAGCCAAGTCGCTCATGTGCGGATACAGCCACCACCCGCCCGTCGAACCATCAGCATTCGGCCGATTCGGATCAAAATGCGCTGCCTTCATCCACTCGTCCCAGCTGGGAATCCAGTACCGCGCCCCCGCACTGCGCGATGCCTGATCGGTAAACGTCGGAAACCCGCCGCTGAATGTGGAAACGTCATACGCCCCGCTCAGAAACGCACTTGCATCGGTTGACTTGTTGTTATGCAACCAGGTGCAATATACTGCCGCCGTGCGCCACGAAATGCCACCCACCGGCAGCATCGCCGCATTCGCGACATTGGGATTCACACGATACTTGGTCCCGGGACCTGTGTACGAAGTGTCGCGCACCGCTCCCCACACCGTCGGCGTCCACAGCGTCTGCGCTGGAAACGAAATCGCATCCGGCCGCGCCAGCACCGCGTTATAAAACTCCACCCACTGCGCCGTGGTCACTTCCAAACGCCCGATCGAATACTCATATCCAACCGACCCGCGTCCCGTCACCCCAATGTTGAACGGGTCTTGCCCGCCATACGCCGCGTTGTTGATTGCCCCAATCCGCGAAAACTCCGCCCCGCTCAGCGGGTCCGTGAAAAACTGCGTCTGCGCATGCGCGCATGCCGCTGCAGCGATCACCACACCCAACGTCACAACCCCAGCAGCACGCGTGCTCATACCTCCAATATGCCACAGGTTTCGCCCCCTGCCACCAATCCGCGCCAATTTCTTGCGCCCCCCGGTGGCGCCCCCCGACGGGGCGGGCGCAAGCCACTGCCACCCTCGCAACTCACCGCAGCACACCCACAACGCTGTTGACACAACGACTCATCAAAAACGAGGGCGCTTCGCCCTCGTTTTTCGTTGCATCCCGCAAATTGCTTGACGCTGCCCCCGCATCCAGTATGTTGCCCGCAGCCAACGTAACAGCCCCCACGGAAACCGCCATGCCCCAGCCTACCTCGCGCACCCGCCAGGCCCTCTGCCTCATCGCCGCACTCGCAAGTGCCGCCGGTGCAGCCTCGGCAATGGAACGCAAAGTTCTCATCATCGGCATCGACGGCGTCCGGCCCGATGCTCTCATCGCCGCCAACACACCCGCCATCGACTCCCTGATCGCGCACGGCGCCGCAAGTTACACCGTGCAGGCCGAAGACATCTCGCTCAGCGGCCCATGCTGGAGCACGATTCTCACGGGTGTGCATCGCAACAAGCACTTGGTGAATAGCAACTCCTTCATGCCCGCCGACTTCAACGCTTACCCGCACTTCTTCGCCCGCGTGCGCGAAAACTGCCCCGATCTGCGCAAAGCAACCATCGTGCACTGGGCCCCCATCAACCAGAAAATCGCGCTCGGCCAAGCCGATCTCATCCAGACCTTCGCCACCGATCTCGAAGTGCGCAACGCCGCCGTCGCCGAGCTCTCCGCACCCGCATTCTCCTCAGCTGACATCACCTTTCTGCACTTCGACGATGTCGATCACGCGGGCCACGCTTCCGGCTTCTCGCCCACCGTCCCACAATACATCGCCGCCCTCGAATCAACCGACGCCCACATCGCGCAAGTCATCGCCGCCGTTCAGGCTCGTCCCACCTACGCCAACGAAGATTGGCTCGTCGTCCTTTGCAGCGATCACGGCGGCAGCGGCACGACCCACGGTGCCAACACGCCCGAGCAGCGCACCACGTTCTTCGTCTTCAGCGGCCCATCCGCGCAGCAAAATGTCACGCTCGCCGGCCCCATGACACTCGCGGACATCGCGCCCACTCTCATGCGCTTCCTCGGCATCTCCGTCGATCCCGCTTGGGGCTGGGACGGCAACGCCGTCGGCCTCAACATGGCCGCGTCACCCTCGCAGCCCGTTTCATGTGGAAACGAAGCTCGCGTCACGCTCCTTGCCGAAGACTTCGAATCCGTCACCCTCGGCAGCAGCGTGAACGAAGCCGCCGCAACCAACGTCTGGACCGACACGCCGCCCGCAGGCTGGACCGTTGACGACTCAGGCATCCCCGCCGTCAACAACCCCTCCGTGGGCGTCACCGAATGGAAAGGCTGGGCATTCACTAGGAAAACATGGTGGAGCACCGTCACCCAAGATCAAGGCCGCAGCCAGTTCACCAGCGGCTTGAGCACCGTCGCCGTCGCCGATCCCGACGAATGGGACGACCGCGGCAGCCCCGCCCCCAGCACGCTGGGCCCGTACAACGCGCGCATGTCCACGCCCACCATCTCACTCGCAAGCGCACAGCCAAACAGCGTGCGCATCACCTTCGACGCAAGCTGGCGTCAAGAAGGCCAGCAGCGCGCTCTCCTCACCGCACGCTTCGATAGCGGCGCACCCATCACGCTGCTCGAGTGGAGCTCCGTCGCCGGCGCAACCTTCAAACCCGACACCCTCAACGAAGCCGTCCGCATCACCGTGCCCAACCCCGCCGGTGCCACCACCATGCGCCTCGAATTCGCACTGCTCGACGCGCGCAACAACTGGTGGTGGACCATCGACAATCTCACGGTCGACGCCGCACGCGGCTGCGATTCCATCGACTTCAATCGCAACGGCGTCTTCCCCGAAGACCAGGACGTCATCGACTTCTTCAACACCCTCGCCGGCGGCACCTGCCCCTAACGCTACCCCCCGGGTGGCCCGCCCCTCCGGGGCGGCCGCAAGCCAAAACCTCCCTCCCCAAAAATCTGGCAGATTTCCGCCGAAAATCTGCCGCCAGCAGCCACAAGCACTTACGCCAAAAACACAACCATCAGCGCGCGCACAACCGCACTTTTGACCCCTCTATACGGAGGCACGTTTTTTTTCGCGCCGCAAGAAAGGGGTTCACATGTCTCGCCCATCCCAACTCACCGACGCCCACCTCGCCTGCATCGAGCCCGCAGACATCCCGCGCGTCCTCCGCTACTTCGAACTGAGCCGCGACCTCTACGCCCTCGCCAGAGACCTCCGCCTCACCGCCTTCGAAATCGAAGTCTGGGCCGCAACCCCCGCCATCGCCATGTGCCTCAGCGTCGCTCCCGACGCGCCTCATGCCTTGATGCCAACTGCCTTGATGCCTGCTCGCGCTCCACAACCGAATCACCCGACCACGTCCGCTCCCACCACC
This sequence comes from Phycisphaerae bacterium, assembly GCA_046316615.1. Taxonomy (GTDB): domain Bacteria; phylum Planctomycetota; class Phycisphaerae; order Phycisphaerales; family UBA1924; genus BJHL01. The sequence goes on from JBKDAN010000003.1 coordinate 72,052, forward strand.
ACGAATGCCGAATCCCAAATCCCGAATCCCGCGTCTCCCCCTCCGTCACTGCCCAAAAAGACAACGAGCGAGACTCTCATCTCGCCCGTTGCAAACTTCACGTTGTCGTCACGTTCACTTCGTGCCTTCAGCGCCCATGCCCTTCACGCGCGTGTAGGTCACGGTCATCATCTTGAACTCGGTGCCGTCAGTCGTCTTGTCAAACGCTTCGTACACCATCGTGTTCTTGTCCGTCATCTTCGTGACAGACCGGCTCGTCTTGGTTTCCTTGGTGATCGGGTCCACCCACGTGCCCGTCCACTCGATGCTGCCATCGGCCTGCTTGGTGCCGGTGCTGCTCATCATGCCCACGCTGGTCGAGTCAATCCAGGTGCTCTCAAACTTGCCGCTGGGCGTGTTGTAGCCCCACAGGCTGAAGCCCTTGAACGGCTGACCCATCATCGTGCCTTCGTAGTCCATCTTCACAAAGCGGCCGCCGAAGATCGGTTCACACTTGGCGGTGCCCGCGCTCTTCTCCACCGGCGCGCCGGGGGCGAACATCACTTCGTTCTCGACAGTCCACTCGCCCAGCATGTCAGCGATCAGCTGCGCATGTTCCTTGGTCGGCATGTTGGCCTTGGCCCACAGCGCCATCGGATCATTCTCATTGCCGCCGTTGACCTGCGGCGCGGTTTCCTGCGCCGTCTTGGCGGCCTTCTCAGCTTCTTCCTGAGCCTGCTGAGCCTTCTTCTTCGCCACTTCTTCCGCGTCCTTGATCACTTCCTTGGGTTTGTTGATCAGGTCCTTGCCCGGCGTCGTCGCGGGAGTCGTGTCCTGCGCGATGGCCAAACCCGTGACAGCGGCGGCGGCGAGAAGAAGCGAAGCGATGGTCTTGCGTTGCATATGCGAATCTCCGTGGCTGCCGCCGGGGTCGAGCGATCGACCGATTGCCGGACAAAAGCAGCGGGTACTTTCCCCCGTGACTATCGGAACCGCCCCCGGGGGTGGTTGAGCCCCACACCTCGACAATCGTCGAAAATTCTGCATAGCCCCACCTCATGTGTCCCGCGTCGAGAAAAAATCACCCTTTTTCTCAAGTTCTCCGCCAATCGCTTGCGCCCGATGCGTGACACGCTCTGGCTTCTAAACTGCACCATGGACCAATCGCCCTCGGCCACGCCGCGCGTCTGCGTCGTGGGTTCCCTCAACATGGATCTGGTGATCCGCACGCCCCGCATTCCCCTCGCCGGAGAAACCATCCTCGGCGGCGGCTACCGCACCTACGCCGGCGGCAAAGGCGCCAACCAAGCCGTCGCCGCCGCTCGCCTCGGCGCCGAAGTCAGCCTCATCGGCTGCGTCGGCCTCGACCAGCACGCCCTCAAAGTGCGCGAAGCTCTCGAGCGCGAAAAGCTCGACATCTCCGGCGTCGACACCCGCGCCCAGGCCGCCACCGGTCTCGCCCTCATCACCGTCGCCGAAGGCGGTGAAAACGCCATCGTCGTCGCACCCGGCGCCAATGCCGAAGTCTCGGTCGAACTCATCGAACAGCACCGCGGCAAAATCGAAATGGCCGACGTGCTGCTCATGCAGCTCGAAATCCCCAACGCCGCCGTCATCGCCGCCGCCAAGATCGCTAAAGGCAGCGGCCGCGCCGTGATTCTCAACGCTGCCCCCGCCCGCGTTCTCCCCGCCGACCTGCTCAAACTCATCGACGTCCTGGTCGTCAACAAGTCCGAAGCCGCCCGCATCATGGGCCTGGACGCCAACCTCGACCCCGCGCGTCTGGCCCTGCGCCTGCCCGACATGGGCCCGCCCACCGCGCTGCTCACCCTCGGCGCACACGGCGCGATTCTCGCGCACAAGGGCCGCCCCCGCCGCGTCCCGCCCGCCGCCGTCAAGAGCATCGACGCCGTCGGCGCGGGCGACGCCTTCTGCGGCGCACTCGCCACCTGGTGGGCCGGCGTGCACGAAGCCATCCGCAAGCGCGATCCCAACGAGTTCCGTCTCGTCGAAGAAGCGGCAATTGCCGCATCAGTCGCCGGCAGCCTCGCCACCACCAAGCACGGTGCCATCCCGAGCATGCCCGAGCGCAGCGAAGTCATCGCGGCTATGAGCGGGCTCAAGTGCAGTTAGCAATGTGACAAGGGGTGCGACATGATCAGGTTCCACGGCAAGCAGCTCGCAGCGACGGTCTACAACGGCGCTCTCGGTTTGTTTGTCGGCATGTCCGTGTCTCCCCTCATCTTCGGCGTCATCGGCACCGTCGCGCTCTACATCGTGCGCAAAGATCAGCCGGTCGCATCCGCGTGCGTACTGCTTGTCTTCGCGCTCATGGTCTGGTTCCTGCTGTGGCGCGGCGTGCAATCCGCCGCGTGCGATGCCGCCAAGCGATATCCCATTGCGCTCATGGCGGTACCCATCAGCATTCTGGCGGGAGCTCTGCTCGTCGGCGCGAGTGTCACGTATAACGCGTACCAGAAGAGATCCGGCACCATGACCATGGTCGGCATCAGCATGCTCGCGGGTGGTGCTGTGAAGGTCATCGCCGCCACGCGAGGCAGTCGACGCGGCGTGCTGGAGCGACACGGCGCGCCGCAGCCTGGCGTGGGCGAGATGTGCGCCGGGTGTATGTACGACTTGCGCGCCACGGAGACAGGCAAGCCCTGCTCCGAGTGCGGACATCTCATGCGTTTTGGCAAGTACGTGCAGCTCTGATGGGCTCAGGGCTTCACTTCAGGCGGCAGCGGCTTGCGTGCGGGCGGGCGATAGGTGCGGTCCGTCCAGTTCAGCAGCGTGTTTGTCACGATGCTCGTCCACTCGCCGCGTGCGAAGTTGGTGACGCTTTCCGTGAGCGAGTTGTGGCGAGTCATGCCGTGATCAAGCCCGGGTAGTGACTGCATCTCGCCCTCACCCTTGCCATTGGTCGCGATGCGCGCGATGAGTTCGGCGTCTTCCGGACTGCTTACCCAGTCATACTCGCCATGCAGCGCAAGCACGTTGAGCGACTCCAAGTTCTGCCACGCCTCAGCGATATTGCGTTCCTGCAACTCGTGAAAGAACCGCGCGTGGCGGCCGTACTGGTGGGTGTCGTCCATCAGCGGCGCTTCGAACTTGAGATCAGGGCGCTCCGCGAAGATCTCCGCGGGTGTCATTTTGCGCAGCAGCAGCATGCTCTGGAACGCGCCGACGTGTTGCAGGCGCTCGCTGACGGTCGCGGGGCTTTCGCCCAGCACGGTCATTTGGCGGCGTGTGTTCTCGAGTTCGTATTCGAGCCATGTGCGTGCATGCGTGCCGTAGACGGCGATGCCTGCAACGTCTTTGCCTTCGGCGATGAAGGGGGCGAAGACGCCGCCGAAGGAGTAGCCGAAGATGTAGACGCGCGAAGGATCAACCTCGGGAAGTGATGCGAGCTTGTCGAATGCGGCGCGGTAGTCGTCGAGCTCTTCGGCGAAAGTGATCTGATCGCACGGCGGCCCGAGGCTGTCGCCTGTGCCGGGCTTATCGACGCGCAGGGTGACGAAGCCTTCGGCGGCGAGCTCGCGCGGGAGTTCGACATCGGGCAGGCCGGTCATCGAGGGGCGATCGATGGTGGCGCAGCCGAGGCCTTGCACATAGAGGAAGGCCGGGAGGCGGCGCGTGTCGGACGCGGGGCGGTTGGGTGCTGCGATGATCGTGCGAAGCGCGTAGCCGCGCGGTGACTGCACGCTGCTGTAGCGCACCGTTGCGCCGGGCACTGTTTCAAGCGGCGTGCTCACCCAGGTGACGGCGAGGCGCAGCGGCTTGTCATCACGCCGCACGGTGACGAAGCCGGCTTGATCGGTGCGCGCGAGTCGAAGCAGCGGCGCGATGTCGGTCCACTGATTCACTGGCGTGTCATTGATCGCCAGCACGACATCACCAGCGCGAATGCCGGCCTGGGCTGCTGTGCCACCCGCAACCACGTCAGAAATTTTCAGCGATGGCGGCGTGGGGTCATCGATCTTCAACTGGCGCGAGTCAAAGACCGCGCCAAGCCACACGCGGCGCGGCAATTGCTCCGCAGCATCCGGCGTTTGCACGGGAGCCTGTGCTGCGACGGGTGTCGCACAAAGCGCGAGCACGACCGCAGCGAGCGAAATGAGGGCCACAAACCTCATGTGTGCATGGTTCGCACGGAAGTGTGATTTGTTTCGAGTTCGCAAGCGGTCTCGGTACGCGGCGCGACATCGGCCACTGGCGTGGGATCTGGCGGAAAGTCCTCGTTCGCGGGCCAGCCTTGGCGGGTTATATCACGTAAACACGGGATGCCCAGCCTGTAGTAGACGTTCCGCAGCATGCGTTTGCGGGGATCTTCCAGGTGCCGCAGATCGTGGAAGTGGGGCAGGTCGCTGGCGGCGTCCCACATCCGCAGGCAGGGGTCGTCATCGGCGTGGAGCCACTGGTCGAGCTGGTCGCGCATCCAGTGGTCGCCATGGATGTCGAGCTTGGCTTGGATGAGTCGCAGGCGGAGGCGGGCGCGCATTTGGGCGGGTGAGCGCCAGCGATAGTGTCGCACCGGAATTCGTTCAAACGCGGGAAGCCCGGGATCAAACGGCACGGGCTGGGCCTTGCCCCAGCGCATGCCCGGACGGAACTTCACCAGCCGTGTCTCATACCACATTGACGTATCGGGGAGGTAGATGCGCGCGTGGCGCTGAATGTCGGCGGCGTGGCGGGCGGCGAGCATCGGGTTGGCGTCGAGCGCGGCGAACGTGGACCGCGTCATGACGAACTCGTAGTGCCGCGCGAAGATGCGCCCGGCAGGCCAGCGCAGGCGACTGGCGATGAAGTCTGCGGGTGAGATGTGGTAGAACTCGTCGGCATCGAGGCGGGCGATCCAGTCGCCGGGCGCGAAGGTGTGGCGCAGGGCCTCGAACATTTTGGCGCGGTGAGTGGGCGAGAAGATGGTGCGGGCCTGTCCGAAGGGGATGACACGCGATTTCTCGCGGCGGGCGAAGTCCTGCACGATGTCGTAGGTGTCGTCGGTGGAGCCGGAGTCAAAGACGTGGATGACGTCACACCAGGTGAGCAGGTGGGTGAGCGTCTGGGCGATGATGTCGCCTTCATCGCGGGCGATGATGAGGCCGTGGAAGCGCACGATGAGAGCGTAGAGGTGTCGGCGCCTCACGTGCCGGCGTGACGACGGCTCACGAGCAGGCGTCGCCCGCGAGCACGTTGAGAAAGTCCAGCACGTCTTGATCTTCGGGGAACACCTGATTGTTGTTGAAGTCAATGTCAGAGCACGTGGCGCATGGCTCGCTCGTGATGGCCGCGAAGAAGTCGATGACGTCCTGGTCTTCCGGGAAGACTTGGTTGTTATTGAAGTCGATCGGGTCGCACTCGCGGCACGCGCCCACGAACAGCGCGGCGGCGGGCGATGCGGCTTCAGCCTGCGAGTTCCAGCGGCGTGAAACAAAGAGCGCATCGGGCTGGTTGGGGCGGGCTGGATCGCTCACGATACCCACGACGGCGAACAGGCTTGCGGTGTCGCTACCCAGCGGCTGCCACGCGCCTTGCGAAGAGAGCGACCAGGCCTGGCCGCCCGACGCCGTCACCAGCTCCGGCGCGAGCGGGCCGACGCCATCGCGGTCCCACGCATCGAGCAGCGCGGGGCCGCCGATTGTCCACGGGCGGCCGGCGGGCATGGGAGCCCACTGTGAGCCGGTCCACTGCGTCAAGCCGCGCACTTCGGTGTTGCTTGCGTTGGCGAATTGGAACGCGCCGAGGCAGACGGGCACATTGGGCGTCGCAGGGTTGTTGTCGTGATTCCACGTGGTGATGAGGTCGGCCATGTTGACGTTCACGGGTTGATTGACCTCGATTCCGCCGATGTTGATCCACGCCGAGTCGTTCCATCGCGCGACGCGCGGAAAGAGCTGGCCGCCGATAGTCGTGAAGCCGCCCGCCGCGAGGATGTGCTCGGGCGTCGCGGGGTTGGCGTCGTGGTCCCACGCGGTCAGCGAGGTGCCGAGCGCATTGAAAACGCCGCCGAGCTGCTGCAATGTGCCCGAGGGCGTGAGGGTGTACACGCGCTGGTTACCCGCAGCGATAAGGCGCGATCCCTCAAGCGTCTTGCGCACGGCGAGTCTGATGTCGGTGGCATTGGCGATTGTCGCAAGCGTGGTGGTCGAGAGGCCATCGGTAGTGATGATGTTGTTTGCGGCGGCCAGCGCGATCTGCGGACGCGCTGCGCCGGGCAGCGTCCACTTGACAGCGCTGGTCACAGTCGGCAGTTCGGCGATGAATTGCCAGCCTGCGCTACCGCGTCGGTAGAGACGCGAAAGCGAACCTGTGTCGGTTATGGCGACAAGGACACGCTCGTCCGCCGGCGTCACGAGATCAAACGCGAAGCGCACGGGAAAGGCCAGATTCGCGTCGGCGGTATCGGGCATGCTGCGCCATGCGGAGCCGGTCCACTGGGCGGCGTAGTTGACGGGCGTGCCAGCGGGTGTTGTGGTGAATGGCCCCAGCACAGTGATGCGATTGGCGGGTGTCGTCGCATCGATCACGACGCTCATGTTGGACTGGGACGCAAGACCTGAGCCAAGTGGCTGCCATGTGTTGTTCTCGAAAACAGCGACGCCGGTGATTGATGTGAGTGGCGCGACGATGCTGAATCCGCCAGCGATGACCAGTCGCTCGGGCGCGGCAAGCGCGGGCGAGGCGGCGGTGGTCACGCTGTCGACTGCGGAGAGAGGATTGGGCGTGCCGATGTTGGTCCACGTCGTGCCCGTCCACATGGCGATGTTGCGGAAGCCCGACGCTATCGATAGAGTGAACGAACCGACGGCGACGAGTCGGCGCGGGGTACTGGGCACGCCGTCGTGGTCCCACGTTGTGAAATCGCGCACCTCGTTCACGCTTGCGCCGGAGGGGAATGCCAGATACGTCCAGGCTGTGCCGTTCCAAGTTGCCACGCCGAACTGGCCCAAGCCCGGTCCGGTGAAGCGCCCGCCTGCGACGAGGACGGCGGGGAGCGGGCCATCGCCGTCGGTGTCCCAGAGTTCGAGGGTCTGCACGTCGGAACTCAGGCCCGCGCCCAGCGCGTTCCACGTGGTGCCATTCCACGAGGCGATGCGATTGCGCGTCGGAGAGCCGGGAATGGTGATGGTGGTGAATCTCCCGGCGGCGATGAGCTGCGCGGCGGCGGGCCCTGGGCCGTCTTGATCGAAGGAGAGCATGCTGAGGATCTGGTTGTTAAAGCCGCCTGGAATGCCGAGGGACGCGCCTGAGGCGTCGTAGGCGAAGATGGCGATGGGGTTGGTGTTGGCGGCGACGATGCGCGGCGCGTCGGGGCCGGAGCCGTCGAAGTCATGCGACGCGAGGCGCACCTGTGCGGACGAAGTGAGACCGGCACCGAAGGGGCGCCAGCTTGTGCCGTTCCAAGCGTTGAGATTGGATCGCGTGGCGACGAAGAGTTCGGGCGAGAGCGGGCCCGGCCCGTCGAAGTCGTGCACAAGGGTGGCAACGGGTGCGTCGGTCAGGCCGACGGGTTGGCCCAAATTTGTGAGTCCCAGCGGACACTGGGCACAAGCCAGCGATGCCAGAACCAGTGGGAAGGAGGCGGAGATCCAAACGCGGGGGCGGCGTGACAGCATCGGGGGAACTCCTGGTCGATGCAGCGTGTACCGGGGGGCGCGGGGGTGAGTTGCAGAAAGTGGGGGAGGTAGAAAGCGATAAAGTGAAAGGCGATAGAGCGAAAATGAGGGGGTGGGGTGTTCAATACGATAATTGGGTTCGCGAAATGAGAGGTTCGTGCGGCACTTTCGAGCACAACGTGTGTGGCGTCGCGTCGTGGCACTGATGTGTCTGGCGGTGGTTGTGGATTACGCAATCGGGCTGGTGCAGGGATGTCGTCTGATTCCGGATCGCTCGCCGGCGTTTGCGACGGGTGCGAAGCGCGGTGAAGATGACAGTGTGTACTGGGTGAGCTTCTCCCGCAGCTTGGCGCATGGTGATGCGTTTGCGTGGGGAAGGTTGCGACAAGAAGGTGCCGCGTCTGTTCGTGGCGAGGGCACGACGGTCCCGCAAGACTGGTTTACGTGGACCGTGTTCGCAGACACGGCGCGGCGTGATAGCCACACCGTTCAGCGATTGGTGGGGCTGCCTTGGCGCAGTTGGACGTGGAGCATGGAGACACACGGGCGACATGAAGTCGCGGCGGACGGTGTGGTCCGTGTGTCGGGTGGGATTGTGATTCAGCCTGTGCAGCCGCGGACGTGGTATGGCGCTGTTCGCGTGATTCCGACGCGGATGCGACCCATGGCGTGGGTGGGCAATGTGGCTGGTCTTGCCCTCCTCCTGGCCGGAGGTCATGCGGCGTTTGTGCGAGTGCGCGAGCAATCGCGGACTTCGCGCGGGCGGTGTGCGCAGTGTGGGTACACCCTGGGGGAACTGGCGCAGTGTCCGGAGTGTGGGCGATCGGCTTTGCGAGGCGCGTGAGGACGCGACTGCGTTGCTCCGACTTAGTGGTGGTGGCCGTCGTGCTTGCCGCTCTTGTATTCGTCGATGAGCGACATGATCTGCTGGGGCGTGAGGCGCTCGTGCAGGTTTTCGTTGATGAGGGCGACCGGGGCGGTGTCGCAGCTGCCGAGGCACTCGAGCTCGATGAGCGTGAACAGGCCGTCGTCGGTGGTTTCGCCGGGCTCGATGCCGAGCTTTTCGCGGACGGCGCTGGTGATCTGCTCGTGGCCGCAGAATTCGCAGGCGATGGAGCGGCAGATCTGGATGAGGTACTTGCCCTTGGGCTTGAGCCAGTATTCCTCATAGAAGGTGGCGGTGTCGATGACATCCGCGGGCTTGATGCTGAGGAAGGCGGCGATTTCCATCATGGCCTGATGGGGAATCCAGCCGTATTCGTGCTGGACGGCGTGGAGGCAGGGCATGAGTGCGCCCATTTTGTTTTCGTAGCGCGGCAGGACGTCGCGGGAGAGCTTGTCCTTCATGGCTTGCGAGAGGTAGGGCTCGCTGCGCCGCTCGATTTGCATGCCGCCAGAGTTCTTGGTGATCCACGCCATAGGTCGGGATGGTAGGTGGGAGGCGGGGCGATGTGGCGGGGACGGGGGT
>JBKDAN010000004.1:0-28411 GCA_046316615.1 Phycisphaerae bacterium
GCGAAGTAAGCCCAAGCCCGCCAATTCCGGTGCGCCAGCCGCTTACCCGCTTTGCTCTTTGGAGCAAAGCAGGCCGATCATCCCACGCACGCGGAAACTGAAAGCTGGCTCCAAACCCCCGAAAGCAGCGAGCCCGCCACAGCGGCCACGGTTTCGCCTTGCCCATGCAGCATTCACGCCCGTCGCAGCGTGATCCGAATCACTTCCGCCGGCGCATTGATCCGCAGCGGGAACCAGTTGCCCGTGCCATTCCCCACAACGCACGCCACCTTCGCGCCGCTACCAGTTGTCCGTTCGTAGAGCCCGGTGATGTACTTGTAGCTGCCCGACGCCGGACCGACGCCTTCGGCGATGTTCAGTTGTCCGCCGTGCGTGTGGCCCGCCAATGTCAGCGGAATGTCCTTCGCCATCGCGTTATCAAACGCATGCGGATGGTGCGCCAGCAGAACTTGGAACGCCTCCGGATCGCGCAGCTTTTCAATCGCCGCGACATGTTCATCCAGCATTGGCCCGCGTCCGCGCGCCGTGCGAATGTCTTCGACCGTCACCGGTCCCCATTGCACACCCAGCAGTTGCAGCTTCGCATTCCCCACTTGAATCAGCGCAGTCTCGTTGGTCAGCAGTTGCACACCACGGTCCCGCAGCCCCTGCTCAAATCCCGTGCGGCTCTCAAACAGATCGTGATTGCCTTCCACGATGTAGACGCCGCGTGATCCCTTCATCCGCGCCATCATGTCCGCCGCAACCGGCAGATCACTCAGCGAGTCATTGATCAGATCACCAGTGTGCAGCACCAGGTCGGCCCTGAGTTCGTTCACCCGCGCCACGATCTTGTCAATCGTCGCGCCGTTGGTGAATCGCCCCACGTGCGTATCCGTCACATGCGCGATGGTGAAGCCATCCAAATCCGCCGGCAGTTGGGGCAGTGACACCGTCAGTTCACGAATGCGAAACTCATCGAGCTGCGTCATCGCTTTCGCAACCGCACCCGCCTGCAGCGTGACCGGCACGCCCATCACGCCCGCCGCCAGCACTTGACGCCTAGACATGGTGACATCCGCAATCGGGTCTGCCGCCGCCTTCGGCGCAACCAACTTCTTCTTCGCCCACGTCACACCGTCGCCGCACAACAGAGCGATAGTCAGCAGCAACACCAGCGGCAGCACCACCATGTGCCACACAAACGCCGAGACGAGCAGCAAAAGCGGAACATCGGTTTGCCAGTCATACACCCGCCCCAGTATCAGCCACGCAAACGCGGCGACGTTGATCACCACCATGCCCGCAAGCACCGCTCGCTTCCACCAAGCCGCTTCCAGCTTGCGCAGGCGCGCATCCGCCCACCACGCCCAGAGCAGACCGGTGAGAGGAATCGAGATAACGATGGCAAGAAAGACAGACATGGTGGTGGTTTCGCGCGAGAGCCGTTGTACGTTCATCCTTCGATGCCGGATCGGTGGCAGAGGCACACCGTCACCACGGCCCGCGAATATCGACCGCGAGCCTTCGTACGCTCCACGCATGCCAACCGCCCTTGATGTCCGCTACTCCTGGAAACTTCTCCGCGCCGGCGAGTTCCGCCTCGATGGCGGCAGCATGTTCGGCCTCATTCCGCGCACCGTCTGGTCGCGCAGCGTGCCGATTGACGACAAGGGCCGCATCACCGTGCAGCACAACTGCCTGCTGCTGGAGCGCCAGGGCGACGCTCCGCGCAACGCCGATGGCAAACCCATCGACAGTCCCAAGCTCATCATCATCGAAGTTGGCACGGGTGACAAGCTCGATCCCAAGAGTCGCGACCTCTTTGCGATGGAAGACACCAGCATCCACGCGCAGCTCCACAAGCTCAACTGTAATCCAAGCGACATCGGCGCTGTGCTTGTCAGTCACCTGCACTTTGATCATGCGGGCGGCCTCACGCGCATGCCGCATGCCGGCGAGAAGCCCGACTGGACCGGCCCCGCGAGCGGCATGGCTGGCGCTCGGCCCGATCACGGCGTGAAACTCACCTTTCCCAACGCCCGCGTCATCACGCAGACGCGCGAGTGGGAAGACGCCATCGCCAATCGCAGCGTGATGACGCGCACCTACTTCCGTGATCACCTCGATCCAATCAAGGATCATGTCAAGCTCATTGACGCTCCCGCGCCGTTCGCCAGCTACATCACCCCCGACAAGGGCGACGAGCCCATGCTTCGATTCGATCAGCGTGCCGTCGAGGTTTATCCAGGCTTGCGCGTCTTCCGCACGCCCGGCCACACGTGGGGCCAGCAGGCCATGCACTTCAAAGATCCTGCGGGCAACACTGTGGTGTTCACGCCTGATGTGCTGCCCACCGCGGCGCACCTGGGCCAAGCCTACAGCCTCGCGTACGACGTGGAGCCGTACACGAGCATGATCACCAAGACCTGGTTCCTGCGCCAGGCTGCTGCGGAGAACTGGTTGCTCGTGCTCGACCACGAGCCGGGCGATCCGCTGCGTCGCGTCAAGCAAAATGACAAGGGCTGGTACGACTTGGTCGTACTGGATTGAGATCACTTCGCCGCGAGCAATTCGTCGATGCGGCGCAGGAGCGTCGCGTCAGTGGCGGGCGTGCGGAAGGGGAACTTCTCGACGACGTTGCCGTTGCGGTCCACGAGGTACTTGGTGAAGTTCCACTCGGGGGCGCCGCCGACGGGGCTGGGCTGCGACGAGAGCTGCTTGTACAGCGGGTGCGCTTCGCCGTTGGTCTTATCGTCGCGCACGCTGACCTTGCTGAACATCGGGAAGGTGACCTTGTAGTTGGTCGTGCAGAAGGTCTTGATCTGCTCGTTGCTGCCGGGTTCCTGGCCACCAAAGTTGTTGGCGGGGAAGCCCAGAATGACGAGGCCACTGTCCTTCTTCTCTTCGTACAGCTTTTGGAGGCCTTCGTACTGCGGGGTCATGCCGCACTTGCTGGCGACGTTGACGATGAGCACCACCTTGCCCTTGAATGAAGCGAGGTCCACGTCATTGCCGTCGATGTCCTTCATCGTGTAGCCGAGCACGTAAGGGCTGGGCTTCTCGGCGGGCTTTTCTTCGGTCTTCTTTTCTTCGGTCACTGGCTTCTCCGCCGCAGGCTTGTCGGTTGCGGGCGTGGTGGTCTGGGTGGCAGGCTTGTCAGCGGGTTTGGCGGTGTCGTCACTGCCTGGGCTGGTCATCATGCCGATCATGCCGGCCGCGCCCGCCGCCATCAGAACCGCCGCACCGATCTTGCAGACCACACAACCGCTCATCGTTTATCCTTTCGCGAGAGAAAACGGACTTTCCGTGAGAGTATTCGCCGGGAGTGCTCGTACAGATACAAGTTCGCTGTACACCCGCCCGCGGGACTCACGTGCTTTGACGCCGTGCCACGTTCTCGCCTACCTTCCCATCCCCATGACTCCCCCCGATAGGTTTGGGTACCTTGATATGTTTGGGTTTGTTTCGTGGCCGCGGCGCATCGGTCGGGCTGTCGCACGCCGCCACGAAGCCATGAGTGCATCGGGAACCATGCAACACGCTGTTGTCTCTGCCACTGTGCTGTTCGCCGGACTTGCCGCAAGCCTTACGGGATGCGCAAGTTCTTCGTCGCCCATCAGCCGCGAGAGCGAGCGGCAGCTCAAGGCGTCGATCGCGGAGGCGGCGGCTCGGGAATTGGCTGACGCGCAGGCCCAGCCCAAGAGCGTGGTCACGACGCGCGAAGACGGCGTGACGGCGCTGGACATTCGCCCTGACATTCTGCAAGAGTTGCAGGGCATGGCCGGTCCCAAGAGCTATGAGCTTGACGACGCTCGCCTGGGGCTTGATCTGACAGGACGCAACGTTCGCACGGTGAGCGTGAGCCTTGAGCGCGTGCTGCGCAGCGTGGTGAACAACAACCTGGCGGTGCAGTTCGCTCGCATCGGCCCCTCGCTGGCGGAAAGCCAGGTGCAGGCTGCGGAAGCGGCGTTTGACTGGACGTTCTTCAGCAACTTGAACTATCTGAACAATGACACGCCGCAGGTTTCGGCTGTCAACATTTCAACCAACCAAAGCCAGAGCGTGCAGACGCAGGCAGGCGTGCGTCGCCAGTTGATCGGCGGCGGTCGCTTCACGTTGCAGACTGACTACCAGTACATTGACAATGCCGGCACAGCGACGGTGCCCAATCCGGCCAACTTCTCCACCATCACGGCGCAGTGGGATCAACCGCTGCTGCGGAACTTCGGCAGCGATGTGTCGCAGGCGGAAGTTCGCATCGCCCGCAATGAACAGCGCGAACGCATCCAACTGCTCAAGCGCGACTTGATTCGCAGCAGCACCGATGCGGAGCGCACGTACTGGCAGCTTGCGCGAGGCGTGGCGGACCTGAAGGTGCTGCAGCGCCTGGTGCAACGCGGCGAAGAAGTTCGCGACCAGGTGCGAGCCCGCTCGATGGTCGACGCCAACGCAGCGCAGATCGCTGACGCGACGGCGCGCGTGGAGCGGCGCAAGGCCGATGTGCTGCGAGCGCAGACGCAGGTGCGGCTGCTGAGCGATCAGCTCAAGATTCTGATGAACGATCCTGACATTGCGCCGGGATCTGAGCTTGTGCTGCTGCCTGTGGACGTGGCGGTTGATGAACCCATCAAGTTCAGTCTGGTGGAGAGCCTTCGCACTGCGATGCAGAATCGCGCGGAAGTGCAGCAGGCGATTCTGAGCATTGATGACGCGAGCATTCGTCAGACGGTTGCTGACAACCAGCGACTGCCTGACCTGTCGATGCGTCTGCAGACTCGCTTCGCCGGGCTTGATAATGAGGCTCCCATCGCGATTGAAGACGCTGCGATGGGCAACTTTGTTGACTATCTCGCGGGCCTGAACTTTGAGATGCCACTGGGCAATCGCCGGGCCGAGGCGCAGTTCCGCCAGCGTCGCCTTGAGCGGCTGCAAAGCGTGCTGAGCTATCGCAACACGGTGCAGCAGGTCGTTGGCGAAGTGAAGTCAGCCCTTAACCGCCTGACGCTGAACTACAGCCTGATTGAACAGGTGAAGACCAGCCGCACCGCGGCCAGCGAAAACCTGCGCGTGTTGCTTGTCGAGAAGGAACAGGGCGGCGGCTTCACGGTGGAGCGTCTTGATATCGAGCTCAATCGCCACGAATCTCTCGCAGCCGCGGAGCGCGAAGAGAATGAAGCGTTGACGGAGTACAACATCGCCATCGCGGAGTTGTTCCAAGCCATGGGCACGACGCTTGAACGCAACAACGTGGAGTTTGTTGTGCCGGGCGGCGACGAGCCTCGCGAGCCGTAAGACGGCGTTCGTATCACATTCTGCACATGACGTGCGCGGAGCACGGGTGCGAGTCTGCGGCGATCAGCTCGCACGCCAGATTTCGTGCTGCATCCAGCGGGTGCCCAGACGAATGCTCGATTGCACGCCGGGTAGCTTGCTGAATCCTGCAGCTGCTGCTGCGCGCTGGCTCGCGGTGTTGGTCGGTGTGATCGCCGCTTCGATCTGCAGCATGCCCATGCCTTTGGGGCGATCGGCGAGCGCGTACATGGCGAGCGCCGCGACAGCTTCGCTCGCAAGACCGTTGCCCGCAAATTGACGAGCGATCCACCAGCCCGCATCGGCACGGGGTGTCAATCCCATTTGCATGCCCAGCAGATGCACCATGCCGATGAGTGTGCCGTCTTGCAGGGCACACACGCGGCGGACGCAGAGGCCCGTGGCCTCACCTTCGCGCGAGCTGTTGAGCAAGCGCGTAAAGCAAGCGGCATCGCTCTCGCCTTCACCGTGCACGTTCAGGCCCTGCGCGAGGTAGTCGCGGTTGGAGCCAAGCAGCGGCACAAGCTGATCCGCGTCGGCAGGCAGCAGCGGGCGAATGAGCAGACGCGCGGTGCGCCACGCGTCGGGGGCCAGCACTTCCACGATGCGTGTCGCGCTGTGGGCGGGCACCGGCGCCGCGGCTGGCGCGGACATGGGCTTTGCTTCGATCTCACTCGCGGGGAGGGGTGAAGCCACCAGCGACGCGACACCCGAGGCGGTGGGCTGACCATGCACGGGAACACGAGCCGAGTGTGGTGAAGACGCGGGCATGCGTCGTGTATCGGCTCATGAGGCGGGATCTTCTTCAATTCATCATCTGGGGCGGTGCCACTACGCTAGCGGCATGAGCAGCAATGAACAGGTCGCCGCCAAGTTGGAGGGCATCGCCCAGATGATGGAACTGCTGGGCGAGGACGGATTTCGCGTGAATGCCCACAACCGCGCGGCCCGCGCGGTATCAGGCTTGGCGGAAGATGTGGCGACGCTGGCCAAGGATCGCGACGCGCTCATCGCGCTCGATGGAGTCGGCCCCAAGACGGCGGACAAGATCATTGAGTGCGTCAAGACGGGGACGATTGCGGAGTATGAAGAGCTGATGGCGAAGGTGCCGCAAGGACTGCGAGACATCTTGCAGTTGCCCGGGCTTGGCCCCAAGACCGTGCGTGCCATGTGGCAGACGCTGGGCGTGGACACGATGGAGAAGCTCAAGGGTGCCATCGCGGATGGATCGCTCAAGACGCTGCCTCGCATGGGCGACAAAGCGGTTGCAAAGATCAGTGAAGCGATTGCGATGGCGGCAGAGACGGCGCAGCGCCATCGCATCGGACCGGCTTGGGAAGTGGCCCAGCGGATTGTGAGTCAGTTGCGCACGCACAAGAGCGTGGCGAAAATCGAGCCCGCTGGCAGTTTGCGGCGCGGGCGCGAAACGGTCGGGGATCTGGATATTGTCGTGGCGCTCAAGGCGGGGCACGAGGGTGATGCGCAGACGCTGATTGATCTTGCTTGCAGCCTGCCCGGCGTGACGCAGGTGATCTCTGCGGGCATTACGCGTGCGAGCTTGCGTGTGCTGATGGATGGAGGCGGCACGCGCTGGGGCGGCGATGATGATGCGAAGCCTGATGCAGCCGCTCCCAAAGAGGAGAGGAAAGGGCCGACGATCCAGACGGATATCCGTGTGGTGCCGCTGCGGAGTTATGGTGCGGCGCTGCAGTACTTCACTGGTGGCAAGGACCACAATGTGCGGCTGCGCGGCATTGCGCAGGACAAGGGTCTGACGCTGAATGAATGGGGGCTGTTTGATGACGCGACATGGAAGAAGCACCACCCCAAGGGCAAGGTGGAAGATGGAACGAGCCTGCCCGATGCTGTCGCTGGTGAAGATGAAGCCAGCATTTACGCCGCGCTGGGTGTGAGCTTTCCGCAGCCCGAGCAGCGCGAGGATCGTGGCGAGTTTGACGTGAAGGCTCCGGCGGAGCTTGTCGAGCTTGCGGATATTCGCGCGGAGTTGCACGCGCACACGACAGCGAGCGATGGTGCGATGACGATTGAGCAACTGGCGCGCATGGCGCACGCTCGGGGCTTTCACACGTTGGCGGTGACGGATCACAGCCAGAGCAGCACGATTGCGGGCGGACTGAAGCCTGATCGACTGCGGCGGCACATTGATGATGTGCACGCGGTGCACGAGAAGCTGCACAAGGAGCTTGGCATCACGGTGCTTGCTGGAAGCGAGGTGGACATTCTCGCGGATGGCTCGCTAGATTACAAGGATGAGTTGCTGGCGCAGCTTGATGTGGTCGTGGCGAGCCCGCACGCGGCGTTGACGCAAGACCCCGCGACTGCGACGGCGCGACTGCTGAAGGCCGTTGCGCATCCGCTGGTGCACATCCTGGGGCATCCGACAGGGCGGCTGGTGGCGCGGCGGGCGGGGCTGTCGCCTGACATGGCGGAGCTGATTGCAGCCGCGAAGCAGCACAACGTGGCGCTGGAGGTGAACGCGCATTGGATGCGGCTGGACCTGCGTGATACGCATGTGCGGCAAGCGGTGAACGCCGGGTGCTTGGTCGCGATTGATTGCGACGTGCACGCGCCAAGCGACTACGACAACCTGCGGTTTGGCGTCATGACGGCACGTCGCGGCTGGGTGACCAAGGACCAGTGCGTGAACACGTGGACCGCCAAGAAGCTGCACGCTTGGCTCAAGAGCAAGCGATAACTCGCGAAATCAGGGCGTTTCTTTCGCGGCGGGTTCTCCTATCCTCTCCGCGTGAATCAACCCGCTCCTCGTCGTGATGGGCCTCGCGGCCCCCAATCTCGTTCGCAAGGTCCGTCGCGCGGCACGCCGCGTGGACGCGGGGCCGCGGCACGCGGTGGGGCGCGACAAGGCACTCGAACGGGACCGGCGAAGCCGAACGCGACGCCCGTGAGCGAGCCCAAGCCGCCGCGTGATCAGATGACGTTTGACTTTGCGGCCATCAAGCCGATTGCACCGCCTGCGTGGCTGGCGGAGCGAGCGGGCGCTATGGGTGTGGAGTTTGACGCGAGCGATGTGGAGCGACTGGGCGTGCTGCTTGCATGCATTCAGGCGGGCAACGAGCGAGTGAATCTCACGGCGATCACGGATAGCGAACAGGCGTGGCAGCGGCATGTGCTTGACTCGCTCACGCTCATGGGCGTGCTGGCGGACCTGCCCGAAGGCTCGCGCGTGCTGGATATTGGCACGGGTGCGGGGCTGCCCGGACTGCCGCTGGCGATTTGCATGCCTCACCTCAAGTTCACGCTGCTGGACGGTACGGCGAAGAAGATTGCGTTTGTGCAAGCGGCGGCGGCGCGCGTGGGCGTGAAGAATGTGGAAGCTGTTGCGGGTCGTGCGGAGCAACTGGGTCACGACATCGGCGTGCGGCGCGATGTGATGGGCAAAGTGATTCGCGATGGCGGCTGGCGCGAGCAGTTTGACGCGGTGGTGGCGCGAGCGGTGGGGCAGCTTGACACGCTCGCGGAGATGGCGGTGCCGTTTGCGAAGGTGGGCGGCGTGGTTGCGCTCATCAAGGGTGCACAGGCCCAGCAGGAAGTGGAAGCGGCGAGCAAGACGCTGCACGAGATCAAGGTGGTGGTGAACACCATCGCGGCGACGCCTACGGGGCAGATTGTGATTTTGGAGAAGCGCGTCGCGACACCTCGCCTGTATCCGCGGGCTGAACGCGTAAATGCGGCAAAGCACAAGAAGAAGTAAGCACGAGGGCGAAGCAGGCACGAAGGCACTCAGGCACGAGGGCACGAAGTGCTGCGTGTGGTCTGTCTGTGCTTACTTGCTCATTTTGCTGCGGAGTGCGGCTTGCGTTTGCGGGGTTTGCAGCACATCGGCACTCAGGTCGGCGCCGCGCTTGACCAGCGTTGCGTCGGTGCTGCCGTCGATGGTGTTGAGCAGTTCTTTGGTGGTGCGCAGGGCGTGGGGGCCGCCTTGGGCGAGGCGCGTGGCGAGCTCTGTGGCGGCGGGGTCGAGGTCAGCGGCGGTTGCGACCAAGTGGTCGGCGATGCCGATGGCGTGGGCTTCCTGGCCTGACATGAGGCCGCCTGTGAGCAGCGCGCGGCGGGCACGGCCTGCACCGATTTTCTTCACGAGCCACGGCGCGACGACGGCGGGGCACACGCCCAGATCAACTTCGGGGTAGCCCATCTTGCTGTCGGCGTGGGTGATGGCGATGTCGCAGACACAGGCGAGGCCGCAGCCGCCACCGATTGCTGCACCGTTGACCTTGGCGAGCGTGACCATGGGCAGACGGCGAATCTTGAGCGTGAGATCGGCGAGGCTGTGGAGCAGTTCGCGAGCCTTGGCGGCATCGTCGAGCACGGCCTTGAGATCCATGCCTGCGCAGAACGACTTGCCCTCGCCCGTCATGACGCACACGCTCACGCCGCTGCGGGTGAAGAGCTGATCGACGCAGGTGTGCAGATCCGCGAGCAGCGCGACAGAGAGCGCGTTGCGTGCGTCGGCGCGGCGGAGCGTGAGTGTGGCGATGCGATCAGCGAAATCGAGCGTGGCAAGGGGCATGGCAGAGCGTATTCGCGCAGAGCGAAAGTGTGGTGCGTGTGGCGCGATGTGCAAAGGAAAACAGCCCGGGTGAGCGGGCTGTCTTCCAAGCGAAAAGCGATGATTGTGCTCGCGGGCTTGTTATCAGTGGCCCGTCTTGACTTCCGGCTCGTGAGCTTCCGCCGTCGCGGGCTGGTTGGCGGCGCGGTCCTGCAAGTTAAGCGCGGTGAGCAGTTCCTTCTGCCAGGGGTGCTCGCCCAGGAACTCGACCTTGCCGGATTGGATGTCGTAGACGGCGCCGACGATCCTCACTTCGCCCTTGTTGACAAGGTTGCGAATCTCGCTGCTGCCCGTCATCAGGTTGTACACGCCCTGCCAGATGTTCTCTTTGACTGCGAGGTTCACCAGTTCGGCGGCATCGGCGTCGGGGTTGTTGCGCTTGGCACGATCAACGGCGGGCTCGATGCTTGCGACCAGTTCGCGCACGCTGCCGTGAAGAGCGCCGTTGTGCGCTCCGTCGACGCAGGCCTTGACCGCGCCGCACTTGGTGTGACCCATGACAACGAGCAGTCGCGTGTGCAGGTGGCCAAGACCGTACTCGATGGTGCCGATCTCGCGGTCGCCAGCCACGTTGCCTGCAACGCGGACAGTGAAGATCTCGCCCACGCCACGATCGAACAGGCGTTCCACGGGCAGGCGTGAGTCGGCGCAGGTGAGCACGGTCACGGAGGGGGTCTGACCAGAGGCTTGCTCGTTGCGGCGTTCGCTGTCGCAGTTGGGGTTTTGGATGGCGCCCGCGACCCAGCGGTTGTTGCCTTCCACCAGCAACTGCAATGCGCCGTCGGGCGTCAGACTTTCGCTGGCGTGCGCGATGGGCGTGGTCGCGGCTTGGTTGTGCGTGTCGGCATCGGTCTTCGCGCTGGCGGACGCTTCGATCTTGGTTTCGTGCTTGGCGTCGGTCTTGGTTTCGTTCTTCGTGTCGGACGCGCTGTGCGCTGTGGCTTCGCCATGTTCGTTGGTCTTGGCCTCGCTCTTGGTGTCGCTCTTGGTGTCGGCCTTCGCGTCGGTCTTGCCTTCGTCCTTGGTCGTGGACTTGAGCTTGGCGGGGCGGCGCTTGGGCTTGGCGGCTTCTGCGGGGGCGTCGTGCTTGTCGGCTGCGGGCGCGGGGGCGTCCTGGTGCGCCGGCGCGGCGTGGCCGTGGTCATCGCTCGCGAAAGCAGTGCAGGTGCCGACCGTGCCCGCGAGGAGCACCACGATAAAGCGATTCTTCAGCATGAACAAAACTCCTTGCATGACATGATGAAGTCCTGCGCCCCTCCTTGGCTGAAGACTTCCGCGCGACCGCGCTGCGTGGGGCATCGGCCATCGCGCAGCGCGACTGCATGGCAAGCGACATGGAGGGCGCAAATCGCTGAAGTTATCTGGGCATTGGGGCGGCTACGCGCGGAACTCGCGCACTTCGAAATCCTGCACGATTTCGCGAATTCCCACGCGGGCCTGCGTGCGCTTGGTGCGCTGGGTTTCCGCCAGGAGCCCGAGATTGGTGGCCTTGCCTTCGGGCGTGAAGCGCCCCTCGCCGTGATAGAGGTGCATGCAGATGGCGTTGTGACGCACGTGGCGGCTCTTGACGCCGGCGTTCCAGAGGCGCGTGCCCAGCTCGGTGTCGTCCTTGCCCCAGCTCTTGAAGCTCTCGTCAAAGCCGTTGACCTTGATGAGCAGATCGCGCCAGCAGCTTGCATTGCTGCCACTCCAGCGGGCGGGGCTGATGTTCACGCGGTCAAACCACTCGGTGAACAGACTGCGCGGCTTGAGCTTGATGAACTTGCGCGTCTTGGTCTGGCCGATGCTCAGCAGATGTTGCGGCGTGAACGCGCGGCCTGTATCGACATCGTCCAGCGTGAGGGCTTTGGTCGCGGCGTCGTTGAGGCGGAAATCGCCGCCCGCGAGGAACGTGTTGGGGCGTTTGAGTTCCCAGTGCGTGCGCACGTAGTCGTGTCGGGGCACCACGTCGCCATCGGCGAGGATCAGGTACTCGGTCTGGGCGAGCATGATCGCTTTGTTGACGATGCTGGCTTTGCCGTACCAGCCGCGGTGGGGTTGCCAGACGTGACGCAAGGCGTGCTGAAAGCGCGGCGCGAGTGAAGTGCACAGCGACGCGACCCGTTCGCGGTTCTCGTCGCGAGAGCCGTCGTCGGCGATGAGAATCGCGAAGTCGCGCATGTCCTGACGAGCGAGCCCACGCAGGACAAACTCGAGTGCGCGCGGGCTGTTGTGCGTCGTGAGGATGACCGTGACCGCGGGCATGTGTCTGCAAGCGTAAGTCGCGGTCACGGGAAAATCACGTTGCGGACATGCGCATCACTTGACTGCCTTGAGCGCTCGTTCGAGTCGGCGGCGGAGTTCGACACGCTCGTTGATCGTGTCGGGGGCCTTCGCGTCCGCGTCGTCAAGCAGCACGGTGTGCCAGTCTCGAGCGAGACCGTTGTCGACGACCACGGTCACGAGCGCGACGCGGGACGCTTCGTCATCGATCAGCTTGAGTAGTTCATCCGCGACGCGACGACCATCGTCTTCGCGGCCGGCGGCCAACAGCGCCATATGCGTCTTGGCGAACTCATTGCAAAGCATGCGATTGTGCATGTCGCGCATGCGGGCTTCCATCTCCGGGTTGGCTTGCGCCGGCATCCGGTTTCGCGCGTTAGCCATCATCTGCTGCATCGACAGAAACTGCGACACGTTGACCTTGGCACCCAGGTCGGTCCAGCGACCTTCTTCTTCAAGCACTTTCTCAAGGCGAAACCACGCGCGCTCGATCCAGGCCTTCGCGTTTTCGTCGTTCTTCACGCGGTCGAACCACGCAAGAGTCGCCTGTTTGTCACCCACCACTTCGTTGAGAGTCATCCAATCCAGGAACGCCTCGAATGACCGTCGTTCCTTCAGCTTCGCGGCCAGCGCGTCTCGCATCGCCGTGAACTTCACCTTCGCCGGCTCGTGTCGTGCGGCGAGTTGCTGCATTTCGCTCGCGAGGAAGCTGCCGCGCACTGCGCTATACGCATCATCATGCTCGAGCATGTTGTCCCACAGCCACACGTACTCATCCAGCGCGGTTGCGAAGTCACGGGCGTCAAGCAACCCTTGCGCCACTTCCATGCGACTTTCGATATCCACCTTGCCGTCGGGTCCGACGCGGTTGCCGGCCTTCTCGCGCAGCATCACGATGCGAGTCTTGCCGGCCTTGGCGTTTTCGAGCCAGGCGAGCAGCTTGTCGGCGGTCTGCATACCCACCACGCGATCAAGCTCTTTGCCGTCCTTAAAGACGATCATGGTCGGCATCGCTTCGATGCTGAGTGTCTTGGCGACATCGGGCAACTCGTCAACGTCAACCGCGATGGCCACGCCGTTGTCTTTCACGAACTGCACGACCTTGCCATCGACCCACGTTGTCTTGTCCATCTGCTTGCAGGGGCCGCACCATTCGGCGGTGCCTTTGATGATCAGGAGTTTGCCATCGGTGGCGTTGGCCTTGATCGCGTCGGCGTAGCTGGTGTCGCTAAAGACGGGTGGCTTGGCGAAAGCTGCGATGCTGAGCGTGAGGCATGACGCGGCGACGAGAACCTGACGAGTGAAGCGATGCATGGTGACCCCTTTGCGTGTGGCCTGGAGAGGCATCGCGACCGCGAGACGCCGCCCGGCTTCGGGATAGTAGTGGTTAGCCCCGGCGGCATGCCGCACGATTTCGTACGGTCTTGACACATCTGGCCCCGGGACGTGGCGAATCATGCATCATGCAATCGCGTCGTCACTTTCTGCTGCGTGGTCTGGCCTTTTCCGCGGGTTTCACAGGGCTTGCGCTGCTCAGTCGCCAGCGCGACGCGGCCTTCGCGTCACTGGTGGACGACTTGGCGGGCACCAGCTTCGGCTACGGGCCGCTTGTGAAGGATCCGCGGGGTGTGCTTGATTTGCCCGGCGGGTTTTCGTACAGCGTTGTCAGTCGGCGCGGCGATGTGATGGCGGATGGCTTGCTGATGCCCGGCCAGCCTGACGGCATGGCGAGCTTCCCGGGGCCTGATGGTCTGACGCTCTTGGTGTGCAACCACGAACTGGAAGCAAGCTCGCAGAAGCGCGGCCCCTTTGGCGAGCAGAACGAACTGCTGGGGAAGGTCGACCCTTCCAAGGTGTATGACATTGGAAGTAAGCGCCCGAGCCTGGGCGGCTGCACGACCATCGTGTACGACACCAAGGCTCAGCGCAAGATTCGTGAGTTCGCGAGCCTGCTGGGTACCAATCGCAACTGCGCGGGCGGCCCCACGCCTTGGGGCTCATGGCTCACGTGCGAAGAAGACGTGGCACACAAGGGCGAAGAAGGCGCACTCAAGCACCATGGCTATGTGTTTGAAGTGCCAGCGACGATGGATGCGCGACTGGCAGAGCCCTTGCCTCTGCGAGCGATGGGACGTTTCAAGCACGAGGCGGTCGCGCTGGATCCGCGCACGGGCATTGTGTATCTCACGGAAGACGTGGAGCATGGACTGATCTATCGCTTCATTCCCACAACGCCCGGCAAGCTGCACGAAGGCGGCAAGTTGCAAGCGATGATGTGGCGCGATAAGCCGGGGCTGGATACAAGCAATCGCGCAGGTGCCGAGAGCATCGCGCGTGGAGCGAAGATCAAGGTGACATGGATCGATCTGGAGAATGTCGATCGCGACACCGACGATCTCCGTGTGGATGGCTACCGCGCTGGCGCGTTGCGGTTTGCTCGTGGCGAAGGCATGTGGTGGGGGCACGACAGCGTGTACTTTGCGGCAACCACGGGCGGATCGGCTCAGAAGGGGCAGATCTGGCGGTACGTGCCTGACGCAGCAAACAACGACGCGGGTGTGCTCGAGCTGTTCGTTGAGCCCAACGATGGACACCTCGTTGAGAACGCCGACAACCTCACCGTGTCACCTTGGGGTGATCTCATCGCGTGCGAAGATGGCGTGGATGTGGGGGTCGAGCCGGGCAATCGGCTGATTGGCATCACGAAGGACGGCCAGCCTTACGTGTTTGCTCGGAATGCGATCAGCGAAAGTGAATTTGCTGGTGTGAACTTCAGCCCCGACGGCACGACGATGTTCGTGAACATTCAAGGCAACGGGCTGACGCTGGCGGTGACGGGGCCGTGGCGGAAGGGGTGAGTGGGCGGAGGGCGGAGAGCAGAGAACGGAGAACGGAGAACGGAAAACAGGCAATACACAGCAGAGTGAATGCGCGACGCATTCACTCGCTCTCTGCTCTCTGCTCTCTGCTCTCTGCTCTCTGCTCTCTGCTCTCTGCTCTCTGCTCTCCCGTCTCCGTTCCCGCCACTCAATCGTCGTTGAGCAGGTAGCGAATCCGGAACGTCAGCGTCTCGTTTGCGCCTGCAGGAATGCGGCTGAGCTGCTCGCCCACGGCGGTCCAGCGATAGACGGCATCGAGCAGCGGTTCGTCCACGTCGCGGTAGCCGGTGCCTTGGTTGTTCTCAAACTCGGCCTTCACCACGCGGCCCGCGCGGTTGAAGCGAATGACGATGACTGGATTGCGCGGCACCGCCGTGAGCTGCGTGGTGGTGCTGAAGCGCGGCACGACCGTGCGGATGCGAATGCCTTTGCCCGTGAGCGGCGTGCCCGGCTTGAACTCGAGCATGGGCTGCGTCGAAACGGCGATGCTCTCTGCATCGCTCGTGACGCCTGGCAGACGTGAGTCGCCGCCCGTTGCTGCGGGGCTGCCCGCAGCGCCCGGCGCAGGAGAACTGACGGCAGGCGTCGCAGGTGCCGCCGGCGCGAGCGGCGTGAGTGAGATCTTGGCTTGTTCGCGCAACGGATCGGCAGCGGGCTGCGCGGGCGTGGGTTCGGGCTCGGGTGCGGGAGGCTCGCTGGGAGGCGGCGGCACGGCAGCGTCCGGACCTGGCGCGGGAGGGGCGGCCTGTTCGCCAAACTCATCGATCACTGTCACAGGCTGGGGCTGCGGCAGAGCGAAGACGTTGTCGGGCTGATCTTGCTGCGCGGGTGCTTGGTTGTCTGGTGAAAATACAGACTCGGGCGAAGTAGGCGCCGGTGCTTCGCGGGGTGGCGTGATTGCGGCCGCTTCGGGCGCGATGGCCGGGGCTGTGGGGGCTGGCGGCGAAGGTTCGGCGGGCTGGAGTTCTGGTGGCGTTGTTTCCGACTGCACAACTTCAGCGGGTGTTTGCGGCTGGGGAGCCGGCGCGACGGGCTGAGGCTCTTGGGGCGGCGCGGGTTCGGGCGGGGGCGGCGGCTGCGCGCTGGCGGGCTGCTCCTGGGTATTGCCGCCGGTTTGGCCGTCGGCTCCGCCTTCGCCGGCTTCGGCTGCATCGGCGCTGGGCTGGGCGGCTTGGTCGCCTGTGGGACCGGGCGGGCCAGGCGCGAGTGAGAGCGCGGGTTGATCGACGCTGCCTTGCATCGCGCTGTGGGGCGTCGCTTGATCCGAGCCAAGCATGTTGTCGGTCACGCCAACGCCGTCGTCGGTGCCGAGGCGGATGACTTCTTCTTCGGGAATGGGCGGGGGCGGTTCGGGCTGCTGTGGTTGCTGCGCGGTGGGTGCGGGCGCGGGGATGGCAGCAGCGAGGTTGAGCCGAGCGGCGGGATCGGGCTCGGTGGGCGGCGTGCTTTGCTCGACAGGCGTCGGCGGCAGCGCGGCCTGCGACGGAAGGCCCGTGCCCTCGGCGGGCAGGAGGATTTCGACGCCCAGGTCCATGTCGTTGGCACCGGCTTGGGCGGGGACGCGGTATTTGGCGAGGCCCACACCAAGGCCTGCGTGCAGCAGCAGGCTGATAGCACCCGCCGCCACGATGGCGGGGGTGGAGGCGCGGGACTGGACCGGAAACCGTGTCATGAGGTGAATGATTGTACGAAGCAGGCTGAAGTTCGCGTTTACGGGCCCGATAGAGGCGGCTGAGGTGCAACTGTGTGCGAGACCAGACGTCTCAGGATGCGAAGCGTGCCCCGTGAGATGTCGATACGATGCGAGTCTCACGCGAGTGCGTGAAAGCTGGAGAGTCTTTATGCAGCCGATGGCGCGTCAGTTGATGCATGCGATGGTGGCGATGTGCGGTCTGAGCGCGGCTGCGTGGGGAGCGGTGCAGGATGTTGCGCCGGCTGTGCAAGAGCCGGTTCCGCAGGAGACGAAGGCGGAGCCGAATCTGGATGCGAAAAAGGACCCGGATGCGGATGCATTTCGGCCCATCGGCGTGGGTGATCCTGCACCGTCGCTGCATGGCGTGACGTGGGTGCAGGGTGAACCGACGCCCAAGTTCGAGCCCGGCAAGGTGTATGTCGTGGACTTCTGGGCGACGTGGTGCGGGCCTTGCATCGCGTCGATTCCCGAGCTCAACGGGATTCACAACGATTATCTGGCGCGCGATGTGCGCGTGATCGGCGTGTCGATTTGGGAGAATGCGCGGGCGTCAGACGGCGGGGTGGACCTGCTCAAGCGCGTGCGCGACTTTGTGCAGAGCCGGCGCGATATGTCATACTCGATCGCGTACGACGATGAAGCGGGCGTGATTGCGCAGCGATGGATGAACGCGGCGGGACGCGTGAGCATTCCGACGGTGTTTCTGATCGACAAGCAGGGGCGCGTGGCGTGGGTGGGGCATCCGCGCATGGGGCTGAAGCAGAAGCTTGATGAACTGCTTGCCGGCACGCTGGACAGCGCGACGGCGCAGGCTGAGTCGCTCGCGCGCGAAGATCTGCGTCGGCGGGCGTTCAAGCTTGCTACGCCTTTGCAGAAGGCCATTGAGAGCAAGGACTGGGACAAGGCGATCTCGATGCTGGATGAGATCGTCGGTCTGGATGCGGAGATGTTCGCGCCCAGCAGCGTGGCCAAGCTGCGACTGCTGATGACGGGCAAGCAGGACAAAGCCGCGGCGACGGCGCATGCGATGGCGGCGCTGGAGCGATACAGCAAAAACGCCAACGTGCTGGCGGATATGGCTGTGGTGCTGCTAACGCAAGGCGATGAAGCTGTGCGTGATGCGGAGACGGCGGGCAAGCTCTCGGCAAGGGCCATGGAGCTTGCGCCCGAACGCGCACGCTCGATGCGTGCGCAAGCGGAGTGGCTGTGGGCCACGGGCAAGCACGACGAAGCACGCGCGATGATTGAGAAGGCGCTGGGCGCGGCGGGTCTGGATGAAGCGGGCGATGTCGCGCTCTCCGCGAAGAAGATGTCGAAGTGATCAGCGGGGCTTGACGCGGGGTGTCACGCGTGCGCTGACGTACTCGCGCACGCGGGCTTCGAGTGCCTCGCTGCGCAGGCCCAGCAGCTTGGCTTCGCTCACGGATTGCTCCAGCGGCTTGCCTTCGTCGAGCGTGCGGTAGGCGATCCATGCTGCGCCCACGCGGTTGCCGCTGCGGCAGTGCAGGACGAATGACTGCTTGGTCTGGCTCGCGCTGCGAAGGGCTGCGCGGGCGTCGTCGAGCAACTGGTCGGTCAGCTCTTCGGGCTTGGCGTAGGGAAGATTGTTGAATGCGAGGCCCGCGCTGGTGGCTTGGGCGGCTTCATCGATGTCGGGCGTTTCGCTGGGTGGACGGAAGTTGACGACGCACGAGTTGCCTCGGGACTTGAAGGAACCAAGTTCGTCGGCGGAGGGCTGACCCTTCAGGAAGCGGTGGGGCACGCCACCTAGCGCGACTTCGGCGGTGGGGGGGACGGTGCTGTACGCGAGGCGGTGTGTTTGGGCACCGCCGGCTACGCCGCCGAGGCGCACGAACTCATTGACACCGGCGGCGTGGGACCAGAGCAGGGCGGTGGTTTCGGTGTCGGTTGCGCTTTCGACAATGGTCACGCCGGTGGGCGTGTCGGTGACGGTGAGCGTGACATTTTGGTAGCGATCGAAGAGATCGGCGAAGACTTTGTCCCAGACACGCACGTGGGCTCCGACCTTCATGCGCTCGTGCATGGCGTGGGCGTGCTTCTGGATAAGCGCGATCATCGCGGGATCATCGCTTTCCGTCGTGGCTTCGACGCCGGTGGGCGTGAAGGTCACGGTGCGGCGGAGCTTGTGGTGGTTGGCGATGAGCTGTTGCCAGTCGTCGCGATCGACCGCGACGCTGTTGACGGTTGGGTATGGATCTGGCGCGGCACCGGTTGGTTGGGTGGTCGCTGCGCTGGGCTGGGCGGGGTTGTTGGTTGCACAGCCGGCGAGCAGAACGAGCAGCGAAATGGCAGCGAAAATGCGCATGTGAGACTCCTGTATGGGAATATTAGGAGTCGCGAGTCCGGTAGTACGTTCCCTCGAACGGCGCGGATTTTCTGTGATTGTGATGAAAGTGAGATTTTGGCGCACGAGCCATTTTGCGCACCAACTTGTAGCGATGGTGGTTGTGTCGTTCGCGAAGCGTGCGTGGTTCTGGAGGAGAGTCAGCGCAGTGCAGCGGTCATTGTGCGATGGGCAGCGCGTCAGCAGCGTGCCGGCGGCGGGCATCGTGCTGACGTCCTTTCCGGTGGGACGACTTGCAGGGCGTGCGGCGTGAGCGATCAGTCGGGGCCCGACACGGTGTACTCCACTTGCACCGCGCGGAGCATGCAGTTGTTGGTGTCCCAGCCGTCGCACGTGACCCACACGGCGTAGGCGCCGGTGGAGTTGGCGACGACTGGAGATGTGATGGTGGTGTCGCTGATTGCTCGCGTGCCGGCGACTGCGCCGACGGACGTGGCACCGGCCATGAGCACCGTGCCGCCAGTGAAGGTGTTGCGCCAGAGGTCCACGGCGATGGTCGCGGCGGTATTGTCAACGACGTGAGCGCGAATGGCGGTGATCGTGGCGCCTTCGGGCAGATTGATCGGCGCAACCAGCGTTCCGGTCGTCGCGGCTGCACCAGTGAAGAAAATGCGATCGGTGCCGATAGACGGATTCGCGCTGCCGGAACCCTGGAATGCGCCCGGCGCGAGCGAAAGCGAGCGTGTTGGTGGCGATACGTAACTGAATGAGCCTGCTGCTGCGATTGCGCTCACGCGAGCGTCGCCGGTGACTTGCAGGATGGGGGTGCCGGTGGGTATGCCGCCGATGCCGATGCGTCCGTCGGACTCGATGTTCAAGTATGTTGCGGTGCCAGAGTTGAGAGTGAATCGATTGGCGCTGCTGCTGTAGCGAGCTTCGAGTTTGGAGAGCCCGCCCGCAGCCCAACCGAAGTACGAGACGCCTGTTCCGGACTCGACATCGGAATAGATGCCGCTGAAGCTGGGGGTCGAGCCACGTGTGGTGAGTGCGGCGTCGCTGAACGGCGCGATGGATGTGTTGATGAAGACGCTGGAGATGCCTGGGTCGGTCGCGATTTGCGTGGGACTGACGGGGGACCAGCGTTCGTTGAGCGAGCGGATGGCGTAGGGCGTTGCTGTGATGCGCTGGCGAATGACGGGGGTGAACGGATCGGCTGAGCCGGCGGGCCGCACGCTGATCTGCACCCAGCGCGGAGCACCGGTGAAGATCGCCGTAGCGTCGTAGGTCAGAGTGAAGAGGCCGTTGTTGACGGGGAGCGAGTTGAAGACGTTGGTCACGCCGATTGGCGAACCGCCCAGACTGGTGTCGAAGTGCTCCACACGGAAGTCGAAGACGCCATTGGCCGTGCCGCCGTTCTGGTCGAGCTTGCCTTGGAAGGTCTGAAGCTGTGCGGCAGTATGGGTGGCGGCGAGCACCAGGGCGAGCAGTCCGGCGATACGCATGAGGGAGTCCTTTGTGGGAGGGGCGGTCTTCCAGAAGCAATCGTAAACGCCGGTGACAATCGGACACGAATTCTGCCGGTAGTTGTGTCGTGCGGGGGCTTTGCGAAGCTGTGCGGCGGGGAGGAAGCAGAATCCAGCCGAAATCGCCGATAATCCAACTCCCTACCATTGGGCTCTGAGGAGTTTGTCATGACCACATTTGCCACCGCACCTTCCGCATCCGCCAACCCCGGCTCCGCTTCGTCTGGCACCGTGGGTGCAAGCCTGCACGCCAGCCCTGCGGTGAAGGCAGCCATCGCGGCGGCTGTTGCGGAAGTGAAGGCCAAGAGCGCGATGATTACGGATGCCAAGCCGGGCAACCCCGCGCTGGCGAGTCAGTACAAGGAACTCATGGATCGTGCGGCGGCGGCTCGCGGGCGGCCTTTGCTGTATCCGTTTATCGGTAGTGGCGTCGGGAATGGGCCGCTGGTGGAGCTTGCTGATGGCAGCGTGAAGTGGGACATGATCTGCGGGATTGGCGTGCACTTCTTTGGGCACAGCGATACCGATTTGATCGGTGCGCAGCTGGCTGGCGGGATTGATGACACGCTCAAGCACGGCAATCTGGTGAGCAACTTCGAGGCGTATCAGTTTGCGGAGACGCTGCTGAAGGAAACGGCGAAGGGGAGCAAGCTCAAGCACGCATACATCGCGACGGGCGGCGCGATGGCGAATGAGAACGCGCTGAAGGTGTGCTTCCACAAGTTGTTCCAGCGGCACCTGGAAGCTGGCGATCCGGCGAAGCTGCTGGCGAACTTCACGCCCACGCCTCGCGTGCTCGCGTTCAAGGACTGCTTCATGGGTCGCAGCATGGTGATGGCGCAGATTGGCGACAACCACGCGGGCCGCGAAGGTCTGCCCAACGGCGTGATGGTGGATTACATGCCGTTCTATGACGAGCATGCGGTGGAGCGCATGGGCGGCGGCGCGACGGGCAAGAAGCGGTTCATTGATATGTGCCTGTGGCACCTGCAGCAGTACACGGATCGCTATCCGGGCGGGCATGCCTGTTTCATCTTTGAACTGTGCCAGGGTGAAGGCGGGTTCAATGTCGGTGATCGCGATTACTTCAAGGCACTGATGGACTTCTGCAAGGCGAAGAAGATCGCGGTGTGGGATGACGAGATTCAGACCTTTGGTCGCACGACGCGCATGTTCGCGTACGAGCACTTTGATCTGGGCGAGTATGTGGACGTCTTCTGCGTCGGCAAGATGACGCAGGCGTGCGCGACGGCGTGGACGGAGGAGTACAACCCCAAGACCGCGATTCTCAGCGGCACGTTCACGGGCGAAGGCAGCAGCTTCCGCGTGGGAACGCGCGTGATTGAGCGCCTGCGCGATGGCAACTTCTATGGCGAGAACGGCGAGTTTGCGCGGCATCACGCTGTGTTCCGCAAGCACGCGATGGAACTGATCAACAAGCATCCGAACTGGTTCCCCGCGGTCGCGAGCATGAACGGTGGCGGCGAGAAGCTGGTGGGCGGCATCGGCGGTATGTGCCGGTTCACGCCGTTTGGCGGGGACAAGAAGAAGGTGATGGACGCGTGCAAGGCGTGCTTTGACGAGGGTGTGATTCTGTTCTACTGCGGACACGGTCCGTACCACGTGCGCATGCTGCCGCCCATGCCTGTGATGAAGGATGAATACTGGCCCAAGGTCTTCGCGTGCATTGAGCGCGGCTTGGCGAAGGTGGCGGGGTAAGGCTTATTCACCACAAAGACACGAAGAGCACAAAGAAGCAGCAGGGGATGAGGTTGTTGCGAACGGGCTGATATTGCAGGTGTCGGTTCGTGTCCCATGCTTCGGACTGGCCTTGCTGGGTGTGCTTTGCGTCTTTGTTGTGAGCTGGTTGTGTGAGCGGTGAGTTGATTGTGTGGAAGGGAGTCGTGCGTGTTCCTGATTCGTCAAAGCAAACCGGATGACACGTCGACGCTGCTCAAGCTCGCGCGGATGGTGTACTTCATCAATCTGCCGCCCGATGAGCTGATTATCGCGCAGAAGATCGAGCACAGCCATGGGTGTTTCCGTCGCGTATCGCACGGCGTGACGGCGGCGGCGAAGCCAGCTCCCAAGGACAAGAAGAAGAAGGCGCCGGCCGCCACATCGAGCAATGGAACAGCGTCCCGACGCAAGGGGTCGGCGGGCGGCGGGCTCGCGGCGATGGAACATGAGAGCGATATGTTCATGTTCTCGATCATCGAGCCGGATTCGGGCGCGGTGATCGGCACGAGCCAGGTTCGCGCGCACCAGGGCGGGCCGGGTAATCCGAATTGGCGGATGCGTGTGGGCGAGAAGAAGTTTCACTCGCCTTCGCTGGGATTTGGCACGACGCACACCGTTGCGCAACTTGATGGCGATACGAGCGGCCCCAGCGAGATTGGCGGATTGATTCTGCAGCCCAGCCACCGCGGGCACAAACTGCGGCCGGGGCGTTTTCTGTCGTTTGTGCGATTCCACTTCATGGGGTTGCACCGCGCGTTGTTCGCGCCGACGGTGCTTGCCGAGATGATGCCGCCTGTGACGAGTCAGGGCGACAATCTCTTCTGGGACACGTTTGGTCGCAAGTTCATTCCGGTGAAGTACGCGGAGGCGGATCGCTTCTGTCAGCACAACCGGGCGTTCATCAGCGATCTCTTGCCCAAGGATGAGATTTACCTGACGCTGCTGCCCCTCGAAGCGCAGAACATGGTGGGTGTGGTCTCTCGTGAGACGATTCCGGCGCGGCGGCTGCTGGAGAGTCTGGGTTTCAAGTATCGCGGCTACATCGATCCGTTCGATGGCGGGCCGCACCTTGACGCGGTGACGGATCAGATTCCGCTGGTGGCCGCGACGCGCATGAGCGAAGTCGGCAAACCGACGACGGATGATCGCTGCGACACGCCGGCGATCATCAGCACGCTGGATGGCGAGGGCGAGTTCCGCGCGACCGAGACATTCGTCGAAATCGTCAAGGATGGACCTGTTCGTCTGACGCAACAGGCGATGGATTTGCTGGGTGTGCAAACCGGTGCGCCGCTGGGTGTCACGCCGCTTGGCAGATTCGGATTGACGCGCGATGAGCCGGAGGCGCCTGCTGCGGCACCCAAGAAGCGGGCGAAGAAATCGAAGGCGTGATGCGTTGTCGATGCCTTACCTGCGAGTGTGCTGGGGCTTGGTCGGCTTGAGTGGCATGCGTGCGGGCGCTTGCACGCGGCGTGCCCGCTACCTGCCGAGCTTTGGTTTTGACTGTTTTCTGCTTCGCGTGTTTGGTCTCTTTGTGATTCCGCGACATTGATCTGAGTTCACCATGCAGCACGCATCACTTCGTCACGCTCCGTCCAACCTCATCGCTGGCGAGTGGAAGCCACTCACTGGCGCTGGGCTGAAGAGCTACAACCCGGCGCGGCCGGCGGAACTGGTGTGGGCGGGCACGCCTGATGTGTCGCATGTGTATGCGGCGATTGCGGCGGCGAGAGCGGCCCAGCCTGCGTGGGCGGCGATGGGGCTTGATGGGCGTGTGGCGGTGCTGCGCACGTTTCAGAAGCTCGCGGCTGAGCGTGTGGATGCGCTGACCAGTTTGTTGGTCGCTGAGACCGGCAAGGTGCTGTGGGATGCGAAGGCGGAAGCGGGTTTGCTGGCGAGTAAGGTGGACATCACGCTGGATGCTTCGGCTGAAGGTGCGCTCAAGCGCGTGACCCCTTACACGGTTGATCTTTCCAAGATGTCGCCCCAGCGCACGGGGTCGTGCGAGTTTCGGCCGCACGGCGTGATGGCGGTGCTGGGACCGTTTAACTTTCCGGCGCACTTGCCCAATGGGCACATTGTGCCGGCACTGGCGCTGGGCAACACCATTGTGTTCAAGCCCAGTGACAAGACGCCCGCAGTGGGGCAGTTCCTGACGGAGTTGTTTGATGAGGCTCTGCGTGCGCACAGCGCGCCGGCGGGTGTGGTGAATCTTGTGCAGGGCGCTGCGGATGTCGCCAGTGCGATCAGCACGCATGATGACATTGACGGGATTCTGTTCACGGGTTCGTGGCCTGTAGGGCGGCGCATCATGCAGGCGAATCTTGATCGCCCGGGGCGCATCCTCGCTTTGGAGATGGGCGGCAACAACCCGGCCATGATCATGCCTGATGCGGATTTGCGGCAGGCGGTCATCGAGTGCATTCGGTGCGCGTTCATCACGAGCGGCCAGCGCTGTACGTGCACGCGCCGGGTGATCGTGCATGAAGCGGTTGCGAGCAAGGTCATCAGCGCGATCTGCAAGGGCGCGAGCAGCGTCATGATCGGCGATCCGAAGGCGACGCATCCGGTGTTCATGGGGCCGGTCATCTCGCGGCTGGCGCGCGATCAGATGCTGACGACGATTAACGCATTGGCGAAGGCGGGCGGCGAGGTGCTGGTGCCGGCGCGAGCGCTGGATGACAGTGAAGCTCCCACGCGTGATGAGTCGGGCCCGGGGCATTACATCACGCCCAGCGTGATGCGGGTGAGCAAGTTTGTGAAGAGCAAACCCGAGGCGCCGATTGCGACAGCGGGCGATGATGTTGAGGTGTTCGGCCCGTTCCTTCGCATCGCGGTGGTCAAGAATCTTGATGAAGCAATCGAGCAGGCCAACGCCACGGGCTTTGGTCTGGCGGCGAGCATCTTTACGAAGGATGCGGCGAACATCGCTCGATTCCTCCGAGAGGCGAAGGCGGGCTGCTTGAACGTGAACGCGGGCACGGCGGGCGCGAGCAGCAAGTTGCCGTTTGGCGGTTTGGGCTACTCCGGCAATCACCGTCCGGCGGGCAGCTTCAGCGTGGATTACTGCGCGTACCCGGTGGGTTGCATGGTGGAGAACGGCCCCGCGGCGACGATTGCAACGGGCATGCGGTTTGAAGACGCGTGGCTGGCGTGAACTGTCACGGCGGCGACTGAGCGGCGCCTTTCACGCTTCGTGATGAATCGTGACGGTGAGAGCTTCCACACGCACATGCAGCCGGGCAGAGCCAGCGCCGAGCGTGAAGTCACGGCGGTCGTGGCGTGCATCCCGCACCGCTCGCACCACGCCACTGAGCGTGCGCTGGGAGAGGCGGTCGTGCTTCTCGTCGCTGACCTGCGTGAAGGCAAGCCGCAGAGCTTCGCTCATGACCACTTCAGGCACGTTGCGACAAAAGGCCCGCGACCACGCGTAGCCCGCGGCAGATCGGCCTTGCGCCAGCAGTTCCGCGGCGTCGGTGGCCACCAGATGCGAGACCTGCCGCATGAGCAGCGCGGCCTGCGTGGCACGTCGACTGGCAGCGGGGCGGATTTCGGCGAGCACGGGCAAGACTTGTGCGCGAATCTTCGCCCGCGCAAAGGTCAGATCGTGGTTGGTCGCGTCTGTGGCCCATTCCCAGTTGCTGGCATCGCAAATCGCTTCGCACGTGGCTCGCGTCTGCATGAGGAAGGGGCGTACCAACATCACGCCGTCGCCCAGGTCGCGCGTGGGAGCCACGCATGCCAGGCCGCGGGGTCCTGCGCCGCGCACTAGACGCATGAGCATGGTTTCCAGCACATCATCGGCATGATGCGCGGACGCGACGAAGCGGCAGCGGTTGGCGCACGCCAGTTCCCGCAGCTGCGCGTAGCGCATCGTCCGGGCCCGGGCTTCCATGTTGCCTTTGCCTTCGCGAATACTGGCTTCGGCGTGCACACACGGAACACCCATCCACGCGGCCAGCTCCTCGACCAGTTGGCGATCGGCCCGGGCCTCGGCCTGCGGGCGCATGTCATGCATGATGTGGCCAATGACCAGCCGTTTGTCGGCACCGGGCACGCAGGCCGCGAGCGCGAGAGCCATGGCCGAGGAATCGGCCCCGCCCGACACAGCCAGCAGCGTGCGACGGTCATCATCCTTGCGGCTTGCCCCGCCCGTCAACTCGCGCCACGAGGCAAGCACCTCGCGCAAGGCCCGCTTGGTGACGGGAAGAGCCAAAAGCCTGCGGGAACTGACGCTCCAAGAATGCACGGCGGCATGGTATCAATCCATCGCCGCCCGCACGAGCAGGAAGCTGGTGCAACGCTGCAAGGAGCCCGTCATGGATGACACGCTGCAAGGCCCGCCCGTTCCGCACGCCGCTGACATCCAGCAGCCATCCACGAGCGTGACACCCGTGACGGCGGCCCCCGCGCCGACGACGCAGACACCAACCGCAGACACCGGCACGATGCGCGTGCCCGACTTTGTCAAGGATCTTGATCTCACGGCAACGCAAGAGACGCAGACGACGCCGCCTGCGCCGGTCAGCGTCCCCGGCTGGCGCGAGCAGTTGCCCATCGCCAGCGTGGCGATCGTGCTGGGCGCTGCGCTGGTTGCGTGGTCGTTGTGGCAACGCCGACGCGTGATGCACACGCGCAGCGACACCGGCACCGTGCGCTCGGGCATGACTCGCCCCGGCGCGGACCACAGCAGCACGGCCCACGCAGCCAAACGCACGCACGCCAAGCTCACGGTGCAGGAATCCATCGCCGTGCAGCGTGATGTGTCGGATCTCACCGAGAAGCTGGCTCAGCAGAGCGAGGCGATGGCCCACCAGCTCGATGTCCGTACCGCGCGACTCGAGACGCTGCTCGCGCAAGCCGATGACCGCATCGCCGCGCTCGAGAAGCAACTGGCCGCCCGCCCCGCCGCGGCGATCGAAGCCAAGCCCGCCGCTTCGCACACCGCGGCCCCCGCCCCCGCCCACGCTTCCACACCCTTTGAACGCCTCGAAGCCCCCGGCATGCAGCACCGCGATGTCTACACGCTGGCCGACAGCGGTCTCACGCCCGTCCAGATCGCCCAGCGTCTGGGCAAGCCGACGGGGCAGGTGGAGCTGATTCTGAATCTGCGGCGAGCGGCGGTGTGAGTGCGTGGGGGAGGGGGCGGCGGGATCGAAGTGGCAGAGTGGCAAAGTGGCGGAGTGGCAAAGTGAAGCCAGAGCCGCCGCGTCTTCATCCGACTTTCACTGTGCCACTCTGCCACTCTGCCACTTTGCCACTCGTTACTTTCAGCCTGCGCTTCGTCACTTCGTGACCGCTGCCAGCGCCAACATCTCAAACACCACGTGGGCCGCGAGGAAACTCGTGATGCCCGCGACATCGCGGTCGGGCAGGACTTCCACCACATCGGCTCCGACGAGGTTGACGCCGCGCAGGGCGCGCAGCAGCGCGAGCGCTTCGGTGGAACTGAAGCCGCCGACGCTGGGCGTGCCGGTGCCGGGGGCGAAGGCCGGGTCCACGACGTCGATGTCGAACGTCAGATAGGCGGGGCTGCCGTGCAGGCTCTGCACGAAGTCGCGCAGCAACTGGTTGCTGCCGATTGCACCAAGCCGTGCGGCCTCTTCCCGCGTCACGATGCGAATGCCTTTGGCTTTCGCATAGTCCAGATCGCTACCGCTGTTGAGCGGCCCCTTGATGCCGAGAGACAGCATCCGCGTGGGATCAACCAAACCATCATCAATTGCGCGAATGAACGGACTGGCGTGGCCCCACTGGTTGCCCCACACGGCATCGACCGTGTCCAGGTGACTATCAAAATGCACCAGCGCAAGCCCGCCCTTGGGGCTGCCCTGCCGCAGCCACGTGGCGCGAATATTCGCATACGCAATGCTGTGATCACCGCCAATCGCCAAGAGCTTGGTCACATCACGCGAGCCCGCCGCCAGTCCAAACGCCCACTCCGTCACGCACGCCGCGTTCTCACGCAGGTCATACGGCTTCACCGGGCTGTCACCCGCGTCCGTCAGGCTCAGCTTCTCGCACACATCCACGTTGTGCTCAATGTGAAAGCGCTTGAGATACTGCGAAGCCTCACGCACGCCGCGCGGCCCAAAGCGGGCCCCGGGCCGATACGTCACACCCGTG
>JBKDAN010000005.1:0-54259 GCA_046316615.1 Phycisphaerae bacterium
CGCTCTTCCGCGAGGCGAGTGTGACGGGCATGCCCGTGGTGCGCCCGGCGTTCTTTGCGGATCTGCAGAACCAGCGGTTGCGCAGCGAGGATGCCAACTTCCTGCTGGGCGACGACATCTTCGTGCGGTGCGATGTGCTGCCGCCTCACAAGGACGGCACACGTGTGGGCCCGCGAGGCGAACTGCCCAAGGCGACCAACGGCACGTGGAAGCAGTTTGATCCGCTTGCGTGGGCGGGCACGCTTGGGGGTCATGCCGCACACGCCGCGAAGACGGATGATCAGGACTTGCCTGAACTCTGGTTGCGTCCCGGCGCGGCCATCGCGGTCTTTGCGGGTGGCAAGCCGCCTCAGAGCACGGCGGAGTATCTGGCGCGACTGGCCAAGGGCGAAGAACTCACGCTGCTCGCCAACTTTGACAGCAGCGAGCGGGCCACGTGCACCGTGTACATGGATGCGGGCGATGGCTTCGGCTTCGAGCGGGGCGATTATGGCCTTGCGACGTTTACCTTGGTGCGGCAAGGCGGGCAGATTCGCATCTCGCATGTGCAGCAGGGCTCGCGCAAGATAGAGATTCGTCAGGCGCAGGCGCTGTGATGGTGGCGGCGCGTGCGCCGCACGACCAGCACGAATCTCGCGCTGCGCAGAACCTCGCGAGTCAGCCTTCGTAAAGTCACGCATGCCTCCGCACGACATGCTCCGCAGATTGCGACAGTTTCACGAAGGCGTGCTGCTCTTTAGCGACGTCAGCGAGTCGGTCCGCTTTGTGCTCGACCCCATGAGCGGCCAGCCCGTGCTGCCCGTGCCGGCGTACGCGCTGGATGTGGATGATGTCAAACTGTGCCTGCCCGATGATGGCTTTGACAACCCCGAGTGCCTGCAGGTTGCAGGCGTCGCCAAGGAACTGAATCCGCACGTGGAAGAAGCGTGCGACCGCCACCTGGCGTACTTCGGCAAGCCCGCGCACTCGCGCTTTGCTCGCATTGAAGTAGAGAGCGTGAAGCGACTGGATGATGTGATTGATGGCGACCTGGTGCGACTCGCGAATCCGTTTCGCAAGCACGAAGGCAGCCTGTGCAAATTCGCCAACGCCAACCCCGCCGCCATCGCCGACGCGTGCGAACGCGCGCTGGGCACCCGGCCCGACAAGCCGCTGGTGGTGGGCGTGGACCCCTGGGGCCTGGACATCCGCGCCACGTTCGGCATCATGCGGCTGGAGTTTGCGACGCTGGCGAGTACGGAGGAAGAGGCGCGGGAAATGATCGCAATGATCATGGCTTCAGCGCGGCATGACATCATGTGAGCCGTCGTCTGCGCGGCAATACTGCCGCGATACCGACAGCAAGTCCGCACAGTGCGCCAGAAGAAGGCACCACGGCCGCCACGCGGAAGCCGAATTCTGAAGTGGGAATACTCGGGTACTCACCGCCACCGCTGCCGGGTTGATCAATCAGCACCGTGCTGATACTGGCGGGCATGGTGCGATAGGAGCCGTCGAATCGGCGATATCTGTCAGCGCCTCCTTGGAAACTAATGACGTCCTCCAACCACTCCGCACTCCCTCCGGCCACGTCGTACAAACCCCATGGACTGGTCACGTTGTACGCACCCAGCAAGACTGTGTACGGGTTGGCTGTGCCAAACGCACCTTGGATCCATCCCGAGTTGGTCGTCGTCGCCAGCCCGTTCACCGTCGCGCCCGGCGGTCCCCAGACATATCGCTCGTCGCTGCTGTTGCTGTACAGCCACCATCCGCCGGTCGTTCCATCCGCGTTCACCTTATTGGGATCAAAGTGCGCCGCCTTCATCCACTCGTTGCGCGTCGGGATGAAGTACCGCGCGCCAGGAGTCCGCTCGGCTTGGTCGGTCCACGTTCGCGCCACCCCCGGCACCGCCTCGCCAAACGTGCTCACGTCATACGCGCCGCTCAAGAACGCCGCGCGATCCGTGCTCTTGTTGTTGTGCAGCCAGTTGCAGTACATCGCCGCCATGCGCCAACTGATGTCACCCACCGGCAGCATCGCCGTCTGAGCATTGGTCGTCCAGCGCTGCCCGCCAGGCGTGTTGGGTGTGGTGCCGATACCGCCCCAGAACTGCGGCACACGTAGATAAGGAAGCCGGTCTTCCACGGGCCGGTCATACGCCGCGTTGAAGAACTCCACCCACTGTGCGCTGGTGACTTCGTAGCGCCCGATGCGATACTCGTAGTCCACCACGCCGGTCCCACCCTGCGGCGAACCAGGTGGTGCCACCCATGGCGCATTGCCAGGTGCTCTAATGGTCACCAGATCGATACCTGATCCGGGATCGATCTCGGCGCATGCCATCGCGCCCGATCCGAGCACCGCGCCTGCCGTGACTGCCAGACCCCCCTTGGTCATGCGGTACAACATACCCTAAAGATGACGCAAGAAGTCCCGAAAGCCAGCAATGTGAAGAGATTTTCAGTTGCGGCTCGCAGGTCCGAATCTCTTCCGCTCACCCCATGCCCGTACTGCCAAAGCCGCCCGTGCCGCGCTGGGTCGTATCGAGCGAGGCGACTTCGCGGATGGCGGGCTGCACCACCGGCGCGATGACCAGTTGGGCGACGCGCATGCCGGGCGTGACTTCGAAGGGTTCTTTGCCCAGGTTGATAAGGGCGACTTTGAGTTCGCCGCGGTAGTCGCTGTCGATGGTGCCCGGGGCGTTGGGGACGGTGACGCCAAACTTGGTCGAGAGGCCTGAGCGCGGGCGGACCTGGCCCTCAAAGCCCGCCGGAATGGCTAGCGCCCAGCCGGTCGGGATAAGGACGATGGCGCCGGGCGCGATGGTCAATGGCGCGGGCAGGCAGGCCGAAAGGTCCATGCCGGCCGAACCCGTGGTGGCGTACGCCGGCAAGACGGCGGCAGGCGACAGACGCTGAAAGCGCAGCGTTGGTGGAAGTTGTTGCGAAACAGTCTCAACGACCGGCAGCGGCTGGGTCACACCGCGACTCCGTGCGATTGCCAGTTGAGGCGGCGAACAACCAGATCGCCCTCGGGCTTGTCGAGCTGTTCAAGCACGCGGCTGTAGCAGGCGATCATGCGGCGGGTTTCATCGATGGCCCGCTCCAGGCTGTTCTGCCCGGTGACCTGTTTGTACAAGTCTTGGCCCCCTGACAATTCCTTCAGTTCCCCCGTCAATTGCTCGAGCAGCCGCTCCGCTTGCTGACGAGCTTCCAAGGCCTCAAGCCTCAAAGTCTGTACGTCGCGACGCGCATCTTCCATGGCGGTCAATCCTCGGGAGGCAGTTGCCGGCGGACCGTCCGCTGGCGGGCCTTCATTGTACCTTCAAGCGGCCGCTGTGTGACCGGGGGGAAGGTCCGGTGTTTTGTTCGCATTTTGATAGGGTGCGACCGGTTCAAAACCTGGAATGTAGCGGCGAATGGCAGCGCGGACGACAGACTTCTCGACGGCGGTGCGCATGGCGGAGAGGTCGGCGATCATCGCGGGGATGTCGATCTCGGCGCCAGCTTCTTTGCCCAGCGCGAAGATGCCGGGGTATTGACCGGGGACGAGCGTGTCGGTGCGGTAGGCGAGCTCTTCGTGCAATTTTTCACCGGGGCGGGCGCCGGTGAGGTTGATGTCGATGGTGGGGCCGTCGGCCAGTAGATCCGGCTGAACGGCCAGAGTTCCCGAGGTATCAACGACTTTGGGTTCGTACCCGTGCAGGCGGCAGAAGCGCTGGGCGAGATCCAAGATGCGGATGGGGTCACCCATGTCGAGGACGTAGACCACCGGCTTGGTGGGCTGGGCGGGAATGGACCCGGATTGGATGACCAGGCTGGCGGCTTCGTGAATGGTCATGAAGAAGCGCGTCATGCGCGGGTCGGTCACGGTGATGGGGCCGCCTTCGGCGAGTTGCTGGCTCCAGATGGGCAGGACGCTGCACGCGCTGCCCAGCACGTTGCCGAAACGGACGATGGCGAACTGGGTTTGGCGGGCGGGGCCTTGCTGGCTGGCGAGGTGCTGGACGTAGAGCTCGGCGAGGCGCTTGGTGGCGCCCATCGCGCTGGTGGGGTTGACGGCTTTGTCGGTGGAGACGAAGACGAAGCGTTCGGCGCCGACAGCCTGGGCGGCGTCGGCGATGGACTTGGTGCCGAAGACATTGTTGGTCACGGCGTGGGCGGGGTGGTCTTCCATGAGCGGCACGTGCTTGTGGGCAGCGGCGTGGAAGACGGCGTGGGGCTTGAGATTGGCGACGATGCGCAGGGTGGCATCGGCGTCGACGACGTCGTGCAGCACGGCCTTGCGCTGGATATTGGGGAAGCGCTTGGCGATCTGGCGGTCGATCTCAAAGAGCGAGTTTTCGCTGCGCTCCATGAGGACCAGCAAGCTGGGGTTGAAGGTGGCGCAGATGCGGGTGATTTCGCTGCCGATACTGCCACCCGCGCCGGTGATGAGGACGCGCTTGTTCTCGATTGCGCTTCGGACGAGCTTGCGGTCGATGCCGTAGGGGGTACGGCCGATGAGTTCGGCCATGTTGAGGCTGGTGGGGGCGAGGCGGCTTTCGAGGAGGCTGACGGGTGGCTTGGCGAGGAGGTCGTGGAGGGTGGGAACGAAACGCTCGGCGATGTTGAGGCCGCGGAGGGTTTCGCGCACTTTGCTGATGAGGGCGCGTTCGCTTTGGGGGAGGCTGACGATGGCGGCCGTGAAGGGCTGCTGGGCGTGGAGGTTGGGCAGGGTGGAGAGGGTGCCCAACATGGGGAGGCCGGCGATGTCGTCGATGTGGCTGAGATCAACCTCGTGCTCGGGGCCGTCGGTGACGACGACGCAGCCGATGTGCTGGGGCAACATGTGCGAAAGCGCAAGCTGACCGGCAAGGGCGGCGAGGCTCTCGACCGTGCCGATGAGCACGGGGTGGAGCCAGAGGGCAGCGTCGGCGGTGCGGGCGAGGGTGATGGGGGTCATGGGGAGAGGGGGGAACGGAGAACTGGAACGGGAACGTTCTGGGACGACAACTTGGTGTCATCGGTCAGGGTGTGATGGGAGCTTTGAGAAGGGTGGGGGGTGTTTGATACGCTGGGGGATGGACGCGCAGAAACCGGCGGGTATCGCGATTCGGCGGCTGGAGCGGCTCGAGGAGCGGCATTTCGCGCAGTTGGCGGAGGTGCTGATTGACTGCGTGGAGGGAGGCGCGTCGATTGGGTTCATGCTGCCGATCACCCGGGAACGGGCGGTGACGTTCTGGCAGCGGGTGGCGAAGACGATTGAGCAGGGGCGGCGGCTGATTCTGGTGGCGGAGGATGAGCGCGGGATTTGCGGGACGGTGCAGCTCGTGCTGGATATTGCAGAGAACCAGCCGCACCGGGCGGATCTGGTGAAGTTGCAGGTGCATTCACGGGCGCGGCGGCGCGGGCTCGGGGAAGCACTGCTGCGCGAGGCCGAACGGCACGCGCGGCTGGAACAGCGCAGCGTGCTGGTGCTGGACACGGTGACGGGCAGTGACGCAGCGCGGCTGTATGAGAAGCTGGGCTG
Organism: Phycisphaerae bacterium; assembly: GCA_046316615.1. Lineage (GTDB taxonomy): Bacteria > Planctomycetota > Phycisphaerae > Phycisphaerales > UBA1924 > BJHL01. The sequence goes on from JBKDAN010000005.1 coordinate 5,495, forward strand.
GGTACGCGTGGGAGATATTCCCAATTACGCGCTGTTTCCGGATGGGGCACCTTGCAGCACGACGTACTACTACAAGCACGTGTGAGGGCGCGGGTGGCGGCGACTTAGGGGCGGCGCAGGACGATGAGGGATTGGTCTTGCGAGAGCAGCGTGAGGCTGCGCGTGGTTTGGTTGGTGATGTCGTAGGTGGTGGGGGCTGGGGCTGCGGGAGGTTGGGTGTTAGTAGCGGTGTGGGCGGGGGGTGTTGTTGGCGTTGTTGTGGGGGCGGGCGGGGCGTCGGGGGTCAGGGTGACGCGCTGGGCTTCGCGCTTCCAGGTGCCGCGGTCGAGTTGTGCGCCTTGGTCGAGGAAGTAGCGGCCATCGGCGAGGAGCACGAAGGTGAAGACTTTGCCGGGCGTGGCGGCGATCCAGGAGCCGACCAGTTGATCGCGCGGTTGACGCGGCTGGGTGTCGGTCGGCGTTGCGGCGGGTGCGTTTGCGTCGGCGGGGACTGCGGTATCCGCGGGCGGGGTGGATGTGTGTTCGACGGGGGCGTCGCCTCCGAGGTCGAGGAAGGGGATGGCGCTGTCGAGCTTGCCGATGGTGCCGCGGAGGCTGGCGAGGTGGCCGTCGATCTTGGTGAGTGAGGCCTGCATGCTGGTGAGTTGCTGATCAAGCGTGCCCAGCGAGGAGTTGGTGGTGTCGACGCGGGTCAAGCCGGATTGCACGTCGACAAGTTTGGTGTTGGCCTCGAGTAGTTTGTCGTTGGTGGTGCCCAGATCGGCGTTCATCGTGTTGAGGCGATTTTTCACCTGCTGGATTTCGCTGTGGGTGACGATGACGCTGCCGTTCACTTCGGAGAGTTGGGCGTTGGCTTGTTTGAGCTGATCGCGAATCTCCCAGACGATGCAGCCGGGGAGGAGGAAGGCGGCGAGCGCGGCGAAGGCGAGCAGGAGCATGGGGCGCATGCGCAACGATACTCAGGTTGCGCCCAAGGCAGCGGCGATGGCGCTGCGGAGTGCGGCGGACTCGGCGTGGGCGTAGCGAATTTCATCGAGAGCGAGATCGCGCGCAGTGTCGGCGCGGGTGCGGGGCGCGCTGCCCAGCAGGCCAAAGCGTGTGATGAGGAGGCGTGCGTGCTGATCGGAGAGTGAGCCGGTGAGCACGCCTTTGGCCACACGAGGGTCGGGGTCGGTGAACTTCTGCCAGGGGTTGAGGCGGCGGGTGAGATCGGGCACGGGGACGCCCGGTCCCAAGATAGCTTGCGCGCGGCGCGATGCGGTGGCGTGCGCGGGGAGCCAGTTGCGGACGACGCGCGTGACGGCTTTGTCTGCGGTGATGCCCACGCTGGCGGCGAGGCGGCCGCCACGGACGGGATCGAAGAGAAGTGAAGCCTCGGCGGCGGCGGTGATGGCTTCGCGCAGCAGGAGCGTGACGCGCCAGGCGCTGAGTTGTTCGACAGGGTGGCCCACGCGGGCGTCGATGGTTTCGATGAGGAGGCGGTGCTGGGCGCGGATGAGCTCACGCTGCAGGAGTGTGGCGTGACGGAGGGATGTTTCGAGTTCGTCGAGTGCGCTGGCGCGGGGGGAGAGGTGGTTGAGCGAAGCGAGTGTGTCGGCGGCGTGCTGGCGCAGCGCGGCGAAGGCGGTTGCCTGAGCGCGTTCGAGGGCGGGCTTGACGGGGCTGCGGGCGCGCCAATCGGCAAGGAGTTCGAGCAGGTCGAGGGGCCAGGGCGTGCGCAGGTTGGCGGTGACGTGTGCGTGGGCGAGGGCTTGTGCGGAGAGAGTGGTGTCGATGGGTGACGGCGGCGCGATGGGGAGGGTGCGGAAAGCGTTCAGGCGAGCGAGATTGATCTCACGGCGGACAGCAGGCGCGCTGCGGCGCGAGATGTGAGCGAGATCGGTGATGTCAACGCCCAGGCGGTGCACGCGCCACATCGCTGCGGCGCGGCGCGGGGTGATGTCGGGCTGGGATGGCGTGGTGGCAACTTCGCGCAGGAGGAGTTGGCGGACACCTTCTTCGCTGACGCCTTCGGTTTCGGCGAGGCGCTGGGCGCAGCGGAAGATGCTCCAGCCGAGCTTGCGCATGTATGCGCTGGCGCGATGCACGAGGCGTGCGCGGAGGGCGTCGTCGTAGCGTTTGGTCTTCTTGGCGGGCGCGAGCAACTGGGGGTTGCGGGCTTCAAAGGCTTCGACGACGGCGAGCATCGCGATGCTGAGTGATTGGCCTTCGTGCTCGACGCGGCGGGTGATGAGGCCGGCGCGGCGGAGACGCTTGACGGTGGGCTCGCTGATGTTCCAGCGTTCGCGCAGTTGCGCGAGTGTGAGCGGGGAACCGGCGGCGCATTCGGTGAGTGTGAGCTTGGCGCGGGCGCAAAGAGTTTCGCAAAGGGCGCAGAGATCGGCGAGAAGCTCTTCGCCTGTCATGCTGGCTGCGGCGGCATCTTGCGGGCGGAAGCCGGTGACGCGGAAGATGACCCAGTCGCTGGGGTAATTGCGCTGGGGCTCGATGTCTGCGGGGATGCGTTCGATGCGCTCGATATCGCGGAGCATGGCTTCGCGCGGGGCGAGACGCAACTGGGCTTCGAGTGAAGCGAGTAGCGAGTGACGGATGGCGGGGAGCGGAGGCACGAGCGGTCAGTCACGCGTGACGATGAAGGTGCAACGACAGGCGTGAGCGTAGTGAGCGTGCGGCGCGGTCATGGTGTGTCCGGCGTGGGCGTGGGCGGCAGTGTGGTCTGCTCAAGGAAGGGGATGATGCGCGGCTGGTCGAAGGGCGTGATTTCGCGGAGGCGCACATCGCCCAGGATGCGCTCGTAAATATGCAGGCGGCCGGCTTGGGTGCGCGGCGCGATGGTGACTTTCTCCTGGTCGAGGCGGTCGAGTGTGACCAGAATGTGCGTGCTTTCCGTTTGTGCGATCAGCACGCAGGTGTAGTACTGCATTTCGGGGGCGTAGTTCCAGCCGATGAGCTGCACGCTGGCGGGCAGTGCGCCGGGCGTCATCGCTTGCTGCAGCGCAGCGTGGGTCCAGGTGGCGAACTCTTGCGGGGTGGTGCAGACGATTTGCGGCGTGAAGTTGTCAGCTTGCTCGCGGGCGTAGAGGCGGGCGAAGGGGTGGCGCAGCGGGGCGGTGAGCACCCAGACGCACAGGCCCACGAGCGCGATGGTGGCGGCAAGAGCGACGATGCGGCGCGCGGTGAAGATGCGCGACACCGGGGCGGCGGGCAGGGGAACGGCGCTGGGCGCGAAGGCGGCTTGCAGGGCGGCGTCAACCTGCTGCAGTTCTTGCACGTAGTCGGCGAGGGCGGGCTCTTGCATGAGGCGCGCGGTGAAAGCGGCGTGTTCGGCAGGCGACAACGTGCCGTCGAGATAGCGTGCGGCGAGCAGCGCGTCGGAGTTGTCGGGATCGGGCAAGGTCATGAGGCGGGCTTAGGTGGGACTTCGTGCGGGGAGACGCGAGTGGATGCGGCCGGGGCGGATTCAAGCGATGCAAGATGGGAGCGGAGCTTTTCTCGGGCGCGGAAGACGTGGCTCATCGCGGTGCCCTGGGGAATCTGCGTGATGATCGCGATGGATTCGTAGGAGAGGCCGCCCACCACGCGGAGGAGGAGACAGGTGCGGGGGATTTCTTCGAGTGAGCGGACGGCCTCCAAGATGAGATCTTCGCGCGACGTGCGAGGGGGCGTGGGTGTGTGCTGAGCGGGCGAGAACAAGCGCGCGGCGGACTGGGTGAGGCGATTGGCGCGGAGGTGCTTGCGGCGCGCGTTGCGAGCGGTGTTGCGGGTGACTTCGGCCATCCAGGCGTTGAAGTTGGTGCCGGGCTCGAAGGTTGCAAACTTGCGCATGGCGATCATGGCGGCGTCTTGCAGGACATCGTCGGCTTCGGAGCGATTGCCCGTGACGCCTGCGGCGATGAGCCACATTTGCGGGCGTGCGGTTTCGAAGAGCGTGAGGAAGTCTGCGTCCGCGCGCGGCGACACGCGGCCGGGGATGCCGGCCGCGTGCGTTGCGCGTGATTGGGGCGATGGGGAATGGTCCATCAATGTGATCGCACAACCTCACGACTCCACGGAGATGCGGGGCCTCTGAACCCGCGTTGTATGCGTTATGCGCGACGGCGGCGCAGGAGAGGAAGGGCGAGGCCAGCGAGCGCGCAGGCGGAGACCGGCGCGGGGATGACGGTTGCGATGATCTGCTGGCCGGGATCTGCGAAGGGAGCGCCGATGTAGAGGAACGACGTGCCGACGGGCGTGGTGGGATAGAAGGGGGAGTTGGCTGAAAGCGTTGCGAACGTTTCAGCGGAGGTGAAGTTGAAGCCGGTGAGTGATGCGCCGGGGGCGATGTAAGACGCGGCGCTGTTTGCGGTCCAGCGAATGCCCCAACCGTCGGTGGAGCTGCCGTGTGTGACCAGGGAGGTCCAGCCGGCGGGGCTGTTGACGGAGAGGGGAGCGGAGCCCATGTAGTTCTGGCCGGGAATCCAGGCGAACCAAAGGGTGCCGATGGTGGTGGTACCGGTGTTGTTGATGGTGCCTGCATAGGCGGTTGGGGGACCGAGCAGACTCGGCGCGAAGGATGCGTTGCCTGCGAGAGCACCCATGGAGAACGATGCCGATGCGGCGATGACGCCGACGGCCCAGCACGCTGACTTGAACATATTGCCACCCTCTGATGGAGAGAACGAGGTTGCCGGGCCCGATGCACGGCGTCGCTATTCATGTCGCGCGAGGGGACTGCATTGCGGCATGTTGCGAAAATAGTGCATGTTTTGTGCGGGCTACGAGCGCTTCATGCGGGCATGCACGGACTTATCGCAACATGGCGCACAACTTCACGACGAGCATTTCCATGGAGCGGTCGGCTTCACCCAGACCGCTTTTGGAGCGCTGGTCAGCGTCGATGGCGGCGCGGTAGAAGGCGAGGGTGTCGGCGGGCTGGAGGCGACGTGCCGCGGCGACGATCATCTCCTGACTCTGGCCCCAGAGCTTGAGGGGCTTGGTGAGCTGGAATGGGTTGGCGCCAGCCTTGAGTCCTGCGGTGACGCCGTGGAGCTTGCGAGCCAGATCGAGCAGCGCGAACATGACAACGGGGGTGGGCTGGCGTGAAACATCGAGGATGTGACGCAGGTGCTGGAGGGCGGCGTCGGGATTGCCGGAGAGGAGGGTCTTCTGGATGTTCCAGGCTTCTTCCTCGCGCGAGACGCCGACGAACTGGGCGACGAGCTGGCGGGTGATGGGGTTGGGTTCGCCTGCTTCGTTGACACCAGCGGCGGCGGCGAGCTTGCCGACTTCCATGTCGAGCTTGCCCTGGCTGGAGCCGACACGCTGCACGAGTGCGTCGGCGACGGCGTCATCGAGCGTGACCTTGTGGTGGCTCTTGGCGTGGCGGATGAGCCATGCTTTGGCTTCGGGGGAGGCGAGTTCTTTGCACGGGATGACGGCGCCGATCTTCTCGACGAGTTTGTCGAGCTTGCCGGGGAACCACTTCTCGCCACGGAGGACGAGCGTGGCGCAGTCGACGGGCTGCTCGGCGTACTTCTCAAAGAGGGGGCGGGTGTGCTCCTTCACGAGGTCGGCGGCGTTGTCGACGATGACGAGTTTGTGGGTGGCCATGAGGCCGAAGCTGCGGCATTCGTCAAGGACTTCGGCGGCCTGGGCGGTGGCGCCGTCGAAGACAAAGGTTTCGACTTCGCCATGCTGCTTGATGAGATGGTCGCGCAGGCGCTGGGTCTCCTGCGTGCGCATGAAGGACTCAGGGCCGGTGATGATGGCCACGCGCGGGGAGGCGCTTGCGACGGGGGCTGAGTCTTCGGATTTGCTGGCTTTTTTGGCCATGGCGAACGAGCGTAGTCCGGAGGGGCTGAGAGTGGAAACGTCGGGCGGGCTGACGCGAAGAAGGGGGGCACTTTTGGAGGTTCCATGCGTCAGTTCTTCGCGTTTGTCTCGGGTGTCACGGTGGCGTTGTCGGCTGCGGTAGCTGTTGCGCAGCAGGCATTTCCGCAGAGCTGGGCCGGTCAGTGGCGTGGTGATGTGGAGGTACAGGGAGCGGACTTCGGGAAGTTCTCGATGGAACTGATGATCGCGCCGACCAGTGATGCGAACACGTGGGACTGGAAGATCATTTACGACGGGCAGGCGGGCCGGCAAGAGCGGCCTTATGCGCTGATTGTGAAGGATGCGTCCAAGGGGTTGTACGAGATTGATGAACGCAACGGCATCGTGCTGCCTCAGCGATTGATCGGGGGCGTGCTGCGGTCGCAATTTGAAGTGATGGGTTCGCGGATTGACGCGAGTTATGAGTTGGCGGGCGCGGGGACGGCGGATGAGCGGATCATCTGCGAGCTGGTGAGTTATCGCAGTGATCAGAGTGTGACGACCGGCGGCAAGGACAATGTGCCGGAAGTGAAGGGATGGACGCCAACGACGGTGCAGCGCGTGGTGATGCGGCGGGTGGATGGGCAGAAGCCCGAGAGCAAGCTTGCGCAGGGTGAGAAGCCGGCTGCGGCGACTCCTGCTGCGCCTACAGCGACGGGGCGAGCTGCGCTGCCTGCTTCGGATGTGAAGTGGACGACGTTCACGACGGAGCGGTATCCGGGCAAGCAAGATGATGTGTTCTTTGTATCGCCTCAGGTGGGCTGGTATGTGAACGGGGCGGGCAAGATCTTCAAGACGACGGATGCTGGCGCGACGTGGACGATGCAATTGCACAAGCCGGGCACGTATTTCCGTTGCATCGCGTTTGTTGATGAGAAGCTGGGCTTTGCAGGCAATATCGGGCCGGGGTATTTTCCGAACGTGAGCGATGAGACGCCGTTGTACAAGACAACGGATGGTGGCGCGACGTGGGAAGCGGTGACCAGCATTGAGGGACCGAAGATCGTGGGACTGTGCGCGATTGAAGTGGTGCGGTACAAGTACATCAACGCGGGGAACCTTGCAGAGAAGACGCGGCTGGTGGCGGCGGGTCGTGTGGGCGGGCCGGCGGCGATGATCGTGTCGGACGATCTGGGCGCGACGTGGCAGCAGATCGCGATGCCGGAATCCGCGAAGATGGCGTTTGATGTGCACTTCTTTGATGACAAGCACGGATTCATCGCGACGGCGACGAGTGACAACGTGGAAGAGAGCAAGGCGCTGATCGTCGCGACCGACGACGGCGGCAAGACGTGGCGCGATGCGTACGTGGGTAAGCGGCCCTTTGAACTGACGTGGAAGATGTCGTTCCCGACGCGCGAGGTGGGGTATGTGACGATTCAGTCGTACAACCCTGACCCCGGCGCGTCGCAGCGGTTTGTGGCGAAGACCACGGACGGCGGCAAGACGTGGCGTGAGCTGCCACTGGTGGAGGATGCGAAGGTGCGTCAGTTTGGTGTCGCGTTTGTGGATGAGCAGCGCGGGTTTGTGGGCGCGATGCCGGGTGGCTTTGCGACCACGGACGGCGGCGCGACTTGGCAGCGAGTGGAGTTTGGCAACGCGGTGAACAAGATTCGCGTGTTGCGGGATGGTGAAGACGCCTTGCTGCACGCCATCGGCGTGAGCGTGGCGACCACGCGCGTGCCGCTGAAGCCGTAAGCAGCGGCAGGCGGGCGAAACGGGTATTCTCGGCTCCCGTTCGGACAAATAATCTGCAAGTTCGCGTGAAGCGTCTTGGCGTTCGCTGGCTGGCGCGGTAGGATCTTCCGTGTCGATTGTCTCCGTTTTTCCGCCTTTTGAGATCACCCATGCGTACCACGCTTCTCGCTGCCGCTTCACTTCCGCTGACGTTTGGCACTGTCGCTTTCGCGCAGCAGAGCACGAGCATTTCGCTGACGGGGTTGCGCATTCAGAATGCGAATCCGCAGAACCGGACGAGCGCGCCGGGGACGATCAGTCCGGCGGATCGGTACACGGTCGCATTCAGCGCGGACACGCGCGTGCGCGGCGTGGGTGGTGCGCTGGGGTCGCTGTTTCCGACGCCGGTGACTATCGACCAGGTGTTGCAGCGGTTTGATCCGACGGCGGACTTTCCGGAGACGACGCTTGTTGAGAACTGCGCGGGCACACATCCGTTTGTGCTCGCGTCCACGACGTTCTCGCAGAGCACGACGGTGACGGTGGTGATTCCGCTCACGGTCAACTTCTCGGCGACGTTCCGCAGCGAGATTGATGCGAACAACGTAGCGGGCTTCAGCATCACCAGTCCTGTGCTGACGGTCTCGCCCGCGATCATTCAAGCGGGTTACCTCGAGTTCACGGCAGGCACGCTGACGTTCTCACGCACGCCTCGCACGCCTTGCGAGAGCATCGACTTCAACAACAACGGCGTCTTTCCGGAAGATCAGGACGTGATCGATTTCTTCAGCGTGCTGAGCGGCGCGGAGTGTGCGACGTGCAGTTGCATCGACTTCAATGCGAACGCGGTGTATCCGGAAGATCAGGACGTGATTGATTTCTTCACGGTGCTGGCCGGCGGCCAGTGTTCTTGAGCGATGTTTTCTTGATCGGCATCGAAGCCCCGGCCCCGCGCTGGGGCTTTTTTCTTGCGTCACCCGGTTGGCCTGTAGAAGCAGCACGCCGCGCTTTCGCGCGGCGTGTCGCAAAGCAGGAGTTGCGGGCTGGCTTATCGGCACGGACCGCCGGCGAGCACGCTGAAGAAGGACAGGATGTCAGCATCGTCGGGATAGATGCCGTCGTTGTTGAAGTCGATGTCGCACGACTGCGGGAAGGGGCAGGGGCCGCCCGCGAGCACGTTGAAGTACGCGCTGAGGTCAGCGTCATCGGGGAAGACGTTGTCGTTGTTGAAGTCGATGCTGTCGCACAGAGGGATGGGGCGGAGGTTGTCAGCGGGGCCTTCCAGGCGCACGCGATTGCTGTAAGGACGTAGCTCAAAGCCGGTCACGGTGTAGTTGGCGTCGCCGGCGTTGAGCGGGAAGTTGTGGAAGTACTGGAAGTCGAGCTGGAATTCGCCACCGGCGTTGCGCTGCACGTTGACTTCAAGGAAGCCGTAGTGCTTGCCGCCGCGGAGCAGTTGCGTGCCGTTCCACTGCTCGGGTTCGCTCTGGTCCGCGCTCCACACGTGGTAGGGGTTGGGGACGAATGCGCCGCCGCTGAGGGGGTTGTTGCGCCAGTTGGTGATGTTGCTGTTGGTGGCGCCGGCAGCGTCTTCCACGCCGCGCAGGCCGTCGCCCGCGGCGCCGACGTCCCAGAGGTGCACGCCGTAGCCGTCGCCATCGATGTCGAAGTAGCTCATCTCGCTGACTTCGCTATGGCCGCAGAAGACGGCGGCGACTTTGTACTGCTCCATGAGCGGGGCGTAGATGCGCATGGCCTCGCCGCTTTGGGGGCTGGTGACGCTGGTGCCGTGAATGCCGCGGCTGAAGGGCGTGTGGTGCCACTGCACGAAGATGACCTGACCTTGCGCGCGGGCGTCGGCGAGCTGCTGGACGGCCCAGTTCCACTGGGCGGTGCCGACGTTGAAGTCGGGGATATCACCGAAGGGATAGCTGTTGAGCCAGGCGCGGTTGGTGTCGAGCAACTGCGGGAAGCCGGGGCTGGTGCTTTGGTTAGCCGGCGGGCCGACGTTGTCATTGGCGTCCATCGAGCCCACGCTGCAGAGCGTGATGATGGTGATGGGGCCGTAATCGGTGCGGTAGTAGAGATCCTGGAACTGCGGTTGTCCGTTGGCGGGCGAGTCCCAGTACGCGCTCCACTGGTTGCGTGCGTACTGGACGTTGGCGTTGATGCTGGGCTGATCGCTCCCGCCGTTGAAGATGCAGTTGTTGCCGATGGCGGCGACGATGGGGCGGCCGCTGAGCAGATCGTCGTACTGGCCGGCGTTGTGGCGCCAGAACTCGTCCCAGCGGCGTTGCTGCTCGTTGGCGGTGCCTTCGATGAGGTCGCCGGGCATGATGACCATGTCAGGGTCGCGCAGTTCGATCTGCTTGATGTTCTCCTGATAGCCGAGCGTTTCGGTCACGAGGTAATCACTGCGACCGCGGCCACTGCCAGCGGGGCGGCCCGTGCTGCCCGGCAACTGCGGCGTGGTGCGGCTCCACTCGCGGTTACGCGTGCGGCCGCTGACGAGCGTTTCACTGTCGCTGAGGACGGTGAAGCGCATGGCGCGCGTGCTGGCTGCGGTGGGGGCGGTGCGGAAGGTGTTGGAGTACGTGCTGGCGCCTTGCGTGACGGTGTAGGTGTATTCGGTGTCGGCTGCGAGACCAGTGAGCGCGACGACGTGCTTGTAGTTGCGAGCGGGGACGCCTGGAGCAGAGAAGATGCCGGTGCTGGCAAACGGGAATGCGCCGCCTGCGGTGAGTTCGGCGGTGGACTGATAGTCGAGCACCGGGGTGAGTGTGGGGGTGCTGCTCAGCACGATGGGATTGGCGAGGTTGGGACCGGTGATGCTGATGGTGCCGGGTGTTTCACTTGTCGTGAACCACGTGAGCTGCATGCCTTGCGTGGTGGGATTTTGCTGATAGGGAAGAACGCGGAAGTCGCCCACGGACGCGGACGCGCCGGGCGCGAGGCCGGCCAATGCGATAAGTGCTGCGGCCAAGATGCTCGATTTGATGTGCATTGCGAACTCCTAAAGTGCGATGTGACGGCGAGTACCGCGACAGATGCGGCATCGCGGTGCAACAGAAGCGTGCTCAGAGCGCGGATGTATCAGCGCAGCGTGAGATGATGGTGAAGAGTGCGTTGTGCGACAAAGACATGCGATTTGTGATTGCTGAAGGGCGTGCAAAAACAACAACGGCGAGGAACGCTCGCCGTTGTCTTTGTGTGAACGTGTGATGAAGAGGGGACGGTCAGCTCGCGCACTCGGCGCCCGCGAGGACGTTGAAGAAGTCGATGACGTCCTGATCCTCGGGGAAGACCTGGTTGTTGTTGAAGTCGATGTCGTTGCACTCGTTGCAGGTCGCGCCGCTGAGGACGTTGAAGAAGTCGATGACGTCCTGGTCTTCGGGGAAGACGCCGTTGTTGTTGAAGTCAATGTTGTCGCAGGCGGCGACAGCGCGGACGCGCATGAGACTGGCGCGGTTACCGGTGGTGTTGGCGGTGGCGGCGGCGCTGCTCTTGAGGCTGAAGGCGAAGTAGAAGAAGCCGTCGGGCGAGAAGATGCAGCGATCGCGGAAGGTGCCGATGAAGAAGTCGGGGTTGCTGTCACCCGTGAAGTCCACGCCATCGCTCTCGCGGACGATCACGCGCTCGTTGTTGACGACGACGACGGAGTTGATGAGTCCATCGGGGTTGTTGCCATTGCCGACGACGATGTAGTTGCCGCGGCCGTCAGCCTTCATGTCGACGAAGCTGGTCCAGTTTTCGGTGGAACCAGTGAAGATGGGCGTGCCGCTGCGAGCCACGACTGCGCCGTTGTAGACCACCCAGGTCTGGCCGTCGGCGTTGCTGCCGCGAGCGAGCCACTGGCCTGAGGGCTCCATGCTCGCTGCGGAGATGCTGGAGACGGGCGAGGTGAAGGAGGAGCCGGCGATGATCGAGCCTTCTTGAATGACCACGGCGTTGTTGACAACGAGGACCTTGTCTTCAGTCGAAATCGTGTTGACTTCTCCCAGCCAGAGCCAGTTGGTGCCGCTGGCGTCGGACTGGTATGTGCCCGTGTCAACGTCGAGCGCGGTGTTGACGGCGCCGGCTGATTGACCGCTGGGCACGGTTTCGAATGTGCGCATGAGCACGTTGTTCTGCGGACCGATGATGGCTTCGGTGCCGCCAAAGTCGGCGTTGATGAAGTTGGTGGCAACGAAGCCGATGTTGCCTGCGTTGTCAATGGAGGCATCGGTCAGTGCGTTGCCCCACGCAGCGATGAAGGGGAAGGCGGCGGGCGTGTCGCCCGTGCGAGCGATGACGTCGAACGATGAGCCGTTCCAACGCACCACGCGCGCCTGGCCTGCGCTGGAAGGTTGCAGCGTAAAGGCGAGGGCCCACTTGCCGTCGTCATTGAAGCGTGGCTGGGGAAGGCCGGAGCTGAGATCGATGAACTCGCCCGGCGCAAACTCGGTCACGCCTTCGCGGGCGGCGATGCCCCAGCTGCTGCCTTGACCGAAGACGATGACTTGATCGCGCGTTGCGGCGGTGTCAGCAGGATCGACGATGGATGCAACCGTGTTCCACTTGTCGGTCACGGCGCTGCGGTAGACGGTGCTGATGTTGCTGATGCGAGCATCGGCTGTGCCCGGAATGAGCGACAGGGGACCGGTCGGGGCGTGATCGCGGCTGGCGAGCACGGGCTGAATCTGACCATGGGCGACGCTGACGACGCAGCCAGCGAGCAGGAACGTCGAGAGAACGGATGAACGCATGCAAACACTCCTCTAGTTGAGCAAGTTGGTACGAGAACTGTGTAGGCGTTGTTGCACGGTGCAATCTCGAAGCGAGCAGAATCCCCTAGTTTGACGGCACCTTCATGGAGACGAACCCGCAAAGCTGCGGCGCGGCAGGCTGCATTCTCGGGCGTGCGTGCGAAGTGTGTGGCAGCGTTCAGCCGCAGCGGCGGAAGAACTCACTGGAGAGGTCGGCCCCGCGTGACATCCACCCGGTGATGATCTGCAGGCGCACGCGCTGACCATCTTCTATGACGCATGTTGTGCTGGGGTGCCACACGGGGGGATGCCTGGCCAGTAGAGTTTGATGCGACGATCAACCACGTGCGACCTGGGGTCTTGGTTTTCCATCGGCCAACCACAGGCTGGCATAGGCCTGCAACGCGCGTTCGTTGCCGTAGGTCATGACAAACTTTCGAAGCGGGGAACGTGCAATGCCGGCGAACAGCAGAGTCGTAACTCCGCCGACGGCAACCGTGAGCAGTGCGAAGACATCACCCACGCGCTGCTGCGCGATGGCGATCGGCGTTGTCTCATGTGTGACTGCGGCCCAGCGGTACACGTACCAGATGACGCATGCCACGGCGCACGCGGCGAAGATCATGGCGAAGCGACGTACGCCGACGATGCTCGGCACGAGCAGGGCGAATACAACGCTGAGACCTGGCGCGATGAGCAGGAACCAGAACCAATCGGTCAGGTAGTCCCATGGCACCACGCGATCCCAGCCACCAAACTGTTCAAAGGCGTCGCGGGCCGCGTTGAGTCGGTCTGGCGGAATCGGCTTCCACACGCTGTGTGGTGCATCTGTCGTGAGGACGATCCCGTTAGCGTAAGGCCACGCCATCGCGAACGCGGTTGACTGCGCCATCGCGCCGATAGCTCCGCCCGCGAGAAGGGTCGCTGCCGCGATACGTACCACGCGCGATCGAGTCGTCATGATGCCCCCGTGCAATAAGCGTTTACCGCCGCTTCACACCCTTGATCATCATCTTGGGCGGCAGCTTGGTGGGGACGATGCCGCCGGGGAACTTGGTCGGGTCCGCAGCCGCGAGGCTTGCGGCTGCCGGCAGCACGGGCTTGCCCGTTTCCATGCGGTTGACCTTCTGCTGCGCGGGCGGCTGCGGCGCGTGAACGTGACGGGACTACCAGAGAGCTTGGCGACGTGTCAGGTGTTACACGCTGTATGGCATGCTGATTCATGGCGGTCGCTACACAGCAGACATTATCGGCGCCGACGAATGACCAGCAGTGACCCTGCTGCGAGCAAAGGCAATGTCGCGGGGGTTGGGATGATGGTGAGGATGGTTGGAAGGTGCGTGATGTCCGCGGCGAAAAAGCCTGCGTCGGAACCCAGACTCACCTGATTCAGCCCGAGGTCGAAACCGCGAGTGGTGTTGAAGGGAATAAACAAGCCGCTCAAGAAACGGTCGCCAGCAGTGCCATCGAGATTAAGTGTGTATTGCAGCAGGGCGATGTCCTGATCCAACGAGCTCACCACAACACCACCGGCGTAATTCTGAACGAACACACCAAAGTTGCCACCAAGTGGGGCGAAGTCAGCGGCACGATCAATTGCCAGTACATTTCCAACGCGACGTGAGGTAACGACTGACGTCAAAGCAAGTTGAGGATTACCCGGCGGAACCAGCCCCATACGACGGAAATCGGTAGCCGTGTCGCCGTTGGCAACACTCGTAGTCGAGTACGCTTCGAACGTTGCTGCATCGAGATAACTTGTCCACTGCTCGGCAGGGGTGACGCTGCCATTAAGCAGATTCTGCCAACGCATTCGCACGACAACAGATGTTTGCGACTGAAGAGCGGACACCGAACCAGTTTGCCACGTCGTGCCGTTGTCGAGAGATACCTCCCAACGCGCGAAGGAGCCAGTTTGGGCGATGGCGGACGAAACCACTGCGGCGACAGTAAAAACGGCGATCGAGCGAGCCAGCATGGGCAAGCCTCCCTGTGAGCAAGTGCGGACGCGACAGAGAAACTATCACACGCTCTTACTCGACGCAAGGGCATTCTAACGAAATGACGACTCACGCAACGGACAAGCCGCTCGGCTTTGCGCGGCGAAGCTCTCACTCTCGCGATTGCTTACCGCCGCTTCACGCCCTTGATCATCATCTTGGGCGGCAGCTTGGTCGGCACGATGCCGCCCGGGAACTTGGTCGGGTCCGCAGCCGCGAGGCTTGCGGCTGCCGGCAGCACGGGCTTGCCCGTTTCCATGCGGTTGACCTTCTGCTGCGCGGGCGGCTGCGGCGCGGGTGCGCTGCCGGGAGCCTGCACCACTGTCAGGCCGCCTTGGGGGCGACCGTTGGAGGGCACGCGGAAGCCGTCAGGCGGCGTTTCGCGCGGTTGGAAGTCGGGGTATTCGAGCTTGGGCACTTCGGCGTTGATGAGCAGCTCGATGTTGGTGAGCAGTTCGCCTTGCTCGGGCGTGACGAAGCTCCACGCCACGCCATCGCGGCCGGCGCGGGCGGTGCGGCCAATGCGGTGGACGTAGACCTCGGGGTCTTCGGGCAAGTCAAAGTTGATGACGTGCGTGATGCCTTCGACGTCGATGCCGCGCGAGGCGAGGTCGCTGGCGACGAGGACGGTCATTTTGCCGCCCCGAAGCTGCTGCATGGTGCTGTTGCGCTTGCTTTGGCTCATGTCGCCGTGGATGGCGCGGGCTTCGATGCCGCGAGCGGAGAGGCCTTCGGCGATTTCGTCGACGTGGCGCTTGAGGCGGCAGAAGACGATGGTGAGGGCGGGTTCTTCGTGGCGCAGCAGGTGCAGGAGCAGGCGCTTCTTGTCCCAGTGATTCACAGGCAGATAGAACTGCTTGACCATGTTCACGGTCAGGCTGCCTGAGTGCACGATGATCTTCTTGGCATCGGGCTTCATGTGGGTGCGAGCCAGCCGCTCGATGTCGGGGCTGATGGTCGCGCTCACGAGCACGGTCTGGTGATCCTGCTTGATGCCGTTGAGGATCTTCTTGATGTCGTCACGGAAGCCGATGTCGAGCATGCGATCGACTTCGTCGAGGACGACGTGCTTGACGTTCTTGAAGTGGATGTGCCCGCGCTCGAGCATGTCCATGATGCGGCCGGGCGTGCCGACGATGATCTGGCAGCCCTTTTCGAGCTTGCTGGCCTGGGCTTGAATGCCTTGGCCGCCGTAGACGGTCACAGCGCGGATAGGCGTGAAGCGGCCGATGTCTTCGATTTCGCCCGTGATCTGAATCGCGAGTTCGCGCGTGGGAGCGAGGACGAGGGCCTGGAAGGGCACGTCGCGCTCAAGCTGGCAGAGCAGGGGGATGCCGAAGGCGGCGGTCTTGCCCGTGCCGGTGCGGGCCTGGCCGATGATGTCGCCACCCGACATGATCGCCGGCAGGAGGCCCGCCTGCGTCTTGGTCGGGTACTTGAAGCCGCAGGCTTCGATGCCCTTCATGACGCTGTTGCGCAGGCCGAGGTCGGCGAAGGTCTGGGTGGTATCAAAGGTGTCGGACTGATCGCCGTCGCCCGCGGTTTTGCGCGGGGCGTTGTCATCGGCGGCTTCGCCAATGTGCACGGCGGGCGGCAGATCGCTCTCGTCGCTGGGAGCGGCGAGCTGCGAGTCGTTCCGGGGGGTTTCGTCGGCGGTGGGTTCGGGATTGTCGTGGAAGAGAATGTCGAGGTGATCCATGGCGAGGGGCTGGGGTAGAAGGATGGGCTGGCTGCACTCGGCTGCGTGGGGGTCTTGCGGACCGCTCGCAGAGCGAGAGAGGGATTGCGTGGGCACGGGCGGCACGTCCAATCAGTTGTGGGACAAACACTTACAGCGGAACGTTCCCGGCACTCGGCATGGGGCAGCGGGCACACCCTTTGAGGCGGTGATGTGCACAGTGCCTGACGCCGAATGCCGCTTCTCTATCTTTCGGGCCAAGTGCTCGCGCGCGATGAAACTCGCGGCGGGCAAGTCCGGTTGAGAAACTGTCGGCGAATGGTAGGCGTGGCGCTGGAATGATGATGTCCCAGTGCTTTTGCAAGCGCCCGTGCTGTTTGCGCTTGCGCAAGTGGGCGAGATGCGCTATATTGGCGATTCCCGCCGCATGGACGCGGTGTGGACAAGTGCTCTCACCTGCCTGACTATCTCCAACACATGCCCACCGCGACCGACAAGAGCTCTGTGAAGAAGCCGCGCGCGCCCAAACCTGCGAAGGCGGTTGTCGAGGCGAAGGGCACGCCTGCGGCTGCGCAGAAGATGCCGAGCGGGTCGAGCAAGAAGTCCGCGACGAGTCACGCACTTCCGTCTGAGATGAACACGGGCGAGGCGACGCTTCTGAAGGCGGACAAGAACACGATCGTGGTCGCACGAGGCGGCTACACGGCGAAGGCGCACATCGGTGATTGCCGGGAAGTTCTGCCGAGCCTTGAAGCGGTGCGCACGAGTCAGGTGAGTCTGGTATTTGCAGATCCGCCGTTCAACTGGAATCGCGCGTACGACCGCTGGGACGACAAGATGCCCGAGCGCGAGTACATCGATTTCACGTACGCGTGGATCAATCACTGCGTGCAGGCGCTGCGGCCGGGTGGCAGTCTTTGGATCAACATTCCTGATGACTGGGCCGCGGAGATCACGGCGTTTCTCAAGGGCCGGTTTGCCGGCGCGCCCGGTGTGCCCAAGCTGAACGCACGGATGCACATGGAGAATTGGTGCATCTGGCATTACCGCTTCGGGCAGAACACGACCAAGCGGTTCATCAACAGCAAGGTGCACGCGCTGCACTTTGTGAAAGAGGGCGCCGCGCCGACGTGGAACCCGGATGAAGTGCTGGAGCAAAGCGATCGCGCCGCGATTTACGATGATCCACGCACGCAGAGCAAGAAGGACGGCATGCCGCCCGGCCTGCGCGTGCCGATGGATGTGTGGTACGGGCAGTTCTGGGGCAGAGTGCAAGGCAACAACAAGGAACGGCGCGGCTACCACGACAACCAGTTGCCCGAGGTGTATCTGGAGCGTGTGATTCGCGCGTGCAGCAACGAGGGCGACCTCGTGATGGACCCGTTCCTTGGCAGCGGCACCACAGGCGTGGTCGCGCTAGCACTGAGGCGGAACTTCATCGGGACAGAGTTCAGCCCGGAGAACGCCAAGAGCGCGTGCGAGCGGATCAAGATGGGGCCGTATCGCGTACTGGGTCAGCTCAAAGGTGCCAGCACGGCTATCTTTGAGCATCGGCGCAAGAGCGAGCGCTGAGAGAGACTACTGGGGGAGTTACGTCATGAGTGATAAGTTGCTGCCGCCGCCAGGTTGCTTTACTCGCGACGAGGGAGCGTTTTCCATTGTTAGTGCGCGTGTCGTGGCTGGACCGATCGCGATCATGGCCACTGTTTTCGTCCTGCTCTGGAGCTGCAGCGCATTCCTTGTCATTGCATTCGTGGTTTACCCAAGGGCTGGCGGACAGAAGATTCCGATGACGGTCAACGGTGTCCCGAAGGAAGCTTCATTCACTGACGTACTTCCACTTGTCATCGTGACTGGGTTGATGGCGCTTGCAGGAGTGCTGGCCGCGTCATATCTGCGGTTTGGACGGGTCGTCGCGCGGGTGACACACGATCAAATCGAGATCTTCACTGGTGTCGCCGGCGTCGGACGACGTGTTCGCGTGCAACGCAACGTGGTGCGCTCGGTTGTGCTGCGAAACAGCCCGATCCGTGTCAGTGGTCGTCCGCCTCTGAAGGTGGTCGAACTGGTGGGTTCGGACGTGACGACCGGTTTGCTGCTGGGCACATCCGGACGAGAGTGGTTCGTTCAAGAGCTTCGCGATCTCCTTGGACTCAAAGCGACAGAGCAGTAGCGACGACCAGGCGGCTCTATAATCAAGTTGCACATGACGCAAGCCGCCGTCACCTCCACGCCCATCACACACACTGGCGAAGCCCCACCGGCGTCAGGCTTTTTCTCTCCCAAGGGCGAGTTGTCCGGCGCGATCACGGCTGGCGTGCTGCTGCTCATCGGATTCATCCTGCACTCGGTGATGAAACTGCCATGGGCCGAAGGCTTTGTGTGGGCGAGTCTGGCGCTGGGCATGGTGTATGGCGTGCGGGCCGCGTGGGGCGCGCTGCGAGAGGGTAAGTTCGACATTGACGTACTCATGGTGGTGGGCGCGGGGCTTGCTGCACTGATTGGCCATCCTGAAGAAGGTGCGCTGCTGCTGTTTCTCTTCACGCTGGCCGGCGCGCTCGAAGAGCTTGCGATGCAGCGCACGCTGCGCGAGGTGAACGCACTGCACAAGCTCATGCCCAAAGGGGCGATGGTGCTGCGGAACGGCGAGTGGATTGAAACCACGGCGGAGAGCCTTGTCGTGGATGAGATGGTGCGCATCCGTCCGGGCGAAGCGGTGCCGGTAGACTGCGTGGTGACGGTTGGCTCGTCCACGATCGATCAGTCGGCCATCACGGGCGAGAGCATGCCGCGTGATGTGACGGTGGACGACGAACTTTTCGCAGGCACGATCAACGCGGACAACGTGCTGGAAGCGCGGGTGCTGCGGCCAGCGAGTGAGAGCGGCGTGCAGAAGATTCTGCGGCTCGTGACGCAGGCCCAGGAGCAGCGTGAGAACACGCAGCAACTGATTGACAAGATCAGTCAGCCGTACAGCATCGGCGTGATGGTCATCAGCCTTGCTGTCGCACTGGTCTGGTGGCTGGTCTTTAACGTGCCGCTGCTGGGAAATGAATCGCAGCCCGGCGCGCTGTATACCGCCATCACGCTGCTGATCGTGGCTTCGCCCTGTGCGCTCATCATCGCGACACCCACAGCGACGCTCGCGGCGATTGCACGCGGGGCACGCGGCGGCGTGCTGTTCAAGGGCGGGCAGTCGTTGTCGCGGCTTGCGAATGTCGGCGCGATTTGCTTTGACAAGACCGGCACGCTGACGTTCGGGCGGCCTCGGTTGTATGAGGTGCACCCCGTTGCGTGGAGTGACGGCGAAGAGCTGCTGGCGCTGGCTGCCGGACTGGAACAGGATTCGACGCATCCTATTGCACGAGCGATTATGGAAGCCGCGAAGCAGCGCGGCGTCGCACCAATCAAGCTGGACGCGATCGATCACGTGATCGCGAAAGGGCTCGAAGGCACGCACAACGGCATGAAGGTGCGGCTGGGTCGCTACACGTTTGTCGAAGAGTTCATTCCTGTCTGTTTCCGCAATCGCGTGCGCGAGGTGCTGGCCAAGATTCAGGGGCGCGGGCACATCGCGGTGGTCATCGCGCGGCACCGGATGGATGATCCGCAGACAGGTGAGGCGGCGGTGCTGATCATGGCGGACGCGGTGCGGCCTGGCGCGATGCAACTGGTGCCCGCGCTGCATGCGTTGGGTGTGAAGCCGCTGCGCATGCTGACGGGCGACAACAAGGCAACGGCGCAGCGCGTCGCGGAGAGCCTGAAGCTCGATGCGTTTGATGGCGATCTGCTGCCGGCGGACAAGCTGCGCATCGTGGGCGAGATGGCTGATGAGGCGCACGCTCGCAAGCGCGGTCTGGTGATGATCGGCGATGGTGTGAATGACGCACCGGCGCTGGCGCGAGCGGATGTGGGCATGGCAATCGGCACGATTGGCACGGCGGCCGCGCTCGAGAGCGCGGATGTCGTGCTGCTGAGCGACAGCCTGCAGACGGTGCCCTGGTCCATCAAACTGGCTCGCCGAGCCCGCCAGACCATCCTCGTCAACCTCATTCTGGCGATGTCGATCATCGTCATCATGGGTATCACGACGCTCATCGCCAGCCGGACCGCGCATCCGGTGCCGCTCTCGATCGGTGTGCTGGCCCACGAGGGCGGGACGGTGCTCGTGGTGCTTAACTCGTTGCGGCTGCTCGCTTTCCGAAAGCTGACCGAGCCGTCCGAAAAACACCCGAACGGATGACGGCTTTCCAGGGGCCCGCACAAGTGTGGGCAAATACCGCCTGTTGACAACAAAATCCGGATAGGTGAAATCCACGGAGAAAGCCCCGCGAATTCTGCCAATGCAGATGCATTGATTTGTTCTGTGCATCAATGCGGGTTTCACTGGGGAAGGCCCCGCCGGAGTCTTTCATGTTCTCGCAAACCACCGAGTATGCCCTTCGCGCCATGTCCTGCCTTGCTTTGGCTCCCGACCAGCTTGTGCCCACGACAACGCTGGCGGCCATGACCAAGGTGCCCACGAACTACCTCGCGAAGGTGCTGCAGCAACTGGCTGCCGCGAACATGATCACCGGTCGTCGCGGCGTGGGTGGCGGCTACCGCCTGGCTCGTCCCGCCGACAACATCACGCTGCTCGAAATCGTCAATACCGTGGGCACCCTGAACCGCATCACCACGTGCCCCTTGGGCCTGCCCAATCACGGCCCCAACCTGTGCCCGCTCCACCGCACCATGGACAACGCCGCGGCGGCGGTCATCAAGATGTTTGACGGCGTGACGCTCAAGCACCTGATTGATCAGCCCAATAGCCTGAACAAACCGCTGTGCGATGCGCGACTGACGCAGGACATCACGGTGCATGGCACGCTGCGCGTTCGTAATGGTGTGAGCGCGACGAACTGAACGGGCCTGAAGTACCGAAGTACCGAAGAGACGAAGTACCGAAGGAAAGACGAGGATCTGCGTCGACCAGATCTGGAGTGCCTTTGCTTCGGTACTTCGTCATTTCGTCACTTGCTCACTACTGTCACCCATGCCCCGATCCTGCACCGTTGGTTCGCTCACTGTTTCGTCCGCCGCTCCGCTCACGATCATCGCGGGGCCTTGCGTGCTGGAGTCGCTTGATCTTGGTCTGTCGATCGGGCGGGTGCTGCGTGATGCGTGCAAGCAGTACGGGTTGCAGTACGTCTTCAAGGCCAGTTACGACAAGGCGAATCGCTCGTCGATCACCAGTCCGCGCGGGCCTGGGCTCGAGCAGGGGCTGGCGTGGATCGCGCAGATTCGCGAGACGCTCGGAGTCCCGGCGACCACCGACATTCACGAGCCTGCGCACGCGGCTCCCGCGACGAAGGCGGTGGACCTGCTGCAGATCCCGGCGTTTCTCTGCCGGCAGACGGACCTGCTGGTCGCGGCGGGGTCTGCCGCCAAGCAGCACAACCGGGCCGTGAACGTGAAGAAGGGCCAGTTCCTCGCGCCCCACGAAATGGCGCAGCCGGTGAAGAAACTTGTGCAGGCGGGGTGTACGAACATCATGCTCACCGAGCGCGGCACCACGTTTGGCTATGGGCGGCTGGTGAATGACTTTCTGGGCCTGGGCGACATGATGGAACTCAAGTCGATCGCGCTCACGCCGCCTGCGGTGTGCTTTGATGCAACGCACAGCACGCAACTGCCCGGCGCGGGCGAACAAACGGGCGGCCGGCCCGAGCGTGCGCCGCTCTTGGCAAAAGCGGCGGTGGCGGCGGGCGTGGATGCGGTGTTTATCGAGTGCCACCCCACGCCCAAGACGGCGCTGAGCGATGCGAGCACGATGCTGGAGTTGGAAAGCGTGCCCAAGTTGATGGAGCAGTTGGCGAAGATTCGTGCAGCGATCAGCAAGTGAGTCTTGATGCCCGGTTGCGTCAGCCATGATCGCCATTCCTCTTCTCATTCTCTTTGGCGTCGTCGTTGTGGTTCTGGCGGTGCGGTCATCCAAGCGGCGCGAGCAGCGGCGCGTGGCACGGCAGGCGTTTGTGACAAGTAGCCACATGCGCGAGATCGAATCGCGCAGCGAACGCCGCGAGCGGTGGGGCGGGCTGGTCACGATTGATTACTTCGAGACAGGTGCCGATGGCATTCGCTGGATGGCGATTGATGATGAGCAAGGCGGGCAGCCGGTCATGGTGACGCTTGTGGAGCACGCATGGACGCACAGCGAGCCCGACGGCGGCGACAACACGTACGTCCACACCTTGGCGTGTACAACAAGCGTGCGCGGCTTGCCGCAACTGCACGTGCGCGATCGCAGCATGATGGCGTTTGGATCGCGGGGCGATCCGGACATCTTCACGAGTGGGGATGCGCAGCTCGACGAGCGCTGCGTGCTTCGCGCGGTAGACCATGCCAAAGCCCGAGCGTTGCTGACACCCGCCGTGCGCGCGTGGTTCACGCACATGCCGCTCAAGTCGGGCTGCCTGCTCAGCGACCGGGGCATCACGCTTTACACACGAGGGCATTGCTCGCCGCATGAGCTGGCAGATCTGGCCAAGCGCGTGCGTGCGCTTGTGGCGTTGCTTGCGTCACTCGGTTCGGCTGGTTAAGAAGGCGAGAAGACGAGTGCCCCAAAAACGCAGAACGCTCGCTGTGATTTTTCACACGCGAGCGCGGTAGGGCTCTCGCTGGCTGTAGCCAGCACACATTCCGAAAGTGGGTGACATGCCTGTGAAGGGGGTCCGGCATGCCACCCGAGGAGGGAGGCTGAGGAAAATCAGCGGCAGTAGTATGACGGAAGGGCCGCCGGATTGCAAGGGCAAAGCGGCAAAAGGTTGGCAATTACCGATAATCAGTGATCAAAGCGATGTGTAGGAACGTCGGTTGGGCACAAGTTGTCCGCATCAAACACTTAATGTGCAAACAGATACCTAGCGAGCGGACTGGCGAATCGCTTTCGCGATCGTGGTTAAGAGTTCGCTCAGAGTAAGCCCCGGATGCATCGGGGCGACGTCGGACTCAAGAAGTTGGTGCGGTTTGCTTTCCAGCTCGCGTTGCAGGCGGCGCTGGGCGGTGATGATGGTGGAGTGATTGCCGCGACCCATGGCGCGGGCGATCTCGGGGAAGCTCTGCGTCGTGAGTTGACGTGCGAGCACGGCAGCGACGGAGCGAGCGAAGACGACGCGCTTGTGGCGGCCCTTGCCGGCGAACTCGGTGGGATCCACCGCGAGTGCCTGGCAGACGTGGTCCACGATGTGTGAAACGGGAATCGGTCGGCGCGGCATGCCGGCGGGGTTCACGGCTGCGGCGGACTGTTCGTCGATGCCCAGCGCGCGGCGGACAGTGCCTGCACCGACGCGACCAGCCGTGCCTGCCGAGTCGTCGGGAAGCAGGCGGGCGATAGCTTCGACCTGATTGAGCAGGCCTTCGATCTCGCGGACGCTGCCGCCAAAGCCGCCCAGGCTGCCAACGGCGCGCGAGCTGCGCGTGGCGAGCAGTTCGAGCGCGTCGGTGTCGAGCGTGATGCCCTTCTTGCGAGCGAGGTGCCCGATGAGCTGGCGACGCAGGACGGGATCGGGCGAGTCGATCTTGACGACCGCGCCGCTGAGGAAGCGGCTGGTGAGCTTGTCGGAGATCTTGACGATTTCGCGAGGGTGTTCGTCGCTGGCGAGAATCACGCGGGCACCCGCGAGGCCGATGGCATCGAAGGTGTGCAGCAGTTCGGTTTGCGTCGCGTCCTTGTTGCTGAGGAAGTGCACGTCATCGATGCAGAGCAGGTCCACGCCGCGGTAAGTCTTGCGGAAGCCGTCGACCTTGTTGGCGCGGACGGCGGCGATGAATTCGTTGGTGAACTGCTCGCCTGTGACGTAGCGAATCACGCCGCGAGGGTTGCGCTGCTGGAAGAGGGCGCACGCGCCTTGCAAGAGGTGCGTCTTGCCCAAGCCGCACGCGCCGTGGAGGAAGACGTGTGAGACGGGCTCGGCATCTTCAGCCATGCGGCGTACGGCGGTGTAGGCCACGCGGTTGCTGGAGCCCACGAGAAAGTCATCGAGCGATGCGCGGAAGCTGTGCGAGCGAGCGAGCTTGGCGGGCTGTGCGGGCTGGGCGTTTGGTGTCGCTGCGCCGGGCACGCGCGGCGTGAAGACGCTTCGATCAATATCGAACTTCAGTGACTGCGCGCCGGTGGCGCGGCGGAGGGCTTCACCAAAGCGGCGCTCGAGCATCTGCGCGAGGTAGCTGCTGGTCACGGTGACGTGCAGGGCGGCGTTGTCGCGCATCGCCAGGCGCGTCTGGCCCAGGAAGTAGCGCTCGAACTGCTCTTCGCCCACTTCGTCGCTCAGGCGGCGCAGCACGTGCTGCATGTCGCTGGCATCGGCGGTGGGAGCGGGGAGCGGAGTCGCTCGCGCAAAGGGCGCGGCATCGGCGCGAGTGGGGGAGTCGTCGCGGCGGCCGGTTTCGCTGCGAAGTTGGACTGTGTCGCTTCGCGAGAGACCTCCCTCGCTGCGCTCGATGCGGCCCTGCATCGAGCGCCCGGGAACGGCGGCCCGGGAATCGGGCAGCGTCGCGTGCGATTCGCGGAGCGTGTCGGTCGCGTGGTCCGCGGGGGCGCGGTCCGGAGGAGTGAGCAGCGACGTGGCACGCAAAGGCATCCTGTCGATCGACACAGCGAGCGTCCTTTCACAACCAGTGCAATCGCCGACTGGTCGGCCAGGGCCGTGGTGAGTCGCTTGGGCGAGACGACTCACGCGAGCGCGCAAAGGCCGCGACCGCGTTCCACCACGAGGGAACTTCCTTGCCCGGATTCCTTTCCACGACCGGTCAACTGCGAAGCAGGACGACGAACGTCACGAGTCAAGAACATCGCCGTCGCCTGCGGTGCAAGACCGCTGGCGAAGGACAGACGCACAAGACCCGGAACGCAAACGATGCGAAGCATCGCGCGAACGTCGCCAGGCGCACACAGTTTGACAGGGCGGCCGATCCATGGCCGGTCAGACGACACGGACGCGGCTCGCTTCATGCAAGTCGTCGCGTTCGTGGAGAGGACACTTTAACGAGATTCCGCGCACATGCAACGACACATCACAGTTGTCGACAGGGACCGACACGTGAGCGCTTTGATTTGCGACACTTGCGCGAATGAAAAAATCTTCTCCACTTGTTGTTCATGTGCGCAGCGCAAAGGCTGTGTAAAACTGCACTGCATGTGGACAAGATGCGCAGCCCGCGCAGCGAGGGACACTTGCGACTTCACACATGTTGTGGGCTCTTGACTTGGTGCGCGCGGGCGTGTGCTCACGCGTGCAGACGGCGCACCAGCGCACGGCGCCGCGCGAACGCACGGAAGTGCATGCTCTCATAGAGCTTGAGTGCAGGCGCGTTGCGTTCATCCACCGCGCACGACATCGACCAGACGCTGTTGATGCGGTTGGTCTCGGCGATGCCGTGTCCCAGCAGCAGTCGAGCGAGACCCTTGCCACGAAGTGGCGGCCCCAGACCGAGGTAGACCAGTTCGCACGTGCGCTGTTCGGCACACGGGGAGAAAAGCGCGCAACCCAAGGGCTCGTTGTTGTAGTAGATGATCCACCACAGGTTGGGATCATGCTGGCCGGTGCTCTTGTGGCTGGCGAGAATGTCGCGCGTCTCGCGCAGGCCGCAGAGCTCGGGGCAATCGAGCGTGGACTCGTAACTGGCGTCCATGGCGCGGATGCAATGCTCGTCGCGCAGGTGGGGCGCGATCTGCGACAGGCTTTGCACGTGGACACCTTGTGGAAACTTGTCGTACTGCGACAGGTCATTACCCAGACTGAGCTTCTTGTCGTGCGGCTTGGGCAGGCGGCGCATGTACTTGAGCGTGCCGACACTGCGGAAGCCGGCGGCGTCGAAGACGCGCGTGGCGTAGCGTTCGTCGGGGTCGGGCAGAGCCTGGGCCAGGGCGACTTCGTTCGCGTGCTCGCGGGCGAGCATGTCGCAGCAGGCGTTGACGACGTGGACGCGCTCGGCAAAGGCGAGTTCGGAGCCGCCCCAGTCGCCCACGCGCAGCGGCTCGCTGATGAACATCATGGCGGTGCGGCCTGCGCCCAGCACGGCGAGGCATGTTTGGCGGACGCGGAGTGAACCAGCGCCGGGCGCGGCACCTGAGATGACGGGCAGACCGGGGGCGGAGACGGCGGGGGGTCCGTCGTGGTCAACGGTGGCGAAGGTATTGGCGAGACTGATGTTGTGTGCGGGCGCGCTGGCGACCAGACGGCGGGCGGCGTCGTCGATATCGGGGTTGGCCTGCGACACCAGCCGGCGCGCGATGGGCAGAGCGAGCGCGGGTTCGCCGCGAACGACGCGAATATGCGGGGGGAGCGCGGGGAGGACCGGAGCGGGTCGCTGCGGGTCAGGCCCATCGCCTTCCAACGACCGGGGTTGGGGAGGAGCGGCGGTCAACGGGGGAGGGTAGGGAGAGAGACGGCGGGTGGTTCGCGGTCGAATTGGTAGGGCGGGGTGAACGCCGTGCCGCACTCGGGGCATCGGTCGATCGCACAACGCAGGGGGTAGGCGCATTGCACGCAGAGCAGCCGCTCGCGGCGCTTTTCGCGGATGCGATATCGCGCGATGATGAAAGTCGTGCAAACCAGCCAGGTGGCTGCGCCGCCAACGATGCAGGCATCGAGCAGGTGCTGGCGAGAGATGAATGCGAGCCGCGTGCCGTGGTTGTATGTCACATGGAAGTAGCGGCTGTTGAAGTGATTAAGGCGTGAACCCGGTCCGAAACCGTCGAGGAGTGCGTGAGCATGGTCGGGGTCGCCTTGCAGGGAGGCGGTGCCGAACAGGTAGTTATCGTGGTCGTGGATGCCGAATGCTCGCAGGGCGATGCTCGGGCCGCCGGGCATTCGCCCGACGGAGGGAGTGTCCATTTGACTGCGATGAAATGAGAACGAGACGAAAGTCGCCGTGCAAATGCCAAAGCAGAGCACAATCGCGAGCATGAGGGTGACTCGCCGCGCACCGGCACCCCGTTTGTTCGTCGAGCCAGACATGGTCGACATTGTTCGCCTGGCTGGGCGGCGCGTGCCGTGGCCCATGACTTTTGCAGGTGAAACCCCCCTAGACTTCCCTTCGTCCCCATTTGTCACGAGGTACCTCCATGAACATGCGTACGGCGCTCATCGGGTTTGGTCTGTGTGTCGGCTTTGGCGCCGGGATGTTCGCCGCTGGGCTGATTGGTAGCGCGACGCCGACGGCGGTTGCTGCTCCTGAGCCTGATCCGGTGCCGCGTCGGTGGCAACTGACGGTGACGCCCGGCCCGCTGCGCGTGACGCGTGTGGAGCATGAGGGGCAGAGTCGGCTGTACTACTACATGACGTACAAGGTCGTGAACACCAGCGACACCGATCTGCTGTTCACGCCGAGCTTTGAGATGGCGAACGACGAAGGTGAACTCAAGCGCAGCGGGCGCGATGTGCCTGCGGCGGTGACGGCGAAGATTCTTGAGCTGCTCGAGAACCCGCTGCTGGACGATCAGATCAACATCGTCGGCACGCTGCTGCAAGGCGAAGAGAACGCGAAGGAAGGCCTGGTTGTGTGGCCTGTCAACACGCCTCACGTGCGCGCGATCGAAGTGTTCGGCAACGGCTTCAGCGGCGAGACGCGGACGATTGACGCGTATGACCCGCAGACCAAGGGCAAGAAGCGCGTGACGCTGCGCAAGACGCTGATGCTGCGGTTCCAGCCGCTGGGTGAGACCAAGCCCACGGGCGCGGAGAACCTGCCGGTGATTGAGCAGCGCTGGATCATGCGGTAACTTTTCTCGTCAACGAAAGAAGTCGGCGGGCGATGTGCCCGCCGACTTTCTTTTTGCAGCATCGTGGCTGCGGTCTGTATGTGTCGGAAACGGATTGCGTCGTGTGAGCGCGATCCAGACGATCACATTGCAGAGGCGATGGCCATGTCACGCCATTCGTAAGAATCGAGCGAGTGAGCGATGTTGGAAGACATCACACGCACTCAGCTCCTGCGAGCACATTGAAGAAGTCGATGACGTCCTGCTCCTCGGGGAAGACTTGGTTGTTGTTGAAGTCGATGTCACTGCAGGTGTTGCCCGGGCTGCATTCGCCGCCGCTGAGGACGATGAAGAAGTCGATGACGTCTTGTTCTTCGGGGAAGACGGTGTTGTTGTTGAAGTCGATGGAGTCGCAGCCGGGGTTGGAGAAAGTTGTGGCGATGGCAACGTCATCGAGCCAGGTTTGGTCAACCTCACGTGAGAACTCGCCGCGGATGCTGATGGCGGTGACATTGTCGAGTACGCGGCGAACGAACGCTTCCGTCAGCGGCGGGCTGAGATTCTCGACGATCCAGCCGCGACCGCTGGCATCCACGGGACTCGCGCTCAGCGGCACGAAGTACGGCGTCAGCGTGGGCGCGGGCGGATTGGGATCAAAGTAGAGCAACGTGCCGATGTCGCGGGCTTCGATGCGCACGAGCGGGAAGTTCTCGTTCTCCACCGTGGTGCTGGTGCGCATTTTGAACGAGAAGATGCCGCCGTACTTGTTGGCGAAGCCGCCGAAGAGGGTTTGCGGCGCGACATAGTTGCGCCACTGTGCTTGGAAGGCGTCGTTGGAGCGCAGTTGTCCGCCGCCTGCGGGGTCGTTTTCCACGAAGAACTGGGCCGTATCGCCGTCGCCCGTCCAGCGCCACTGGTAGTCGCCTTGGTTCCAGTTGAACGAGGTGATCGGCGCTTGTTTGTAGATCGCAACATCTTCGATCGCGAAGTTGACGCTCTCGCACAGCGGCCCGGGCGCGTTGACGCTGAATTGCAGCGAGCGAACGTTCTTGAGCGTGTCGTAGAACTCCTGTTCAGTGACCGGCACGCCGCTCGTGCTGTCCACGCGCCAACCGTCTGCGGTGAGGGGGACGTTGATGACGCGGCGCGAGCGCAGTGTTGCGAAGTCCGCCGTGCGCCGCACGAGCGAGCGCGTCACGCCCGGCCCGATCTGCCCAACCAGCCGCACGTCGTAGTGCGCGGGGCTCTCGCCCGGATTCGCGCACGGCGTTTGCAAACCTGTCGTCTCGACGCGAATGTACCCGCCGTACGCGCCGGTGCGATCTCCCAGCCACGAGCCGATGGCGTTGTAGTAGATTGGCTCCAGATTCACAATGCGAGTGACGGCTTCCTCCGTGGGCTGGATTCTGCCTGCGGTGGTGTTGTCCACATCCTGCACGTATGTGCCGGTGCGGTTGGTGAGGTCCCAGTCGGCGGTGTTGCCAGCAGCCGAGTCGAGCGTGCTGGCAACCAGCGGGCAATCGGGTTGGAGACCGATGCGATACATCCGCTGCGGGCCCTGCAGCGACGTCGTGATGATGTCGCCGTTGGGCAGGCCCATCAGGCGCAGATACGACATCTGGGGCGCGTTGGAGATCGGCACCCATGTGCCCGTCACGCGGTCGAGTTCGAACAAACTAGAGCCGGAAGCGACCATGATGCGCGATCCGCCCGCGACCGTCGCATCAGCGGCGTTACCAAGCGGAGTACCCAGTGGTTGCCACGCGCTGCCGTTCCACTTCGCGACGCGGGACTGCTGCGCCTGAGGTACGCCCGTGATGCCGTTGGTAATCGCAATAGGCCGCTGGTCGGCGGGATCGATGATGATCTGGAAGGTGTCTTGCAGCCCGGCACCCATGCTCAGCCACTGCGTGCCGTCCCAACGCACGATGTTGCCCATGCCCGCGAGCAGTCCGCCCATGAAGACCTCGCCGTTGGCGTTGACGGCGACGGTGCGGGCCAGCGAAGCGCTGGTGTCGATGTTCAGCCCGTTGTTCATCGCGACCCACTGCGTGCCGGTCCACTTGGTGACGTAGCGGCTGGCGACGCCGCCCGCTCCGGCTTGCGCACCGACGACGACCAACTCGCCCGCAGGAGTCACAGCCATATCGAACACGCCGAAGCCCGAAGTTGGCTGAATGCCCGAGCCCATCGCGTTCCACTGCGTGCCGTCCCAGCGGGCAATCAAGTTCGCATTCACCAGCGGCCCGCCCCCCGGCACGTCGCCGATTTGAGCAAACTGGCCAGCCACGATGACATCGCCGTTGGGCATGACGGCGGCCGCGCTCGCTACGCCGCTGCCGGGGCGGAAGCCGCCACCCACGGCGGTCCACGTGCCCGCGACGGGGTCATACGCGCTGATCATCTCGTTGAATGTGGTGTTGGTGACTGGTGTCAGCCCACCCGCGAGCAGGATGCGCTCCGGGATGGGACCGAACGGACCATCGGGGTCCCATCGCAGGATGTCGTTGACCGAGGGGTTGTTTGCAATCGCCGTGAAGTTGAGCGCGGGCTCGGGCTTCACGAAGGGCGCGCACGTTTGCGTGGATTGAGCAAAGGTGAAACTTGCACTGCCCGCGAAGGTGAGAAATGCTAAGGAACGAACTGAGGAAAGGGACCCAAACATACGGCAACCTCCATTGCCGGGCGGTACGCCTGGCAAGGGGACATGCGAAAGAGGGGATAAAGAGGGACAAAGAAAACGGCGCGACGCAGCCTGGATCGGCACTCGTTCGCAGCAATTGCGAAGGCGAAGAGACCGGGGACCACGAAAACTCAGCGTCCAGCCTTGAAGAACGTTCGCAGGCTTTCGAGCACGTCGTCTTTGCCGCCGACTTTGCTCAGGACGATCTTCGGGCCGCGTTCGTCGGCTTCACCGGTCGGGAAGGCTTCGTTGAGGACGCTGTGGAAGGAGCCGCTGCCGTAGGCGCTGGCGACCTGGCAATAGCCGAACTGGTTGCAGCGCGGGAGCAGGTCTTCCTTGAGCATCTTGACGCACAGGCGGTTGTCGCTGTCGCTGCTGTTGTCGCCGTCGCTGAAGTGGAAGAGGTAGATGTTCCACTCGTGCGGGTCGTAGTGGGCTTCGAGCAGTTCTTTGCAGGTTTGTAGTGCACTGCTGATGCGCGTGCCGCCGTCTTCGCGGATGTTGAAGAACGTCTTCTTGTCGACTTCCGCCGCTTTCACGTCGTGCACGATGTAGCGGCTTTCGATGCCTTCGTAGTTGCGGCGGAGCCACGTGTCGATCCAGAAGGCTTCGAGGCGGACGAGTTCTTTCTGTTCGTCGCCCATGCTGCCGCTCACGTCCATCATGTAGATGATGGCGGCATTGCTCTGGGGCTTTTTGACTTCATTCCAACTGCGGAAGCGCAGGTCGGCTTTGATGGGGATGATGATCGGGTTCTCGGGGTCGTAGAGACCCATGGCGAGCTGGCGCTTGAGGGCTTCGCGATAGGTGCGCTTGAAGGAGCGAAGACTCGCGGGGCCGACGGGGCGCACGCCGGTGTACTTGTCGCGCAGCGTGGTGATCTTGCTGGCACCTTTGGGATCGATGCGCGGGAGTTTGAGTTCTTCACCGAGGATGTCGGCGAGCTCTTCCATGGTCACATCGACTTCCATGGCGTGCTTGCCGTCTTCTTCGCCGCCTTGGCCTTTTCCGACGCCTTTGCCTTCCTGGCCTTCACCCATGCCGACGCCTGAGTTGTCGCCATAGCGGAAGTGGGGCAGGTCGATGTCGTGCACGGGAACGCTGACGACGCGTTTGCCTTCGCGCGCGATGAAGTCGTTCTTGGCGATGAAGCGACGGAGGTCCTTGCGGATCTTGCCGCGGACGATCTGGCGGAAGCGTTGATGGTCTTGTTCGATTTTGTTGACCATGGCGTGCCTTCGCGCGAGGTGAACCTCCGGGACGGACGCGACTCGCATTCGTGCGAATCGCATGGTTGTGTCACTCCATACTTATTCGTTGTCGGCTGGCGAGCGGTCGCGATTCACGCAAATCTCCCGAACTTCGGCGATTATCGCGCCGTATCTGTGGTGCGGGACGTGTTCGCAATCGTCCGCGACTCAGTTCGCGGGGGTTGTGGTGTTATCTGCGCGATGGGCGATCGTCGCGGCTTTGAGGTTGCGGCTGACGATGTATGAGCCGATGAGGCCGGCGGGCACTGCGGCCAAGATGTCGGCGACGCGGTGGAGCAGGTCACCCGTCAGGCTGACGCTGAAGCTGAGAGCGGGCGCCGAGCGCATGGATGCGGGCAGAGCGGGGCCTAGCACGCCCACAGCCCACTCGCGCAGGCCCAGACCGTTGCTTACCAGTGGCACAACCATGGCCGCTTGGCTGATGGCGGTGAGAGCGACAGCTTCGCTGAGAGCCAGGGGGCGACCGAGAGCAGCGAATGCGCACAAGTAGCGTCCCAGCCACGTGAGGACGTCGAGGTATCGCACCGCACAGGCAAAGAGATAGCGGCGAACCAGTTCGCGCCGCGAAAGTGAAAGGCCGGCGATGGCGAGCAGCGCTGCCGGCAGGGGCAGCAAGGCGGCGGCAGCGATGGTACTGTCGGGCAGCACGCGGGCGATGATCGCGACGAGGATCAGCAGGAGCACGCTGGCACCCGCGCACGTCATGGCGACGATCGACATGCTGATGCTGTGCTTGAGCGGCATGTCGTTGACGATCTTGTGATAGGCGAGGCGTCCGAACATGCCCGGGCGCGCGGGCAGGTAGTTCATCAGCCAGGTGCAGGCGATAACTGCGAGCCCCTCGCGATATGCCACGCGCGGCGCGGCGGGATCATCGCGATTGAGCAACTGGTGGTACATCGCGGCGGCGAGGGCGCAGCTCAGCCAAGGCAAGATGATGAGTGTCGGTATCGTCCACCAGCGAGCACGGGCCGCTTCCTGCATGCTTGTGGCGATGTCGGACCAGTGTGAGGCGACAACCCAGACAGCGGCGGCGAAGAGGGCAAGACCGACGAAGGAACCGATGACGCGCATGGGTCGAGATGCGCGCCAGGAGCGAGGCGAATCGGGTGCATCGCGCAGGAGTTCGCTGGGTGAGCGGTGCACGAGATCAGTTGCCGGTCGATGTTTCGGATGACTTTTCGGCCGCGATGACGCCCAATGCGCCGCGCAGGGCGTAGGTCTTGGTGCCGCTGGTCAGGCGCTGACGCGTGATGGCGGCAAGACGAGCGAGCTCGGGGTTGCCACTTTGTTCGCAGGCGGCGAGGTAGGGATCATCAGCCGAACCGACGCGAGTGAGCAGGATCCACGCCATGATGTTGGGATCGGATTCGCTGCGAGCGAGGTCGGCCCAGGTCGCGAGTGCGGGAATTTCACCCATCGAAGGCAGTTCGAGCAGCGTGAGCAGGCGAATGTGTGCGGGCCAGGTCGGGTACTTGGTCTGCAACGTCTCGAGCAGCGGAGCGATGTTGGGACCGCCTTCACCTTGCGCGAGTGCGTTGATGAGCATGGCGCGAATGCCGATGAGCAGTGCAGGGAGCACGTCGTCGTCGGCGTTTTCGAGTCGCTGCGCGAGTTGCTCTGCGGTGAGACGCGATTCGGCGTTGGGCAGACGGCTGAGCGCGCCGCTTGCGACGTCAAGGCAGCCGAGGCCGGGCTTGCGATCGCCCTCGTCGTCGGTCGTGAAGCCTTGGATGAGGCGGTAACGCGTGGACGAGGGGCCTTGGCTGATGGTTTCACTCAGCCAGCCGATCATCGTGTCGCTGGGGTCAAAGGTGACGCGCAGCTCCTGGCCGGGCATGAGGCGGAGTTGGCGAGCGATGTCGATCACTTCGACTTGCGCGAAGTTCTGGAACGACGTGGGGGACAGGCGCAGGTCGGGTGCGAGCAACATGCGCGATTCCAGCGTGCGCTGCGGGCCCAGCCCGAGCGGAATGGGCGAGATGTTCTTGAGACGAACAACGATGCTGACGCGATCGGTCGAGGCCGCACTTGTGCGTTCGTGGTCGACCGTGAGCCGCTGAATGGTGCTGGGCGCGGTGACAATGGTGTCCACCCATGCCGGGATGGTGCGGGTGTAGGTGTCGAGTTGCTTTGTGAGCACGCTGGGTGTGTCGCCCAGCGCTTGAGCTTGTGAGCTGGCCCACGCGCCCAGACCGGTGAGCGGCTCAGCGTACTCGATGGCCTTGAGCTGAGCGATCGCTTCGGCTTTCTTGTCTTGCGACTGCAAAGCGAGTGCGTGTGCGGCGCCCAGCCATGCGCTGGGCGATTCGCCTTGCGCCACAGCCAACGCGCCGGCAATGTCGCCACTGCGCAGGGCGATCCATGCCTTGAGCTCAGGAACGCGCGGGTCGATGTCGGCGAGGGTTTCAAGCAACTTCGTGGCGCGAGCCTGCGCATCGGCGACCTTGTGGTTGGCGAGAAGCTGCCAGAGCGTCCAGTTGGCTTCAATGTCGGTTGCGGCGAGCAGTGCGTCGGCTTCGCTCATGTTCTCGCCGCGACGAATCGGGTCTTTCAGCGTGGCGATTGCCTCTTCGGCGCTGGCCTGCATGTCGAGCAGGGCCATCTCCACGGCTTCAGGACGCTTGACAGCGACAGCAGCGGCCGTACGCAGTTCTTCAAGCACGGCGGCGAGACGGATTTCTTCGGGCCGGCGGATGTTGAAGGCTTCCTGATCCTTCTTGTCGGTGGACCTGAAGATGCGTTCCTGCTGGGCGCGGGCGGTGTTGAGATCGCCCACCAGGTCGCGCAGCGCAACATCCGCTCCATCCTTGCGGAAGGTGATGGCCAGTTCCTGCAGACGCTCGTTGGGGCCGAGTTGGTCCTGGTCGATCATGCGACGGACGTTGGTGTCAAAGCGAGCGGCGGCGGTCCACGCACCGTTGGACGCAAGCAGATCGCGCAGTTGCGAGTGCACGCCCGGATCGGCAGGGTCGGACATCAGCAGGTTGTTGAGCGCTTCGACGCGCTCAAAGTCGGACTTGGCGCGCTGCGTGACAAAGGTGAAGAGCAGCACCGCGGCGTCCTTATTGGTGCTGTCGAGCTGCGTGGCGCGCTGGAGCAACTGCGTGAAGCGCTTCTCGTCGCCCACTTCGCGCGCAAGCAGCGCGGCATCGAGTGCAAGGCGGCTGCGGACGCTGGCGTCGATGCGATCGGTGTCGATGAAGCGGGCGTACTGAGCGAGCCGGTCTTGGGCGGTGTTGGCGTTGCGAAGCTGCGAACTGATCACACGCAGCAGTGCGACGGTGTCGGTGGGATCAGCCTTGACCAGTGCGCGGCTTGCTTCGAGCACGGCGGCGTCGTCACCTGCGGCAAAGGCGGCCTCGACCCAGCGGCGGATGGTCTGCGTGTTGGACGCATCCATCTGATGGGCGAGCCGCAGGAAGGAGGTGGTCAGGGCTAGATCGTCAGCGGTGGGCTCGGCGATGCCGCGAAGATCGAGCAGGGCGGTGCGAGCCATGGCGGTGCCCAGACGTGTCTTGATGGACGCTGGAATAGCAGCCATGTCGAGCGGGCCCA
Organism: Phycisphaerae bacterium; assembly: GCA_046316615.1. Taxonomy (GTDB): domain Bacteria; phylum Planctomycetota; class Phycisphaerae; order Phycisphaerales; family UBA1924; genus BJHL01. The sequence goes on from JBKDAN010000005.1 coordinate 40,700, forward strand.
AGGGGATATGTTCGGCTGGGGGCTGCGCGGGCGTCTGCGCTGGCGTCGGAGCCTGGTCTGGTGCGGGCTGGGCGATCGCGAGGGGTGTGAACGCGAGCCCGGCGAACAGGCAGAGGAGGCGGGCAGTGGTGAGGGGGGAGGTGTTCATGATGCGTGCAATGTGTACGTCGGGCGACCCTGGCGGTTTGATGGACGACCGCGACGACGAAGACTAGCCAGCCCGTTTCCCGCCGCCCTTCGCTATGTCGGGCTCAGGACAGACCGATAGCGGGGGCCTCCGATGAAGGTCGTGGGCTGTCCGGTATCCATCGGCCGGTCGCTGGGCGGAGAAACACGAAATCGGATCATCGGGCGAGGACAAAGCAAGCCGCGGTGATGATGACGATGCAGGCGAGGTTGAGCGCAAAGCCCGCCTTGACCATTTCACGCACGCGGAGGTGGCCGCTCGTAAAGACCAAGGCGTTGGGCGGTGTGCCGCTGGGCATCATGAAGGCCAGACTCACGCCCAGTGCGACGGCGAAGCACAGGGGCAAGACGGGCACGCCCAGAGCCGGCGCGACAGTGGCCACCACGGGCAGCAGGACCGTGGCGACAGCGGTATTGCTGCCGATCTCACTGACGAAGATTGCGCTCGCTGCGATGATGGCAATGACGGCGATGGCATGCATGCCGCTCATGCCTTGGAAGAGGCGACCGAGGAACTCGTCGACGTCGTTGGCGCTGATGGCGGCGGCGAGGGAGAGCCCGCCGCCAAAGAGGAGGAGGATGCCCCAGGGGATCTTGCCTGCGGTGCGCCAATCGAGAGCGAACTCGGCGTGCTTCCAGCGGATGGGAATGACAAAGAGCAACAGCGACGCGATGATGCCGATGCCTGCATCGGTCAGCAGGTACTCGGTGCGGCCATTGCGTTCACGTGTGAAGTGGAGAGCCTCCGCGAGCGGGATGCGGAAGATCCAGGCGCACGCGGCAAGCGTGAAGACAACAAGGACGGTCCATTCACCGCGGGAGACGGGGCCCAGATCGCGCAGGCGCAGCGTGAGCATTTCGCGGGCTCCGCTGATGCGCAGGCCGCGCGGGTTGTAGATTGAGAGCAGCAGCAACCACGTGACGGGCAACGTGACAAGCATGACAGGCATGCCGATCTTGAACCACTCGCCGAAAGTCACAGTCTCACCGAGCGTGTTCTGGGCGAAGGAGACCATGACCCCGTTGGGCGGCGAGCCGATGATGGTCGCGACGCCGCCGATGGAGGCGCCGTAAGCGACGGCGAGCAGGCTGGCGATCGCGAAGTTGCGCGCGGCTTTGTCTTCGCGCGTGTTGCCTGCTTCTTCATGCTGTGTATGCGCCAGCTCGATGACGCCGATGGCGATGGGCAACATCATGATGGCGGCTGCGGTGTTGCTGACCCACATGCTGATGATGGCGGTGGCGCAGAGCAGTCCGGCGATCAGACGTGGGGGGCTGGAGCCAAGAGCGAGCATCACAAGCAGCGCGATGCGCTGATGCAGGTGCCAGCGTTCCATCGCGGCGCCCAGCAGCATGCCGCCCATGAAGAGGAAGACAACTTCGTCGGCGTAGGGCGAGGCGGCGTCCCGCATTGTCGCAACGCCAGTGAGGGGAAACAGCGCGAGGGGCAGCATCGCGGCAGCTTCAATGGGAATCGCTTCGGTGATCCACCACACGGCAAGCCACGCGCCGATGGCCAGTGTCATGCGGCCTGCGGGCGTCAAGCCGGAGACGACAGCGCCGGCAGCATCGCGCTGCTCGAGCGGCAGCACGAAGTAGAGAACGAGGGCGACGAGTGGACCGAGCACCAGACCGATGACGCGCGAAATCGGCATGGGCGAAGGTAGGCAATCGTAAATTCGTGAGTATGTGTGAGGCGGAACGTCGCATGAGGTTGGCCGGGGCCTCGAAGCGTCGATGGGACGCAGTGTCCGGCAAAAAACCCTCTCTCTCTATGGAGCATGTATGAAGACGCGCATTTCGATGTCGCTTGTTGTCGCCTGCGTTGCTGGGACGGCGGTCGCTGATCAGATCGCCTTCGCGCCCGCGACGGTTGTGCCGACCGCTCAGCGGCCCGGAGGCATCAGCGTCGCCGATCTTGATGGCGACGGTGACAGCGACGTCGTGTTCACGACCGACACGCCGGATCGACTGCAGCGGCTGATCAACAACGCGGGAGTCTTGACGCCTGTCGCGGCGATCGCACTTCCCGCGGGAGCGGGGGCGGGCGACACCGCAGCTGCCGACTTTGACGGCGATGGTGATGTCGATGTCGCCGTGATCTACAAGAACCTCAATCAGGTTCAGTTCTTCATGAACATGGCAGGCACGCTCGCCGCTGGCGGAAGCGTCAGCACGGGTACGGACGCGCGCGGCATCATCGCCTCGGACCTTGATGGCGACAACGACGCCGATCTGGCAATGGTGAGCCGGGATGACAACACCGTCATCGTGCTGACCAACAACGGCGCGACGTGGGCGAGCACGGCGATCACGGCGGGCACTGAGCCCTTCGGCGTCGCGGCGGGCGATATGGATAGCGATGGTGATCGTGACCTGGTTGTGTCGCTGCACCGCGATCGCACGGTGCGGATCCTGACGAACGTGAATGGCGTGTTCAGCGTGGGGACGACGATCAATGTTGGTGCAACCGTGCGGCCTGATGGCGTCGCGCTGGCGGACTTCAATAACGATGGGCGACTCGATATCGCCACCACGCTTGGCAACAACGGCGTGGACTTTGTCGGCGTGATTCGCAACCTCGTGACGGGCTTCTCGGCGGTTGCAAGCTATCCGTCGATGGGCGCAAACCCGGGTCCGATTGTGGCGTTCGACACGGACAACGACGGTGACGCTGATCTCGCCGCGCTCAATCAGGACGCTGGCACGGTCGTCGTGCTGCCGAACAATGGCGTTGGCGTCTTTGGCGCGGGATCGCTGTTGACGACTGGTGCGGGACCCGACTCGCTGGTGGCGGCGAACCTGACGGGCGGACCGACGGTTGACCTGCTGGTGAGCAACCGCGATAGCGCGAGTCTGTCTCTGTTTGCGAATCAGGTCACGCCCGCCGGGTGTGATTCGATCGACTTCAACGGGAACGGTGCGTTTCCTGAGGATCAGGACGTGATTGATTTCTTCACGGTACTGGCCGGAGGTGCGTGCAGCACGCCCATCTGCGGCGACATCGACTTCAACAACAACGACGCATATCCCGAAGATCAGGATGTGATCGACTTCTTCACGGTTCTGGCCGGCGGCGCATGTTCGACGCAGTGATGCGGGCCGAGGTGCAGTTCTTCCGCGATCGCCTGTTCACACACGCTGGCGATTGAGAGAGGCAAGCCCGGTGCGTTCGCGCCCGGGCTTGTCTGTTTGCGCCTCACACGTTACTTTGGTACATGCTGATGGTGTTGCAACGAGTGTCGCACGCGCAGGTGGAAGTGGATGGCACCGTGCGCGGCTCGATCGGGCCGGGTATCATGGCGCTGGTGGGACTGGTGGAAGGTGACACTGATGCGGAACTCGGGTGGTGCTGCGACAAGCTGCTGGACCTACGGATCTTTGAGGACGCAGCAGGCAAGATGAACCTGAGCTTGCGCGATGTGACGGGGTCGGGTGTGCTGCTCATACCCAACTTCACGCTGGCGGGCGATGCTCGCAAAGGACGGCGGCCGTCGTTTGACCGCGCGATGAAGCCCGAGCGTGCGGAAGCGATGTTCGGGGCGTTTGTGCAGCGCGTGCGAGCGAGCGCTGGTGACGCGATCAACGTACAGATGGGCGTTTTTCGCACGCACATGCGCGTGTCGCTGCTCAATGACGGACCTGTCACGCTGATCATTGACAGTGCGCAGCGTTGATGGTGACTTACGCGAAGATCAGCAGGCCCGCGATGATCCACGCTGCGGCAAGCAGCATGATGAGCGCGGTGTAGCCCACGATGTCGCGGGCTTTCACGCCAGTGATCGCCAGCAGCGGCAAAGCCCAGAAGGGCTGCAACATATTGGTGAGCTGATCGCCGTACGCGACGGACATGACCATGGTGCCCGGATGCACGCCTTGGGCGAGGCCGGCTTCGAGTGCGATGGGGCCTTGCACCGCCCATTGGCCGCCGCCACTTGGGACGAAGAGATTGATCACGCTGGCGCTGAGGAAGGTTGTCACAGGCAGCAGCGCGGGAGTCGTGTCGCTCGCCATGTCGGCAACGACGCGGGCGAGGCCCGTGTTCACCATGACGGCGATGATCGCGGCGTAGATGGGGAACTGGATGATGATGCCGCCGCAACTGGAGGCAGCGTTGTCAACTGCGCGCATGAAGGAGCGAGCGTTGCCATGCATCAGCAGGCCCAGAATCATCATGACCGCGGTGATCTCGTTGAGTCCGAGGCGCGTGAGTGAAGAAACGTCACCAAATCGCCATAAGCCCGCAAAGAGCAGGAGCGCAAGTGCAATGGGCACAATGCGCGTGCGCTCAAGGAAGTCAGGAAGCGGACCGGGCGAAGCGGAGGCATCTTCCGGTGCGGTTGGCTCGATTGATTGCAGTGCTGCGCGGGATTGGAGCGAAGTGTCGCGCGGGCTGAGCAGCCAAAGCGCCAGTGGAACCAAGACGACCAGGCCCAGCGTAATGAACAGATTGAATGTGGTGAAGAGCGTGTGCTCGAGCGCGATGCCTTGCGGGAAGCCGGCGGCGGCGAGTCGGTCGACGACGTCCGCCGGCAGTGTGCGCTTCGCGCCGTCGAGAGAAGTCATGGTGAGAGGAGCAGAGCCCGAGAATCCTCCGTGCCAAACCATGAGGCCGAAGTAGCCCGCTGCGGCGATGATGGGGTAGTGGTGGGGGATGTTCCGACGAGCAAGGCTCTGGCCAACCTCGCGGGCAAGCAACGCGCCGACGATCAGTCCCAGTCCCCAATTGACAACCCCTGTGGCGCACGCGACCAAGCCCACAAGCGCGGCACCAGCATGGCCCGACTGCGGCACGCTTGCCAGTGCCCGGAGCAGACGGCCGACAGGAGCGGTGGAGGCAAGCACGTGTCCGGTCACAAGAACGAGACACATCTGCATGCTGAATGCCAGCAGCGACCACATGTGCGAGCCCGCCGCGCCGGTATCTCGGAATGAGTCGGAGAGGCGAGCAATCTTCTCGATCAGTGGGAGCGAGTCGGTGGTGCGGAAATCGCCCAAGCGCACACCCAGCACGCATGTAACGAGGAGCAGCAGAATGGCGATCACGAGGGGATCGGGCGCAAGGGCGCGAAACACGCGACTGATGCCAAGCCCCAGACGAGCAAGAAGATGCTGCATATGCCAGCGTAAACGCGAGGTGTGCCAAGCGGCGGGAGGCCAAGAACGGCCCGGATCCCGCATTGGCGACTGAATGTTCGGCAAATGTCGGTGCGTCAAGACTGCCGAGCCCGATTTGTTCTCAGCAATTAGCCGATCTATACTTCCAACCGGCCCGTCACAAGGCCGACAATTCGTTTCGCCTGGAGAGGTGGCCGAGCGGCTGAAGGCGATAGTTTGCTAAACTGTTGTACGACCAAAAGTTGTACCGGGGGTTCGAATCCCCCCCTCTCCGTTTTGGAAAAGAGACTCGATCTTGATCGAGTCTCTTTTTCATTTGGGTTGGCGGCGGTGGGGGTTGGCCCTGACGCGAAGAAGATCCCTGTGGAACAAGCACTTAGGACTTTGCGACCATCCGGCGGGCTCGGTCGAGGGTCCACATTTGCCATGCGCTCCATACGTAGGCGGCTGCGGCGATGAGCAGGGGCCAGGTGAATGAGTCTGTGAGGGCGTAGAGGCCCACGCCCGCAGCTTGGAAGATCGCGCCGCGCACGCCGACGAGCGTCGCGTGGATACCCACATACTGCGCGACTTTTTCGCGCGAGGGCGCGAGTGAGACGGGGCCGAGCATCCAGCCGACGCTGGCGCCGGCGTGGGCGAGGCCAAACCACAAGCTTGCCAGCAGCAGGTGGTACTCGCTGGAAGTAAAGATGAGGGCGAGCGGGTAGAGCGTCAGCATCGCGAAGCTGATCGCGCAGTTACGGATTGCGCCGATGCGGTCCATCAGCCAGCCGAAAGGCAACGCCGCGGCGACGATGGCGACCTGATACACGACCTGCGTGCTCTTGGCGATCTGTTCGTAGTTGAGATTGAGCTTGTCAACGACCAGGATGGGTACAAGGGCGTAGGCGATCATCCAGCCCACGCCATAGGTCATGTACGCCCCTTCGTACTTGGCGAAAATCGGGTCTGCCTTGAGCACTTCACGCATGTGCGTGATGGGCTCAAAGGCGTCACGAAGCGACCAGTGCGAGCGGTCGATCGTCGCGTCGCGCTCCTGTGAGTGGCCTGTGGCGCGACCGAGCCACATGAGCAGAAACACGCCCAGCAACTGCATGCCTGCGGCGATTGGCATGTAGTAGCGGAATGCGTGCGAGTCCTTCGTGAGCCATTGGCCAAGCGCGAAGCCGAAGAGCGCGCCCGAGACCATCCAGCCGCCCCAGACGAAGCTGTAGATGCGGCCGCGTTGCATTTCGGGATAGAGGCTGCGGAGCAGGTCGCCAGCGGGTGGGTGGTACGCGGCGACCCCAATACACGAAACAAGTTGCAGAGCGATGAGAGCCCAGATGTTGGACGCAAAGCCCATGAATGCCAGAGGCAGGCAGTACACGGCCCAGTACAGCAGCAAGTACCGGTTCATCCGCGTCCGCGAAAAGATGCCGTTCCAGAAAATCGAGAGCACGAAGAAGACCGTCGACGAACTCGTGATGATGACGACGTGAAATTTCGACGCCCCAAACTCCTTCTGAGCGACTACCGCGAGCATTGCCAGTACAGCGTTGGCGGTGCCTTGCAAAAGGGCGACGGCGAGCATGTGGACAGCCAGAATCTGCCAGCGCGCCAGTGAGCCGGTTGTTGCGGGGAGGTCGGAAGATGTCGAAGGTGGAGTCACGGAAGGGGGCGAAAGACGCACGGCGATTGGATGCCTTGCGAAGCAGGGTGGTGCCGGGCGGAAAAGAAGCAGAACAGGGCGGAAAAGGCCGAGCACCGGCGGGCAAACAACGACCGTAAACCGTTTGGGAGGGCGGGGAAGCCGCCTGACCAGTGGAAATTGGCGTTCAGCCTGCCGATACTTACGACCCCACGGGTTGCAACCTGTGGGGACAAGCCGCCACTTTAGCTCAGCGGTAGAGCGATGCTTTCGTAAAGCATAGGTCCGGGGTTCAAATCCCCGAAGTGGCTTTTCTCCTGTCTGACCTTGCTGGGGCCACGCGGCTCGCGGTCTTGGAGTTCACTCCCACAACTTGCACAGCCTTGGGCGGGTGTTTTCGCATGAAGTCGGCCAGTTGCAGCACGCGGGCGGGGTTGGCCAGCGTGCGGCGGTAGCACAGGACGACGCGGCGGACGACAGGGCGGTCGTCGAACGGGCGGACTTCGACCAGTTCATGCAAGGCATCGGGAATGTCTGCCGCGAGGGCGGGCAGCAGGGAGTAGCCGCCTCCTGCGGCAACCATGTATTTGAGCGTTTCAAGGCTTGCGGCGACGACTTTGGGCTGCGTCCCGCCGCGTTTGTTGCACGCGGAGACAACATGCTCGCGCAGGCAGTGGCCTTCGTCCAGCAGCACCATGTCGGACGCGGCGAGTTGGCCCGGTGACAGGCATGCACAACGGGCGATCTCGCTGCCTCGGGGTGCGATCAGTGAGAATGCTTCGTCGAAGATTGGCAAGGCCGCAAGCGACGTGTTTTTGACTGGCAGTGACAGAATCGCCGCATCAAGCGAGCCGTCGAGCAGGCGCTCGATGAGCGTGGCGGTGGGGCGCTCGGTGATGTCGAGCGTAAAGCCGGGAGACTTCTTCGCAAGCGGCACCAGCACGTGGGGCATCAGGTAGGGACCAAGTGTGGGAATCACGCCCAGCCGAAGCGGGGCGGGGCGCGAGTCCTCCAGCGAGGCGGTGGTCAGGCGATCGGCGCTGGCAAGCATCTCACGCACGAGCGGCAGCAGACGCTCGCCCGAAGGGGTGATGAGGAACTTGCGGGCCGCGCGTTCGAAGAACGTCACGCCCAGAGCTCGTTCGACTTTCTGCACCTGGGCTGACAGCGTGGGCTGGGCGATTCCCAGCTCGTCAGCGGCGTGTCCGAAGTGGTTGGTCTTCGCAACCGTCACGACCGCCAACAGGTCCTGCACCGACAGATCACGGGCATTCATCGAAAACTCCTATCGATTCGATCAAGCCAATCGTATTGATCAATCGTAGCCCCATGATTACAACTGCCTCGCGATAGATGGTCTTTCCCGTTCTCACGTGGAGCAATCGATGAATAACCCCAATGCAAATGGCAACGGTTCCGCCGGCAAGTGCCCCGTTCTCACGACCGCGAATGGCGCGCCCATTGGCGTGCAGCAGGCGTTGACCGCCGGCCCGCGCGGCCCGGTGCTGATGCAGGATGTTGCGCTGCTTGAGCAGATGCAGCACTTCAACCGTGAGCGCATCCCCGAGCGCGTGGTGCACGCCAAAGGCAGCGGTGCGTACGGCACGTTCACCGTGACGGGCGATATCACCAAGTACACCCGTGCAAGCATCTTCTCCAAGATCGGTAAGAAGACCGACCTCTTCCTGCGATTCTCGACCGTCGCCGGTGAACGCGGTGCGGCCGACGCTGAGCGCGACGTGCGCGGCTTTGCGGTGAAGTTCTACACCGACGAAGGCAACTGGGACCTGGTGGGCAACAACACGCCGGTCTTTTTCGTGCGCGATCCCTACAAGTTCCAGAACTTCATCCACACGCAGAAGCGCAACCCCCAGACCAATCTGCGCGACATGGACATGCAGTGGGACTTCTGGAGCCTCTGCCCCGAAGCGCTGCACCAAGTCACGATTCTCTTCAGCGATCGCGGCATTCCCGCGACGTATCGCCACCTGCACGGTTTCGGCAGCCACACCTACTCCTTCACAAATGCCGCCGGCGAACGCGTGTGGTGCAAGTTCCACTTCAAGTGCATGCAGGGCATCAAGAACATGACTGATGCCGACAGCGCCAAGACCATCGGCGATGACCGCGAAAGCCACCAGCGCGATCTCTTCAACGCCATCGCCAAGGGCGACTTCCCCAAGTGGCGCGTGTGCGTGCAGATCATGACGCAGACGCAGGCCGACACGTTCCGCTGGAACGCGTTTGATCTCACGAAGGTCTGGCCGCAGCGCGCGTTCCCGCTCATCGAAGTCGGTGTGATGGAACTGAACCGCAACCCCGAGAATTACTTCGCGGAAGTGGAACAGGCGGCCTTCAAGCCCAGCGCGCTCGTGCCTGGCATCGGCCCCAGCCCCGACAAGATGCTGCAGGCTCGCCTCATGAGCTACGCCGACACGCATCTGCACCGTCTGGGCGTGAACCACCACCAGATTCCCGTCAACAAGCCGCGTTGCCCCGTGATGAACTACATCCGCGACGGCGCGCTGACAACCGGCTCGTACGGTTCAGCTCCCAACTACTGGCCCAACAGCCACGCGACGGCCCCCAAGCCCGATGCGTCGTTTGCTGACCCCGCGTGGAAGCTGGGCGAAATCATCGTCGACCGTTACGACAGCACCGTCGATCACGATGACTACACCCAGCCGGGCAACCTCTACCGCATGTTCGACGACGCGCATCGCGATCGCCTGACCAGCCGCATCGCTGGTGGTCTGGGCCAGGCCCGCAAGGACGTGCAGATGCGCATGCTCTGCCACTTCTTCCGCGTCGACATGGACTACGGCACGCGGATCGCGACCAAGCTGGGTATTGATGTCAACGCCATGATGACCGAGATGAAGAACGCCGGGCACCTTCAGCACGCGTGAGCGCACATCTCGGACTTTGCAAGTCCCCCCTCCCCCTCGCCCGTCGCCGCCTACACGGTGGCGGCGGGCTTTTCAGGCTCGAATACTATTTGCTCGCGCATGCAACTGCCCGCTGACAACCTCGCTCCCGCCAATCCACACAGCGTGATTCGCACGCCATGGCGCTGGGCCATGGCGGGTGTTGGCGTTGTGTGTTTTGCTCTGGGCGGTGTAGGCGCAGTGGTGCCCGGCATGCCAACAACCGTGTTCGTGTTGCTTGGCTCGTACTTCCTTGTTCGCAGTTGCCCTTGGCTCGAAGAGCGGTTGCTGACATCTCGCCTGTTTAGGCCTTACGCACAGTTCGTTCGCTCGCGCGAACCCATGAGCACGAAGGCACGCATCGCTGCGACCAGCGCGATGTCGCTTTCGGTTGTCGTGTCGTTGGTGGTGCTTGCCACAGCCGACAAGCTCACGCCCGTCATCGCTGGTGGGGTCATCGCCCTGTGGCTCGCGGGCTTCATCGCGATTATGCTCTTCCGTCGTCGCCGCGCGTGAAGATCGGCTCAAAGTCACGACACTTCGGCAACCACGCGCCCGTCGTGCGCGTTTGTCGTGCCCATGCCGGTGCTTTGCCCGGTATAGAACGAACAGTTGATCATCGGAGAGACTGCATCGCAAAGGGCTTGAGCCACTCACGGCTGATTTTTGCCGCGTGCGCGTGCGATCACTCCCGATGCGGGTATGATCGCGGCTGCACGTAAGCCTCTGCGGCGTGCGTGTTTGTGTCGATTTCACACCTAGCACACGTTTCGAGCCCTCGCATCATGCTCAACAAAGATCTCGTTCGCGGCAATGCCATCGTCGGTCAATCCGGTGGTCCCACCGCCGTCATCAATCAGTCTCTCGTCGGCGTCATCGAAGGCCTGCGCCTGGGTCTGCACGCTGCCGGCGTCGTCGATCGCATCTACGGCATGCGGCACGGGGTCAAAGGTCTGACGAAGGGTGATCTCATCGACCTCACCACGATGCACCAGGACCAACTCGACCTGCTCGCCCTCACACCCAGCGCGGGCCTGGGCAGCACGCGCGACAAGCCCGATGATGCCTACTGCGATCGCATCCTCGAAGCGTGCAAGAAGCACAACATCCGCTTCTTCTTCTACATCGGCGGCAACGACAGCAGCGACACTTGCCGCATCGTGAGCGAGAAGGCCAAGGCCTCCGGCTACGACATGCGCTGCTTCCACGTGCCCAAGACTGTGGACAACGACCTGATGGAAAACGACCACACGCCCGGCTTCCCCAGCGCCGCGCGATTCGTCGCGATGGCCTGCATGGCCGACTTCCTCGACAACATCTCGCTGCCGGGCATCAAGATCAACGTCGTCATGGGTCGTCACGCGGGCTTCTTGACCGCAGCAAGCGCGCTGGCGCGTCGCCGCGATCGTCAGTTCGACGAGATTCCGCTCGAAAGCAGCGACGGTCCGCAACTCATCTACTGCCCCGAGGTCGCGTTTGATACCGAACAGTTCTGCGCCGACGTCGAATCGATCTACAGCAAGAAGGGCCGCTGCCACATCGTCGTGAGCGAAGGCATTCAAGACAAGAACCACGTGCCCATCGGCGCCAAGCTCATCAAGAACGCGCAGGTCGACAGCCACGGCAACGTGCAGCTCTCCGGCAGCGGTGCACTGGGCGATCAGCTCGGCGACCTGCTCAAAGAGAAGCTCACGCCGGCAGGCGGCAAGCCGCCGCGTGTTCGCGCCGACACGTTCGGCTACATCCAGCGCTGCTGGCCCGATGCCAGCATCATTGATCGCATGGAGGCGCGTCGCAGCGGCCGTTTCGCCGCGCAGCTCGCGCTGCAAGGCCACCAAGACGGCAGTGTGGCAATCGTGCGTACCCACAGTGGCAGCGCAGCATGGCTGGGCAGCACCCAGGGCGAGGCGTACGCCAGTGACTACACGCGCGTCGAGCTCAAGCAGATCGCGGCGAAGACACGCCACATGCCCAAAGAGTTTTTGCAAGGTCACAACAACGTGAGCCGCGCCTTTATTGAGTACTGCTTGCCGCTCGTGGGCGAGCTTCCCGGCTTCGCGCGGCTGTGAAGCCACGCTGATTCCGCCGAGTTCACGAAACGTCACGCTCCGCGACGCATCACGCGTCGCGGTTTTCATATGGTGCACGACATCACACGTCCGGCAACATCGCACGCTCAATCATCACCGCCGATGCGACGGGTGGGAACTCGACCTTCACGCGATACGCGCGAAAGTCTGCGGGGTTCATGCCGATGCGTGTGAAGACGCCCTGCAAGAGCGCGGGATACCGCGGCAAGTCACGCACATGCAGTGCGTCGATTCCCATGCCGTGATCTTCGAGACGTGCACCCAGATGCAGCGTGATGCGCTCGGAGGGATCGCAATATCCAAGGGACACGCCGCCAAGTTCCGACGCTGTCACGCACTCGGGTTCTCCCAGAGGCGGAAAGTCCTTGTGGAAGATCGCGTCACAGATGAACTCTTCGCACGGTGTGTGCGTCGATGTGACAAGTCGCAGCGGCGACTGTCCGCGATCCTGCACGCGAGCGATCGCGGGCCGCATGGTCTCTGCAAAGAAGAACGTGAGTGCGGCCTGACGACCCACCGGACCCGGCAGCAGGCGATCGATCGCCATGCCATCGGGCATGATGGTTCGTCGCACCGGCGGCATGACATCGGACGAAAACGCTCGCATCAGTGGCACGCCTTGATGCTGCTCAGCCATCTCCGCATCAAGCGGTGCAGGAAGAATCTGGCCGTAAGGCTGCCCTTTGTGATCGGTTCGTCGACCTCGCCCCAGCACCCACGTAATGTCGGACCTCAAGCGGCGAAAACCCGCGAAGCCGCGCAGGATCGCCATCGCGGTTGATTGCTCGCCACCGACGGCCCGCTCGGGCCAGAAGATGTAGGCAGCGAGCTGTGCGTGCGCCTGCACGCCCAGCAAAGTCGAGTTCGCACGGAACGCGGCTCGACGCGCGGCGATCTCGTTGGCTCGCTCCGCCCCGTCCAAATGCGTGAGCAACGATTCAAGCCCACTGCGATCACCAGCGTGCGCTTCAATCAACGCTTCATACGCCTCCCTCGCGGCTTCCAGCCGAGTAATTGTCGCCGCACTGATCCGCATCCGTTTGGCAGCACCGGTCAGAATCTGCATCGCCGCGCTACCGGGAACGCGCTCGAGTACCGTTGCTGGCGAGCCGGGCTTGGCAACATTCAGCACTTTCCACGCCAGATTGACATCAATGTCCATCACTCCCGCGAGTTCTGAACCGGTCCACCCGCGTTCGCCGCCCGGCAACTCCGCCAGCAAGTCTCGCATCGCAGCCCCCATACTACGTGCAACAGTCGCCACCGCGACTGCAAAGTCGGCAGGCGCTTCGGAGGTATCAAACTTGTCCAGTGCAGCGTTGGGCATACAGACGGATTCCTCACGGACGATATTCATCGCCTACGCACGTATTTGTACAGCATAATTGACGATCGTAAAGCCCAAAAATGAAGATTCCAAATATTTTTCTGCAATTACTTCTAAAAGTGCTTGCAGAAACCCCTACTACCGGTATGCTGCTTTTTCCGCTCGGCAGCATCAGTTCCACACACACGTATGGACTGGAGGCATCTTGATGCAGCGCAGCATCTCGTCATTCCTTGCAGCTTATGCGTGCAGTATGTTGTACGTCGCACCGGTTCGGTCAGC
>JBKDAN010000006.1:0-2535 GCA_046316615.1 Phycisphaerae bacterium
AGGTCTTGACCTCACAGTCTACCGCGTGAACGCCAACTTTGGAAGATACGGCAGCCTCCCCGTCTTCGTCGGTGTGTATCAGTCCGGCAGCGACGCAGGCTTTATCCTCGTCGACGGCATCAATGGTGCGGTGGACGGCCCATTCGTCAGCGGCAGCGCAATCGACCCGCGCGGGCTGCTGATCGCGCACACGGGGACGTATATCGCGCAGACCGGTGTGAGTGTGGCGGTTGCGAAGACGGGAACGTGCGGGCAGGTGGCAAAGACATGGGAGGAAAATCCGCCACCGGGGTGGACACCCACGCCAGCAACGCCCGGCACACCGGCGACGCAGCCGGGCGGTCGACCGTCACACTGGCAGGACTATCAATGCGCAGATACCACTGCTGGCAAATGCCGCTGCACGAGCGGCGGAAACGGTACCAGCGGCACGCCTCCGACAACGACGGATACGCGTGTTGTGTGCATCTGCGACGGACCATGCACGAGCAACCAGCCGGGTGGCCACCCGAACGTGCCGCCTCCGCCGATCACCGCACCGCCTGGGATGGCGGGATGTAGCTGCAAGCAGCAATACCTCTACTGAAATGAAGGCTGGGATCGTGCTGAGAGGCACGGTCGCCGGCTTATGGCACGCGCAAACGCCGAGTTAGTCGTCAAACACCTCACGCTCGCCATGCTTGCAGGCATGATGATGTTGGCTGCACATGCGACAGTAAACGAGTGGGAGTGGCGGCGATTCGAAAACGTGACACGGGTGATTGCGCATGGGAGCCAATCGCAACGGGATCTGTCGGCGTCCTTGCAGGAGCGTTATGCCACATGGGATGCGAGCGAACAAGCACCGCTCCATCAGGCGGAAGCGTTGACCAGGCGCATGGACCAGCAACGGTGGCAGTCTGACTTCTTGGGGATTCCTCGCATATGGGACTACGCGCCCGCTGCGGTCTCGCTGCTTGTCGCCTCTTTGCTCAATTCCATCGCGCTGCTCGTCTCGAGCGGCGTCTGCGGATGGTTGAGCACAACACGTGGCGGACTGGGTATCTCGCACGGAAGCAGCGACAGGGCTGCAGTACGACGTTTTTTCCTAGAGATTGACAAGGGATTCGCCGTTCGTAGCGTGACTTGTGCCGCGGTGGCGGGTTTGTTGGGGTGGTATGTCACTTACGATCGGTCCCAGTCGGAACGACTCGTATCGGAAAGTGTGATTCCAACCACCAGCGCGTTCGCGGTGATGACATCACTGCTCGTGATCAGCCTGAGCTTGTTTCGATGGACGAGAAGCAATCGGACACTCGTGCGTGACGAACGAGTAAAACGAGACCGAATGGAATCGGGGATCAACCTTTGTGCATGCCCCAGGTGCGGATATGAGCTTGGCATGCTGCACGCCGAACGATGTCCCGAGTGCGGACGCTTGGTATCGACTCACGACAACAAGAGACCGAACTGGTTTCGACGCACAGTCGTGGTCTGCGCTGTGCTCATGACGTGTGTAGCGATCTGGGCGAGCGAAGGACTTGATCACGCGTTGGCGCAGCGGAGGCTTCCAGAGCCACTTCTGACATCGCTGGCGTGGCTTTCGGTACGTGGTGAGTTGCTTCCGCCGCCGAGTGGATTGCTGCAATGCGGCTCAATTGCGATCTTTGACTCCGACGGGCACCGAGATCGCCTCATTATCATTCGAGCGACTTGTACACGAGCCCCTACTGATCCTCCTCGCCTCGCCATTGCGTGGACTGAAGGCAAGACGGCCCGTGTCGCATGGCGGGACGACCTCGTCAGGGAAAAGCCGGTTCAACTTGCTTTGGGCGGTCGCATCGTCACTTCGCGATTTTCGGTGGGAATGAGTGACCTGATTGCGTTCACGATCGACCGTCCACCCGACCGGTATTCAGTCGAGCCCTTGACGCAGGGCGATGCGCTTAGTGGAACGCTCGACTCGTTTCTTGCGCCGCAGGGATACATCATGAGTTTGTCCGCGCCCCGCGAAGTTGCCAGGCGCCGCCCCGCTGATATCCGTGGGTGGGCACACGCTGCTGTTTTACTTTCTGCCGGGGCAGGCGGAGCGGATTGGGCGGTGGCTGGAGGAGAATGTGCGGAAGTAGCCGTGAGCGGGGGCGAGTTCCGCCGAGAACGAGCAGTTGGAAGGCGTCGCGTCCGACTTCACAACGTGCAGAGAAGGCGGGAAGGCTGCGTTATCGCAGCATAACGACTTAACAGAGAATCGCTTTGCATGGGCTTGGTCATATGCACGGCCGTGGGCGGTGTCTTGATAGAGAGAATCGGTGACGGGAACGTGGAAGGAGGGCAGGTGGGCACCACGCAGACAACACGTCGGATCGTCACGGAGACTCTCCATTGCACACTTGCGCCTGGCTGGGCTGCGCAGCACGACTTTTCGGAAGAAGGCAAGCGGCAACTGTTGGGACAAGTCAGCGAAGTCGACTACTTTGAGAGCGACATTCGCAACTGGGCAACCGTTCAAGGTCTTGACCTCACAGTCTACCGCGTGAACGCCAACTTTGGAAGATA
>JBKDAN010000007.1:0-109364 GCA_046316615.1 Phycisphaerae bacterium
TCATCAAGGAGCGATTCAAGGTGGGCGGGCAGGATCTCACCGTGATTCGCGTGCGTCTGCCAGAAACCATGACCATGACGGCCGATCCGCGCGGTCAGGACTTCATTTTCAACCCGGCGGAAAAGTCGGAGGCTGGCCCGAACAAAGAGATCACGGTGTACTACCCGCTCGTCGGGTTTGAGTTGTCTGTGGAAGTTCGTCGCATCGTCGGCGCAGAGGGGCCCGCTGACTTCTTTGGCGACACCAACATTGTGCGACGCGACATCGTGCTCAAACCGTCAACCACTCCGGGCGAAGGGTTGCAATTGGGGCTTTTGATGAAGTCTGTTTCGAGGGCGGATTTGAGTGACACGAGCAAGCTGGAGAAGTTTCGTGATAGTGACAACGACTCACGAGTCTTCGGATTCTCGGCTGTCGACAGCATTGCCGTGCAGCAGTGCAGCCGCCGAGAGGGGTCTGGAGTGCTGGGGACCAGCTCGCACATGATAACTTCAAACTTGGCTGACTTTGCAAACTTTGTGCAAACTTCGATGCCGAAGCACTTTGATACTCAAGGCACGGCGCCCACCATCGGCCTCGATCACGCCATTTGGGGTTCTGCCGCGAAGGCGATAGCGGTGAAGACGCTGATGGTGCAAGATCCGAGCCTGGAGGCTGCCGCCGCGAGGAAGATGGTGGAAGAGCGGTTTGTGGGGTATGTGCTGCAGACGGCGATGCCGGAGGAGCCGTTGATTGCGGGGGGGATTGATTTGGATTCTTCGGAGTTGAAGTATCAAGGGCGCAATTCCGTTTCAATTCGAGCTGACCAGAGCAGTGCCTTGATTCGCACCCCCGAAAGGCAGAACTTGTTTCTAATGTTGCGATAAGGATATTGGCAGCTCGGCATGGAACGACGAGCGGCTTTGCACGAAGCAGCTGTGATGTTCGTGATGGGGTTTTCGTTTGCTGCAGGTGGGCAAGACAAGATCGAGCGCGCGGAATACACCGACGTATCGGACGGGATTCAGTGTGACCGTTGGTGGGGCGTGAGATTCGCTCGCCCCTGCCGGGGCGATGGTGCTTTTGGGGGACTGAACCAGACGCTGGCGCGTCTGGCAACAGACGCTCGCCGCGTTGCGGCGGGGAGGCCAGACGCATGGTTAGCGGTCACGTGACGTGCGCGGCCAATTGGCGTGAGGATCGGGAAGCGAGGATGCTGCGGGGCGTGGGAGATTCCTCTGCCCCTTCGGGGCAGAAGACCGAGCGAGATTCTTTCCACGGGTTGCGGTTCGCCCGCCCTTGAAGCGGCTGCGCCGCTTGTTGGGCGGGCTGCGCTGCACCCGTGGCTACAGGCCTGCGCCCCTTTGGGGCGGGGAGGTTCGATTGTGTTGTGCACGCGTTACGGCTTGGCGGAGAAGTTGTGGATGAGCCAGGGCAACACGTGCAGCGCGGCGAAGACGAAGGCGATCATGAGGAGCAGCGCGAGAGAGCGGCGGGGAAGGACCGCTTTGCACAGGAACGAATGCGCGGTCCGTTTGTTGGTGAAGTTGTGCCGCCTGCCCTCGTCGACTCGGCGTGTTTCGGTAGAACATCGTGCGCGCCACTTGAGGTCCCGCAAGCGCTCACTTCTGGTGGCAGGAGCGATGTGTAGAAGAAGGAAGGGCTCGGCACGGAGTGCCGAGGTACCCAGAGGCAGAAGATGCGGATGCTGGCGCATCTGGCAACGGTCGTGGGACACGCTGGGGCACATGAGTGTTAGATCGCGGCGTCGTCTTTGATGGTGTCGTCTTTCTTGACTTCGGTGGTGCCCACTGCGCTGGTGGAGCGGGTGACGAGGCTGACGCCGTCGGGGAGTTGCTCGGCGATTTGGGTGACGACGTCGCCCGTGACGCGGCGGCTGAAGAAGCTGCGGCGGCTCTTACCCATGATGAGCGTGTCGCATCCGAAGGTGACGGTGTAGTCCAGGATCTCTTCGGCGATGTTGGGGCTGGTGACGTAGATGGGATAGAACGGCACGCCGGCGCGCTTGGCGAGGATGGCGGCGGTGCCGAGAGCTTCCTGGGCTTGCGGGTCGCTTTCGACGCGCGGGAGCTGGCCTGGTGCGACGTCGAGCACGCGGAGAGTGCGGACGTAGATGACAAAGAGGATGGCGTTACGGCGCTTGGCGAGGTCGACGGCCCATTCGGCGTTGTCGCGGCCGCGGGCGGCGAGCATGATGCGCGGGCGGTCGGCGGCGAGCTTGATGGGGGATTCTTTGAGTTCGGCGAGCCAGCCCTCGGCGGGGGTGATGTCTTCGTACATCTTGGGCTTGGCGGCGGACTTGTGCACGAAGAAGCGGAAGACGAGGACGATGGCGATGACCGAGCCCGCGAAGATGGTGGCGTTGGGCTTGGCGAAGATGATGGTGACCTCGACTGCGGCCATGAAGATGCCGATGGCCCAGAGGCTGTTGCGCTCCCACTTCTTGAGTTCGATCTTTTTGTTGTACGCGAGGCAGAGCATGTTGATGGCGATGGCGCCGACGACGCCGATGGCGTAAAGCTCGCCGAGGGCCTTGACATCAGCCTCGAACATGAGAATGCCGGCGGGGACGACGGCAGCGATGACGAGCGGAATCCAGGGGACACCCGAGTAGTTGAGTTTGGTGAGACTGGTGGGCAGTTCTTTGTCTTGTGCGAGCGCGTAGAGGACGCTGACCATCGCGAGGATGGCGGTGTTGGCGGCGCTGAGCAGCAGCAGGCCGAAGACGATGCCGGCTATGAGGGCGAGCTTGTCGCCGAAGCTCTCAGAGACGGCCTGCGTGCCGGCGTGGTCAGCGAGGGTTTTGAGGGCGGTATCGCGGTAGGCCTTGATTTCGGCAACCTGCGGTTCGAGGGTTTTGAAGTGCTCGACCTGCTCGGGGGTGGGATTGGCGGGGAGGGTGAGCGATCCATCAAAGCCCTGACGGATTTCGTGCTCGACATAGTGTGGGACTTGCTGCTCGTAGCGGCCCGGCAGCGCGTTGAGAGCAAGGCCGAAGATCATGTTGAAGACGATGACCTCGATGAGGACGGGCCAGATGGTCCGTTTGGCGGTTCTGGCGACGGGCTGCTTCATGAGGCCCGTCATGCTGGCGACGGCTTCAACACCTGCGAGGGCCAGAATCACGCGGACCAGGCTTTCCCACATCTGCCAGGGCTGGTCGACGCCTTCCACCTTCAGCGAGCTGCTGGAAAGGCCCTTGGGCACCATGGGCAGGCAGAGCACGGCGATGGTGACGCTGGCGATGAGGGCCAGGATTGCGATGATGACGGCGAAGCGACCGGCGGCGCGTGCGCCCATCCAGTTGACGCCGCCCAAGATGAGCATGCTGCCGATGGACGCGATGACAACCCACTCATGGGGCAGGCCCAGGTAGTGAAACGCCTCGATGGCGGAGAGGGCCGCGGTGACGATGAAATTGCAGAAGAGAAGCGTGGTGCCGACAACGGCAAGGATCGGATTGATGGCTTTGGCAGAGGAATAGACGCCGCCGCCATCGGGAAAGCACCGGCAGACCACGGTGTATGCCCAAGCAATCACGATCATGATGCCGGACATGACGGCGAGGTAGAAGGGCGAGGCGTGAGCCGTGTAGTAGAAGGCCAGGCCCAGGACGTAGAGGCGACTTGTGCCCCAATCGCCGAACAGAAGGGGTCCGGCGTGGGTCCACCCGAGGGTGCGGGGCCTGCTCTCTGCGACAAGCATGAAGGGGGAGCCTGAGGGTCGGAGCGGAGCGGAGGGCGTCCGCCGCCGACCCGGGGACGCCCCGGACTATACGGACAGAAAGGTCGGCGAAGCGGGTTTATGGCATGGGGATGCCGTCGGCGTCTTTGGTGACGGTGACGGCTTCGACGATGGCCCAGACGAACATGCCGAGGGGAGCGAGGGCGCTGATGCCGAAGGTGCAGGGGGTCAGGACGATGCCGACGAGGCTGACGATGAGCTGGATGATGGCGGTGTTGGTGTGTCCGGCGGCGAAGTTGTGGACGCCGAAGGAGCCGAGGAAGATGGCGAGGATGACGTAGATGAGTCGGCTGACGCGGGCTGGGCGGCCGGCGGGATACATGCCGGGCGGGTACATGGTGGCGCCGAAGGGCGGGGGAGTGGGCGGGGTGGGTGGCGGGGTGACGGGGACGTATGCGCCAGTGGCGGGCGCGGTGTTGGGTGCGGGGGCGGGAGAGGTGAATGTCGCGGCGGGAGCGGTGAATGGCGCGGAGGGCGCGGGGGCGGGGCTCTCGAAGGCGGCGGGGGAGATGGCGGGGATGGGGGGAGGCGTGGGCGCGGGAGTGGTGGGTGCGGGGGTTGGGGTCGGGGGCTGAGTGGGCACGGGAGTGGTCAGGGCGACGGGGGGGGCGTCGGTCGTGGTGGTGGGTGTGCCAGACGGGGCGGCGGGGCGATACGGCGCGCCGGGGACGATGAGCGTGCTCTTGCAGCTGGGGCACGTAATGAACGAGCCGGACATGGAGTCGGGCGACTGGAGCTGGGCCTTGCACTGATGGCAGCTGTAGACGATCATGGTGAAACCTCGCTTCCGCGTGTGGGGACAGGGGTTGTTGGGAAGTGGGGGTGGGGGATTGCAGGGGCCGGGGGCGTAGAGCGGAGAACAGAGAACAGAGAACGGAGAGCGGAGAACAGAGAACAGAGAGCGGGGAACGGGGGAGCGGGGCGCGTGGGGGTACAGTCGGGTATGAAGGGGTTTTCGCTGCGGGACACGTTGCTCGTGATGGCGGTTTGCCTGGTGTTTGCGGGCGTGGGGCTTATTGCGTGCATTTGGCTGTGGCACGCGGTGGACGCGGGGCGGGCGACGGAAGCTGAGATGCGTCGGAGCTTTGCCGGGCGCAGCTGGATGGGACGCAGGGGCTTCCCGGGCGAGTGGTATGCGATGTTCGTGATCTTGTTTCTGGCCGCGTGCGCGGCGACGGCGCTGTGCGTGTTTGGCGCGGGGTTCACGTACTACTTGTATCGCAAGTCGCACCGGACATGAATGGCGACTCAGACGGACGCGGGCAGGGCGCGGCGGGCCATCGCGACGACTTCGTCGATGCACTCGCCGATGCCCAGATAGACATCGTGCGGCGTGGCCGCATCGTCCATGTAGGCGGGCGTGGTGACGACGCGGTTCGCGCTGTCGGTCACGGCTTCGCGCGTGGCGCAGTGGCGGTGGGTGTTGCCGAACATCGTCGCGGCGGCTGCAGCCCCCCCCGGGTTGTTGTCCACATTGTCCACGCCCAGCGTGAGCGTGAGGCCCGGGCCGGGTTTGCCATGGATTGCGTTCTGCGTGCCCAGCACCTTGGCGGCGATGATGGGGGCGATGCAAATAAAACCCATCGGCTTGTGGCCAGCGTGAAACGCGAGGATGATGCGCTGCACATCATCGCGCACGGTCATGTGCACGCCATCAAACGCGAACGTGCAGAGGTTCTTGGCTGCACCAAAGCCGCCGGGGAAGAGGAGCATGTGAAACTTCGCCACGTCCAGCTCGGCGAGACTGTGCATGTTGCCGCGCGAGATGCGAGCGGCCTCGGCCATCATGTCGCGCGAACCTGCGCCGGCGTTGCCCGCCTCTTCCTGCCCCGTCATGTGATTGACCACATGCCGCTGCGTGCCCGGCGGCGCAAAGCACGTGTACGTGACGCCATGACGCGACAGATGCATGAGCGTGCTGACCGCTTCGGTGATCTCAGAACCATCAGAGCGGCCGCAACCGCAGAGGATGACAGCAGCGTGGAGCATGGGGGAGGGTAGTGCAGGAGCGTCTCTGGCAAACGACAGGAACGGCATGAAACGCAGAGCAAGACAGAGGGTCGCTGAGGCAGACGGAGCGCCGCGAAGAAGCGCGGAGTGGGAATGGTGTGCGCAGGTGGACCGATGCAAAGGGAGCAGAGGGCAAGCATGCATGCCTGGTGTACCCTCTGGACGGCCGGAACCGCGACTGAGACCAAGACCGCCGTCGGCGGCGTCTGCCCCCGTAACCACCCATGACGTCCCGCACGTGGACAACCGTCCTGTACAACACCATCGCGGTCGTCGCGATGGTGTTGCTTTTGTTTCACTGGGAACATGTGCAGGCGCTGGCGAGCGTTGGGCGTATGGAGCGGCCCACCGCTCTGGCGACGCGCGTGGGCGACTGGGCGGCGATGCACCTGCCCGGCGCGGCTGGACCAGTGCCGCGGCGAGCCGGCGCGGTGGTGCGCTCGTGGCCCGCCACGGAATTGGTGTTTTCCGCCATCGCAACGCGCGACGCCAGCGATGTCTGGCAGCGATTGCGATTCTTCGCCGGCGCGACGGACTTGCTGCGCATTTCGTTCTTCGTACATGCGGCAACCTGCGCGGTCTGTCTGTTGTGGTGGCGTCGCCTGCGGCGGCACGCTGCGGCGACCGCGCGACTGCTGCCTTCGACTGCAGCGCTCATGTTCGTGACGCTGCCGGTACTGCCGGTGGCGGTGGCATGGGGCTACCTGGCGCAGGTGGTGTGGGCACGCGTGAACTGGGTCTATGCAATGGAGCCGACGCTGGCTGGCACACGACCGATGCCATCCATCACCGATGCGTCGTTGATGGTCGTGTGTTTGAGCGGCGTGGCGTTGTACGCAGCGATGATGCTGCTCATGACTCCGCCGCTTGCGCGAATACTTGACGAGGTACTGGGCGTGCAGCGGGCAGCCGCGCGGCTGTGCCCGGGGTGCGGGTACGAGTTGCCGGATGTGGACGCAACGTGCCCCGAATGCGGCACAACATCGCAGGCGCATGCGCGCCTTCGCCAGCACGTACGTCGTGCGGGCCGCGTGACCGCAGGACTGGCGGTCGGCCTGGTCGCGTTGAGCATCCTCCTCTCGCTTGCGCCCTTTGCACCGGTGTGGTAGCCGCGTGCAGGGCCATCACACCTCGGCGCGTGGCGATGACTTGAAGCGAGATGGGGTGCCGGGAAGTGGCAAAGCCACGCGGGCGGCGGAGTCCTTCGCGGCATCGGGGTGGCAAGGGTGTTGATCGCGCGGTCACGCGGACGGTCGGGATCAGACTGCCAAGCCAGCCTGATGGCACGAGGTGCGGCATCATGCCACCAGCCGCATCGCACTCATGGGTGCTAGGCGCGTGTGCGCGCGAGGCCGCACTCTGGGCAGGCGTCCGCACGAACCAGACCTTTGCGGGAATATCCGCAGCGTGGGCACATGCGGGCGGCGACGCGGACGAGTCTTCGGTAGCGAGGTCTGACGAGACAAATCGCCAACAAAAGTGACACGGCAAGGAAGCCCACGTTCAAGATGAACCTGAAAGGATGATCGTTGACAACGAGGAGCGCGTCTAGAACCGGCCCGCGCGGGTGCACCGGCCTCGCGAGCAGGTACGCGAATGTCAAGAGCGACAGCAGCACGCTCATCACGGTCGCGGCCGTGCAAAGCAGCACGCAGGCGAAAAGCCTGCGATGCCGCAACAAGATGTGATCTCGGCGAACCATTCATCCGTGGCCTGGTGCCATCAAGCGTGGCTCTGAGAGCGTAACGCCCGCAGGACACGGGGTGCAGTGTGATGCCACCCGGTGGTTTGGTTTGACTAGATGTGCTGGAGCACGATGGGGGCGAAGACGAAGATGATGGCGAGCAGGCATGCGCACGCGATGAGCGTGCGCATGCTCACGGTGACTTGTCGTGGCGGTTTGATGGGGGTGGCTGCGATGAAGCCGCACTCGGAGCACGTGGCGGCTGGCTGCGCAGATGGGTAGCCGCATCGTTGACACCACGAGCCGGTTTCTTGTGCAGCTTCGCGCACGCGTGCGCGAAGCTGGAGGCCTGTGGCAGCGAGGGGCAGCGTGAAGGCGACGAGAGCGATGAGCACCGCATCGATGGGAGTGAGCAGACCGATCCAGTTGCTTGGGTAGGGGGGCATCGGGCCGCGACCGCCGCTCGATTCGAATGCGTGCCAAGCGATGGCGAACTGCACGACAGAAATAATCTCCGACATGATGCCGATGGCGAGGCCTAGGAGCACGGCGGTTGCTCCTGCGCGCCATGAGCACAGAGGCAGCTGCGCGAGTGCCTGGCTGGTCAGCGCTCGGAGTTGGCTGCGTTGTTCTCCTTGCAGGAGCGATGTGCCGGGCCGGATCCATGCAAGCGGCATGCGACTCAGCACAACACAGCCGGCAGCGGTCCAGAGTGCTACCCACAGCAGCATGGCCTGCCAGTGCTGGTGCAACTGATATTCCATCTCCGCAAAGCGCAAACCGGTGCCGTTTGCGAATTGACGCGCGGTGTCCAGATACCGTTCGGTCAGCGTGCTCGGCGCTGCATTGCTCCGGACCAAGTGCGCATAACTGGCCTCCGCCGCGTCCTGCCGCGTGATGACGAGCGCGAACCCGAGCGTCAGGCCGGTAAAGAGCAGGCACGAGTAGAGAGCTGCGCGGGATGCGTGGCGGGCGGGGCTGAGAGATTGCACGCGTTGCCAGATCGCCAACTTGTTCCCCCTTGCGTTCGCTGTCTGGTGCTGCGTGCGATCCTGGTGAACGTCGCGAGCTGTGGTGGCTGTCAGGTTTCAGTGGCCGCCTTGTTCATTGTACTGAGTGCAAGAGAACGGGCCTGTGGTTGGAGTTGTACCGATGCGCGAAGAGAAGTTTGGCGGCTGTGAGAGCACTCGCGTGCCCGGGCACGTGCAGGGCGTGACCGGCATGGCTTTGATGCTGCTCCTCGCGCGTCCCTGCCGGGACGCATGAGTTGTGTGCGGCTTTCCAGAGGCTTACGCCTCTGGCAACAGTCGCGCGCCGCTCCGCGGCGAAAGGCATCGATGCGTGCGCTAGGGCTTTCGTTCGGAGCTGCTAACGAATGGAGCGGCAGGACTATGACTTCCGCATCACCGCGCTGTATGCGCCGTCGCGGTAGCGGGTGGGGCCTTCGCCGGGGGTGCCGGTGGGGAAGGTGCGGTCGTCGCTGAGGAGGGTGAGGTTGAGGTTTTCGCAGGCCCAGGCGGCTTGGTGTTCGTTTTCGGCGTGTTCCAAGCTGCAGGTGCTGTAGAGGAGTGTGCCGGTCGCGTTCAGCAGGCGCGTGCCGCGGCGGAGGATTTCACGCTGGATGGTGGTGAGGCGCGTGAGCTGGTCGGTGCCGGTGCCGGTGGCGGAGCTGATGGTGGTGGTGCTGACGTTGGTGGCGGCGGTGCGGTACTTGGCTTCGGGGCGGCGGGGCAGGACGCCTGTGTTGCTGCACGGGACGTCGAGCAGGACGAGGTCGGCGTTGCCCAGAGCGTAGCTTTCGCGCTCGACGGATTCGATGTCGATGACGCGGACGTTGGGGTTGCCCGCGTGCGTGGTGCGCAGCACGGCGAGGCGTGATTCGTCGGTGTCGGTCGCGAGGATGGTTGCAGCGGGGAACTGCATCGCGAGCTGTTTGGTCTTGGTGCCTTGGCCGGCACACAGATCGACGATGACGCGGGGGGGGGGGGAGAGTTTGCTCACGCTGGCGATGGCTTTGGTGCTGGCGGCGTCTTGGACCCAGATGTCGGGGCGCGCGAGGACGTTGCGCAGTGTGCCGGGCTCGCCGATGAAGACGTGGTGGCCTGCGTCGCGGTGGGGCGTGAGGGCGTTTAAGTCGAGCGGTGTGGATGGGGATGCGTAACGCGTGCAGAGCGTGACGCTGGGGAGCATGATGCCGTGGAGGGCGAGCTCGCGCGTGTGGTCGAAGCCCAAGGCTGCACGCCAGCCGGCGAGCAGATCGCTGGGGTGGCTGGTGACGATGGCGAGGCGGAGCTGGTCGTCTTCGGGCAGGAGGGGCGCGTGGAGTTTGAGGGCGCGGCCGTCGGCGAGGGGAATTTCGTCGCGTGCGAAGGAGTAGGTTTCGATGGTGTTGCGGCCGGGCATGCCGCCGACTTCGGTGGGCTGGGTGAAGACGACTTCAGCGATGCGACGCAGGCAGGCGTTGACGAGGCCGCTGGCGGCGGGGGTGATGGCTTTCTTGGTCCAGCCGACAGCTTCGTTGACGGCGGCCCACGGCGGGATGCGATCCAGGAACATCATCGCGCCGGCGGCGGTGACGAGGGCGGACTGGATGCCCGGCTCCAGGCGGCGCCAGGGGCGGCCCAGTGCGCTGCCGCAGAGGTAGCCGATGGTGTTCCAGCGGCGGACGGCGGCGTCGACCAGTGCGTGGGCGAGTGCGCCGTCGCGATCATCGAGGCGGGAGATGTCGGGGGCACGCTGGGAGAGGTCGGGGAAGCTGAGGGCGTGCTCGAGGTTGCAGGCGAAGGCGGCGTTCCAGGCGGTGGTGGGCGGGAGCGGGCGCGCGGGCGTGGGGACGAAACCGGGCGGCGGGCCGTCGAAGTCGTTGTCGGGTTCGATATGGCGGGCAGGGGAATTGTCGCGGGGGCCTTTGCGCTGCAACGATGATCCTTTGTGATGAGTGCGTCAGGTGTGACGCGGCGAGCATCGTAAGCGAAGCAGAGCATGACGCAGCAGGCGAACAGTTCTGGCGGAAACGGCGGCACAAGCGGGGGCGGGACGCGGCGCGGGCTGCCGGCGCTGGGGCCGTTTTTTGATCGTCGCTCGCTGCGGCAGGTGGTGACGTCGCGCGAGGGCGGGCTGCTGGCGCGGATGCGGGTGCGGAAGAAGCTGCTGCTGCTGCACACGTTTTTCACGATTGCGCTGGGCGTTGCGCTGCTGGTGACGCTGCGGCCTGCGGTGAATGCGGTGGTGCGCGAGGCGGAGATTGAGAAGTCGATCATGCTGCTGGAGCTGGCGCGGCGGGTGCCTTCGTTTGTGAGTTCGGGCGCGTTGCCGGCGGATTTTGCGGGCGGGTCGACAGCTCGCACGGCGATGGGGACGGCGAGTGAGCTGGGCGTTGCTGGGACGGATTCACTCAATGCGATCAATGCGGCGGGTGCGCCGGTGCGGCTGGCGGGCTCGCGCATTGGGCCTGGTGCGCTGCTCTTTGTGCCTTCGAACGCGGGGCGCGGTGAGACGTTTGTTGCGCTGAGCGCGGTGGTGCCGCAGGCGCGGACGAGTGCGACGCGGTTGTACATTCTGACGTTTGTCGCGCTGCTGACGATGTACCTGCTGGTGGCGATCGCGGCGGAGGCGCTGGTGCTGCCTCAGAGCGTGTATCGGCCGATTCGGCGGATGCTGGAGGCGGACGTTGCGGTGCAGCAGGGACGCAAGGATGCGGAACTGATTCCGGATGGGGCGATTCCGGGGGATGAACTTGGCGAGATCATGCGGAGTCGCAATGAGAGCGTGCTGAAGCTGCGTAAGCAGGAAGCGGCGCTGAACTCGGCGCTGGCGAAGCTGGAAGAAGTGGCGAATGACCTGCGGACGAAGAATCACTTGCTCGAGACGGCGCAGCGGAACCTGGCGGATGCGGACAGGTTGGCGAGTCTCGGGATTATGTCGGCGGGCATTGCACACGAGTTGAATACGCCGCTGGCGGTGATCAAGGGATTGACCGAGCGCGTGCAGCAGACGCCTCATGGGATGTCGGCGGCGGATGCGGCGCTGATGCTGCGGGTGGTGGGGCGGCTGGAGCGGCTGAGCGAGAGTCTGCTGGATTACGCGCGGGTGCGGCCGCCTCGGAGCAGTGATACGGACATGCAGCAGACGGTGCAGGAAGCGGTGTTGCTGGTGAATCTGGATCGCGATGCGCGGGATGTTGTGATTGTGAATGATGTGGCGGAGAACACGCGGGCGATTTGTGATGGCGACCGCATGGTGCAGGTGTTTGTGAATTTGATTCGCAACGCGGTGGATGCGACGCGGACGATGGCGCGCGAGGCGGAGGAGCCGCGGCCGACGATTCGTGTGACGGCGGCGCGGCAGCGGATGAATAATCGTGAATTGCTGGTGATGCGTGTGACGGACGAGGGGCCTGGGATTGCGCCGGAAGTGCTGCCGCGGCTGTTTGAGCCGTTTGTGAGTACGCGGCTGGACAGCAAGGGGACGGGGCTGGGGTTGGCGGTTGCGGAAGGCATTGTGCGAGAGCACGGGGGATTGCTTAGGGCGAGCAACCGGGTGGATCGGCGCGGGGCGATGTTTGAAGTTTTACTGCCTGTGCTTGCGCAGGCGGCGGACAATGCACGGACGGCGGGGATGCCTCAAGCGGGCAACTCTGCTGATGGAGCGGTGATATGACGCAGCAGCCTGTGAATCCGGTGGAAGTGGCGGCGGATGCGCCGGTGACGCCTGCTTTGAGCATCATCGTGCTGGATGATGATGATGATTTTCGGGACTTCCTGCGGGGTGCGCTGGAAGGTGACGGTCATGATGTTCGCGCGGCGGCGACGCCTGCGCAGTTGTTTGATGCGTGCGAGCTGCGGCTGCCCGATGTGGTGCTGCTGGACATGAAGATGGGGCGGTACTCGGGCGATGAGGTGCTGACGGAGATTCGCAAGCGGTGGAGCAAGCTGTGTGTGATCGTCGTGACGGGCTATCCGACGATGGACAACATGCGGCAGACATTCAAGCAAGATGTGTTTGATTACATCGCCAAGCCGTTCAGTATGGATGAGCTGCGGCGGAGCTTGCAGCAGGCGGTGACGGCGCTGGGGCTGGGGCAGCGGCCGCAGGACCGGTTGCGGTTGGAACTGGGGCGGCACGTGCGATTGGCGCGGACGGAGCGCTCGTGGACGCTGAAGGAACTGAGCGAAGCGAGCAATGTGAGTGTGAGTCAGCTCAGCAGCATTGAGCGCGGGGCGCACTTGCCGAGTTTGGAAAGTCTGGTGGCGATCGCGATTGCGCTGGATCGCAAGCCGAGTGTGTGGATGGAGGGGGCGGGGTTGTGAGGGGACGGAGAACGGAGAACGGAGAACGGGGAACAGAGAACGGAGAGCAGAGAACAGGGAGCGGGGACTCTGCTCTAGTAGACTTCCATGAAGACTCGGCGGGTGGGTTTTACTTGTTTGTGGAGCATGGTGCGCTGCCAGTTGTGCACGTCGGCGATGGCGGCGGTGTCGGCTTCGATGTATTGCTCGCGGGTGTCGGGCTTCAGCGTGGTGGTGATGCGCTGGAGGACGCCCAGTTCCATGCCGGCGATGCCGCAGATGTAGATGAGGCCGCGTGAGCTGGCGAGGATCGGTTCGATCTGGTCGCGGCTGTGGGTGATCTGGTCGTGGGCGTACATCGCGGGCTTGCCGTCGGGTTGCTTTTCGCGTGAGAGGGCGGGGATGTAGTGGAAGTTGGGCATGGCGGCGGCGAGCTGCTGCATTTGCTTGTGATAGAGCAGGTCGGTGGCGTAGGGGGAGCCCATGACGAGGGCGCAGCGGGATTGGGGGGCGCGCTGGGCGAGTTCCATGAGCATGCCGCGGAAGGGGGCGATGCCGGTGCCTGTGGCGAAGAAGACGTAGTCGTGCTCTTCGGGCTTGAGAGGGAGGACGAAGCGCTTGCCGCTGGGGCCGGTGAGCTGGACTTTGTCGCCTGGCCTTAGATCGCAGATGTAGTTGCTGGCGACGCCTGTGTAGAGCTTGCCAGTTTCCCAGTGCTCGTCGATGAGGCGCTTGACGGTGGTGGCGACGACGGTGCCTTTGCCGTCTTCGCCGAAGGTGGGCGAAGCGAGGCTGTAGAGGCGGAGCTTGTGGGGCTTGTTGTTGGCATCGACGCCGGGGGGAAGGACGCCGAAGCTCTGCCCTGCGACGAAGGAGCCTGCGAGGGGCGTGCCTGCGATGTCGAAGGCGACGTGGCGGACGAAGCCTGCGGCCTTGCTGCTGGCGGTGCAGCGCTCGTTGCTCACGACCGTGCCTGTGACGGGCGCGGCGGGCATGGCGATGTGCATCTGGGCGGGCGTGAGGGTGGGGCCGGGCAGCGAAGTGGTGGACATTGTGCAGAGGGTAGAGAGGTGTTGCGGGTTCGTGTACATGCGGTGGTGCGACAGGTGCGAGCAACGCGCTCGCTATCATTTTGTGATGTCAGCAACGCCTGATTCTGGAGCGGTCGAACAGACGCATGGGGGCCACGAGGTGGGCGAGACGAAAGGCTCATCGCTTCGCAGGCGGCTTGCACGCATTGGCGGACAGCTCCGCGGGAAGAATCCGTTTGGGGGCTCGATTTCGCCGGGGAGAGTCGCGCTCTTGGCGCCATTTTCGGGGCGACCATCGCTGCCATTTCCGCATCCGTGGAACTATCACGAGCCGCTGCGGATTCTGGACACGTTCTTTCATGGAGCGGATGCGGAGCCGGACTTTGGCGCGCGGCACAATCGCTATCTGGATGTGCCGGGGTTTATGCCGGTCCTGGTGACGCGCGATCCGGCGATCATCAAGGCGATCTCGGCGGCGACGGGTGACAAGCCGGGGCAGTTTGATCGGGACACGCTGCCCATTGGCGGGATTGCGCGAGCGACGGGGAAGCTGACGCTGATTGCGTCGAACGGGGCGGAGTGGCGGGCGCAGAAGCAGATGGCCGCGCCGCCATTTGCGAAGTCGACGTTGTTTCAGCCGGAGGTGTTTGAGGAGTTTGAGAAGACGTTTCGGCGGACAGCATCGGAGCGATTGCAAGCGGTGAAGCAGCGGGTGCAGGAGACGGGGAAGCCATCACTGCGGCTGCAGCTTGAGCCTGAGATCAAGGCGGTGATGCTTGAGATGCTGGTGAACAACTTTTTCGGCGCATCGCTTACGGCGGAGCAGGTGCGGAACCGGGATGTGCCTGCGCTGGATGATTTTGTTGATCGCATTGTGCGTGACACGGTGGTGAACATGGTGGGGTGCCCGCTGCACAAGCTGCCTCGGTGGATGCGCGGCGGTGTGAAGGCGGAGCAAGCCAAGGCGACGTTTGAGCGATTGACGGACAGCACGCTGGAGCCGCGAGCGCGCAGCGCGGGGCTGTGGCGGCAGTTCAAGTCTGATGCGCCGGATGAGGCGCTGAAGCCGAACATTCGGGCGTTTTTGGCGGGGGCGGTGGAAGCGTCGACTTCTTACGCGGCGTGGGCGCTCTCGCACCTGGCACGGAATGTCGAGGCGCAGCAGAAGCTGTTTGAAGAAGTGCGGGATGTGGAGGAGTACAACCCCGAGTCGCTCAAGCGGCTTCCGTACCTGGGTTGTGTGCTGAATGAGACGATGCGGCTGACGCCTGCGTTGTACTTTCATCCGCGGCGGCCCACGGTTGACACGGTGATTCGGACGGATGCGGGGCAGACGCTTCATGTGCCGCGGGGCACGCACATCTTGATGGATATCTGGCATGCGAACCGGCATGAGGACCACTGGGGTGTGGGTGTGACGGGGCATCCGGCCGACAAGTTTGTGCCTGAGCGGTGGTGGGGACGTGATGCGACGGAACTGGGCACGCGCGAGTGGATGCACTTTGGGTATGGACACGGGCCGCGGTTTTGTCCGGGGAAGAATCTGGGGCAGTTGGAAGTGGCGCTGGTGGTGGGGGCGGTCGTGAAGTTGTTTGAGCTGCGAGCGGTAGATGGGGCGGGGGCTGCGCGGGCGGGGGTCTCGACGAAGCCGGCGGATGGGGTGTTGATTGATTTGCGGGTGCGCGAGTGATGGTGGTGCGAGAGGCGTTGGTAAGTCTGAAGGTGACGTGGCCGTTCCTGCGCATGGTCGGACGGCGTGGCAGATTGGTTTCTGCTATCCTCATGCCGCATGGCTGCGCACTCTCAACGGAACAATGTCTTGGCCGGGTTGTTTGTGATCAGTTCGATCATCCTGGGGGTGTGGGTGGCGTTCATGCTCACGGATCGCGGGCCCGGGGCGGGCGGGATGCCGTTTTTCATTCGGTTTTCGATTGATGATGGCGCAGCGGGCTTGCAGAGCGGGTCGCCTGTGCTGCTGGGCGGCGTGCAGGTGGGGCGCGTAAAGGGTGTGGCGTTTGAGACGACGCCTGCGGGGGAAGCGACGGGCATTAAGGTGGAAGTGGAAGTGCGGCCTGATCTGGTGCTGCATGAAGATGCGGGCGTGTACCTTGAGAAGCCCCTGCTGGGGACGTTGAGCAGCATCAACATCGCGAGCGTCGGCACGGCGACGGCGACGCCTTTCCAGGGTGTTTCGGCGAAGATTGAAAAGGGCGATGTGGTGATGGCCAACATCGCGCCGCCGGGCTTCTTGGCACAGGCAGGGTTTGGGCCTGAGCAGGTCAATCAGTTGCAGAACACGCTCAAGAGTCTGGAGAAGAGCGTGGGCAATGTTGAGGGGCTGATCGACAAGGGGTCGCCTGAGATCACCGGCGCGATCAGTGATATGCGTGCGACTGTGCAGCAGGCGCGGGCGAGCTTTGCGGAGTGGGACGCGAGCGTGCGGCGCACGCTAGCGAGCGCGGAAGGGGCGGCGAAGGATGTTGATATCGCGACCAATCAGGCGGAGGCGCTGATCACGGACGCGCGGGCGGCGGTGGCGAGCGGCAAGGCTGCGCTGGATGAAGTGCGGACGATCATCACGGATAATCGTCAGCGCATTGAGCAGATCATCGCGAGTGTGAATGACGCGACGGGGAAGATCAATGCGGAAAGTGTGCCGCTTTTGAATGATGCGCTGCGTGATGCACGCGGGGCGATGGCCCAGGCGCAGCAGGCGTTGGCGGATGTGAACACGCTGGTGGTGGAGCAGCGGCCCAATATTCGCGCGGGGATGGCGAACTTTCGGTTGACGGCGGAGCAACTGAAGCTGACGGCGGTCGAAGTGCGCAGCCAGCCTTGGCGGTTGCTGCACCAGCCGACGAACAAGGAACTGTCAAGCCAAGTGATTTACGACGCGACGCGGAACTACGCGCAGGCAGCGAGCAGTATTCGTGCGGCGGCGGAGACGCTCAGTGAGCTGAGCCTGCGCCAGCAGGCGCTGGGTGATGCTGAACTCGCGAAGCGATTGACGGCTGCGGGCGAAGAGCTGGCGAACAGCATGAAGGACTTCCGCGAGGCGGAAGATGGACTGCTGGATAAGTTGATTGAGCAGGAGTGAGTGGGAGCAGGCACGAAGGCACGGAGGGGGGGCGATAGGTGCCGGGGGTGTGCTTCGTTTAGCGGCCGGAGCCGATGGCGGCGTGAATGGGGACCAGCAGGTTGGGGACGATGCGGTGCTGGATGAGGTCTTCGCCCATTTTGGTCAGGCGGGTGAAGGCGGTGGTCAGCTCTTTGAGATCGCTGATGGGGCCCAGCTTGCGCATGGTGAGGTAGATGCTGATGGGTTCGCCCAGTTCGGGGTCGCGCGGGCGGAGCATGACGGGGCGCGTCTTGACCTCGGCGTAGACCTCGAACTCCTTGCTGGCGCCCAGCGTGACGCCCAGCGTGGGCTGGAAGTCGCTGAGGGTGGCGTGGGGAATGTCCATGAGGCCGGCGAGGGGGCTGCCTGCGAGCAGGGCGTCGTGCACGATCTGGTCGTGGTTGCCCTGAGCCATGAGGTCGAAGCCGAAGAGGACTTCGAGATGGTCGACGTCGAGGGGTGAGATGGAGAGGTAGGACGGGGCGGTGTCGAGCACGAGCTGGTGGATGCCGTAACACTCGGTCAGGGATTCGGCGTTGACGCAGCCGCTGCGGATGCTGGTGCCTTTGACGGCGAGCCAGCGGTGGGGCATTTCCTGCGGGTTGCTTTCGAGGGCGAGCTCGTCGCGATACTTGCGGAAGCCGATCATCTGGGGATAGGACTTACGGACGCGCTCGTAGAAGTCGAGTATGGTCTCGCGTGTGCGAGGGAGTTCCATCTTGACCTGCAACTTCTGGTTGACGTAAAAATCAGCGCAGAGTGCCTTGAAGCTTTCGGCCATATGTCCACTCTCCGAGGGCGCGCGATGCGGGAACGCGCGAGGGCTGGAAGCCCTTGGTCACTTGACGCCGAACCGGCAAGCCACGGCGACGAGCGGCATGGTAGCAAGAAACGTCGGGAAATCGAAGCGTTTTCGTGTTTGACCAACCACTTGACAGGATTCTCAGACGCGAGAGGCTGCGAGGCGCGCGCGGCAGGCGTGAATATCGGAATGAGTCGGCAGAAAACGCCGATTCACGCGATTGACACGGGGCGATTCGCCATCGGTTGTGGCTTCATGTAGGTGAGTGTGCGCCAGACCCACTCCGCCGGTCCCATGCGGAAGCGGGAGAGCCAGATGGGGCTGTACGCAAGCTGCACGAGCAGGAGCGCGGGGACGAAGAAGAAGAACAGGTGCCAGCGTTCCCACGCGGCAAACTGGCTGAAGCCATAGCCGTAGAAGATGGTGGTGCAGATGAGCGTCTGCATGAGGTAGTTGGTGAAGGCCATGCGTCCCATGGCGGCGAAACTGCGACCGACAGGCGATTGCTCGCTGAGGACCGCGCTGCGGTAGAGCAGCATGATGATGCCCACGTAGGCGAGCGATACGCCGATGCTTCCCAGGTAGTTGAGGTTGAAGCTGAGGGCCATGGTGCGGGCGTAGGTGAAGCCGTCGCGATAGCCATCGAGCGCGGCGAGGATGCACAGGGGCAAGCCCAGAGTGAGGCCGATTACGGCGAGCTTGGCGTAGAAGGTGGTGGAGCGCTGGGCGGAGAAGACGCCCAGCTTCATGAGGGCCATGCCGATGAGCATGAGGCCGCCGCAACGCCAAACGCTGAACATGGGGATCATGAAGACCTGCATGAAGACGTTGTGTTCGGCGCGTTCCTTGAAGGCATCGAACCACGAACCGGTGTAGGCGGCGCGCTCGGCGGCGAGGACTTCGGCGCTGGGTGCCCAGTCTTTTAGGGCGTCGTTCCACATGGACAGGGTGCTGGTTTGGGAGGGAGTTAGCGCGTCGCCTCGGGCCTGGGCGGCGAGGGCTTCGGTCACGCCGCCATGTGTGTACCAGAAGTGCATAGCAGCGCCAGCGGCGCCGAAGATGAAGACGGGCACGATGAGTAGCGCGGAGCCGATGATGATGAGGGTGACGGGGCGGAGCTTGCGCATGGGGTACAAGGCGAGCCCGCAGATGGCGTAACTGACGAGGATGTCTCCATACCACAAGAGCCAGGCGTGGAGCATGCCAAAGAGCAGCAGCCACGCGATGCGGCGGTAGTAGATGCCTGCGAAGCCCTCGCCGCTGTCTCGGCTTTCGATGCGGTCGCCCAGCAGGACGAGGCCTGCGCCAAAGAGCATCGAGAAGATGCTGATGAACTTCATGTCAATGAAGATTGCGGAGAGGACCCACGCGGCCAGATTGGCGCCTTCGAGCGGGCCGGCGGCGGTGGGGTTCATGTATTCGGTGGCGTAGCGACCGAACGCGATGACGTTGATGAAGAGGATGCCGCAGAGGGCGAAGCCGCGGAGGATGTCGACAGAGGCGGAGCGGCTTGCGGCGGCGACGGGTGCGATGGGTGCGATGGGTGCGATCGTCATGGCGTCTCCACGAGAGTGCGGGGTACGTGCGTGCTTACGCGCAGGGGCACGGAGCGTGACGCGCGTCGGTCGTCAATGCGTCACGCGAAATTGGGATTCGTCGGTCGCGAGTTGCACGTCGGCGCGGTCGGCCTGCTGAATGTTGCGGGTCATGCGATCGTGGATCGCCTGGAGGAACTCTTCGACGGCGGATGCGTCGCCTTGGGCTTCGAGGAGGACGCTGCCGTCGGGTTCGTTGCGGACCCAGCCGGTCACCGGGCGGACGACGGCGATGGCGCGGCAGGTGGCACGAAAGCCGACGCCTTGGACACGACCGACGAATCGAACCCGTACGCGCTTCATGGCGTGATGGTTGGCGGGTGGTGTGGCCCGGGAGGCGGCAGGCGGTACAAGCGGTCGGTGGAGCGTCTGAGAACTGAGGAAACGTGCTGGGCGGGTGGCATGTGGCGAAATGCGTGGTAGGTTGAGGGGTGGTGACGCCGGCCCTGAAGCGGGAGACGTTGCCGACGCGCGGGTGCTGTGGCTGATACCGTTTGGTAGAGGCGGGCATCGGCGCGGTGGTGGATCAGATGCTGTCGGTCACTTGCGCACGACGCGCGAAGGTGATTTGTGCCTGCAGAACGGTGGACATCTTCTTCGCAGAACGCAGGCGGCGCGGGCAAGCGTGCGTTTGGTGATCGCTCAGACATTGATCGTGTGCGTGATGCGAGTGACATTGTGCGCATCATCGGTGAACACATTTCGCTCAAGCCCAAGGGGCGCGAGTTTGTCGGGCTGTGCCCGTTCCATGATGATCGCACACCCAGCATGACGGTGGTGCCGCACAAGCAGTTCTACAAGTGCTTCAGTTGCGGCGCGTCGGGGGACGTCTTCACGTTCGTGCAGAAGTTTCTGCGGATGGAGTTTCGCGAGAGTCTGGAGTTTCTTGCGGAGCGTGCGGGCGTGCAGTTGACGCCTTTGCGGCAGCAGAGCTTTGCGGAGCAGGGTGATGGTCCTGCGATCACGAAGAAGGATCTGTTTGCAGCGAACAACGCGGCGGCGGCGTTCTTTGTGGGTGTGATGAAGCACGAGACGCACGGTGCGACGGGGCGAGAGGTGCTGAAGTCGCGCGGTGTCAGCGAGGAGATGATCAAGGAGTTCCGGCTTGGTGTCGCGCCGGACCGCTGGGACGGGCTGGTGATGACGCTTGGCGGCAAGCTGGGCAACGACTTGCTCGCGCAGGCGGGGCTGCTGAAGCAGCGCGAGGGCGGCGGGTATTACGACGCGTTCCGCAATCGCGTGATGTTTCCGATCACGGATCGCACGGGGCGTGTGATTGCGTTTGGTGCGAGGAAGATCAATCCGGAGGACGAGCCCAAGTATCTGAATAGCCCGGAGACGCCGGTCTTTTACAAGAGCAAGACGCTTTACGGGCTTGATCTGGCGCTTCGCACGATTCAGCAGGAGAAGACCGCGCTGATCTGCGAAGGGTACATGGATGTGATCGCGTGTCATCAGGCGGGCTTTCGCAATGCGATTGCAACGCTGGGCACGGCCTTGACGCCTGAGCACGCGAAGGAACTGCGGCTGGCATGTGATCGCATTCTGCTGTTGTTTGATGGCGATGAAGCTGGTCAACGCGCGGCGGACCGGGCGGCGGAAGTCTTCTTCAGCCAGCCGGTGGATGTGGCCATCGTGTCTCTCAACAAGTTCACGGATGCGAAGGATCCGGATGAGCTCTTGAAGCGCGAGGGCGGTGCGGACGTGTTCCGCAAGGCGCTGGCGGGTGCGATTGATCTGCTGGATTTCCGCTTCCAGCGTGTGGCGGAGCGGCTGGAAGGCGCGGGGCTGGCGGCGCGCAGCAAAGCGATGGTCGCGGAGATTGAGCGCCTGGTGGAACTGGGACTGGCGAACGTGGAGCCGATTCGCAAGGCGCTGATTGAGAAGCGGTTGGCGCAGATCGCTGGCGTGCCTGAGGCGGTGGTGCGTGCGAGCGTGCCCGCAGGGCGTGCGACACGTGCGACCAGCTATGGCCAGGAGCAGCCGACGACCGCGGTGATCGGCGCGAACCAGCAGTTGACGCTGGAAGAGCACTTGCTGGGCTGCCTGCTGTGTGATGGCGCGCTGTGGACGACGCTGAGCGAGCAGGACAAGGACATCATCGCGCCCATCACGTTTGAGAGTGATGTAGTGAAGCGCGTGGCGCAGAGCATTCACGACTTGGGTGAGGATGGCGAACTGCCGCACTTGCAAAGCGTGTTGTCGCAGCTTGCTGAGGATGATGATGCGCGGAGCGGGGCGATTGCGCTGATGTCACGTGTGGATGATCAGACGAGTCGCGATCAGAATCGCGTGCATGCGATGTGGCGCGAGTGCCTTGGGCGGGCGCGGCGCGACGCGATGCTGCGGAACAATCAGCAGGCAGGGATGCCTGAGCCCAAGCAGACGCTGGATGCGTCGACTGCGGCGGCGGAGCGGTTGAAAGTGCTTCGCAACGTGCAGCAGACGTTGGGGCCTGATCGTCGCAAGGTGCCGCGGCCTTCGTGACGGTGAGGAGTCGGTGAGTCGGGCTAGCCTTGGGGTTCTTCAGTTCGTTTTCTTCGGTTCGGTTTCTTCAGGTGTGTCTGGTATCGGGTTCTTGCTGGTGGACATCGAAAGAGAGGCCTTCAGTGAACGGTGACCTGCATCCTGCCGTGGAGCAACTTCTTCTGGTTGCTCGTCGTCGCGGTTGGCTGAGCTATGAAGAGATGAACAACACGATGCCCGACGAGATGGTCGACGCGGCGCGTGTTGATGAACTGCTGGTCGTCATTGATCGTCTCGACATCGAGATGATTGACGAGCTGGAGCTGCGTGCGCGGCTGCACCGCATGAGCATGGATGCAGGCGGGCCCGGTGTGTCGTCGCCTGTGCTTCCGTCGCTGTTCCGCGCGATGAGCGTGTCGGGCGGCGAACGTGGCGGCGAGATGGCGAACCTGCGCAAGGCGCTCCACGATGGCGAGCAGCCCGCGGTGGAACTGGACGACGAAGACGCGCAGATTCACAAGGACATCGCGGAGGTCGTTGCGGAGAGCAGCGGCAAGGGTGTGGATGATCCGATCCGCATGTATCTGGCCCAGATGGGCTCGATCCCGCTGCTGACCCGGGAAGAGGAAGTGCGCCTCGCCAAGAAGATCGAAACGTGCCGGATGATCTTCCGTCGGCGCTGCCTTGAGAACGACTATGTCGTGCAGCAGGCGGTGGAATTGCTGCGCAGCGTGAGCAAGGGTGAAACGCCGTTTGATCGCACCATGCGCATCAGTACGGCGGATCCACATGCGAAGGACAAGCTGCTGAAGCGCATTCCGGTCAATCTGCCGACGATCGAGCGACTGCTGGAACTGAACCGCGCGGACTGGGTGTCGCTGCGTCAGGCGCGGCGCGAGAAGAACGTGGAGACGTATCGCGCGATCAAGGCGCGGATGTCGGCGCGGCGGTCGCGCATGGCGCGGCTGGTGGAAGAATGCAGCCTGCGCACGGGCCGGATCATTCCGCTGTTCCGCAAGCTGCGGGCCATCTGCAAGAAGATGGTCGAACTGGATAACGATCTGAAGCTCGCGAAGACGCCCGATGAGAAGGTGGAGAAGCTGTCTGCCAAGCTGCGCCATCGCAAGCAGAAGAAGCAGTTTGAGCCCGAAGACATCGAAGTGATGAAAGATGAGCTCGATGGGCTGCGCAGCCTCGTGCTTGAGGAGCCGGGCGAACTGCAACGCCGGGTGCGTGAGCTGGCGACGGTCTTCTGGGAGTATGAGCAGGCGAAGCGCG
The DNA here is from genome assembly GCA_046316615.1 of Phycisphaerae bacterium. Lineage (GTDB taxonomy): Bacteria > Planctomycetota > Phycisphaerae > Phycisphaerales > UBA1924 > BJHL01. The sequence continues at coordinate 23,017 of JBKDAN010000007.1, forward strand.
ACCTTTCAGGCGGCAATCTGCGACTTGTCGTGAGCATCGCGAAGAAGTACCGCAACCGCGGCCTTGGCTTCCTTGATGTCATTCAGGAGGGCAACACGGGCCTGATGCGTGCCGTGGACAAGTACGAGTACAAGCGCGGCTTCAAGTTCAGCACGTATGCGACGTGGTGGATTCGGCAGGCGATCACGCGGGCTATTGCGGATCATGCACGCACGATTCGCATTCCCGTGCACATGATCGAAACGATGGGCAAGATCCGCAATATCCAGAAACTCATGCATCAGGAGACGGGTGTGGAGCCGACGGTGGAGGAGATTGCTGAGCGGGCGAATCTGACGCCGCTGGATGTGCGGCGTGTGATGAAGATCAGCCGGCACCCGGTGAGCCTCGACAAGCCTGTGGGCGAGAGCGAAGACAGCTATTTCGGCGACTTCCTTGAGGATGATTCCACGGGCGCGCCGGGCGACCTGGCGGCTCAGGAGATGCTGAAGCATCGCATTGAGGGCGTGCTGAAGACGCTGACCTATCGCGAGCGGGAGATCATCAAGCTGCGATACGGCATTGGTGACGGTTACACGTACACGCTGGAGGAAGTGGGTCGCATCTTCAAGGTGACGCGTGAGCGTGTGCGTCAGGTGGAAGCGAAGGCGATTCGCAAGTTGCAGCACCCCGTGCGGGCTCGCAAGCTGCAGGGGTTTGTCGATGGCAGCATGGCACGCGAACGCGAAGCTCGCCATGAGCGTGCGGAAGCGCAGAAGTCACACGCCGAGCGACTGCGCGGTACGGGTGCGTCGCCGGGACAACTGCCGACGATGGATGCCGCGCTCGATAGTGCGATGGACGCCGCCATGGCCGCGGATGAAGCGGATGACGTGCTGGCTGAGATGGAGATGACGGAGAACGGTGACGACGCGTAAGGCGGCGACCGACAGTTTGTGGTAGACTGAAGCCGGCGAGCATGTGCTCGCTGGCTTTTTTCGTTGGTGCGGATAGGAAGGGGACGCGTGTGGACTCAGGGAGTCATGAGCGTGGGCCTTTGGCGAAGCCCGAGCGTTTCGTGTGGCCGCCTGCGCTGCGGTCGTGGGATCGTGGGAAAGCGAGCGATGCTGCCAAGCCGGACACGAGTACGGATGTGCCGTCCGAGCGCGAGGAGGGGTGGTGGGAGCGGATCGAGCGGACCTACTTGGGTGTGACGAGCATGCCTTGGCGGCGGCGGGCGGAGATTGCGGGGTTTGCCGCGGACGCGACAGAGGCGTGGTGCTTTCGCTGCGGGCGAACGGTGGGGGCGTATGAGGTGGTGGCGAGCGGGGAGGATGCGGGGTGCACGGGCTGTCGCGGCACGCGTGTGCCGTGGAAGCGCGTGGTGCGGCTGGGCGTGTATGAGGGTGTGCTGCGAAGCACGGTGCTGGAGATCAAGAACTCTGCGTTCGCAAGGTTGGCCAATGACGCTGGCAGCGACCTGGGGCGTCAGGTGGTGCGATGTCTTGAGCTTGAAGAGCTCTCGCCACAGGATGCGCTGGTGGTGCCGGTTCCAACATCGATGTGGCGACGGCTTGCACGCGGTATAGACCATCCGCTGGCGATTGCGCGAGGCATGGAGCGGGCGGCGGGCCTGCCGATGGTCGCGTGCCTTGGGAGGCAGCACCGTCCAATGCAGACGGGCTCGACGTTGGAGACGCGTCGACGAAATGTGGCTGGATCGATGCGGGTGACGTTGGCGTGGAACGGCCAGCCGCCTGCAGCTCGCGTGGTGGTGCTGGTTGACGACGTGATGACGACCGGGGCGACGATGCGCGAGGCCGCCAGGGCGATTCGGGCGGCTTGGGGAGTGGGGCACATGCCCGAGATTTGGGTCGCGGTGCTGGGGGTGACGCCCGAGAAAGCTGAGAAGGATGCCGGCAAGGGGATATGATGGGACGGACAGCTGAAAATGGCGAACTTTGTCCGAACGAAGAGGGTGAGGCAGGCCAGAGGTGGCGTGCCAAGGCCAAAAGCTCTCAAAACCTTGACAAAGTGAGGGGACTTTTTTGAGGCGCAACGCACGGGAAAAAGGCTACTTGCGCGATGCGGGTCAAAAAGAGTTGGGGGAAGCAGCTTGACGGCGAGGGGAGCGTTTCGTATGCTTCCCTCCCCGCTGAATGACAGCGACGACGCGAGTCGCAAGGCTTGCAGAAGTACTGTCGGCAAACGGGCTGATCTTTGAAAAGTAAACAGTTGGGAATGTCGCACGAGAGTGTGCTTCCGCGAGCGGCCTGTTAGCACGGGCAACTGATCGACCAGCAGGCTCGCGGATAGATCCACACAACGCATCTTCACGCCGTACAACGTGGCACTCATCTTCACGGATGGGGAATGATGCGGGTCGCAAGCAGAACCTCACATGTCTGCTTGGGTTCACTCAGTGCAACGCGTCACGAAAGTTAAACATTCGTGATGCGATGAGTAAGCCAAAATACCATGGATAAGCCATCCATGGTCAGCAAATGGTCAACCTGGGGCTCCCCGCTCCGGGAAGATAGTTTGTTGATGACCGCCGCAGTACTCACCTGAAAGGGAAGAGGCTGCGGTTAACATGGTCTTTCTTCTTTGTATTCTTCACGGCTTCGGCTGTGATAAACAGAAAATCAATTGAAGAGTTTGATCATGGCTCAGATTGAACGCTGGCGGCATGGCTAAAACATGCAAGTCGCACGGGCCCGCAAGGGTAAGTGGCGAAAGGGTTAGTAATGCGATCGAACGTACCCCGAGGTGGAGGATAGCCGTGGGAAACTGCGGGTAATACTTCATGATCTCCTAGGAGCAAAGCTTTGGCGCCTTGGGAGCGGCGATCGTCCTATCAGGTAGTTGGTGGGGTAAAGGCCTACCAAGCCGAAGACGGGTAGCGGGTGTGAGAGCACGGCCCGCAACATCGGAACTGAGACACTGTCCGGACTCCTACGGGAGGCTGCAGTAACGAATCTTCCGCAATGGGCGCAAGCCTGACGGAGCAATGCCGCGTGTAGGATGAAGCGTCTCTGACGTGTAAACTACTGTCAGGGGTCGGAACCAATGATTGACCCCAAAGGAAGTGGCGACTAACTCTGTGCCAGCAGTCGCGGTAATACAGAGGCCACAAGCGTTAGTCGGAATCACTGGGCTTAAAGGGTGCGTAGGTGGGCTTGCAAGCGTTTTGTGAAAGCCCGTAGCTCAACTACGGAACAGCAGAGCGAACTGCAAGTCTTGAGGCAGGTAAGGGCCGGAAGAACAAACGGTGGAGCGGTGAAATGCGTAGATATCGTTTGGAATGCCGATGGGGAAGCCGTCCGGCTGGGCCTGTCCTGACACTGAGGCACGAAAGCGTGGGGAGCAAACAGGATTAGATACCCTGGTAGTCCACGCCGTAAACGATGTATGCTAGACTGGTGCGGTTTTGACGCCGTATCAGTCGTAGGAAAACCGATAAGCATACCGCCTGGGGAGTACGGTCGCAAGGCTAAAACTCAAATGAATTGACGGGGGCTCACACAAGCGGTGGAGCATGTTGCTTAATTCGAGGCAACGCGAAGAACCTTACCTGGGTTTGACATGCTGGGATCAACTCCGTGAAAGCGGAGCCACAGTCGCAAGACCGGAACCAGCACAGGTGCTGCATGGCTGTCGTCAGCTCGTGCTGTGAGGTGTCAGGTTAAGTCCTTTAACGAGCGCAACCCCTGTCGTTAGTTGCTCGGCGCAAGCCAGTACTCTAGCGAGACTGCCGGTGTCAAACCGGAGGAAGGTGGGGATGACGTCAAGTCCGCATGGCCCTTACATCCAGGGTTGCAAACGTGCTACAATGGCGTATACAGAGCGAAGCAAGATCGCGAGATGGAGCAAATCGCAAAAAGTACGCCCCAGTTCGGATTGTAGGCTGAAATTCGCCTGCATGAAGTCGGAATCGCTAGTAATCGGGGATCAGCTACGCCCCGGTGAATGTGTTCCTGAGCCTTGTACACACCGCCCGTCACGTCATGGGAGCCTGGAGTGCCCAAAGTCGCCACAGTTCAGTGGTGCCTACGGCAAGACAGGTGACTGGGACGAAGTCGTAACAAGGTAGCCGTAGGAGAACCTGCGGCTGGATCACCTCCTTTCTAAGGGATCTCCTTAGACTGGCATATCCAAAACTAGTGTTCGGATACGTGGTGAGAACCACAGCCAGTAAAGTCATCACTCTCTCGTCTGTATTACAGAATTCTGTTCGCAGAGAGCCGTTCGGTAACGTTCGGCAAAGCGACTCCCAACTGTTTCTTGTACACCACGCGTAAGCGTCGCAACAACCACCGCAAGGTGGTTGTTGTCGTTTTTGACTTGTGCGACTTCGCCGTGCAAGCACTGCTCGCGTGAATGCTCTGACTCGCGCGCCGACCAAGGCAGCGAGGAGTGTCGCCGTGGCTGGGAGTCTACTTCTCGCTGGCCTGCAACTGTGTTTCGATCACGATGGGTTCGCTCAAGATGTTGGTCACCGCATCCGGTCCGCTCAGTTGTTCAGCGATGTGTGGTGCTGGGGTCAATGTGACGCGAATCACGCCTGGCTCGAATGCCTCGGCGTATGGCAGGATGATGGTTGACCGCGCGACTGTCGCCGAGGACACAATTTTCCAAGCGCTCAATTCTGGAACTTGGACTTTTCCCCCCTCGGGTATCTCCGCAACGCGATCACCTTGCTCAACCCGCACGGCGTAGACAGATTCGATGCCTTTCGGTAGCGTCCTTGGATCAACCGAAAGCAGGATTCGGGGCTTATGGCCTGGCATCAGCGGTGAAAGCGTCGCACGCATGGTGTTCATCATGTCCCGCATTGCCTTGTTCCGCATCTCACTCGTGTCGAGGGTGATAAGGGGGCGAGCTTGGTCGACGACGTTCACCAACTGGTCAATGGCGATGGTCTTGACACTGGGACCGGGTTCCAGAAGCGTGGGGTCAACGGGGATCTGCTGGTTGCTCACGACTGCCTGCACGCGTTCCCATGGGCCGTAGTAACGCACGCTCAGTTCTGCGGTCAGGCGGTACTCACCTGGCGCAAGATCAGTTGCGACCGGAGGTAACGCCCGGCGCATTGGAACGCCGCAATATGGGCCGAAGTCAGATGGAACAAGCCGCGACTCATGTACGGTTCGACCTTGTGCGTCTTGCAACGTGATCTGGACCTCAGACTTCAGCAGCAGTCCACAGAAGGCCCATTGACGGAGGCGCTGCGACTCGATGAGAGGGCCATCGACGATCGTGAAGGGAATGGATGCCCCAGCACGAATGGCGGCCGGTGTTTCCAGTCGCCAGTCGTAGCTCGCGAGTTGACGCTTCACAAACTCATCGCGGGGAATCAGCCCCGTTTCCACCAAGTCAGAGAAGAGGCTTGTTTCGTTCGTATCTGTCAGTATCGTGCCTGCGGAGACTCGCTTCCAAAGTGCGTCGCCCATGAGCAGCAAATCCGCCTGAGTCAGTTTCCCCTTCCGTTCGCGCTGAAGCAGTTCGAAGAATGCAGTTTGCGGCCACCGTGGCGCGGCGTGCTCCCACTCCCACAGAAGCAACTTTGTGGGTTTGCGTTGCTGCAGCCATGTCGTAGCGTTGTTCTGGGCCAGGGCAATGAGTGCAAGAGGGGCACAACAGATCACGAGTGTCGCACCGACTGTGAGCAGGCCCCTGCGATGGCATCGCGTCCCGCGACGAGCATCGGATGCGAATTCGATCTTGTGTGAGCACTCCGGACAAGTCACGGCAGCGGACTGTCCAAAGTGGGATGTCACGTCAAACTCGCAGCGCGGGCACCGCAACTCATCGCCCACGCGGCGGCCTCGCCAGCCCAGGACACATGCAATAACGCCCGCGATGAGGCCTGCGAACGAGAGGATGACCATGAGCTCGATCATGAAAAACTCACTGGGTGTCAGGTTGCGGCCGGTTTGTCAACGGTAGTTTCCCGTGTTGCGCACCTGCGTGACGGGGACGATGCGTTCTTTACCATCTCCTGACCACACACTTGCAACATCCGTGCGAGTGTGGCTGGCAGCGGGGTTGGGCACCAGGACCAGTTCGACGTTCTGGTCGCGCAACCCGCTACGTGTGGCATCGGGAAGCGGGCCTGTCAGGGGAAGTTTGCGGTAAGGCATGTTGTCGCCCGAAGCCTCGACGCGAGCGGCGCCCGGGCCGAGCACCACGTGGCCCATGTACCAGCGTTGCGCGGGGTCAGTTTCGCCGGCCGGTCGTACGAAGACATCAAACGCGACAGCAACAGGAAGCTCGCCTGCACGCACGGTGACGCCGCCGTAGTCGCGAATGGTGCCATCAGCGTTCGTTGCGTGATTTGTCCACACGCTCGTGCATAACAGCGTCTTGTCGAGTATCGCGCCGATGGTTGCATCGTCAACGACTTCCACCAGTGGCTCATCTGGTGCGAGCAGCCGCACCGGCAGCTGGGCATCCTGTGTCCCGACAAACAGCGGCGTATTGGCATCGGCCGTTTCAAGCGGCACGTTGCCAGCGAAGACGCGGAAGGGTTGCACGACGCGCAGGGTGTAGTTTCCGGGCGGCAGTGTGGTGGTGGCATCAAAGGGCCGCATCTGCATGGTGGCCGCGGCGTAGCCAAACTCGGCAGTGGGTAGGTAGCGAGCGCGGGGTTTGGCGGTGTGCGTGAGCTGCGTGTCGTTGAGCATCACGCGTGGTGCATCCCACACGACGGTGAGGTCGGTCGTGATGCCGCAGCGGTAGGGGGGCATGGCACCTTGCACGTCGAACTGTCCCTTGTCATTGAGACGGATGCGTGGGCGCACTTGCAGCGTGAGCGGTCCGACGATCTGGCTGGCGTAGCGCGTGTATTGGTCGTCGGTGACCAGCCCTTGGCGGCGAAGTTCGTCGACGAGGTTGCCATCGCTGCGTGTCCAGTTCGTTCCGCTTGCCTGACGATCCAGCAGGGCATCGATGCGATCGATAACGAATTGTCTATCTACAGCGGGGTTCCTCGCAGCGGTGAGCAACTGCAACTGCTCGGCGAACGCATTGATCGGCGGCACCGCGGACCAGTTTTCCAGCGTGAGGCCTTTGCCCTGCAGCAGCGGCTTGCGGTCCAGCGGCACGGCGGAAAGGATGAACTCGCCTGGCCAGTATTCATCCATTGCGGAGCTATCCGCCAGTGTTGCCGACGCTCGGAACAGCACGTCGACAGCATCAACGGTCCAGAATGCAGGCGGCGCGGGTGTCTGCATCGAACCTATCGAGTGACGGGCACGGGCAGTGTCATCGCGTTGCGTGTGCTGAAGCAGCTTGGTCCATGGTGCACTCGTGTCGCCGGCGGGACGTACGAACACCTCAAAGGCGACGGGCTGCGCAAGTGATTCGGAGGTCAACATGGTGACGAAGATCACTTCGTCCATGCCGTGTTGGGAGACGCCCATGTTGAGGGCGATGCCCTTGTCCGCACCCATTCCGCTGCTGGCTTGACCGGCGCGATGTTCGAAGCCGAAGGACTCCTGAAGCAGCCGCGTGGAGAGCGGGCTGGAAACGGCCTTGGCGAATGGCCCCGGCGCGTCGGTGACGGTCAGGCGCGAGCGATGCGTGATGGTGAAGGTGGTGGACGGCCAGCCGGGCGCGTTGAGTGTGATATTGATGGGGATGACGACATCGTGCGTGCCGAGCGGGGCGGTGAGCGCGTGTGATGTGCCATAGGAACCGCCACCGCCGTTGCCACCGCTCAGCGGGATTGTCGCGGAACCATCTGCTGGTTCTGCTTTCGAGAACGAACTATGCGGACCAGGACTAAACCATTCATGCGGAGGGATGTTGGTGTAGCCGCTGAACTGCGCGAGGTTGGTACGACCAAACTGGTAGGCGTACTGCACACTGATTGACCCGCCTGGTGCGACGTACCTGGGATGGCGGATGGTGAACGAGCAGCTCTGTTGCAGATAGGTTTGCAACTGGGCGTCACTCAGAACGCCGCGGGCGGCGGCGTTCTCGATCATGCGACCCCAGGCCGTGTCCCATGGAATCGTCGTATCGGCTTGAAGGGCCAGTAGCGTGGGAGCGAGCTTGGCGTAGTCCGCCGCGGTCAATGCGCCGGCTGCGTCCCGCGTTGCGATCTCGAGGCTGGCATTGGTGCGTGTCGTGGCGTCAGCGCTCTTGAGTTGATACTGAAGCCACCAGAGTGGCTGATTGGACGGACGTGTCAGTTGCAAGGCAACCGGTGCGAGACTTGCAGACAGTGCGAGCAGCGCGACAACAGCAGCCGTTACTGCGTGACCGACGCGGCGATGTCGCTGCGGACGGGTGAGACCGGGGAGGGCAAGGTGCACGCCGCACTCAGGACAGAGACGCTGACTTTCGGCAAGATGCTTGGCGTCAAATCCGCAGCGTGCACAGACCAGTGTGCCGGGAACAGGCCTGCCGCGCCACCACGTGATGGCGAGCGCAGCGAGAACCAAGCCGACACATGCCAGGAATAGCGATAGCACCAACATGCAAGCCCCCAAACGCTGATATCCCAAACACTGACATCAAGCCTTCGGCGCGTCGGGTCTCGTCAACCCGCGGCGTTTGGCGTGGCGGATGATCTGGCCCGTGCCCAGATACACTACGTCTTCGGCGACGGCGGCCATGAGGTCGCCCACGCGTTCGAGTTCGCGGCTGGCGCGGTACACCAACAGACCGATGGTGATGGCGTCGTCGCTGCGGCCGAGGCTCTTGACGAGGTCCTGTACTTCTTCGAACAGGCGGCGGTCGAGCTGGTCGATCACTTGATCGCTGGTGACGATGCGCTGAGCGGCTTCGATATCTTCGTCGAGCACGGCGCGGAGCAGAGCGTGGCAGATCTGCGGGACGCGGTCGCTGAGTTCGACGAGCGCGGTGGGCAGGCGCAGGGGGCGCGTGCCGGGCAACTCCGCAAGGCGGGTGACGACTTTGGCGATCGAGCTGGCGTGGTCAGCGACGCGCTCCATGTCGGCGTTGACGCGCAGGCAGAAGGCGACGGTGCGGAAGTCGCGGCCATACGGGTGGTGCAGTGCGAGCAGTTCGTAGGCTTCCTGCTCGATGGCGACTTCTTCGATGTCGACTTGGTCGTCGGTGCGGCGGACTTGCTTGGCGGCTTCGACATCGAGCGTCTTGAGAGCGGCAAGCGCACCTTCGAGCATCGCGACTGCGGTCGAGCCTTCTCGCACCACGCGGCGCTTCAAGCCTGTGACGCGACGTTCCGTGCTATCGACGATGGGTGATCGACCACGAGGTTCGTAGGGCAATCCCGCATCCGTTCGGTCTTCCGTGGCCATGTCGTCAGCGTCCTGATCGCACGCTCCGCGTGCATGTGTGCGTCGGGATCAGCCGCGTAAACGGATGCAGGCCTCCCTTACGAAAAGGATAGCGGGGCTGACGGCATCACTTGGGCAGGGCGGACTGAATCAGAGCATCAATCGTCTGTTCGAGGTACTCGGCGCGAGCCTTGCTGCTGGCACGCTGCGAGCCCGGTGGCGCCGCCAGACCCACGCCGCCCCAGATGACCTTGCCGTCGGGTCCGATGACGTAGAACGTGGGCAAGCCGCGAACCTTGAACGCTTCGCTTACCGCGTCGGCTTGCAGCAGGAGTTCGTACGTGTAGCCGCTTTCCTTCTTGAAAGCGACGGGATCGCCCGGCTCGGGACCTTCGGCGTTCATGCCGACGATGGCGACAGGCTGGTCCTTGTACTTCTCATGCAGGCGCTGCAGAGCGGGCATGGCGGTCTTGCAAGGGCCGCACCAGGTTGCCCAGAAGTCGAGCACGAGGACTTTGCCCTTGTAGTCCGCGAGCGTCTTCTTGGCACCGGAGGGTGTCGCGAGCGAGAAGTCAGGAGCGTCAGAGCCGGGTGTCAGCGTGTTGGGATCGCTGCGCCATGTCACACCTTCGGGGAGCGGTGGGGCGTTCTTTTCGGCTTCACGCTGCGCTTCGCGAGCGGCGCGGCGGGCATCGCGGTCGGCGGCACGCACGCGCCATCCATCGGGCACGTCGAGCGTGAACTGCCGGAGCGTCGCGTCGGCGTTGGTTGCAACGTCTCGCAGTTCAAGCACGCGGCCAGAGAGCGTTGTGCCGTCGGCGCTCACGTGCAGGCGCTCGATGCGTCGTGGCAGGTTGTCCGCTTTACTCACGAAGACGCGAAGCACGGGTGTGGCGCTGGTTGCAGCGGCGTTCTGGTCGTCAGCTTTGTCGTCTGCACCCGCGCTTGCGGGCAGCGTGATGCGCAGCACCTCGCACGCGGTGCCTTGCACGGTTGTCGGCGCTTCAAGCGTGACGGCGGAGACTTGGGCAAAGGGTTCATCGGCCAGCAACTCCCACGCGAAGGGATGGCGAGCGGATTGGCCCGTGAAGAAGACCTGCAGATCGTCCATCTTCTCCAAGGAACGCTCGATGACAACTTTGTCGCGGTCGCGCAGCGAGCGAGCGGAGAGGCCGTCGTAGGCAACGGTGAAAGCGGTCTTCTCGCCTTTGCTCGTGATGTTCTCGCCTGTGCCGTGCACTTTCCAGCCACCTGCATCCGCGCGGGTTGCGCTGATGGTTGCGGTGGTGGTGACAGCCGCGGTCTTGAGATCTTCAACGTGTGCTGCGTAGCTGATGGCACGTGTGGACTTGATGGCGTCGCGAACCTTGGTCAACAGGTCTGTTGCGGCACTGTCGACTACCGGCGCGGTCGAGGCGGGAGCGGGTGCAACTGGCGGCGTGGTGCCGCCGGGCTGCGCGGATGCAAGGCCCGCACAGAGCGCCAGCGCGGCCGCAACGGTGAAGCGAGCGACAAGACCAGGTTGAGGGTGCGTCATGGGAGCTCCGAGACAACGACAGAACGGACAGTAGTGGGACGCACGAAACGCCGAAGCGTTACGGCATGCGAAGTGTTGGTTTAACGCCGCCACGGCCTCTGTGTTGCGTTTTTTGCACCAGAGAGAGCTTTAGCGTTTGCTCGCGAGCCAGCGGTTGACACGATCTTCGAGGACTGGCATGGGAACCGCACCGCCCAGCAGCACAATGTCGTGAAATTCACGAACGTCGAAGGCGGCACCCAACTGCTGCTGGGCTCGCTCACGCAATTCGAGAATCTTCAGTTGTCCGATCTTGTACGCGCAGGCCTGTCCGGGCCAGCCGATGTACCGGTCGACTTCGCTGGTTGCGTCGTGTGAGCTGATGGCGGTGTTTTCCAGCAGATAGTTGATCGCCTGCTCACGCGGCCAGTTGAACGCGTGCAAGCCTGTATCCACGACCAGACGGCAGGCACGCCAGAGTTCGTCACTGAGTCGGCCCACGTTGTCGAGTGGCGCGGCGTACAAGCCTCGTTCGCTGGGAGCCAGTTGAGCGGGGCGGGTCGCGTTGCCGATCGCGCCGCCTGCCATTTCAAGGCCCAGTCGCTCGCTGTAGAGAGCCCAGCCCTCGACAAACGCTGTATATCCCAGTTGCGTGCGGAACGGGTGAACACCTTCGAGCTCGTCCGCGAGAGCGATTTGAAAGTGGTGACCCGGCACGGCTTCATGAATCGTGAGGCTGATGGCAGCGAACTTGGGACGCTGGCGCAGATTGGTCGTGTTGACCATGAAGTAACCGGGCGTGCCGGCGCGGAGGGAGCCGTCGTAGTAGTACGCGGCGGGGCTGGTGCGAGCGGCGAAGCGGGGAATTTCGCGCACGCCATATTGGTTGCGCGGAATGGTGCGGAAAAGACGGGGCAATTCTGGATCGATGCGCTTGGCGAGTTCGCGGTAATCGCGCATCATCGAGTCGCCATCGGGCCAGTAGCTTGCGTCGCTTTCGCGGTGATGCTGGATGAACGCCTTGAACAGGTCGTCATCGCTGAGGCCTTTGCCGAGTGTTTCGTCAAAGTCCGTCTCACGAATGGTCGCCAGCATCTCGCGCCGCAGGCTTGCGACTTCGCGCAGGCCGATCTCGTGAATCTGCTGGGGCGTGAGGTCGGTCGTCGTGTGGGATTTGAGTGCGACTTCGTAAGCGCGGATGCCATCCACGCCTTGTGAGATGCCCACGCTGTCGCGGCAGGCGGGTACGTACTCGCGTTCAAGGAACTCGGCGAAACTCGCGAACGCGGGAGCGATGCCATCGCGAATCGCGTCGCGAGCGCGCGAGGCGAGCGGATCGTCGGGCGAGGCCACGGCGAAGGGCTTATAGAAGGGGCTCAGTGTCGGATCGTTGCGGATCTCTGCGCTGGCTTGCTCGCGGGCCTGGTCTGCGCTACGACGCAGCAGCACTTTGGGCGGCACGCGGCCGGCTTTCATGCCCAGCCTCATTTGCTCGGTGATCTGTGCCAGTTGCGTCGGAATGGCCTCCAATCGCTTCACGTAGCCCTCGCGCTGCACAGCGGTTCGCAGAGCCAGCCGGTCAGGCAACTGGGGCAGCCATGTGTGCGGGCCGCCCAGAGCATCCACGGGCGTCTGCTCGGGGAAAAGCGTCGCGCGTTCGAGTGCGAGGTTGAGTTCGTACGAGAGCAGATCGGCATCGAGCGTGTCGAGTTCGGTGAACCCCCTGCGGTCAAGTGCCGTCAGTCGGGTCAGGCGATCGCGCATCTCGCCGATGCGACGCTGTGTGGCCTGCGGGCTCTCGTCGGCAAGCAGGTGGGCGTAGGCGTCGTTGCCTCGCGTACTCGCGCTGACTGGGTTTTCTCGCTGGGTCCAAGCGTCGTGTTCGTCCAGAATCGCGAGCAACGAGGCATCACGCGCGGGGGCTTGGGCGATCGCAACCAGAGCGCAAACAGTGGCTGGAAGGAGCATCATGTACCAGCGTAAGGCGGGTGAGCGGGCGGCTGAAGGACTCGTGAGGGTTCGCGGGGGCGCGTGCGGGCGCGTGCGAGGGCAAATCACGGCTTTTGCTGATTCCAGCGGCGTCCGGCGGGCGAAAGATAGATCATGCTCGGTACTGCTTTTGATTTGCTGCTTGTCATTCTTGGATTCGGGTTCATCGTCTTCGTTCACGAACTCGGGCACTTTCTCGCGGCTCGCTGGGCGGGCATTCGCGTGCTTGCGTTTGCGGTGGGTTTCGGCCCCAGTCTGGTCACGTTTCGCAAAGGGCTGGGCTTTCGCACGGGTACCAGCGAGCCGGAGTATCTCCAGCAGCTTCGCGGCGCGATGCACGCCGCGGTGAGTGCGCAAACGACCGAATCGCAGGCGCTGGAGCAGTTGCACCGACGCATCAGTCCCACGGAGTATCGGCTGAACATGCTGCCCTTTGGCGGCTATGTCAAGATGCTCGGGCAGGAAGATCTCGACCCGACCGCGACGAGCGCCGCGCCGGATAGCTACCAGAACTGCTCGCCATGGCGACGCATGGTGGTGATTTCCGCCGGTGTTGTGATGAACATCATCCTCGCAGCGGTGCTGTTTGTGATTGTGATGATGGCAGGGCGAAAGGTCGACGCCCCCGTCGTGGGCTTGATCGAACCCGGTGCGCCGGCGATGGTGGCGGTGGATGCCGGTACGGGGGCGACGATTCCGATGCAGCCCCGCGACCGCATTCTGGCGGTCGATGGCGCGTCCGTGCGGTCGTTTGATGATGTTGCACTGGCAGTGGCCATGGCCAAGAAGAATGAACCTGTGACGCTGCTGGTGGAGCGGCCCGGCGCCCCGACGACGCTGAACCTGCAAGTGGTGCCAACAGAGAATCGCGCCACCGGCATGCTCGCGGCGGGCGTGTGGCCCCTGACAGGCACAACGCTCGATCTGAGTCTGCCCGATCACGATTTGCCGCGTGGCAGCGTGCTGACGAGCGTGAATGGAGCAGCCGCGACGGACGGTTATGCGATTGACGCCGCCGTCGATGCTTCTGGCGGCCAGCCGGTGACGGCGTCGTTCACGCTTCCCGATGGGGCAACCAAGGATGTCACGCTCACGCCTGCTGCCGAATTGCAGAGCGGGCTGTTGGAGGGCACAGAGAAAAACACCTTCACCGCGTTGAGTCACCTGCTGGGCATGCCGGGGGTCTTCAGCATTGCAGAAGTAGGCGCTGCGGGCCAGGGCAAGGGCATCGAACCGGGCGATGTGGTCGTTCGTGTGGGCAACGTGGAGTTTCCCAGCATGGCTGAGGGAATCCGCGAGATTCGTGCACGCAAGGGCAACACAGTGGCTGTGTCCGTGCTGCGTAAAGGTTCGGGCGGTGCATACACGCGGATCGATCTGCCTGAGGTTGCGGTGGCGCGCAACGGACAAGTGGGCGTTTCGGTGCGCGACAGCAGCATGGATTTGTCGATTGTTGCGGCTCCACTGGCGACTTTGACGAACACAAAGTTTGAGAAGGTCACTCCCAGTGCTGCCGGCAGTGCGATTACAGCGGGTTCACGGATCATCGCGGTGGATGATGCGCCAACCAGCACGCTGCGCGATGCGTCGTTGGCAGTGCGAGAAGCCGTCGGACGTGGTGCAACCAGTGTGACGCTGACGATCAAGCGACCCGTTGCGGGCGATGTGCTCGCGCAAGGTCCTGATGAACGCGTGACACTGAACCTGTCCGAGCAGGACATCGCGGAACTCAAGGGGCTTGGTTGGTCAGCGGACTTCTCATCACTTGCGTTTGGCACTCAGCAGCAAGTGATGAAGGCAAGCAACCCTGCGGAGGCACTTGCGTTCGGCTTCTACGAAACCAAGCGAGTGATGGGCATGACATACCTCACGTTCGCGCGGTTGGCGCAGGGCACCGTGAAGGTCGAGCATCTCAAGGGGCCCGTGGGCATTGCGCACTTGGGCACGCTGGTGGCTGATCGCGGTTTCATTTGGCTGCTGTTCTTCCTGGCGCTGATCAGTGTGAATCTGGCGGTCATCAACTTCCTGCCGCTGCCGATTGTGGACGGTGGACAGTTCCTGTTCCTGCTGTACGAGGCGATCCGCGGTCGTCCGGTGCCTGTGCAAATCCAGAACGGCGTGACGATGGTGGGGCTGGTGCTGATTGCAGGCATGTTCCTGCTGGTGACGTTTAACGACGTGCGGAACTTGCTGGGGTTGTGAGGGGCGGCGAGCGGAAAACGGAAAACGGAAAACGGAGAACGGAGAACGGAGAACGGAGAACGGAGAACGGAGAACGGAGAACGGAGAACGGAGAACAGGGGAACGCACGTGCCGTTCGTGCTTGCTGACATAAGCACTTGAGCACGTGTACACGGCACGGCAGGCAAGATTCCGAGAGTCTTCTGCTCCATTATTACTGTTCTCTGTTCTCTGCTCTCTGCTCTCTGCTTTCCGCTCACCGTTCCCCGCTCCCCTAACCTGCCTCGCTCATGAAGACGCTCGAGTACTTCAGCGACCCGTTACTCCGAGAACAGTTCCTGCCAGCGTTTCTGGCGGGGCTGGCTCTGGCGGTGCTGTGTTCACTGCTCAGTGTGCTCGTCGTGCTCAAGCGCATGGCATTCATTGGTCAAGGCATCAGCCACGCGGCGTTTGGCGGCATTGGAATTGCGGCAGCGGTGGGGGTGGCGGGCAGCAGTGCGGCGGGTGCTTCGCTCGCGACGTTCTTTATTGTCGTTGCATTCTGCCTTGCGAGTGGCTTACTTATTGCGGGCATGAGCCGCCGTGCTGGTGAAGGTGCGAGTCGCAACGCGGGCAAAGAGGCGGACACCGTCATTGGCATCGTGCTGGTGGGCGCGATGAGCATGGGCGCGATTCTGCTGCACAAGTTCAGCACGCGCACCGTGAGCTGGGAGAGCTACCTCTTTGGCTCGATTCTCGATGTTTACTGGACCGACGCGATCATCGCGTGGGTTGTGGCGATCGGCACGACGATCACGCTGTTCCTCACACGTCGCAAGCTTGTTTTCTGGGCCTTTGACGCCGCGACCGCTCGCGCGATGGGCGTGCCTGACCGTGCGATGAACCTGCTGCTGCTGCTGCTCATCAGCGTGGCGACGGTGACGGCGATGAAGCTGGCGGGCGTGGTGCTCGCCACTGCACTGCTGGTGCTGCCCGGCGCAACCGCCTTGCTGCTGTCGTGGCGCGGCTCGCGCGTGCTCGCGCTGTCGGTGCTGCTTTCGGTCTTCGGCGTGCTTGCTGGGCTGGTGCTGAGCTTTGAGCTCGAGTGGCTCCCCGGCGCGACCATCGTGGGCGTGCTGAGTGTCTGCTATGGTGTGGCGTGGCTCGTGAAGCGATAGCGCAAGCGAGTACCGAAGTACCGAAGCACCGAAGAGAACACATCGGAAGTGTCTCTCCTGCGGTACTTCGTCTCTCCGGTACTTCGGTACTTCTTCCTCAATCCCGGCGATCGCGTTGCAGCCGCGTCAGCAGCGGGCTGAGCAGCAGCAGCAGCACGCCTGCGCCCACGCTCGTGGCGACGAACAGCACGAAGAAGTCTGCCTGACCGCCCAGGTTCCACGGCAGTTTCACAGTGCCTTCCATGATCGGGTCGGTCAACGCGGCGACCTTGCCAGCGCCCAGACCTGCGATGAAGCTGCTGATGAACCAGATGCCCATGAGCGTGCTGACGTGACGCGTGGGAGCGGTCTTGCTGACGTAGGACAGACCCGTGGGGCTCAGGATGATCTCGCCCACCGTGTGAAGGAAGTAGCAGCCGACCAGATACATCATGCTGACTTTGGGCAGGCCCGTGTTGAGGCGCAACGCAGCCAGCACCATGACGAGGTAACCAAGACCCACAAAGATCAAGCCCAGACCGATCTTCGCAGGCTGAGGCACGAAGAGCTTCTTCTTCGCGAGCCAAAGCCAGATAAACGTTGCCGCGGGTGTGAAGATGATGATGAACAGCGGATTGACCGACTGGAACCACGTCGTCGGAAACTCCGTCGTGGTTGTGAGCTGTCGTTCTGTATCGCGGTCAGCGAAGATGTTGAGCGACGATCCGGCCTGCTCGAAGGCAAGCCAGAAGACCGCGTTGAAGAGCATGTACACGAAGATCGTGAGCACAGGCCCGCGATCCTGCGGCTGCTGGCTGATGATGAACCACACCGCGTACCCGATTGCACCTGCCGAAATAAGGCCCAGGGCGATCGGATTGCTCAGCAACGTGTCGAGCTTGGCAAGCATGCCGATATGGAAGAGCAGCGCGACGATCGCCGCGATGGCGCAGCCGAGCGGCAGGAACACCCACGCGATCTTGGCCCGCTCAGGGTTGTTTGGTTCACCGATGCCAACCAGGTGCTTGGGCTTGCTATATAGATACGTGCCCAGTCCGAGCATCATGCCGACAGCAGCCGCCCCAAAGCCCCAGTGCCAGCCGTAGTTGTCAGCCAGATAGCCGCACACCAGGTTGCAGAGGAACGCGCCGACATTGATGCCCATGTAAAAGACGGCGAAGGCGGTTTCGCGCCGCGGGTCGTTAGGCTTGTACAACTGGCCGACCATCACGCTGACGCTGGGCTTGAAGTGGCCCGTGCCCACGATGATGAGGACAAGGCCGAACACAAAGATGCTCATGCCCACCGAGTTGTACGCCCAGCCACCAATGCCGCTCAGGCCAAGCACGATGTGCCCGAGCGTAATGAGCAGTGATCCCACGACCATGCTGCGGTGCGTGCCGATGAGCTTGTCCGCGATGAGTCCGCCCAAGATGGGAAGCAGGTACACGAAACCCGTGTACCACCCGTAGAGATTGCTTGCTTCAGCTTTCGTCCAGTTACGACCGCTGTCGTCGGTGCGAGCCTGCACGACGATGTCATACGTCGGATCAGTCGGTTTCCGTGACGCATCGGGCTGGATGGTCATGACGACGACGCCTGAACCGTCATTCACCGTGAAGTACGTCGTGGTGCCGATCTCGCCGCCCGCGGGGTTCTCTTTGCGCTCAATCTCCGCAACGAGCTTGATGGGTTTGTCCGTCGGGTTGCTGACGCGCAACGCGTACGTGAGGTTGTCGGCCTTGCCGTTCTGGACACGCACGACATGCGATGCGCCGTCCTCAACCCCGGCGGGCAGCCAGTCGTCCGTGACGTCCTTGGGGTCTTGGCTGGGGTTCGGCGAGAGCCGCGTAAAGACCAGATTCGTCGGGTTGTTCCACGCCGCACCAGGCTCGATCAGGGCATCGGCACCTTTCGCCACGATGTGCTCGCGACGTGCGGTCTTCTCGATGGGCTTTTCGGCATCTGCCGGGTTCTCGATCTGCTCCGTCAAGAGCAGCGTGTTGCGATGAACCCCGTCCGGCACCTGCAGCACCGACATGACGCTGATGAGGTACAGCACCAGCAGGCCGCGCATGCCGTAGTAGCTGAAACGCTCCCACATCTCGACCCAGAAGAGCCGACGCAGACCCGGGGGGTGCTCCTTCGGAAAGACTTCGTCGGTCGGCGTGGAAGGTGCGGCGGATGGGGGAAGTGCCATGCGAGAATCGCTCCCAAGAGTGTGCCGAGCAGCCACCCCGAGGGCCGACCGGCGAAGCAAAGACGATAGCCGACTCCGGCATCGGCTGTTGGACATCGGTTTACCGAGGTTTTTCTTGTGCGAGCAGTGGGCGCGGAGGTATTTTCGCGGTAATGTGTCGCCCCCATGAGCAGCAGCCCCAGCACCCCCCCCTCTGTTCCCACGACCCGCAAGAAGTCCGTGCTTGATTGGATTGAGTGGGTGGGCAACAAGCTGCCCGAGCCTGCGCTCATCTTCGTCATCTTGGCGGCGATCGTCATCGTCGTTTCCGCCATTGGTGCCGCGGCCGGTTGGAGCGTCCAGCCCAAGCGACCCCAGGCGATCATGGTTCCCATGGTCAATGAAACTGGTGCGCCCGTGCTTGATGACGCGGGCAAGCCGGTCATGGAGCCCAAGAAGGAGAACGGGCGGATTGTGACGGAACTGGTCAACAACGGCCAGCCCATCGAGCCGCGCAGCCTGCTGACAGGCGAAGGCATCTACTGGATGTTCTCGTCGATGCTCCGGAACTTCACGACAACGCCCGCGCTGGGGCTGGTGTTTGTCGCCATGCTGGGTATTGGTCTGGCTGAGAAATTCGGCTTCTTTGGCGTCTTGATGCGATCACTCGCATTCATTACCCCGAAGAAGCTGCTCACTCCCGTTATCGTGCTGATCGGCGCGAACGCCAGCGTGGCGAGCGATGCGGGATACGTCGTGCTGCCGCCGCTTGCGGCCGCTCTGTATGCGGCGGTGGGGCGCCACCCGATGGCGGGTCTCGCCGCAGCCTTCGCGGGTGTGGCGGGCGGTTTCGGTGGCGGCTTCTTTCCGACCGGTGGCGACGGCGCTCTGACCGGCTTTGCGCAAGATGCTGCCCGCATCATCGATCCCGCGTACACCGTGGACATTCTGCACAATGCATACTTCAAAGCGGGTTCCGCCATCGTGGTGATGTTCGCCGGTTGGGTGGTCACAGATCTCATCGTCGAGCCGCGCCTTGTCAAGCAGTACGCGGCGGGCGAAGGCAATGTGGAGATTCCCAAAGCAGAGACGATGTCGCTGACATCCAAGGAAAAGCAAGGACTTTCGCTCGCCCTGCTCTCCATGGTGGCCGTGCTGGGCATCTTTGCAGCTCTGATCATGATTCCCGGTGCGCCGCTCAATGATCGTGGTGTGCCGCGTCTGGCCAATGACCGCGTGCCCACGACGCAGCCGATCGCCATAGTGGAGGGCGCGGAGAATGTCGCTGCTCTGCCCGCCGACAAGACGTTGTGGAAGCCCGATCCGGTGAAGGATGAGAAGGGCGTGCCGCAGCCTGTTGACTTTGCGGTGACCACCGCGGGCAAGCCCGCGATGAACGAGACGCCCGGTGATCGCTGGTCGCACGTCATTGTGCCCATCATCTTTCTGTCGTTCCTCGTCCCTGGCATGGTCTACGGCTGGGTCACAGGCACGATGCGCAGTCAGAAGGACTTCATCGAAGGGTTCTATCACGGCATCAAGAGCATTGTGCCGGTGTTGGCCATCGCGTTCGTCATGAGTCAGTTCGTCAACTACTTCGCGTACACCAAGCTCGACCGCATGCTGGCGTACGCGGGTGGTGGCCTGCTCGTGCAGGCCGATTTGCCTGTGCCGTTGCTGCTGGCGCTCTTTGTGCTCCTCGTCATCGTGGGCGACTTCGCACTCAGCGGCATGCTCAGCAAGTTCGGCGTCATGGCCCCGATCTTCATCCCCATGTTCATGTTCGTGGGCATCAGCCCGGAACTGACGACAGCCGCGTACCGCATCGGCGACAGTGTCGTGAACATCATCACGCCGCTCAACAGCTATCTGCTCATCATTCTGGCGGTACTGCAGAAGTACAAGAAGGATGCAGGGCTTGGGAGCCTGATCAGCCTGATGTTGCCATACAGCGTCTTCTTCTTCATCGCGTGGACAGGCTTCCTGCTCATCTGGTACGCGACGGGCACCGATATCGGTCCGGGCGCTCACCTGCACTACGCGCCGCACTGAGCATGCGTGCGCAGGTCCGAGCATTTCACGCAATCGTGGTGTGCTTGGACGATTTGTCGCTTTACACTTCTGCATGTCGCGTTCCAAACGTCGCCTTTTCGTGCTGATTGGTGCCCCCACGGGTGAAGCTCGTGAGTCGGGTGCGAAGCCGCTTGGCCGCATCAAGGATGTGGAGCGGTCGCTCGCGCGTTTCAACACTTCAGGCGACGGCACGCCGGTTTCCGGTCAGCCCACGATGCGGCTGCACGGTCCCGGTATGGTGGTGGAGATGGCTCTGGCCAACGACCCTGCAACGCAGGCGATGATCAGCGTGAATGACGAGCAAATGGCCTGGCCGGTGCTCGAACGCATGTGCAAGGCGACGGGATTTCGGCTGATGGATCCGGAAAGCGGCCGCGTGATGGCATTTTCATGAGTCTGGCGGATGGCGTGCATTCGTATGCACTCTGCGTGTTCCCGCGACTTCGCACAGATGAACTGATGGACAACCCCGCCTTGCCCGCGGCAGAGCATGACCACGCCCTGCGCGGATTGGCGCGGATCAATGCGTTGAGTCGAGCGTGGGCGCCGATTGCGCGAGCCATGCACCCGCTCTTGAAGGAGCGCGAACTAAGCGTGCTGGATGTGGCAACAGGTTCGGCGGACGTTCCTCTGGCGCTTGCGACGCGATTCCGCAATGCAAGGTGGTACGGGTGCGATGTCAGCGGCCATGCGCTTGCCGTAGCACAAGCGCGGGCCGATGCGGCGAGTGTCAGGTGGGAGGGCTTTCAGCATGACATCGTTGCGGAACCCTTGCGTGCGCAGTTTGATGTTGTGTTGTGCAGCTTGTTTCTGCATCATCTTGAACCGCAGGATGTGAAGCGCGTGCTCACTCACATGGCGCAGACAACGCGCCGCATGCTGATTGTGCATGACCTGCGACGCAGTGTGACTGGGCTTGCTCTGGCGCACGCGGTTCCGCGGGTCTTGACGCGGTCTCGTGTTGTCCATGTTGATGCCGTGAAGAGCGTGCGAGCAGCTTACACGCGCGACGAACTGCAGGGCCTCGCAGCGGACGCGGGACTTGCGGGAGTACGCATCGCCGCGACGTTTCCACAGCGCATGCTGCTGACGTGGATGCCCGGAGGCGCACCATGACCAGTGTGCGCGATGTGTGCGATGTGCTGGTGATCGGTGCTGGCCCGGCGGGCGGCATGGCTGCGACGATGTGTGCAAGGGCGGGCCTGCGGACGGTACTCGTGGAGCGATATGCCATGCCTCGCGGCAAGGTGTGCGGCTGCTGCTTGACACCAACGGGCGTTGGCGTGCTCGAGCAAGCGGGCCTCGGGCATGTTGTGGATGATGCAGCCACGATCACGCGGATGTGTCTCGTGAGCCCGGCACGGTCGGCGCGATTTGCGATGCCGGCGTATCGCGTGATCTCCCGCGACGTGCTCGACATGCGGCTCGTTCGTGAGGCCCAGCGGGCAGGGGCGAGACTTGTTGATGCCACGAGCGCGAGCGTGCATGAGGATGGACGTGTGACGCTGCAAACAGGTGATCGCACGTGGGAGTGTGCGGCTGGTTGCGTCATCGCGGCGGACGGCATTGCAGGTACAAGCTTGCGCGAGCTCGATGCGTTTGCGTGGGACATCGCAGAATCCAGCCATATGGGTCTGGGTGTCACCTTGCCAGTTGCACCATTCGCCATGGCTGCTGGTGAACTCACGATGCTCGTGACGGACGATGGGTATGTGGGCCTCGTCATGTTGCCTGATGGCGGTGTGGATGTTGCCGCCGCAGCGTCGCCACAGCGAGTGCGAGAGGCGGGCGGTGCCGCAGCGTGGCTGCAACGCGTGTTGTCGGCGCACGGTGGGAACTCTCGCTGCCTGCAGCACGTCAAAGTGCATGGCACGCCATTGCTGACCCGTCGCCGCCTTTGCGTTGCTAGCGGCAGCGTCCTGCTCGCCGGCGACGCTGCGGGGTATGTTGAGCCGTTTACGGGTGAGGGCATGACATGGGCGCTGCGAACCGGCATGGAAGTGAGCTCGTACGCACAGCGCATGGCGCAGGCAAAGGAACATGAACGGGTGAGCATTGCCAAGGCGTGGTCCGCACACTGGCAAACGCTGATGCAGCCGCGTCATGCCGCGTGTTCGCGCGTGGCACGTTCATTGCGACTGCCGTGGCTGCGAGAAGCAGCGATCATGCTTGCTTCGCTCATGCCCGCTGCAGGTCGTGAAGTAGCTCGCCGCGTACTAGCACAGCACGAGGTGGCGGCATGAAGCCCTCGCTGCTGTCTGTGGGAGTTGCAACGCCCGACGGCGTGCTCTCGCGCGAGCAGGCGGTCGCACTCAGCGACAAAGTCGCACCGGTACACGCTTCTCGCCCTTTGCTGGAGCGTCTGCACGAACGTTCGGGGGTTGCGACGCGTCACGGCGTGATATTCGGCGAATCAGGTCAGCAGACGCTTTACTCGCCACCAAGCGATCTCAAACAGCAGGGGCCGAGTACACGAGAACGCATGGCGTTGTACGAACAGCACGCGCCGGTACTAGCTGAACTTGCGGCTCGACAGGCCCTGCAAGATGCGAGCATCACCGCTGGCGGCATCACGCATCTTGTCACGGCAAGTTGCACCGGTTTCTGCGCACCGGGCGTCGATGCCGAATTGATCGCCCGACTCGGCCTCTCGCCAGACGTGCGGCGCACGCACATCGGCTTCATGGGGTGCCATGCTGCGATCAACGCGTTGTCTGTCGCGGCGGCCTTTGCGAGCGATCCTGCTGCTCGCGTGCTGGTGGTCTGCGTGGAACTGTGCACGCTGCACATGCATTATGGCGATCGCACAGATCAACTTGTTGCCAATGCACTGTTCGCGGATGGCGCCGCGGCGGCAGTTGTGACGCAGACGAGAGATGCGCAGTCGCCGCAGATTGCCGGCACGTCCAGCCGGGTGTTTCGCGATGCAGATGGTGCGCCACTTGCGGATCGCATGCGCTGGGAGATCACGAATCATGGCTTTGCCATGACGCTGGGCAAAGATGTGCCTGATCTGCTCGCGGCGGTGGTGCCAGCGTGGAGCGACGAGGTGCTTGTGGCTCACGAGCTCACACGTGCGGACGTCGCTCGCTGGATCATTCACCCGGGCGGACCTCGCATTGTGCAGGCGCTGAGCGATGCGCTGCATCTTGCAGAGCCCATTCGTCTTCGTGCTGTGGAAGCTGCAAGGACCGTGCTGCACGACTACGGCAACATGTCATCAGCAACAGTACTGTTCATGCTGCGGGCCTTGTTGCAAGCTGATAGCAGCCGTCCTGTTGTGACGATGGCCTTCGGGCCCGGGCTCGCGGGTGAGCTGATGGTGCTGCGTTAGCTCGCTTGTCTCGCAAGCCCACGCAAGAACTCACTTGGGCGTGCTGTCTGCGCGGGGACTCTGGCCCGGTGTCTGGCCAGCAGGTTGGGTCGGTGCGCCGCCGGTGCCTGGACCGCGTGAAGGCCGGCCGCCCGGAGCGCCTGCGGGGCGATCCGCGACGATCTGGCCATTTTCCAGCGTCTTGTAGCCTGCGACCTTGAGCTGCTCATCGTTCCAAGCGCGAGCCAGCACCTCTCCCGGCTGAGGCGTCCGCAGCAGAACAGCTTGGCCTTCTGCAATGCCAGCGGCAACTTCAGCAAGCGTTTCGCTTCGACGACCGATGCGCACAGGACGCTTGACGAACTTGTTCCCTTCGGGCGTGTACACGAACTGCACCGCACCTTCGCTGAACAAGCTCTGCACCGGAACCGTGAGCGTGTCGTCAACCTTGTTCAGCAAAATGCGAGCTTCCACTCGCATGCTGGGCTTGAGCTCAGCATCGTCCTGGTCGTTGAGCGCGACGCGCACCGTGTACTCGCGCAAGTTGGGGTCGCGCCAGCCGCCGGTCTCCGCCATCACGCCGATGGACTCCACAACGCCTTCAAACGTGCGGCCACCCGCTGCGTCGATCTTGAGGTTGACGATCTGTCCGGGACGCACGCGACCGGCGATAGCTTCGTGTACACGCACAGCAGCGATCATCACGCTGGTATCAGGCAGCACGACGATGAGCTGGTTGGGGTAGACCTGCTGGCCGATCTGCCAAGCACCCTGCTCGTTACCCCAGCGACCGCCGCTTTCAAGGCTCGTGGAGTACACCACCAGACCATCCTGCGGCGCGGTGATGGTGGTTGCCAGGAGCTGTTCCTGCAGCTTGCGCACCTGGGCTTCCAGCAGGGTCAACTGCTCGCGCTGACTCAAGCGGTCTGCGTCCTTGCTCGCGAGCTGGCTGTCGTTGTTGAGCTTCACGCGGTCAACTTCGGCGCGGGCTTCTTCCACGTCGCTGAGCTTCTGCTTGCGTTCCTTGGTGTATTCGAAGTTCTCGTACACCTCCGCAGCAAGCACGGCGTTCTTGTACTTGGAGATCGCTTCGATGTAAGCCACTTCATCGCGGTCGCGTTCATCCTTCGCGATGAAGCCCTCGCGCAGCAGGTCCTCGCTGCGGCGGAGCTTCTCAGCCAGGCGTTCCAGATCAAGCTCGCTACGACTGATTTCGAGGCTGAGCTCCTGGCGGCGCTTCACGACATCGCCATCTTCCCACTGCTTGAGCCCCAATTGCGCGAGCTCAAGCTGCAACTCGGCCTTGCGCAATGCGCTGGCGTTGTCGTTGAGCTGAATCTGGTACTGATTCTCAGCGGCTACCACTGCAGCGCGAGCGCTCGCAAGCCGGGGAGTCTGCTCGTCAATCTGGTTCTGGATCGTGTCGCCATTCAGCTTCACAACCACGTCACCCTTCTTGACGCGCGAGCCCTCCGCGATGATGAACTGAATCGTTGATTCGCGCTCAAGCGTGCTGCGCAGTTCAATCTGGTTCTTGGCCTGCAGGTCGCCGTTCGCGGTCGTGGTCACGTCAAATGCCTGACGGCGAGCCGAAGTAATGTCCGACGTCTGAGCCTTCGTGACTTCCGCAGGTTGGCGGCCAGCCGCGACAAGCAGGCTGGCGCCGCCCGCAAGTGTCGCGATGACTGCCGCCGAAAGCACCACCTTGCGTAGGACATGGCGGATGGGGGTGGCAGCAGGGGGGGTGGTCATAAGAAGTGTTCCAAAGAAATAGCTCCGGGCAGAGCCCGGCAACGGTTGTACGATGCCGACGTGCAATCGTTGCTTCGCCAATTGACAAAAGACGGACGCATTTTGCTTGCGGTTGCTGCTCCAATCGAGGGACGTGCGATCTTGGCAGCTGCACGGTCGACCGCCGCTTTCCCGAATCCCTGGGAGCACGTCGAGATTGCGCCCGGCGTGGATCTGCTACATCTGGGCGTTTCCAAGTCCAACGCAGCAGGAGCTTTGGCAGCGGCCTTGGCCAAGTCCGGTCGATTCACCGCAGTCATCAATACCGGAATCGCCGGCAGTCTTCCTGAGGGGGACGAGTTTGCCCTCCAGCCGACGGACACCGTCGTCGCCACGCGATGCATCTTTGCCGATGAGGGCATCGTGACTCCCGCGGGGTTCCAAAGCGTCGCCGCGATGGGATTCCCGATCAATCCGACCGGTGAAGATGCCTTTTCGTGTGACACAAGATTGCTGGAAGCGTTCATGCCGCTCGTCACCGCGGCGGGTGATATCGCGACCGTGTCGACCTGCTCGGGCACCGATGCCTTGGCCCGGGCGGTAGCTG
Source organism: Phycisphaerae bacterium (assembly GCA_046316615.1). Lineage (GTDB taxonomy): Bacteria > Planctomycetota > Phycisphaerae > Phycisphaerales > UBA1924 > BJHL01. The sequence goes on from JBKDAN010000007.1 coordinate 48,990, forward strand.
TTCGGACGAAGGCGATCGCGGAGACGATGGAAGGCGCAGCCTGTGCGCTGGTATCCCTTCGGGCGGGTATCCCCTTTGTTGAGGTACGCGCTATCAGCAACTACACCGGCGACCGCGCGAAGCAAGCATGGGACATCAAGGGGGCTCTCGCCAGTCTTGAGCGGTTATTCGCCACCATGCTGAACGACTGAGCAGAGAGCAACGCCCGATAGTTTTTGCGGGACTGTACCGACTGCGCAGCCTGCGTGGGCCTGTACATCTCGGTACTTTGCGCAAGCCATGCGGCAGACTCACCCGAGTCGTATCTCCGTCCGATGACGTTCTGTGACGCGCTCGCCGGCACTTTGTCGGCGTCGCGCTGTGGAGCGCCACTCGCGATGGGACTCTCGAGCCTGCTCAATTCGTTCAAGCGCACCCCGAAGGAGTCGGCGGGCGGAGCGTCACATGACGCCAAGCCTCCGGCGGAACCGGTCAAGCCCAAGCAGGTGCGTGCGGCGGGCAAGGAACTGCCCATCGCTATCGAGTTTGGCACAGGCGCGCTCAAAGTGCTGCAGGTCGACGGAGCCGAGCCACCCGCGCTGATCGCAGCGGCCAAGCTGGACATTCCGCCCGAGATCATTCACGACGCCAAGAAGCGATGGGAGTTTCAGCTCTCCGCGCTGGGCAAGCTTGTGAAGAAGGGCGGCTTCAAGGGCAAGCGCGCGGTCTGCGCGATTCCCGCGTGGCGAACCAGCGTCAAGCATCTGCAGTTCCCCAAGACCGAAGGCGTGCCCGTTGCGACATTGGTCGAAGCGGCCATCCCAGCGCAGCTGGGCGTCGATCCGTCCACGCTCGTCTATCGCTTTATCGAGATCAACAGCGATCGTCCCGCCGGGAAGATTGATGTCATTCTCATCAGCGTTCATCGTGAAGTGGTTGACCAGCTCATGATGGCCCTCGTCGATGCGAAGCTGGAGCCGGTGGGCATGCACAGTGAGTTCCTGTGCTCGCTGCGTGCCTTTGACCACCTGCATCGCCGTGAAGGTGATCTGCTGCTGAACACGCTCTACATCGACATCGGCGCGACCAACACGAAGGTGATGATCGCCCACGGTCGCGACCTGGTCTTTGCACGCCTGATCAACGTGGGCGGCCACAACCTCGACGAAGCGATCGCCAAGCAAGCAGCCGTGACGGAAAGCCAGGCGCGTCGCATGCGGTACGACCTCGATAACGTCGTCGCCACTGCGACCGTCGCTCCCAGGATGCACGAGAGTTCCGCCGCTGCGCCCGAAAACGACCGCCGCAAGATCGACACGCCTGATGGGTTCTCGGGTGACGTGCTCGCCCAGCCGCAGGTTCCGGTGGGGCCCAGCGACGTGGATCTGGCGGAACCGCTCGAAATTCTGACCGACGAAGTGCGTCTGTGCCTTCGCTATCACGCATCGCAGTTCCCCAGTCGCAAGGTGGAACGCGTGGTGTTTGTGGGTGGCGAGTCCAAGCACCGTGGTCTGACGCAGTATCTCGCGCGGGCGCTGCGCCTGCCCGCGCAAGTGGCTGATCCCCTGGCGCGCGTGGCTCGCACCGGGAAGGAACCCGTTGCGGGCTTGGACATGAAGCAGGCCCAGCCAGGCTGGGCGGTGGCTCTGGGCTTGTGCCTGGCGCCGACGGATCTCTGAACTGAGGCCTGCCCATGCGGGCGTGATTGCAGGAGGATTTGCCTTGGCTTTCTTTCCACAAATCAAGCAGGACAACGCAGCCGGCACCGGCGCGAGTTTCCTTCCCGCTGATTACATCCAGCGGAAGGCCGAGTTCCGCAACAACATCATCATCCTCTCGCTCTTTGCGGTGGTCCTCGCCGGTGTGGGCGGCGCGTTCGTGCTGAACAACACCCGCAAGGTGAAGCTCGGCGCTGAGTACCGAGAACTGGTCGAGCAGTGCAAGGCTGAGGAAGCCAAGATCGAGCAGCTCAAGAAGCTGACCGAGCAGCGCACCGTCATGCTGGAGAAGGCTGAGATCACCGCGGCTCTTGTCGAGAAGATGCCCCGCTGGGCCCTGCTGGGAGAAGTCGCCTATCGCATGCCTGATGAAATGCGCCTGGATGAACTGGCCATGAAGGGCACACGCAACACGACAGGGGGCGTTGTGAGCGTCAAGTCAGAGGTCAAGAGCCTGACGCAGGACGTCGCTGACAAGCAAGCCGCGGCCGCCAAGCCCAAGATCCTGGCGCCCAGCTTCACCTACGACATCGCCATCAGCGGCAACGCCAAGGACAACAACCAGGTTGCTGACTACTTGAGCAGCCTCAAGCGCAGTCCCGCGTTTCGTGATGTGGAATTGACCTACATCAAAGAGTTCCGCGACCGTGAAACCACGCTTCGCAAGTTCGAGATGACCGCTCGTCTGCGCAGCGATGTGCCCAAGGAGAAGCTTGGCGAGAGCATTCGTGAACTGCTCGCGGTGAAGACGGGCAAGCCCCTGGATGGTGACGCGCCGATGGCGAAGGAGACCGAGTGATGCAGATGAAGAACACCAACATGCTGCTGTGGGTGGGCGTGGGTGTGGGCGTGCTGGGCCTGCCTGTCGCCAGTTACTTCCTCGTGTTCAAGCCGCAGAACAGCGAAATCAGCCGTGCGCAGGGTGACGTGGAGCACATGCGCAACCTGCTCGCACGCCTGCAGGAAGAAGCCGCGAAGAACGCCGACTTTGAACGCGCGAACCAGGAACTCGCGCAGAACATCGGCATCATCGAAGAACGCCTGCCCGCCAGTCAGGAAGTTGATGCCGTCGTGCGTCAAGTGAGTGATCTGGCCGTCGCTGCCGGTCTTGCAAGCCCGGCGATCAAGAACAACAAGCCGCTCCCCGCGGGTCTGTATATGGAACAGCCGCTGGAAATGGAAACCAAGGGCAGCTTCATCGGTTTCCACACGTTCCTCGCGCAGGTGGAAAAACTGCCCCGCGTGATGCGCATTCACGAATTCAAGCTCACGGGCCAGCCCGGCGACGAGGCCGAACTCAAGGCGACATTCACGCTCAGCATCTATTACCAGGAAGACGGCAAGAGCGTCGCGTCCGGACAGTGATCATCTCGCACCGAACTGAGGAAACGCACTATGGCAATGGACTCCAACAAGGCAGGTGGCGAGCTGAACGCGTTTGTGACGCCGCGCAAGTGGACGCCGCGTCAGCCGCTGGTCATCGGTCTGACGGTCATCGTCAGCGCAGTCGCGCTGATGGGCATGCGTCAGATCGGTATGCGCAGCGCCATCGCCTTCGAGTCTGACCAGTCTGAGTTTGACTTCCAAGGCGATGCGCAGCTGCAAACTCGCTACGAGCGCCTGATGGCCGACCTTGGCAACGCCAAGGATCCGCTGGATGTAGCGCTTGCAGACTTCGGCAACAGTCCCTTCGCGATGCGTGAAGCGATTGTGCCGCTGCAACAGGCGGTCAACACCGCTCCGCTCGCGGGCGAAAGCCCCGAAGCAGCCGCCGCTCGCGTGGCAGCAGCCCGCAAGACCGCTCTCCTGAACGAAGCGGGCAAGCTCGTGCTGCACAGCGTGATGGGTGGCAAGCGTCCCCTCGCTCGCATCGACGACGAAACCGTGACGGTGGGCGACACCGTTGCCGAGTACTTCACAGTGACGGAGATCTCCGGCCGCAGCGTGACCATCACGGCGGATGGCGAGAGCTTCACGCTCACCATGCAGGCCGGCAACATGCCTCCCGCAGGCGGGTCCGGCAAGCGTCGCCCCTGATCGTCATTCGGTTCAGTCATTCGCACCTCTTCGCAGCCGGAATCATCAGCCATGGCCAAGTACAACATTGACGACATTCTGAGTGAACTGGGTGTTGATGGGGCGAAAGACGCCGGTGACGCAAAGGGTGCGAAGAAGCACCGCATCGACGAGAACGAGAACAGCTTCTCGCCGCTGCCCAGCGTGCCCGCCAATCAGCGCGTCTATGGCCAACAGCCGGCGACGCCGACCAATGAAACGTCCATCACCAAGCGCGGCAGCAGTGATCCGGGCGTCGGTCCCGCCATGGCCGAGATCTATCGTCCTGACGCGGGCGAAGATCCCGACAAGGTGCGCGAACTGGGTGAACTGCTCGTTGTGCGCAACGTCGTGTCCGCCGACAAGCTGCAGCAGGCGAATCAGATCCTCAAGAGCAGCCCGGGTCGTCGCCTGAGCGAAATCGTGCTTGAACAAGGCGCGGATGAATCGCAGGTGATGCAGGCTCTCGCACACGTCAGCCATCTCAACTTCGAGCGTATCGATCTGTCGAAAGGCCTGGACGGCGGCTTCGACGGCAAAATGCTCCAGCGTCTGACCCCCGAGTTCTGCAAGCAGAACCAGGTGATCCCGCTGCGTCAGGACGGCTCACGTGTTGTTGTCGCGCTCACGCAGCCTGACAACGTGTTCCTGATCGACACTGTGAAGGAAAAGCTCGGTTGCGCCGGTGTCAAACTCGTGCTCACGACTTCGCTCGACATCCGCGGCGCGCTTGATCTCATCGGTGCAGGCGCCCAGCAGAACGACAGCAACGTTGGTGAGATTCTTGCTGAAGTGCAAGAAGGCGACGTGCAGGTTGAAGAGAAGAAGGAGACCGACGAGTCCTCGCTTGAAAAGGAAGCGAAGGAAAGCCCGGTCATCCGCTACGTCAACCACATCATTCAGCTTGGTTTGCAGCAGGGCGCCAGCGATATTCACATTGAGCCCAGTGAAAAGAAGCTCAAGGTTCGCTTCCGCATTGACGGCGAGCTCTACGAAGTGCTCAATCCGCCCGTCAGCATGGGTCCGGCGATCACCAGCCGTATCAAGATCATGGCGAACCTCGCCATCGACGAACGCCGCATTCCGCAGGACGGTCGCATCCGCGCCATGGTAAGCGGCCGCAAGATCGACTTGCGTGTCTCGACGCTGCCTTGCTCAGGCGGTGAAAAGACCGTCATGCGTATCTTGAACGACAAGAACATCTCGGTCGATCTTGAACAGCTCGGCTTTGATGAAGATGCGCTGACGATCTGGAAGAAGCAGATCGATGCGCCCCACGGCATCGTGCTGGTGACGGGTCCGACCGGTAGCGGTAAGACAACAACCCTTTACGCGTCGCTTCGTGCTCTCGACAAGAGCAGCATGAACATCTCGACCGTCGAAGACCCGGTTGAGTACACGCTCGAAGGCGTCACGCAGACGCAAATGCACGAGAAGATCGGCATGACCTTCTCCATCGCGCTGCGATCGCTGCTGCGTCAGGACCCTGACGTCATTCTGCTGGGCGAAATTCGTGACCATGAAACCGCGCACATTGCGGTGCAGGCCGCTCTGACGGGTCACTTGGTGCTCAGCACGCTGCACACCAACGACGCTCCCAGCAGCATCACGCGACTGGTCAATATCGGTCTTGAGCCCTTCCTCGTCGGTGCCGCCGTGAACGGCGTGCTCGCCCAGCGACTGATTCGTCGTCTGTGCAAGGAATGCAAGCAGACCGAGCCGCCGAGCGAAGAAATGGCGGAGTTCCTCAGCATGCAGGGTTTGCCCAATGACGAGATCTGGGCGGCACGTGGGTGCGAGAAGTGTCGCAAGACCGGCTATAGCGGTCGTGTCGGCATTTACGAGATGCTCGTGATTGACGACAGCCTCCGCGACATTATCGCTCGCAACCCCAACGTCGCAGAATTCCGCCGCCTGTGCATCGAGCGAGGCATGGTCACGCTGCGTCAGGACGGTCTGCGCAAGGTTGCCAAGGGCATGACCACGATTTCTGAAGTGCTTCGCGTGACCGAAGGCGCACACTAATCCGATACTTGAGAGAGCTCATGCCGTCGTGTGGCGCGTGTGAGTCGGAGGCTTCACTGTGATTGATCGCAACGCCGCCAAGTTCATCGCCGCCGCTGGTCTTGTCGCCATCGGTGGAAATACCGCGAACGCGGGCGGCGAAGTCGGTGCGCCCACGCGTGACGATACCCGTGCCACTCGCGTGCTGGCAGAAGGTCAGCACGCTCGCAAGGCGGCCCAGCCCGTGGCCAAACCCGCCGCGAAACCCGTCGCCAAGCCTGTCACCAGGCAAGCCGACGCTGCCAAGGCAGCGGTCCGTGCCGTCGGATCAACGCAGGTCATCGCGGGTCAATCGAGGCAGGCAAAGGCGGCCGCGCCCTCGGCAAATGCCCGTCGCGTGGTCATTACCAGCTCGAAGAGCGCGATGCGAGACAAGGCGACGCAGCCCGCGCCACGTGTGCAGCAGCGCGTGAATCCGGCCGCGCCAGCCATTGCCCAGGCTCCTGTCGCGCTGCCCAAGGCGAATGCCGTGGCATCGGGCAAAGCGGTGACTCGTTCCAGCGCACAACTGGCCCAGAGCCGCAGCGTCACGCGCAGCAGCGAAACGATGCGTGAAAGCCGGACCGTGGGCCTCACGAGCAAGCAGATCCGCGAGGGCCGTGAAGTCACGCGTTCTTCGCAGCAAATGCGTGAGAACGCGCCCAAGCCAACACGCGTTTCAACGCAGCGTGCCAGTGCGGAGAAGCTCGACGTATCGGGCGTGCGCGATGTGACGCCACGTCGCATCGTCATCCGCAGCGCGAACGCGCGCGGGTGATCGTCGCACACACGACCAGGCCACTTGATTCAGCGACACAAGACCCGCGCATCACGCGGGTCGTGTTGCGTTATCGAGCGTGGATCGCCCGTGTTCGTTCGCTCTTGCGCGACTCCAATCGACCTTGCGGTCTGTATCGCTCGCGACGTCCTGCAAGCTGTCGAAAAAACAACTCGTCGTTGTTTGTGTTTGCATTCTTCTCGATGCAATGTTCATCGCGCGGCGTCTTGCGCGACACCACAGGGACTTCGTTATGCCCCACATGCCCCAAGAGCCCGAAGCCTTCGCCGAATGTGTCGCAGACATGCTGCGTCGCCTCCAGCCCGACTACGCAGTCGATCTGGTCGGACCCCGCGAGCTCTTGGTGAATGGCCGGCGCCTGGACCTGGAGAACCTGTATCGCATGGTGAACCACGAGCCCAGCCGCGGCACGGAGATCGTGGAGCACTATCTTGAGCAGCTGTTCGCTGGCGAAGCGATCCAGTTGGGCAGCATGAGCTTTGACTTCGCGAAGCCGCGGATCATGCCGCGCATTCAGCCTGAGTCGATCTTTGAGCATCTGTCTCGCGAGCAAGTCGCGCACGTTCCGTTTGTGAACGACACGGTCGTCGTGTTCGTGACCGACCTGCCTCACATGACGGTGAGCATCACCACGGAGCAGTTGCTTCGCTGGAAGGTCGACATCAACGCCATCGAAGAAATCGCACGCGAGAATCTGGACCGCTATGCCCCCGAGCTGGAAGTGCAGATTGTCGAAAGCAAGGAAGGCGGTAAGGCCGCCATTCTGGGCCAGCACGACGGCTATGACGCCGCTCGTCTGCTTCTCACCGGTCTGTATGACCGCCTCGCAGCGCAACTGGGTGGCGACTTCTACACCGCCATTCCCGCGCGCGACATGTTCGTCGCCTTCAGCCTTGGCCCCGATCCGTTCCTCAAGCGCCTGCGCGATCGCGTCACGAGTGACTACAAGCGCCTGCCCTATCCCATCTGCCCCGACTTCTTCTACGTGACGCGCGACGGCGTGTGCGGCACCAAGCCTGAAGTGCTCGAACGCGGCGAAGCGGCGTAAGAGTCAGCCCACATCGCCCAGCCCGAAGTACTTGCCGTGCGCCTTCATCAGGCGCTTGCGGAGCAGTGCATCCTGCGCCGCGTCGAGCTTGGGCGTCTTCTCAATCCAAGCTTTCGCGTCATGCCGCGCCAGCAGCAGCAGATCGCGATCACGCATCGGTTCCGCGATGCGGAATGGCGGCAGTCCCGACTGCTTGAGGCCAAACACCTCGCCCATCCCACGAATCTGCAGGTCTTTCTCGGCAAGCACAAAGCCGTCGTTGGTGCGCTCCATCACCGCAAGGCGCTCGTTGCCCTCAGGCGTGTTGGGGTCGCCGATCAGATAGCACACCGCCGGCTTGTCGCCACGACCCACGCGGCCACGCAACTGGTGCAGCTGCGCCAAGCCGAATCGATCAGCCTGCTCCACGATCATCACGGTCGCGTTGGGCACGTCAACACCAACCTCAATGACGGTCGTCGCGACGACTGCATCAATCTGCCCCAGTCGGAATCGCTCCATCACCGCGTCGCGTGTCGCACGCTTCAAGTCGCCATGCAACGCGGCGATGCGTTTGCCGCGCAGGTACTGATCTTCCATCGCGCTTTGCACGGTGCGCACATCAATCAGTGGCGTTGTGCCGTTCGCCGGCATTTCGCCGGGCTCAATCGCCGGCACAACGACGAAGCCCTGTTCACCTCGCTCCACGCGTTCCCGCAAGTCGTCGTACGCCAGCGTGCGCTGGTGGCTTGAGAGCACTGTCGTCTTCACGGGTTTGCGTCCGGGTGGCAGCCCCGTGATGGTGCTGATATCCAGATCGCCAAACAACGTGAGCGCGAGCGAACGCGGAATGGGCGTCGCCGTCATCACGATCACATGCGGCGTCACGCCGTCTTCACTTCCTTGCGCTCGCAATGTCGCTCGCTGCGACACGCCAAAGCGATGCTGCTCATCGATGATCGCCACAGCGAGGCTCTTGAAAGCCACAGTCTCCGTCAGGAGCGCGTGTGTGCCGATGAGCAGGTCGATATCGCCCTCGGCAAGTCGCGCGAGGATGCTCGCGCGATCCTTCACGCTCACACTGCCCGTGAGCATCTCGACTCGCACCTTGCTTCCCGCCAGCAGCTTGGAAATCCCTGCAAAGTGCTGTTCCGCGAGGATCTCCGTCGGCGCCATCAGGCTGGCCTGGTGCCCGCTGGCGACAGCCATCATCATCGCATAGAGCGCAACGACTGTCTTGCCCGCGCCGACGTTACCTTGAATGAGGCGGTTTGTCGGCACGCTCGTCGTCAGGTCCCCGATCAAGTCTGCGATCACCTGTTCCTGGCCGCTCGTCAGCGTGTAGGGCACGCGTGCGCGAATGCGCTGGTCGATGGTCGCGTTCCATGTCAGTGCCGGGCTGCGCGTCGCGTCGCGCAGCTGTGCTCGCTTCATTGCCACGCCAAGTTGCAGCAGCAGCAGTTCGTCAAATGCCAGCCGCCTGCGTGCTCGTCCGATCTCTTCCATTGCGAACGGCTGATGCATCATGCGATACGCATCAGCCAGCGTCGGCAAGTCGCGGTCTTTGCGATATGCATCGGTGAAGTGCTCTTCGAGCAGTGGCAAGGCACGCGGCAGAACCTTGCCGACGATCTTCTCGATCTCCGCGCTGTTGATCGCTTCGCTTGCCGGGTACACCGGTCGAATGCGGGCATCGCGAGCCTGCGGCTCTTCCTTGATCGGATTGAGCACTTCAAGCTTCGGGTTGATCATTTGCGTCTGCGGCCCGCGACGCTGCACTTTGCCTTGCACGCGCAGCCGCACCCCCGGTCGCACGCGCTCGGCGAGATACGTCCCGTTAAACCATGTCGCATCCAGCCGCCCGGTGTGATCCATGATCACGGCTTCAAGCCGCGAGGCTCGCCCGCGCACCATCCGCACCGCCGTCACCTCGCCCCGCACGCTTCCGATCGAACCTTCCAGCAATTCCGCAACCGTGGTCTCGCTCTCCAGCGTCTCATGCCGCATGGGCAGGTGCGCAACCAGCCGTCCGACCGTGCCAATACCAAGTCCGCTCAGCAGCGCGGCTTGCCGCTCTGTCACCAATCCTGCATCAAGCAGATTCGTGGTCAGCGTGATGGAGGCTTTGTCACTCACGTCGCATCATAAGTCGCGAGAAACTTATCAAACGCCAAACGAGCGGCGCCTTGTTTCGCTCGCTCGCTGAGCGGTTGGCTTTTGTATCATGCCTGCATGACCAGCCACCCCGCCCCGCCGCCCGCGACACCCACCGCCGACATCGCTAGCACGCTGACCGAGACGCGTGTCTTCCCGCCCAAGGCCGCGAAGGAGCTGGGTTTCCCCGCGTGGCACATCGCTTCGCTGGCGGACTACCGCCAGCAGCACGCCCGCAGCATCGCCGATAGCGAAGGCTTCTGGAGCAGCGAGGCACGCCGCCTCGCGTGGTTCCGCGACTGGGAAAGTGTGCTGGAGTGGAAGGCCCCCGATGCCAAGTGGTTTGTCGGCGGCAAGCTCAACGCCTGTTACAACTGCGTTGATCGCCACGTGCAGGCCGGCTTTGGCGATTCACCGGCCATTCTCTGGGAAGGCGAGCCCATCACGCCGCGCACCAGCCACCCCGCTCCCGGCAGTCAATACGCGAAGGAGCCTGAAATCCGCGTCATCACGTATCGTGAGCTGCAGGTGAAGGTCAGTCAGTTCGCGAACATGCTCAAGCGACTTGGCGTGAGCAAAGGCGATGTCGTCACCATCTACATGCCCATGATTCCCGAGCTCGCCTACGCCATGCTGGCGTGCGCCCGCATCGGCGCGGTGCACAGCGTCATCTTCGGCGGCTTCGCGCACACAGCTATCGCCGAGCGCGTGCAGGATGCCAATAGCAAAGTGATCGTGACCGCCGATGGCGGCTACCGCCGCGGCGAAGTGATCGCCTTGCAGAAGAACGTGGATGATGCCGTGAACGCATTGGCGAACCACGGACACATTGTGAACCACGTGTTGGTCGTGCGTCACAGCAGTCACCAAGTCCCCAGCGAACGCTTTGCCAGCGGCACGACGCCGACGAACATTGCCAATCGCGGCACGCTCTACCACTGGTACGACCAGCTCATGCCGCTGGTGACTGATGCCTGTCCGTGTGCTGAGATGGACAGCGAGGACATGCTGTTTCTGCTCTACACCAGCGGCAGCACCGGCAAGCCCAAAGGGATCATGCACACCACGGGCGGCTACCTCACGTACGTGAACACCACCAGCCGCCTCACGTTCAACATGATGCCCGATTGCGGCCAGCTTCTCTGGTGTACCGCCGACATTGGCTGGATCACGGGCCACAGCTACGTGCTCTACGGCCCGCTCATGAACCGCGTGCCCACGCTGATGTACGAAGGGGCACCCAACTTTCCAGCCAACGACCGCTTCTGGGAAATCATCGCCCGTCACAAGGTCACGCAGTTCTACACCGCGCCCACCGCGATTCGCACGTTCATGAAGTGGGGCGATGAGTTGCCCGCCAAGCACGACATGAGCAGCCTGCGCATCTTGGGAAGTGTCGGTGAGCCCATCAATCCCGAAGCGTGGATGTGGTATCACCACAACATCGGCCGTGGCAATTGCCCCATCGTCGACACATACTGGCAAACCGAAACCGGCGGCCACATCGTCACGCCCCTCCCCGGAGCAACGCCCACCAAGCCCGGCAGTTGCACGCTGCCGATGCTGGGCATCGACGCGGCCGTCGTGAACGAAGCTGGTGAGGAACTGGGAACCAACAAGGGCGGCCTGTTTGTCATCCGCAAACCATGGCCCGGCATGCTGCGCGGCGTCTACGGCAACCGCGAACGCTTCGTGAGCAACTACTGGAGCCGCGTCAAGGACCCCGCGACCGGCCAGCCCTACTACTTCTCCGCCGATGGTGCCCGCCGCGACGAAGATGGCTACTTCTGGATCCAGGGCCGCATCGATGATGTGATCAAAGTCAGCGGCCACCTCCTCGGAACGATGGAAGTCGAAAGCGCACTCGTCAGTCACCCCGCCGTTGCCGAGGCCGCCGTCGTTGGCATGCCCCATGACGTCAAGGGCAACGCCATCTGCGCCTTCGTCACGCTGCGTCCGGCGTGGCTGAGCAAACACAATCGCCAGCCCGACGACACGCTCCGCAAAGAACTCACGGCGCACGTGGGCAAAGAAGTCGGCGCACTGGCCAAACCCGACCAGATCCGCTTCGCCGAAGCCCTCCCAAAGACGCGCAGCGGCAAGATCATGCGCCGCCTGCTTCGCGACATCGCCGCGGGCGTGGAGAAGATCACGCAGGACACAACGACGCTCGAAGATTTCAGCGTCGTGAGCAAACTCCGCGCTGACGACGAGTGATCCAAGACGCAGCACCTCGCCCGACCGCGATGAACCCATGTGCTCATCGCGGTTTTTGCTTGCCTGTCAGAGATGCGGATATCGCCGGTCACGCAATCGTGTCGCCCCCTCACGGGCGGCTACTCGCGAGCGGGCGAATCGCCAGAACGATCCAGACCGATCACCGCAAGACCGCAGGTCGCAAGTTCGCCGCTCATTTTCTAACTGAGCATTCTTAGCAAACCTCATTCCTTGCTGTGAAGAATTACATTCCTTCTGCCGCATACTGGGGAGCGACCGTCGCTCCCCGGACGAACGCATCGCGTGTGACACACCCCCTAACACGTTCGGACGCAAATACCACGGCGTTTCTTGTACAATGTCGCGATGAGGGAAATCCACGGATGCGCCAAGGTCGTAATCAGGATGGATCTGTCGGTTGAGCGTCGCAGGCGACCGCGAAGTCATCATGCGAACAAAGACAAATTGGCGACCACGCGAAACAAGTGAATGCTGATTTCTCTTCGGTTTGCATCCGATCCGAGAACGCTACCGATGAAATCCGTGTGTCCTCCAGCCGAGGGAGCTGCATTCCCGACTGGGGGAGGGTCGTTCACGACAACTGGTGGTTTGTGATAAGGGAGGCCTAAATCACGCATTGGTAGGTGCGTAGCCCCGGCTTTATGCAGACAATGTGTATATCAGGTACGCGGTGCCGTGATGGGCAGGGAGGATCACGTGTCGACAGCCGTTGACAATGCGTCAGGTCGCTATCACGTCTCGTTTTTTACTGGCAATACATTGATGGCCAGTGTTTTTACTGGCGATGGTGACGTCCGCTACATGTCACCCGCGTTCACCCGAACGCTGCTCGGGCCCGATGCCGGCGAACGCACAGCCGTCGGTCGCAATGTGCGCGACATCCTCGGTGAAGAAGCCGGACGCGAGCGCGCCCAGTACTTCCAAGAGGTCATTGCGTCGCGCAAGCCCATGGTCGTGCGATGCGTCATTCGCGGCGTGCAGCACATCACACACCTCTACCCCGCAGTCGACATCAATAAGCCCGACGAGACCGTGGTGGGGGCCCTTCACGAAGTCTTTGAAGGCATGGTGGATCCGACGCAGTTCGAGGACCTCAACTACGTCGAAGCCACATGGAACGACTACGGCAAGCTCGCCGAACTCTCGCCGCGTGAGAGCGAAGTCGCAGTCCGCATCGGCCTGGGTATGGACGCCAAAGAGATCGCCGAAGCGCTCACACGCTCGCTCGACACCGTGACCAGTCACAAGAAAGCCGTCTACGCCAAGCTCGGGTGCGACAGCCAGCTCAAAGCTGCGCTCATCATCCGGCGCTGTGGCCTCACGCAACGCGACGTTCCGCGCATCGCCCGCCAGCAGCACGGTTGATGCTGCCGGCGGAAGATGCTGGGATAGGTCGATTCTCGCAATGCTGCGTGTTCAGTCTTCGTGGTGATGCGGCTTGAACGCCGCCACTACCTGTTGCTGCACCTGCGGCGGCGTGCGTTCATCGTGGCTGTAGTCCATCGTGAACGTACCCGCTCCGCCCGTCATGCTCTTGAGCTCGTTGGCGTAGTTCTGCAACTCGCTCAGTGGCGCAATCGCTTTCACGATGCACTGATCGCCGCTGATGACATCGCTGCTCTGCACGCGTCCACGCTTGGTGGAGATGTGTCCCGTCAGATCGCCCATGTAGCGCGACGGCGCAGTGATCTCGAGCAGCGCGTACGGCTCCATCAGCACGGGCTTGGCCTTCTGCACCGCGTCGATAAACGCCCACTTGCCCGCCGACACGAACGCGATTTCCTTGCTGTCCACATCGTGGTACTTGCCGTCGTAGACGCGCACGCGGATGCCCTTCATCGGATAGCCCGCAATCGCGCCGTCAGCCATCACCTGCTTCACACCCTTCTCAACCGCCGGAATGAACTGCCGCGGAATGCTGCCGCCCACCGTGTCGTTGACAAACTCGAACTCCGCCGTGCTGTCTTCCAGCGGCTCGATGCGCAGATATACCTCGCCAAACTGTCCCGCCCCGCCCGTCTGCTTCTTGTGGCGGTGATGCCCCTCGCTCTTGCTCGTCACCGTTTCCTTATACGCCACCTTGGGCGTGCTGGTGATGAGATCGATCCCGGCCTTCTTGAGCTTCTCCAGCACGATGCGCAGATGCAGCTCGCCCAGCCCACGCATCACCGTCTGCTTGGTCGCGGCGATGCGCTCGACGATCAGGCACGGATCTTCGCTCATCAATTTGTGCACCGCCGCGCTGAACTTGGTTTCGTCGGCGTGGTTCTTGAGTTCAATCGCGAGGCCGAACAAGGGCTTGGGCACGGGCAGCGGAATCAGGTGCACGCCGTCGTACTCGTGGCTTTCGTGAATCACATCGTTGATATGCAGGTCGTCAACCTTGGCGATCGCACCGATCGCACCGGGCCCGAACTCGTGGGCTTCTACGTGGTCTTTGCCCTGCAGGATGAACACGTGCCCGAGTTTCACCGGCTTCTTGTGATCGTTGATGAGAATGTCGCTCTTGGCCTTCAGCGTGCCTTGATGCACGCGAAAGATCGCGATCTTGCCGAGGAACGGATCGATCACCACGCGGAACACGTGCGCCAGCAGCTTGCCGCTGGGCTCGGGCTTGGCGTGCCACTCCACTTCGTCGCTGTCTTCCTTCTCACGAATGACAAACTCCGGCGGGTTCACTTCCAGCGGGCTGGGGCACAGGCTCGCGAAGATGTGCAGCAGGTCATCGACGCCTACGCCGCTCTTGGCGCTGACAAAGCAGATGGGCACCAGATGCGCCTCGCCCAGGCACTTCTCAAATGCCGCGTGCAGTTTGTCGGGGTCAAAATGCCCATCGCCCGTTTCCAGATACTGCATCGTCAGTTCATCATCTACCTCGATGACCTGCTCGACGATCTTCTTGTGGGCTTCGTGCACGCTCGAAAAGTCAGCGTTGTCACCCTTGCCATCTTTGCCGTCGTGCTCAAAGACATTGATCACATCACTTCGCGCATTGCGCGGCAGATTGATCGGCAGGCAGATGTTGCCAAACGTCTCGCGCAGTTGATCAGTGAGCGCTTCAAGCTGGCTCGTGCTCGCCTCATCCATCTTGTTGACAATCAGCATCCGCGGAATCTTGCGTTGTTCCGCCACGCCCATCATGCGCCGCGCCATGCTGTCGATGCCGCGCGTCGCATCGATCACCACCGCAATGGTCTCACACGCCGGAAAGCACGCGATGGCATGCCCCACAAAGTCAACCTTGCCCGGCGTATCGATCAGATTGACAAGGTGCCCCTCGTACTCAAAGTGGACGAGGCTTGGTTGGAGCGAGTGCTTGTGATGCTTCTCGTCTTCGCTCCAGTCGCTCACGGTCGAACCTTCAGCCACACTTCCCATGCGTTTGATCGCGCCCGTCGCGAACAGCAGGCGTTCGGACAGCGTGGTCTTTCCGCCGCCGCCGCTCCCGCACAGAAGGATGTTGCGAATATCGCTGGCGTTGCGGCTGGGCATGGGTTGTCTCCGTGAAGATGGTTGTTCCGCAAGTGCGGGCCGCACGAAACGCGTGGGCCCGCCACCTCAGGTGCCAGAATGAACTCGTGGAACAAGCATGAGACCAGTCTATCTTGAATTGCCCCGCTGTGAAGAGGTTTGTACGAGAAACACACAAGGTTTGTACGAGGTTCGCATATTTTGTCCTGTGGGTGGCGCAGCTCCGGCATGCGGAAAACAAAGTCCGCATTTTGCTGGCATCATGCCCTGTTTGTGTCATATTTGCCTTGCCGCGGCCTTCTGCCGCGCGATATGCCTTTGCCGAAAGGGGCTTCCATGCGTGGTGCACAACTGATCGTTCTCGCGGCTGCCAGTGCGGCCCTGCTCGCAGCGACTTCCGCGGCTCAGGCCGTGCTGGTCATCAATTCGCAGCAGTTTGTGTTCTCCGCGCCCGCAGCCTTTGGCGGCACGCAGACGTTCAACCCCGTCGCGGGCACCAACTTCGATCAGACCTTCGGCCCCACCACGCAAGTCGTGACGTACGTCGGCTCGCTTTCGCCCAACCCGGGCACGGCCGAGGCCACCATCAGCCACAACTACTTCGCACGCGGCGGCGCAACCTTCACGCCCAACTCGTTCACGCTCTTCGCACGCGCTGAGTACTCCGCCACGCGCATCAACATCCCGCCCGCCGACTACGGCCCGGTCGGCGGCCAATCCTCGATTCAGATCAACACGACGTTCACGCTGCTGCAGGCTTCAACCATCTCTCTCGAAACCCGCCTGCTGACTGGCTCATCCAATCTCAACAACTGGTTCTTCGACTCGGGAACCACCCGTGTGCTCAATGCCAGTAACGTACAAGTCGCCGTGACCGGCGTGGGCCAACCGCGTCCGCTCGAGTTCTCGCTCGCGGCAGGCCAGTACACCATCTCGCAGCGCGTGTGGGCAGGTTACATCGGGGCGTTCCTGCCCACCGACGGCAACGCCTTCTCCGATTACTTCCTCCGTGTGATCGTGCCCGCACCCAGCGCACTCGCCGCGACCGGTTTCGCAGCCCTCTTCGCGACCCGCCGTCGTCGGCATCGCGCCTAAGGCGCGAGTCACCATCGCCGTTTCTCCAAGCCATTCATTGAACCAGTGCAAAGAACTCAGGGGCCATCATGAAGACTCAGCGTGTGTTGTCAGTTGTCATCGCATCAATCTGTTTCGCATCACCGGTGCTCGCCGGCTTTGTCGATGCTTCCGTCACCTCCACCCGCCTGCGTGCACGCCTCGGCAGCGCAGGCTCGCTCCTCGAAGCACCCAACTCTTCTGGTTTCACGCTCGGCACGCCGGGCGTTGCGTCATCGCTCACTTCGCAGCTTGGTTCCTTCTCGCTGCAGCCTTGGGCCCTCAGCGGCGTGCACGCCAGCACCGGGCTCGTTTCCACGCCCACAACCCAATCGCCACTCGAGCCGCTCGCAACATACGAGAGCGTCACCGACTTCAGCCTGCGAAGCGACATCGGCACGCTCTCGCGATTCCAAGTT
Source organism: Phycisphaerae bacterium (assembly GCA_046316615.1). Classification (GTDB taxonomy): domain Bacteria; phylum Planctomycetota; class Phycisphaerae; order Phycisphaerales; family UBA1924; genus BJHL01. The sequence continues at coordinate 66,006 of JBKDAN010000007.1, forward strand.
GACCGTAGCGTCACGCTCACGGGCGATCAGAACATCGTGACAAGTGGCCTTGTCGAACTCCGCATCATCTCCGAAGGCGTCCTGCAGATCTTGCAGTTCCAGCCCTTCGCCATCACATCAGGATCAACCAACGCCTCCTACGTCTTCGACTACTTTCTGCCCGCCAACCAAACGCACACCTTCCGCTTCACCATCTCAGGCGACATCCGCGGCCAGACGCTCGGGCAGCCCGCATCCACCGCATTCACCGATGACTTCCGCTTCAGTGCGACAGTCATCCCCGCCCCCGCATCCGCGTGCGGCCTGCTGGCGTGTGCCGCCTTCGCAGCCCGCCGCCGCCGCTGATCCTCACGCCAACGCACGAGCCGCACATTCCCCGCTGCCAACCTCCCGCCACACGCGCGTACCGTTGCGCCCTTATGGCTCTCTCGCACGTCACGCGTTTTGCTCCCAGTCCCACCGGTCACCTGCACATCGGCGGCGCACGCACCGCGCTCTTCTGCTGGGCTTTCGCCAAGCGAAATAGTGGGGGTGGTGCGAGTGGCAAGTTCCTCCTCCGCATCGAAGACACCGACGCCGCTCGCAGCAGCGATGAATCCGCTCGCGGCATCATGGAAGATCTCGCGTGGCTCGGCATCGACTGGGACGAAGGCCCCACGCTCAAGTACACCGAAAGCGGCACCACGCGCACCATCGGCGGCGACCCCCGCGGCGTCGGCCCGTTCTTCCAGGCCCAGCGGCTGGCGCGATACAACGCCGCCATCATGCAGCTGGTGGAACAAGGCAAGGCCTACCCCGCCTTCGAAACCAGCGAAGAGCTTGAAGCCGCGCGCAAGGCCGCCGTCGCCGCCAAGCAGACCTATCGCTACGACCGCGCCAGCTACAACAAGATTCCCGATATTGCCGAGCGCATCCGCCGCATGCAAAGCGGCGAGCCGCACGTGGTGCGTTTCTTCGCGCCTGCCGAAGCCATCGTCGTGCGCGATGATGTGCTGGGCGATGTCAAGATCGCCGCGGGCGAGCTCGATGACTTTGTCATCCGCAAGCAAGACGGCCTGCCCACGTACCACTTCGCGGTCGTCTGCGATGATGAAGCCATGGGCGTCACGCACGTGCTGCGGGCCCAGGAACATTTGGCAAATACGCCGCGTCACGTCGCCCTGCAACAGGCCCTCAACTATCGCACGCCCGCGTACGCCCACATGCCGCTCATCTTCAATGTCGACGGCACCAAGATGAGCAAGCGCGACAAAGCCAAGACCGCCCGCAAGGCGCTCAAAGACGCCATGGCCAAAAACGGCCCCGACTACATCGCAGCCGTGTGCGCCGGCACCCAGCTTGACGAGAAAACGCTCAAAGACTTCCTCGCTGCCGAAAACGACAGCATCGACACCGCGCAGAAGATCGCGGCCTTCCTCAAAATCACGCTGCCCGAAATCGAAGTCGCCGACTTCCGCAGCAGCGGCTACCTGCCCGAAGCCATCCTGTGCTACGTCGCGCTCCTGGGCTGGAATCCCGGCCTGAAATTGCCCGATGGCAAAGACCGCGAGAAGTTCACGCTGCGCGAAATCGGCGAGCTCTTCTCGCTCGACCGCATCGGCAAGACCAATAGCAAGTTCGACCGCGCCAAGCTGCTCTCCTTCAACGCCGACTACCTCGCCCAAATGACCGACGAGCAGTTCGCGCAGCGCTGGTGGAACTGGTGCAATGAAGAGTTGGCCGCCAACGACCCTGCAACCAATCCAGCCAACGCCGACATCGCCGCCCTCGTGCGCACCTTCCGCAGCGGCGACACATTCTCGCCTGCGCTCGTCGTTCTCGCCCGCGCCGTCAAGCCGCGTGCCAAGACCTTCCGCGATGCCATCAAGTCCAGCCGCTTCGCGCTCGTGTCAGACGCCGACGTCGCCGCGCAGTTCGCCGCTGACCCCGCCCCGCGCGAGAAGAACCTGCTGGCCAACAACCAGCAAGGCCTCACGCTGCTGCGCGAGTTCCTGCCCATCCTCGAAGCCCACACCCCGTGGACCGGCGAAACCCTCCACGCCGCGCTCGAACAGTTCGCCAAAGCCAAAGCCCTCGCCAACCCCGGCCCCATCGCCCAGGCCCTCCGCGTCGCCTTGACCGGCACCGGCGTGACGCCCGGCATGACCGAAACGCTGGAACTGATCGGCCGCGACACGGTGCTGCGCCGCGTGCGTGCAGTGCTCGCGTGAAGACAGGTTCACCACAAAGACGCAAAGAGCACGAAGGAAGGCAGGAAAGGCAGGGTTCACCGCGGAGATCGCGGAGGACGCGGAGATGGTGGGGGAGTTGTGCGTGCGGAATGCGCCAAGCGGCTACAGCTTGCTAATTGTCTCGAGACCGGGCGCGAACATTGGGTGAACTGCGAAGTAAGCCGTATCGGATATTGGCCCGTCTTGGTCTCGGTCGTACTGGCGAGGCGCTGAGGTGCGAGACTCCTTGTACAGCAGAAAACCGACCGTGAGCAGGATTTCTGCGAGGCCTTTAGGGTCATCCATGTAGCCGCCAGCCCACTGAACTCTCTTTCCACGCGCGTTGCCCTCTTGCACGTCGGACGCCAAGTCAAACGCGACGTTTCGGATTCGTTCCAGAGAAAACTCCGTGTGCTGGCCCCGAAAACACTTAGCAACTTCGTCGAGGTTGCTGTAGCCCGTGCGATGCACGCTCGCGAGATTCTCGAGAGCCTCCTTTGTCATCTGGTGAATTGCAAGTCGCAGTGAGTTTTCAGAAACTCGACGTTCGCCTTCAGACTTCGAGATGTTGAGCGCGAGGTAGGCCAGTCGCATCAGTTCTCGCGGCAGACCGAGTGTGTGATTAGCCATTTTCGGAAAGGCGCCCGCCGGAAACATGTTCGCAAACACGTCGCCAGGCTCACAGTGAAAAACGCTTGCGATTCGCCGCTCAAGCATCGCCTGTACGTCATTTCGTGACCAACGAACTTCGCAGACCTTCTCGCGAAACTTGTCCTTGTCAGGAATGGGGATGTTCGACAGAATCGAGTCGCGAAGCGAGACGCAGAACTTCATGTGCGGTGGTCGACTCATTCTCGCTGCGGCGTTCATTAGCGCGGCTAGGAACTGTTGCTGGACCAGCGAGTTGTCCCAGTAACTGTCAAGATCGTCGATCAAAATGTAGTAGTTGCGTGAGATGCGGTTTGGCAGATCCTTTGCGACTTTCGCAATCAATTGCAGAAGAGCGAAGGGATTGCCTTTACTGTTGTCGTGGCGTAGTTCCGCGCGGGCAGACACTGACGCTCCCTCAAGTTCACCTGCAAGCTCAATCGACTGAATCAGGTTGATGATCCGAGTCGAGAGCGGCTGGTGATTCCGGTCGGCTTCATCCGCCAACTGGCGAAGAAGCTTTGCCTCTTTTGACTCCCGCATGTCGTCGAATATGACCGCCATCCAGTCGTCAAACTTGCTGTACGCCTGTCGCTCCTTGCGCAATACTTCAATGCATATGACGTATTCCCACGCTGCGCGAAACAGAAACGCGATTTTGTCTGGATCGCTGATGAATGGCGCGGAAGTTTGCGGAACATTGATTGACGCAAACGCCAGGTCGTCTGGAGTCACCAAGATCACGTGAGCCAGCGGCGGCTTGTTGTGGGCGACCATTTGGAGTACGGCCGACTTTCCTACGCCCTTGGGTCCGACGAATACGCAAGCCGGATCGTTCACATCGATTGCTCGGTCTAGGAAACGCTCGCGACCGACGTAGCAGTTCTTTAGCAGCTTATCGTTCTCGGCGACGATCGCGCTTAGTTCGGACAAGGTTCGACCGGATCGAAGACGCAGGAAGTCGCGATCGCCGTTGGTTTTCGCCATTTGTCACTCCGAAGGAAGATCTGAAAGATGAAAGGATACCGCGTCGAGTGGCGCTGTGCCTAGGCGCTACTGGGTCCCGTTGCGTGCCGCTAGTCCTCGCCAGCAGAGTTCATAGGTATAAGCAATCTCTCGCACAGGCGGGGTGTCGTGTCTACGCGCAAGAGACGACCCGCAGCTCTCCGCGTGGGCTACTTGCTTCGCTAACGCGTCATCCATTTGACTAGCGAAACGCCGACAGCCGCCACGAGCAGCATTCCACCGCCATATAGAAGCACGTGGCCAATTCCGCCAAACAGCAGCTGCGAGCCGGTATGGCTGCGAGCCTTGCCGTTCTCGTCAAAGCCCGGTTCATTAGACTTTACCATTACGAATCCGAGGATGACCGCCAGTACGAGCCAAATAAAGAACTCAACCATGCCTCGAGTGTACCGGACTTGCAGGACACGAACGGCAACGACCGCGCACGAAGCGAGAGTGAGTGTCATATGCGGTGGATCGTCTGACTGCAGCGGGATGGGGTGCCGGGGAAGGGCGGCAGCCCTTTCCGGCATCGGGCGACCTTTGGTGTCCGCGTGCGTGTGGCGGTCGGGGGGTCAGGCTTCTTCTCGCAGCGAGATGTTGAACAGCGCGGGCGGAGGCATCGGCTGGCGGCAGGTGGCACGACGTCAATGACGACCAGATGACGTGGCACAGCTGCCTGCTTTGAGGCCGCCTGTGTGTCTAGTCGCAGCGGGTGGTGCTTTCGCTGGTGAAGCAACGGCAATCCCAGCGTGTGTTGGTTCTGGCGTCGCTTTCGCTGTTGCGAGAATCGGTTTTGTTGGTGCGAGCGTCGATCTTGCAATTGCAAAACCTGTCCTTGGTGGTGCGAGCGGCGGTTTTGCAATTGCAAAACTGGTTTTTGTCGGTTCGAGCGGCGGTTTTGCAATTGCAAAACCGGATTTTGCAATTGCAAAACCAGTTTGTGTCGGTGCGAGATCGGCGGTGGTGGTGCGAGATTGGTTCTCGCGAGTGCGAGCGCGGGCGATGCGGGTGTGGTGTGCGGACGTGAAGTGGTGCGGGTGGTGCGGGTGGTGCGTGTGTGTGACGGGTGATAAGTGTCGGCGACGAGCAGTCGCGCGGGCGCGGACACACTTTTGATCATGGCGGGCGCGGCAAGCGGCGATGAGCGTGGCAGTCGGGAAGTGAGCAGGTGAGCAGGTGCAGAGGTGAGCAGGTGAAGAACGCGGGCGTGTGTCCCGCATGTCTTTCCTGCGGTACTCCGTCTCTTCGGTACGCCTGTACGTGGCTTTTCAGGTACTTCGCACTTCGCACGCAGGCACGCTGGCACTTCTCTGAGAAAGGACCGCCCCATGAGTTCGATACCGTCTTCTCCTCGTTCGGCTGTGTATGACTGGTGTGAGGCCCGCGTCGATCCGTGGAGGACCAACGCTGTGAATATCGGTCTTGCGCCAGACGATGCCCTTGGATTCGCAACGTCGGTGACGACGTACGCCGCTGCGCTGAGCGAACAGAACAAGGCCAAGGCCGCCTTGCAGGCCGCGACGCGCACGGTGAATGAGGCGTACACGACCATGCGCCGCAACATGACCGATGGCGTGACCGACATTCGTCAGTTCGCGCAGCGGCAGACCGATCCGAACGCGGTGTATGAACTGGCCCAGGTGCCGCCGCGCTCCGCCAGCGGCACCGCTCCGCCGCCGGGCCGCCCGTTTGACTTCAGCGTGCAGCTGATTGATGACAGCGGCGCGGTGCAGCTGCGCTGGAAGTGCGAGAACCCGCGCGGCACGCAGGGCACGAGCTACATCATTCGTCGGCGCCTGCCCACCGAGACCGCGTTCAGCTTCATCGGCGTCACTGGCGAGAAGCGGTTTGTGGATTCGACGTTCGTCGCCGGCCCCGACAGCGTGGAATACACCGTGCAGGCCCAGCGCGCGGACAGCGCGGGCCCGGTCTCCAGCATCTTCACCATCAACTTCGGCCTGCCCGGCGCAGGCCGCGTGCAGGTGACGGGCACGCGGCAGGCGGCGTGAGGATGAAGCTGGCAGCGTGAAGCTGACAGCGGACATGAAGAGAACGCGGGCCTGAGTTGGTGCTTGGGCCCGTGTTCTGTTTTTGGATGGAGGATGCCGCGGCGGGTTCTGCGGTGCATCGCTTGTGTTCGCAGCGTGAATACAAGATGCAAGAGCGGCGTTGGAAACGCCGCACCACCCAAGGCACTCAGGCACTCAGGCACTTCGTCACTCCGGCACTCCGTCACTCCGTGACTTCGTCACTTCGCCGCCTGCTCAAACATCCACTCACAGAACTTCCAGTTCACCACGTTGCGAAATGCCTTGACGTAGTCGCTGCGCTTGTTCTGGTACTTGAGGTAGTACGCGTGTTCCCACACGTCGATGCCCAGGATGGGCACGCTGCCGGTGACGAAGCGGTCTTGCTGGCTTTCCATCTGGATGAGCATGAGGCGGCGGGAAACTTTGTCAAAGATGAGCCAGCCCCAGCCGCCGCCTTCCACTTGCGTGGCGTTGGCTTCGAAGTGGGCCCAGAATTTTTCGAGGCTGCCAAAGTCACGCGCGATCGCCGCGGCGAGCTCGCCGCCGGGTTCGCCGCCGCCGCCGCCGCCGTTACGGGCTGGTGTGGGGGGGGCCATCATGTTCCAGAAGAGCGTGTGATTGACGTGCCCACCCAGGTGAAAGGAAAGCTCGCGGGCCCAGTGCCGCACGAGGCCAGCGTCGCCGCCATCGCGGATGCCGGCAAGTTCCCGCATCGCGCGGTTCGCGCCCGTCACATACGCGGCGTGGTGGCGACCGTGGTGAATCTCCATCGTCTGCTTGTCGATGTGCGGCTCAAGCTGCTCGGCCTTGTAGGGGAGCGGAGCCAGCACGTACTCACCCTTCGCGGCATCAAAGCCGCCGATGTCGAAGGCGGGCTTGGGCGTGGCGGTCGAACGCGTCGGAATATCTTGCGCCGCGTTGGCGACGTGGGGGGCAGCCAAAGGCGCAGCGGCGATGGCAAGGCCAGCAAGCGGGAGCAGCGACAGGGTTTCACGGCGGGTGTGCATGGCCAAGGGTAGCGAAAGCGACAAAGCGATAACGCGAAAAGTGAAAATGGTGGGGACGGGTTGGTGGTGGGGGCGGAGGGGAATCCCACAGCCCGCTCTCATTTATCGCTTTTCGCTTTTCGCTCTATCGCTTTCTACTATCCCCCGCCTATGCCAATTGATCCCAAGGACGTCATCCACATCTCGCCCGCGCCGCTCAATCGGCTCGAGAGCGTCTACGTGCCCGAAGTCGTCAAGGGCTTCGCCGTCACCATGCGGCACTTCTTCACCAGCTTCGGCCAGGGCAAGACCAGCCGCACCATGCAATACCCCGAGCAGCGTCGCGAAGACATGCCCGTGGAACAAGGCGGCCTGTTCAAAGGCAACTTCCGCGGCGTGCACCGCCTCAATCGCGATGAGCAAGGCCGCGTCAAGTGCGTCGCCTGCATGATGTGCCCGACCATCTGCCCCGCTCGCTGCATCCACATCACTGCGGGCGAAAGCCCCTGGGAAGACCGCGAGAAGTACCCCGTCAAGTTCGAGATCGACGAACTGCGCTGCATCTACTGCGGCATGTGCGAAGAGGCCTGCCCCGTCGACGCCATCGAACTCACGCCCGAGTACGACATCGTCGGCATGACCCGGGCCGAAATGGTCTTTGACAAGGAGAAGCTGCTCCAAGTCTTCGACCAGACGATTGGCAAGAAGCCGATGTGATCGCTCGCGCTGCGTCTTCCGACGCGGCGACCGCCAATCACACAACTCACACTCACCACCACTTGCTCGGCGTGCGCCGCGGCTTCTCGCCCGCGTCATGTCGCGCCTGCAGCACATCCTCGCGATCGCGCACGCGGCTGAAGCCCGCCCACATCACCGGGTTCACCACCAGCGCGATGGGGCCGATTGTCCATACCAAGAGCCCGGCTCCCCACCCGCCCCACATCGCTGCGATCGCGCCCGCCACGATGACGATCGCGACCATCGTGAGCAGTTCCACACGCAGCGTGCCAGGCCCCGACATCGGATCGCTGGGCCGCCCTTCACAACTCGTTGAATCAATCGCCGACGAGTTGGACTCCTTGGAGCCCGTCATCTGCCGCGAGTTGTCCATGTGATGTGCCGACGTCGCCGACGCATCACCAAGTGCGGGTGCAAGTGCCGCCAAAGGATCGAGCTGCGCAGCGGTAAGTGGGGTTGTCATGATGGAAACTCCTGACTGGCCGCGCGTGACGCAAGTCCACGGGCAGTGCGGCGCGACACGCGCCGGGCGGGCTGGAGTTTCGTGATGGGCGAGAGAGTCCCGTGATTCTATGCGATCGACGCGACGAGCCCGACAATTCCACAATTCCCTGTCCCACGTCCCTCGCTCGCTCGCATGTGCAAGAAGCTCCGTTCGTCCGCCGCGAAACAATCTCAAAAGAGAACACGCATGCCACACACAAACATCCTGAGCGCCGTGATCGCCACCACGCTCACCGCCGCCGCATCCCACGCCCAAATCGCCCACTTCGATCAACCCACCGACACCATCCGCCTCACTGGCAACACCACGCTGGGCTCCACGCACACCATTGAAGCCTTCGTCTTTCCCACCGTCCAAACACCCGGCCAGACTGGCCGCATCTTCGCCGAACAGTTCGACGCTGTCGAAGACAAGTGGCTCATCGCCAACGCAACGCAAACAACCGGCGGCCACTGGAACAACAGTTGCGACGCCTCGCGCGCCGCCGCCGGCCCGCTCGCTCTCTTCCAATGGCACCATATCGCCTACATGCGCAGCGGCAACACCTACAACCTCTTCGTCAACGGCGTGCTTGTCGACCAGCGCCCCGCAACCTGCGCAGGCGGCAATTCCTCGAGCAGCGCGATGACCATCGGAGCGTTCCGCTACCAGTTTCAGAACCTGGTCCACCAGTCATTCATCGGCTACATCGATTGGCTGCGCGTCTCCTCCACCGCGCGCTACCCGCTCACTGGCTTCGCCGCCCCATCGCTCGAGCCAGGCCTCGACGCCGACACGCTCATCCTCGTCACCTTCAACGATGCGCCCGGCACCGGCAACCCCGCAGTCCAAGGCTCCGCCGTCACCAGCGCCGCGGTCGCCACAGGTTTCAACGGCGCAACCCGCCCCGACTTTGGCGCAGGCCCCTGCGACTCCATCGATTTTAACCGCAACGGCGTCTTCCCCGAAGATCAAGACGTCACCGACTTCTTCACCGCCCTCGCAGGCGACAGTTGCCCAACCTGCGGCGACATCGACTTCAACAACAACGGCGTGTACCCCGAAGACCAGGACATCATCGACTTCTTCAACGTCCTCGCCGGCGGCACTTGCGGCTGAACTTTCCCACCCATTCACCACCCAAACAACGCGGGCCTACGCCGCGTTTCACTTTTTCTTATCAACACGTGAAGGGTTCACCCCCGCCCCATCGCTCAGTGCTCCGACACCGCCGCCTTCTCGCGCGGCAGATAACGGAGCACTCCGATGCACACACGTCTCAAACACTTCGGCTTCTCACTTCTCGCCACCTTCGCCGCTTTCGCAGGTCTCGCCTCCGCGCAGGTCTACACGTCGTCAGGCGCCATCACCATCAACGACAGCGGGCCTGCCAATCCCTATCCCAGCGTCATCAACGTCACCAACGGCCCAACCAGCATCGCGCGTCTCAGTGTGCGAATCAACGGCCTCACACACACATTCTCACCCGACATCGACGTGATGCTCGTCGCCCCGGGCGGTCAGAGCGTCATTCTCATGTCAGACGCCGGCAATAGCAGCAACTTGACAGGCGTGAATCTCACCTTCGCTGATGGCTTCCCACAGCTTGCGATCGCACAGATCGCGTCCGGGACCTATGCATGCACCAATCTTCAAGGCAGCGAGCAATTCGCTCCGCCAGCCCCAATTGCCTCAAACACGCAAACAAGCCTCGCGTCACTGATGGGCACCAACGCCAACGGTGCATGGTCCCTCTTCGTCCTCGACGACGCGGATCTTGACAGTGGTTCGATCCAGTCGTGGTCCCTTGAGTTCAACGCCGCAGCAACTGTCGCCCAGGGTTCCATCGACACCGCCTTTACCTACCAGGGCCGCCTCGAAAACAACGGTGCCCCTGTCAACGGCCCCATCGACGTGCGCTATCAGTTCTGGACTGACTCCATCAGTGCCGCGCAGGGGAGCACCATCGGTCCGCCGCTCATCGCGACCGGCGTCCAAGCCGTCGATGGCCTCTTCAGTCTCGATGTTCCCTTGGTTGACGCCGCCAAGCGGGCGAACGCTCTCTATCTCGAAGTCGCCGTTCGCGTGCCGAGCGGTTCCGGTGACTTCGTGCCGCTAAGCCCGCGCCAGCGCATCGCGCCCACGCCGCAAAGCTCGTACGCCCTCGCCGCAAGTTCCCTCTTGGCCTCCGATGGCTCGCCCCTTGACGTCGTCGTCACCGATGCTGCAGGCCTCGCTCGCTTCGCCAACGGCTTGCTCATCGAGTCCGGTCTCCCCGACAGCGCGGTCGGCATCGCCTTTGGTCCCTTCTCCTCGCAAATCGGCGGGAGCGTGGAAGGCACCGACCCCGTCGGCATCTTCCGCTATAACCCGGCTGACGACGTCAGCTTCCTCCGCTTCTGCGCTGGTGATCTCCCTTCCGCCCAAGATGGCTTCCAGTTCGGCATCCGCAACGCCGCCGGCATCTTCACCCCGCAGATCGTCTTTCTCTCCAACGGGACCGCCCTCAAGCCCGGCGGCGGCTCCTGGAGCGTATTGAGCGATCCGCGCGCCAAGCACGACATCACGCCCCTCAGCAACACGCTTGATCGCCTCCTGAACCTGCGCGGCTACTCCTACGAGTACAACACCGACATGATCGAGCAAGGCATCGCCCTCCCCGGTCGCCAAATCGGCCTCATGGCCGACGAAGTCGAACGCATCTTCCCCGACTGGATCTCACGCGACGAACACGGCACCCGCTTCGTCACCGAGCGTTCCACCACGGCACTCATGGTCGAAGCCCTGCGTGATCTCCGCACCGAAAAGGACCGTGAACTCGCCGCCAAGCAAGCCGAAATCGAAAACCTCAAGGCTCGCCTTGATCGACTCGAAGCGGCATTGATCGCAAAGTGACGCGTGCACGCCACGCAGTCGCATCAGCCCAGCAGCACCGCATGCAACTCCGCCCGCATCGCTTCAGCAGCGTTGCGGGCGTTTGCTTTCCAGTCCCCATCACCCTTCGCATAGATAATGCTCCGCGACGCATTCACCAGCACGCCCGCGTCCGCCAGCCCCTTCGCGCCGCCGCGCCGCATCTCCGCGATGTCCTTTGCCGTGCCGCCCTGCGCACCGTACCCGGGAATCAAGAACACCTGATCGCGCATCCGCGCCCGTAGCGCTCGTGCATCCGCGCTCTTGGTCGCTCCAACCACCGCGCCCAAGTTGCTCATGCCTTCCGCCATGTGCTTCGCGCCCAGCGTCGCCACATGGTCCGCCATCATCTCCGCCACAGTGCGTTCATCACGCAGCGCGAGCGACTGCACGCTATCGCTATCCGGGTTGCTCGTCCGCACCAGCGCAAACACACCCAGCCCCGCAGTCAGATACGGCTCAATCGTGCTCGGCCCCAGATATCCACTCACCGTGATGGCATGCGCCCCCGCATGCACCGCCGCCGCCGCGTAGTGCTCGGCGGAAATCCCAATATCCCCGCGCTTCGCATCCAGCAGCACAATCATGCCCGCGCTGCGTGCATGCGCACACACTTCCTCCAGTACCGCCACCCCGCGCGAACCAAACCGCTCAAAGCACGCCGCCTGCGGCTTCACCACCGGACACACCTCCCGCGTCGCATCGATGATCCCAAAGCAAAACGCCCGCATCGCCGCAATCGGCTCATGATGCAGCGCCGTCACCGCCTGCGGCAACTGGCTCACGACAGGATCAAGCCCGACGCAAACGACCGACTGCGTCCGGGCGATCGAAGCGGCAAGGGCAGGGGCGAAACTGGCGGGGCTGGGCATGGCGGAACGTAGAAACCCGGTCCCCCCAAAGCAAACCGGCGTTATCCACCAACAGAATCGGGCTTGCCCCGGCCGCCCTAGCCCTCTACTATCCCTCCCCGCAAGTCCCCGACCTGCGGCACAACGTGGAATCCCTCGTTATTAATGGGGGCATAGCTCAGTTTTGGTAGAGCGCATCCATGGCATGGATGAGGTCAGGGGTTCGAGTCCCCTTGCCTCCACTTGTGAGTCGAAAGACGGCCCCAATGGGCCGTTTTTCTTTTTTGCAGAGATCCGCGCGTCCCCAGGCTCGCTGTGCACTTTCAGCCTCGTGTCGTAATCGCTTAACCATTGCCACCAGCCATTCATCCATCGTTTCCATCAATCCATCGTCTGAAGACTTCGGGCCATCTGCGTGCCGTCCGCTCACGTGCTATCGCGTGTCTTTCTCTACGCGGCGGCGGAAAGCTGCGAACGAGAGCCGACTTACGGCACCTTCGGATGCTGCGTTGACAGACGCAGTCGTTTGCACTGGACCATCCTAAACAAGCACCAACCGCGAGTTTGGGCCATTTCCGCTCGACAACATCGCGCGCCAAGCAAACTTACCACGACGGGCTTCGCACTCGGCGTTCATGTTGCAATCGGGGTGGTCGGTGCTGCAGGTCCTTGGGCTTGATCTACACAACTCCGCTGCAAAGGGGCTGCTCTTCGTGAGGGTTCGATCATCGATCTGGTAGTCGCCGGCGCTCGGCCGCTCGCTCTGGCTGACGAATACTCTGGAGCGATTGTCGTATCCTGAAAGGAGATCCAGCATGGCCGTTCGCTCATTCGACCTCAACATAGAAGAAGTGCTTGAGAATTGGGAAGTGGAGCATGCACTACGAGAAATCATCGCAAATGCGATCGACGAGCAGTTGATATCGAGTACTCGTGAAATCGAGATTGTGCGTGATGCCAAGGGGGCCTGGCACGTTCGCGACTTTGGGAGGGGACTTCGAATCGAGCACTTTACACTGAACGAGAATCAGGAGAAACTCAAGTCAATCCAAGGGGTCATTGGGAAGTTCGGTGTTGGACTCAAAGACGCGCTTGCAACCTTTCACCGTCGGGGAATCGGTGTGCAGATTCGGTCCCGTTTCGGCACCTTCCGGTTGAAACAGGAGCACAAACACGGCTTTCAGAACATTCAGACCCTACACGTCGAATACGACGATAATGGCACCGACTTTGAGGGCACAGACTTTGTGTTCAGTGGTGTGACCGACGTCGATGTTTCGCGAGCCAAGTCTCTGTTTCTTCGGTTCGCGGGCGAAGAGTTGCTGGAAACAAATCCGTACGGTCAGATTTTGAAACGTAATGCCGCATCTGCCCGCGTCTACATCCTTGGGGTCTTGGCCGCAGAAGAGCCGAATTTTTTGTTCTCGTACAACTTGACAAACCTGACTGAGACAATGAAAAAGCGCCTGAACAGGGAGCGGCTTCACGTCGGCAGAACAACTTACGCAGATCGTGTTAGGGCAATTTTGAAGAGTTCGGCCGCGGAGTCAGTTAAAATCGCTCTGGTTAATGAAGTGCAAAATCGCGCCATTGGACAGTCGTGTGACGAGATGGGGTGGATCGAGATAAGTCAGAAGGCGTTGACATTGATGCATGAACGCCGAAACGTAGCGTACTTGACGGAGCGGGAATTGCATACTTCCCCTGGCATGCTCGATGCTGCCAAGAGAGACGGATATCAGGTAGTCGTGATCACCGACCACCAGAAGGCCAAGTTAACCGAACAGGCGATGGCGGGTGGTACCCAAGTGCGAACTCTCGACGCGTTCGTTCAACAATACAATGCGTCGTTCGAATACAAGTTTGTCGGGCTCGCCGAGCTTACGCAGGTGGAGCGGTCTGTCTTTGAACGTACCGACCGCATTGTTTCGCTTCTTGAGTTGCCATCAGGTAGCGTCCCTAAGGTGAGGATATCCGAAACGATTCGAATGAGTATCGATGACACCGAGGGATGCTGGGATCCCACAAAGGGTGTCATCGTGATAAAGCGAAGTACTCTGTCAAGCGTGGAGCGATACGCGGCAGTTCTGCTTCACGAGGTAGCTCACGCGGTGACTGGCACCGACGACGCCACGAGAGATTTCGAAAATGTTCTCACTGGTTATCTCGGGAAGCTGGCCAAGGCAGCTCTGCGATGAAGCGTGGGCTTCTATCGTGCGATCAATAATTCTTCTGCCGAGTGTGTCTTTGCACCGCAGATGTGACGCGGAATGACTCAGCTGCGGGTGTGTTGTAGCCGAACTGCGGGCTAGAAGTGCTCGACAGGTTCCAGCAACACTTCGAATCATCTCCGTTACTAGGCACCGCCAGTTGGGGTTTTGTGAGTCCCCTTGCCTCCACGTCTCAAAAACCCCGGGATAAAGTCCCGGGGTTTTTCGTTTCCCCTGCAAGTCCTCTCTCGTGCGGCTTGCAATGCTTACCGGGCGAACCCGGCAGCGGTGCCGGGCGTCTGACGCAGTGTCACCTCTGGCGATGCGCGATCGCCAATCGATACGGAGAAAGTCCATGCGAAAGAGCATGAAGGCGTTGTTGGTCCTCGGCGTGGTCGGTTCCTTGGCTGCCTCGGTCTGGGCGCAGGCCTCAACCCCTGCCACCGAACCCAAGACCGAACCGGCGAAGGTTGAGCCCGCCAAGACCGAACCCGCCCCCGCCAAGGCCGAAGCTGCCAAGCTTGAGTACGTGCAGCTCTCCACCACCCAGGGCGACATCGTCCTCGAACTCAACGCCGAGAAGGCGCCCATTACCGTCGCCAACTTCGTCTCCTACGTCGACAAGGGCTTCTACAACGGCACCGTCTTCCACCGTGTCATCCCCACCTTCATGATCCAAGGCGGCGGCTTCGACAAGGAAATGAACCAGAAGCAGACCGGCGAGCCCATCAAGAACGAATTCAAGAACGGCCTCAAGAACGTGCGCGGCTCCATCGCCATGGCACGCCTCAACACGCCCGACAGCGCAACCGCCCAGTTCTTCATCAACGTCGTCGACAACCCCAACCTCGATAACGGCAGCCCCATGACCGGCGGCGCGGGCTACGCCGTCTTCGGCAAAGTCATCGCAGGCATGGAAGTCGTCGACAAGATCCGCAACCTGCCCACAGGCGTCAAGGCCCGCATGCCCGACGTACCCAACGACCTCCCCGTCATCACCGCTGCCAAGCGCATGACCAAGGACGAGGCCGACAGCAAAGTGAACGCCGGCAAGGAAATTAAGCCCGTCGACACCGCGCCCGCTGAAGAAAAGCCCGCCGACAAGAAGCCCCAGTAACTCCCCATCGCGCATCGCCTTTCCTCCGGTACTCCGTCTCTCCGGTACTTCGGTACTCTGTTTTCACTCCGCACTCAGGCACTCTTCTCCATGCCCACCCTCATCAACCTCGACACCTCCCTCGGCCAAATCGTCCTCGAACTTGACGAAGTCGCCGCTCCCGTCAGCACCGCCAACTTCCTGTCCTACGTCGACAGCGGCCATTACGACGGCACCATCTTCCACCGCGTCATCGAGAACTTCATGATCCAAGGCGGCGGCTTCACCGCCAAGATGGAGCAGAAGCCCACCGGCAAGCCCATCAAGAACGAATGGCAAAACGGCCTCAAAAACAAGAAGTACACCCTCGCGATGGCCCGCCTTGGTGACGGCAAGCCCAACCCCAACACCGTCAACAGCGCCACCTGCCAGTTCTTCATCAACGTCAAGGACAACGACTTCCTCGACCAGCAACAACGCGACGGCGGCGCCTACGCCGTCTTCGGCAAAGTCATCAAAGGCACCGAAGTCGTCGATCAAATCAAGTCCGTCGCCACCGGCAGCTACGGCGGCATGGATGACGTGCCCCGCAAGCCCGTCGTCATCAACAAGGCCACGCGAGCCTAAGCCCGCACCAGCCCCAATCACGCCCAATCACACCCCCCCGCACGCCGAGCCCCAAAAGCCCGGCGTGTTTTCTTTTCCTCGCTCTCGGCTCTCCGTTCTCCGCTCCCTCTCTCCCCGCACCCGCACTACGCTCTCGCATGGCAGTGCTAGGGACGGCATATTCGGTTTCACGGGCCTCGGGCATGTGTGCAGCAACGCAGCGAGCATTTGCGCCGAGCGAGGTCTTCGTCGCAACGCTGGTTGAAGCACCCGGCAGTGGTCTCGTCCGCGTTGATTACAGCGTTGACGCGTGGAACGCTGGCGCCCGCCCACCCGCGCCTGCAGCGGTGGTGGGTTTCTGGAAGAGCCACTTCCATCCCAACCCGCAAGCCAAGAAGAACCTGCTCGATGACGCTGAACTGCTCGAACTCTTCGACAACCTCAGCGGCACCACCGACACCAAGCAGATCCGCTTCCGCTACATGCTCGCGCTGCTGCTCATCCGCCGCCGCCTCATCCGCGTCGTCGGCACCAAGCGCACCAAAGACGGCACGATCATGAGCATCTACCGCCGGGGCGAAACCGCCGACAAGGGCCCACCAAGCGAAGTGATCGATCCCGGCCTCGACGACATGTCTATCGCCGACGCGATGGAACAGCTCGCCCAGCTCATGGACACCGACGCCAATGCGGCGGCCGACACCACCGAAACGAAGTCAGAGCCCGGTGCCCCCATCAGCGCCGCCGCGGAAGCCAAGGCATGATCTCGCCGCGCTTGCGTCCATCTCGCGCCTCCGCGCGCCTTCGCACGCACGCGTGCATGCTGCTGGCCAGTTGCCTGCTGCTTACCGGCTGCGCAACGCCCGTTTCGCCCAAGCCGATTTTCGATCCCGCAAGCACGCCGCCCGCGAATCGCGCTGCGCTGCCCAACGCCGCCGATGTCATCGCCGCGTACAACCGCCGCGTCGCTGATGTCTCGCGCCTGCGCACGCCCATCTCCGCGGTGCTCGACATTCCCACGCTCGATGAGCAAGGCCGCGTGACCGATCAACGCACCAAAGACCAGCTCGACGGCAACCTGCAACTCATCCAGCCCGACCGCGTCTCGCTGCGCATGGACAAGGTGCAGCAAACCGTCTTCTACATGGGCAGCGGCAGCGGCGCGTACTGGTTTATCGCGATGGGCAATCAGCCTGTCGCCTACAAGGGCGAAATGACGCAGGCGACGCTCGCGAAAGCGCGCTCGCTGGGTCTGCCCATCCATCCACTCGATCTGCTTGATCTCATGGCCATCACACCGCTGCCCAGCAACGCGAAGCTGTCGTGGTGGGGGCCGTACGTGCGCGTCGTCGCCGCCGCGCGCTGGGGCACGCGCGAGCTGCTGCTCGATGCAACCACGCTCGAGCCCGCCGCCGTCTGGTTGCGTGATCGCACTGGCAAGATTGCCGTGTGGGCAGAAACCACCAACTACAAAGATGTGCCCGTCACGGGCAAAGGCATCAGCCCCGCCCGCGTGCCGGGCCGCGTGCGAGCGGTCGTCCCCGGTGCAACCCCGCAGGGTGATAGCTTCATTGAGCTGTTCATCACCAAGCCGGAGAATCCAGGCCTGCGCATTCGCGAAAAGCAGTTCCAGTTTGACGCGGTGCTGAACGCAAGCGGCGCCAGTGAAGTCATCGACATCGACGCTTCAAGCGCCGGGAGCAGCAAGCCTTGAGGTTGGAACGGTTCATGGTGTTGTTGGCGTGGCTGGTCTCGCTGGCTCTCAGCGTGGTGGCCGTTGCGCAAACACCCATCGTCGTCACGAGCGTGCAGTCGGGTCCTCACCCTGCGCACACATGGATCATCGCGCGCGATGTCACGCCCATCAACGTGCTGCATCTGCCACCGCCGGTGGCCAACGACCGCAGCAACACCGCCCGCGTGAGTGAAACCGGCGTGCCCACGGCGCGCCTCGCGTATCCCATGCTGCGTGTCGCGCCCGATCGCGCCGCCGCGCTGCGTGATGAACTCTTCCTGTTCTTCGAAACGCCCGAGGGCAAGCCGGTGGAGAATTTTCCGCCCGCTCCCGCGCAGCCCACGCGCGTGGTTTCCATCCGCGCTGAGTGGACGGGCGAACGCTGGACCACCACGCCGCTGGCTCGCCCCGCCTCGCAGCCCAACTTGCCCGCAGGCCGCACCGTCATCGCCGCGGCGGGCAACAACAGCACCATGTTCGCCTTGCTTGCCCCTGGTGGCCTGAGCAACGAACATGTCGCTGAGCCTTCGCTCTTTGCTCTTGACGCGGCGACCTGGCGCACTGTGCCGCTGCCCGCGGATGCTGCGATCGACGCCAGCACGCTGCTGCTGGGCATCGATGGCGGCCTGGGCTTGCTTGAGCGCACCAGCATCGGCTCGCGCATGTGGATCACCCGCGTCACCACGCGCGACCCCAGCGCCGATGTTGTGGGCCCGCCGCCGCCACCACCGCCGGGCCAGTCGCTCGCGCCATCGCGGGAGTTTGACGCAGTTTGGATGCAGCTCGCGTTGCCCGAGCTCGCCGCGCAAGATCCCGCTTTGCAGGCTGGCTACGTGAGCGATCAGCTTGTGCTCGTCAGTCGCGATGGCGATGCGATGCGTCTGTTCGCCGCCGTGCTGCCTACGGGCACGACGATCAGCGCCAGCACTCCAGGCGTCGTTCGCGTGGAACCCACGTGGCGTGAACTGGGCTCGCTGCAGGAAGTCGGCGTCGATCCCGTCCTCGCGGCCGATGGCTCGCGCGGCTGGGCGGGCGTTGTTTTCCAGCGCACGCTTACAGATGTTGAAAAGCGCTACAACGAAGCTCCCTTTGCCATGAGCGCACTCACGCTGGCCAGCGGGTCGCTGGCGGCGAAGGGGCCTATTAGCGTCGTCGGGCCCGTCGCTGTCTCCGACATGACCTTTGTCGCTGTGAGCCTCGCGTGGATGGTGGGGCTGGTCGCGCTGGTCATCATCCGGCCTCCGTTTGAAGGCGCATCGTGGATGCTGCCCGCCGGCGTCTCGCTCGCTGAGCCCATGCGGCGATTCCTCGCGTGGAGCCTGGACCTCATCGTCGTCGTCATCGTGGGCGGGTTGCTGGTGGGCAAATCCCCGATCGACACGCTCACCGCCAGCGTCGGCGATCTTCTCGGCACGCGCGATGGCAACGCCATGATGCTGGCCATCATCGGCACCGGCGTCATCGCGTGCAGCCTGTGTGAGGCCGCCTTCGGCAGAACGCCCGGCAAGATGCTCGCCAATTGCCAGGTCGTCCGCCTTGTGAAAGGCGCGGACAACGCGACCGTCATCCGCAATCCTTCGCTTGCCCAGGCTCTGGCTCGCAACCTTGTGAAGTGGATCTTTCCGCCGGCCGCGTTCGTCATCTTCCGGGATGGATCCCAACACCGCGGCGAACAGTTCAGCCGCACGGCGGTCATTGTGCCGTGGGTGGAAGTGGAAGAAGACGAGGAAGAGTGATGGAGTCACGAAGGCACGAAGTGATGAAGTGCCTGAGTGCGAAGTGACGGAGTGCGGAGTGACGGTGGGGCGTGTGCTGTCGACGTGGGCCAGATTGTCGTCGCACACCGCGCGGGCGGGTGCGAGGTCAGTCGCCGGTGGCACGGGATAGGGGGCAGTTGCATTCGTGGGTTGGTTCGAACTGGTTTGCTCGCTCGGGCGGGACTGATTGGCGGCGGGCGGGTTTGCCGCGGATTGGTGTGCTGTGGGTTGGGGCGCGGGCGCGAGTGGAGGCGTGGGCGCAGGAGGCTGCGGCGCAGGTTGGTCGGGGGCTGGGGCGAGGGCTGGGGTAAGAGCTTCGGCGAGGGCCTCGGCGATGTGGGGTTGGCGGGACCACCAGAGGACCTGATAGTAACGCAGGTCGCGCGCGTAGGAGACTGCTTGCATGTCGCCCTTGGCGGCCTTGATGAGTTTGATCAGGTCGCGGTCGTAATCGGTGAGACGCATTTTTGTGGCCCTCCACATATACCCCCGTGTGGCGTGGTGCGCGCGCACACGTCTGCTGAAAATCCGGATTTGCGGGGGCTAAGTGGTTGGGGGCACTGAAGAAGAAAATGTTGGAAATCCTGGCCGAAAGGTTTCGATTTCTGCTGGGGCGCGCGCACAAAGGTGGTTGTGTGGGGAGCCGGGCTGGGTGGGGTGGATCAGGTGTGCGAACTGGTGGAGCGCGAAGGCACACGGGCATCCGCAGAGCCGGAAGCCCTTGGCAGGGATGCGAGGGCAGCGCGTGGATGAAGGTGTGCCGCCCGCCGGATCAGAAGAGTCGTTGGTTGTTCACGTTGTGCTGCTCGCCAGACACGCGTCACTTGCGGTCCAAAGGACTGGGCTCGCCGACGAGTTCCAAGAATTCATCGAACGACCTCGCCAGCTTGAACAGATCGTCACGCCAGTCGTCGCGATCGTGATACTCGATCGTCAGCCAGCCCTTCATCCAAATCTGGCCCTTGCGTCGCCCTGCGATGAATAGACAAATGTCCTCGTCGGTTGTCGTGTGTCCGATTGCAATCGCCTGCGGAGGAAACACGGCCTCCGTCCTGCCCTTGATGATCTCGTTTGTTTCCAGTAGGTCGTATACCACCGACCGGCCACGCTTGCGAATCAACCGAAACGGCTCGCGAACTTCCACGACAGCAAATCGCTTGTCGGGAATGCTGGTGATTTCATGTTCTCGCTTGTGCCAAGGACAATTTGCAAGCAGAAACGCCTTGTACGTTGCAGGCAGATCACACTCGAAGCGAGTTTCGAATGCTTTGAGCGCACGTTGTCTTTGCTTGAGATCAGATTGCATTGTCAGTCACCTTGCACGCATCGCGGACGGCGCAAGGTAGTCACTTGCCTGATCTCGTGCAACGGGCGGCCTGCTCTGCGGCTGCCTGTGCTTCCGACCTCTCCGCGACGCTCAGCCCGCTCCCTCTTCCTCCGCGACCAGTGCCTTTCCTCCAGTACTTCGTCTCTCCGGTACTCCGGTACTTCGCCCCTCGCTCCCTCACCCGCACATCGTCAGCCGCACCACCACCTGCAGCACCAGCGCGGCGTAGATGCCGGCCATGAGGTCATCGAGCAGGATGCCCCAGCCGTGCGGCTTGGATTGGAGGCCGTTGGCGGGCCAGGGTTTGATGATGTCGAGGATGCGGAAGAGCAGGAACGCGCCGGCGAGCGTGAGGCCGGCGTAGAGCCATGATGCGAACGCGCACGCGGGCAGGGCGAGCAGCGGCAGGCATTGGCCTGCGGTTTCGTCGGCGACGACTTCGGCAGGATCTTCGCCCCATTTGGCTTCTGCTTGTTTGCCCCACACGATGCACGCCGCACTGAAGATGACGAGGATGGCGATGAAGACGCCATTGAAGACCCACAGGCCCCAGTCGTGCGTGCTGGCGGGAGAGATGCCCGCGAGCCACAGCAGGCCCGCGAGCACCACCGGCGGCAGGCTGCCCCAGGTGCCGCTGGCGATGCGCATGTGGCCGAGGCCGAAGGTGGTGAGGAGGAGATGCATAAAGCGATAAAGTGGAAAGCGATAAAGTGAAAATGAAGCGGGAGGCGAGCGTGAAGCGTGCAGCGTACAGCTGAAATGATCGGTCTTGCGGGGCCTTTCTGGCAGCTTTACGCTTTACGGTTTACGCTATTCATGTCAGCTGTACGTTGCACTCCGAGTTACCACGTCCGCATCGGGACGGGCACGTTGAGATTGTCGGCGCATTGCTGGGCTTCGGTGTAGCCGGCGTCGGCGTGGCGGAAGACGCCCATCATGGGGTCGTTGGTGAGGACGCGCTGCAGGCGGGCGGCGGCTTGTGGGGTGCCGTCGGCGACGATGACTTGGCCGGCGTGCTGGCTGTAGCCGATGCCGACGCCGCCGCCGTGGTGGAGGCTGACCCAGCTCGCGCCGCCGGCGATGTTGACCATGGCGTTGAGGAGGGCCCAGTCGCTGATGGCGTCGCTGCCGTCTTTCATGGCTTCGGTTTCGCGATTGGGGCTGGCGACGCTGCCGCAGTCGAGGTGATCGCGACCGATGACGATGGGCGCGCTGACCTTGCCCTTGGCGACGAGGTCGTTGAAGAGCAGGCCCGCTTTGTCTCGCTCGCCTAGGCCGAACCAGCAGATGCGGGCGGGCAGGCCTTGGAACTTGAAGCGAGGTTCGCACTTGGCGAAGTCGCCGGCGAGGAGAGCTTCGGGGTTTTTGTGGCAGCCGAGGATCCAGTTGCGGAGGCGTTGGTTGTACGACGCAGCGGCATTCGGCATTCGTGATTCGGCATTCGTGTTGGCGACTGGGAACGCTTTGAGAATTTCGTAGTCCGTGACGTAGATGTCGCGCGGGTCGCCGGAGAGCGCGACCCAGCGGAAGGGGCCGCGGCCCAAGCAGAACTGCGGGCGGATGAAGGCGGGGACGAAGCCCGGGAAGTTGAAGGCGTCCTTCACGCCCATGTCGAGGGCGCGCTGGCGGATGTTGTTGCCGTAGTCAAAGGTCATGGCTCCGCGCTTTTGCAATTCGAGCATGGCGCGGACGTGGCGGGCCATGCTGTCCATGCTTTGCTTCTGGTAGCCATCGGGGTCGCGGTGGCGCTCGAGCTTGGCCTGATCTTCGGTCATGCCGATGGGCACGTAGCCAATGAGCGGATCGTGCGCGCTGGTTTGGTCGGTCAGCACATCCACGCGAATCTTGCGAGCCAGCAAGCGTTCGAGCAGTTCGATGGCATTGCAGTGCACGCCCACGCTGAGGGCCATTTTGCTGTTGGCGTAGCGCACGGCGGTGTCGATGGCGCGATCGATGTCGGCGATGGTGTTGCCGGTGGGCGCGACGAGTTCATCGAGGTAGCGGTCATTCACGCGGCGTTGCAGGCGTTCGAGGTCGACATCTGCGATGAGTCCGGTGCCGCCGGCCATGGTGATAGCCAGCGGCTGGGCCCCGCCCATGCCGCCGCAGCCTGCTGTGACGCACAAGCGGCCCGACAGATCGCCACCAAAGTGCATGCGTCCGCACTCGGCGAAGGTTTCGTACGTGCCTTGCAAGATGCCCTGTGTGCCGATGTAGATCCAACTGCCCGCGGTCATCTGGCCGTACATCATGAGGCCGGCCTTTTCGAACTCATCGAATTGCTTCTGCGTGGCCCACGCGGGCACGATGTTGCTGTTGGCGATGAGCACCTTGGGCGCGTCTTCGTGCGTCTTGATGATGCCCACGGGCTTGCCGCTCTGCACGAGCAGCGTTTCGTCGGGCTTCATGCCTTTGAGCGACGCGAGAATGGCGTCGAACGCGGGCCAGTTGCGGGCGGCTTTGCCGCGGCCGCCGTAGACCACCAGGTCCTCGGGCCGCTCGGCCACTTCGGGGTCCAGATTGTTCTGGATCATGCGATACGCGGCTTCAATGGGCCAACTGGCGCAGGTGCGCTGGTTGCCGCGCGGGGCGCGAACGGTCCGGGTGGTGGTGGTCATGGCGGATTGTTGCACGCCTGCCGCCGAGCGTGCTTGCTGTGAAGAAATTCACGCCAAATCAAGCGATTTCGCCGGGTCGGTCGCGTGTTGTGCGGCAACTGGCGAACCAGCCATGCAAAGGCCGATAGAGCCATCATGTCGCGACCACTGCTGTTCGTGCCCGAGAAGTATGAATCGCGGTACTCGCTGCTGCAGAGCTTTTGCCTGGAACTCGCTCAGGCGGGCCGCGAGGCTGGATTGACCGTCAATCCGTCGCGCGAGACGAACCAAGACGCGCCGGCGATCTTCGTTATCTTCAACTTTCCCGAGAACGCCTCGCACGCGCTGCAATGGGTCGGCCCGCGCCGCGGCCCCACGGCGCTTGTGCAGTGGCTTGTCGATCATCCATTCAACGTCGATAAGTCGCTCATGTCCGATCTGGTCAAGCAGCCGGGCTTTCGCTTCGTGCACGTGACTGACGACGACACGCATCTGCTCCAACTGCGCTGGCCGGGCCTGCGCCATGGGCGTGTGTGGCATGGCGTGCCGCGCAGTGCGCTGTGCGATGCGGCGAGCCTTGAGGCCTCGCACCATGACGGCTCGCGCGATATCGATGTGCTGGTGGCGGGGTCCATCGCCGACGATGCCGAACTGGAGAAGCTGCGCAGCGACGTGCCTGACGTGCTTCGCAACTATTGCGATGAGATCGTGAAGCTGCGGCTTGAGTATCCGTGGCTCTCGTTTGGCCAGACGTATGACCTCATCATGCCCAGTCCGCTGGTCTGTCCTGACCCGTGGGGCCTGCTCGCCGTCACGTTTCGCTATACGACCGCGAAGCTCAACCGAGACCGTCGTGTGCGGCTGCTGCAAGCTCTTGCGGGCCTGCGCGTATGCGTGATTGGCAGCGACGCGTGGAAGCCCCATCTGCCCGCGGGCTGTGACTTCGCGGGGCAAGTCGCGTACGACCAGTTGCCGCAGTGGCTGCGCCGCACGAAAGTCAGTATCGCCGTCAATCCCACGCAGTTTGTGCATGGCTTTAGCGAGCGGTTGCTGCTTTCGCTCGCTGCGGGCTGTGCAACGGTGACAGATGATCGCCTGTGGGTGCGCGAGAACTTCACGCATCCGAACATCCGCGCGGCTGTGGGGTTTGTGGCTCATCAGCCCGCGCAACTGCGCGACTGCGTGGAGAGCCTGCTCGCCAGCGCGCCGGCCCGCGTGCATATCGCTCAGGCTGGTCGCACGCTTGTGGAAGAAAAGCACCTTTGGGCGCACCGTATTGACGCGCTGCTTCGCGTTGTCGGCATGAAGTAACGCACGCTGAAGTCAGTCTTTGGGCAAAGGCGCTGAGCGTACACGCATGCGCCGCACTGTCACGTGGAGCACGTTGTGCTGCTCCAGCGTTTCGTACTGGGCATCGAGCCACGCAAGTGACTCTTCCCCCAGCGCGCCTTGGAACGCATGCTGAATGAAGTAAAAATCGCCAGCCCGCTCACGCAAGAACACCGGCAGCGTTTCTTCAATCGGCGTGCGTGTGGGCAAGTGCGTGATCGCTCGGCCGGGCAGGTAGTACTCCAGCGGCTGTAATGGTGCGCGAGAAACAATCAGCAGCGCGTGATCGCGTGCCGGCTCCGCAAGCCACGCGGCAGCCTGCCGCCAGTGCGAATTGGGATACATCACCGTGCGCTCATCCCGATGCACCGTCACCAGCGCAACGGACGATGCCAGTGCCAGTACCAGTACGCCCCATCGCGCCAGACCGATTCCCACACGCGTTCGCACCGCAAACGCGCCCGCCGCCAGCGTCATCGCAATCGCTGGCAGCATCACCAGCACGTTGCGATCCTGAAAGATCCGCACGCTGCTGCCCATCTGCACCAGTGCTTCACTCGCTGCCCACATGATGATCATGGGCACCAGCAGCACCAGCAGCACCACGCACCCCCAGGAACTGCCTCTCAATACGCTCACACCTCGCGCCAGCCCCAGCACCACAAACGGCGCAAACCCCAGCGCCGCAAAGGGCCACGTTGCCCGCACCGTCGGCACCAGTGCGTTGCCCGTTGGGAAGTACACCAGCAGCATGCGCATCGGCTCGTACCAGTGGAAGTAAGTCAAATACGTACGATCCAGATCGTCGAGCCGCTGTGCCTTGAACAGCAGCAGTGGCGACACCAGCATGAGCGAGCCCACCGCTGCAGTCAGCGGCACCATCCACGATCGTTGTCGTTGTTTGTCGCGTGCCTGCACCACGCACCACGCAATCCACACCGCGGGCAGCACCAAGAGTGATTGAAAGTCCGTCCATATCGCCAGTGCGCCCGCGATCGCCGCAAACGCTACATCCCGCGCCGTGAGCGTGCGTGCCAGCACATCCAGCCGCCAGAGCGTCAGCGTGACGAACAACACCGTGAACATGTTGTTCTTGGCTTCGCACGAGTACCAGATGTTGACCGGATTCACGGTGAGAAACGCCGCCGCCCACCACGCCTGCATCGGCCCCAACCGCTCGCGCAGCCACCGCCACACAATCACAATCATCCCGGTACCGGCGAGCAGCGTTGGCACGCGGATGCTGACTTCGCTGTCACCAAAAACGCGAATCCATCCATACATGAACGCGTTGTACAGCGGGTTGTGCACGTCATGCAGCAGCAGGCTGCGAATCACATCCGGCTTCATGACCACAAACGTGCGGAACGCTTCATCAAACCAGATGCTCTGCGTCAATCGCGGCACGCGCAATGCAAGACCCACGAGCACCAGAACGCCCGCCACAAGCCAACACCCCGATGCTGACCGCATCCACGATGGAGAATTCATCACGAGCCGGGCAGCATATCACAAATCGACTGCCTCGCGTGCTATCGTCGCCTTCCGTTCCTCGCAATTTCATGATCCGCTCGAGCACACGCCATGGCTGACCTTGTTCCCATCAAACGTGCCCTGATTTCACTCTCCGACAAGACCGGGCTGCCCCAGTTCGCCGCTCTGTTGCATCGCCTGGGCGTCGAGATCATCTCAACAGGTGGCACCGCCGACGCTATCCGCAAGCTGGGCATCCCCGTCACCGCGATCGACGCCGTGACCGGCTTCCCCGAGATCATGGATGGGCGCGTCAAGACGCTCCACCCCAAGGTGCACGGTGGCCTGCTCGCCCGCCGCGATGATCCCGCGCACGTCGCCGCCATGCAGCAGCACGGCATTAGCGCGATCGACCTTGTCTGCGTCAATCTCTATCCCTTTGAGCAGACCATCGCCAAGCCCGACTGCACGTTCGAGCATGCCATCGAGAACATCGATATCGGCGGCCCCAGCATGATTCGCAGCGCGGCCAAAAACCACTCGCACGTCGCTGTCGTCACCTCGCCCGCGCAATACGCCCGCGTCGAAGCGGAGCTCACGCAGTACCAAGGCTGCACGACGCACGTGCTGCGAGGCGAACTCGCGGCAGAAGCCTTTGCCCTCACCAGCCGCTACGACGCAAGCATCACCGCCTATCTCACACGCACCGGCGACACGCTTTTCCCGCCGCTCATGGGCCTCAGCCTCGTGAAGGCCGACGAACTCCGCTACGGCGAGAATCCGCACCAAAAAGCTGCGTTGTATCGCCACCGCGTCAAGGACGGCTCCCGATTCGGCGGCGGCCCCAACATCGCCAGCGCCGAGCAGTTGCATGGCAAAGAACTCAGCTACAACAACATCAACGACGCCGCCGCGACGCTCGAACTTGCTCTCGCTCTCAAACGCGTTGATCCCTCTCGCATCGGCGCCTGCGTCGTCAAGCACACCAACCCCTGCGGCAGCGCACTTGCCGCCACCGCTCGTGATGCAGTGGATCTCGCCATCGCGGGCGATCCCCTCGCCGCTTACGGCGGCATCATCGCCATCAACGATGTTGTGGACGAAGCCGCCGCCGAGCGCCTCTGCCACAAAGACTGCTTCTTTGAAGTGGTCATCGCGCCTTCCTACAGCAGTGGGGCGCTCGCCATGCTGCGTAGCCGCTGGGCCAACGTCCGCATCCTCGCCACGGGCGATCTCGCTCGCGCGACCCGCCACGACAGCGAGCTCGAACTTCGCACCATTCCCGGTGGCGTGCTGGTGCAGGAGCGTGACGTCGCTCTCACGCCAACCACCGCGATGGTGCACAAAGCTGGCCCTGCACCCACGGTCGATCAGCTCCGCGCCGCAAGCTTCCTTGAAGCAACCGGCCGTTTCCTGTTTAGCAACGCGGTGCTCGTGGGCGGCTTCGAGAACGGCAATCTTCGCATGTTCGGCGCTGGCGCCGGGCAGATGGACCGCGTCACCAGTTGCCGACTCGCCATTGAAAAGGCAGGCAAACACGCCGCCGGCTCCATCGCCTACAGCGATGCGTTCTTCCCCTTTAGCGATGGTCCGCAGGTCCTCATCAGCGCGGGTGTCAAGATGCTTGTCCACCCGGGAGGCAGCAAACGCGACCCGGACACCTTTGAACTGTGCGACAAGCACGGCGTCACCTGTGTCCTGACCGGCACACGCCACTTCCGCCACTGATGTGCACCCGCTGATTTCAGTCGTTTACAACGCGATCGTTTCACACGTGTCGCGTCCAGTCGCGTTATCATGCCGACCATGCGCACCCGCGTTGCACGCTCCCTTGTCCTCGGTCTTGCGCTCGTCGCAGGACTTGGCACGCCCGCGCATCGCGCGCACGCTCAGGATGCCGCGCAGCCTGCATCACCCAACTTGCGCCTCGGTATCGCGCCAGTCACCGGCAACTTCACCGCTCTTGCCGCGCGTGCCTACCGCTGGCAGGACAACGAAGGCAACACGCGCCTCTATCTCGATGGCGGTGCTGTCGGTGAACGCGTCACGCTCTACATCGCCGATTACACGCTCGAAGCTCGCAAAGCCAGCGTCTGGCTGCGCGAAGTCGGTCGCGACGCCAACGGCAATCCGCTCGTTGAGGTCTACGCCACGCTTGAAGATGTCGGTAGCCCGACCGACGCAAGCGGCGGCACCACCTTCAGCGGCCCGTGGCTGCCCGTGCGTGCCGCGCTGCAAACAACCGAGCAGATCTTGGTGCGTGCCGATGTCACCACCGAGTCGCAGCCGCCCACGCGCGATGACGACATCAAGCAATTCCTGACCAAATCGCAGGACGCATACACCAAGGCGATCACTGCCAGCAAAGTCGTCGAGCCCCTCGCGCCGCGCCCGACGTTCACGCCAGGTGTCGCAGCAGCCGACGCAGCCCCCACACGCTGGAAAGCCCAGCCCCCCGCAACACGCCCGCGAGGTGAGGCACCCATCGTCTCCGCGCAGACCGACGCGAAGCCGGCGCAGTCCAACCGTTCACGCACGTGGAATCCATCCTCATTGCCCGGCGCGACCCGCACGAGTGAGCAAGCTCCCGCGTCTGCCACGCGCACGCCGCAGTCGGCTCCTGCAACCACGGCAGCTGCACAACCGGCAACAACGACAGCAACGACAACAGTGCCGCGCGAAGCAACGCAGCCAACAGCCCCTGCCCAAACGCAAACACAAACGCAAACGCAAACGCCGGCCCAAGCCCAAAATCAATCCCAAAATCAAGCCCAGCCACCCGCGTCACAACCTGCCCAGCCCGTCGCCCCGCAGCCCGCAACAGCCGACGCAACCAGCACTCCGATCTTCGCCCGCAGCGGCATGATCACTATCGCCGCCGGCAAGATCACCTTTGTCTCCGCCGACGCAAACGACCCCACCAGCGAAGATGCAGTCATCGCCAGCGAAGGCTTGACCGTCCTCTATAAGGATGCACGCACAGGCCGCATCCTCCAAGCCACCGCCCAGCGCGGCGTGCTCTTCCTCGCAAAGACCGGCACGCCGGCAACTCCCGGCGCGATGGAGTTCTCCGCTGAGAGTGTCCGCGGCTTCTACCTCGAAGGTGAAGCCGCCGCCAGCGATGGCTCCTTCAACCTCCGCGCCCCGCAGCTCTACTACGACGTCGCCAGCAACCGCGGCGTCATGCTCGACGCTGTCTTCTGGACGTACGACGCGCAGCGCAACCTGCCGTTCTACGTCCGCGCCAAAGAAGTTCGCCAGACTTCCACCGAGCAGTTCACCGCCAAGAACGCCACATTCACCAACTCCGCGTTCTTTGAGCCAGAGCTGGCCATCGGCGCACGCAACGTCACCATCACTCGCAAAACCCGCGAGGTGCGCGAGCTCTTCGCCGACGATTCCGTCGCGCCGCGCCTGGAGCCCTACAACCAGGTCAAGGCAGAGAACATCACGCTGCGCAGCAACGACGTGCCGTTCTTCTGGTGGCCCTCCTATAGCGGCGATCCCGAGCAGCCCTTCATCAAGGATGTCCGCATCGAGAACCGCAGCGGCTCGGGCCTTGCAAGCAAAGTGCGTTGGAACGCGCTCAACCTACTCAACATCGGCCCGGTCGACGGCTTCTCCGCCGACCTGCAGACCGACTTCTATGTCGAGCGCGGCCCCGCGCTAGGCACACGCCTCGATTGGGAAACACGCCGCCACAAAGGTGACTTCTTCGCATACATGGTGCCGCTCGATCGCGGAACCGATGTGCTCAAGCCCGGCACCGAAATCAACCAGGATGAAGAGTTCCGCGGCATCATCACCGGATACGACCGCTTCCGCGTGAGCGATCACTGGACCGTCCTCACCGAGCTCAGCTACATCAGCGATGCAACCTTCATCGATGCCTTCTACGAGGAAGCGGGCGAAAGCCGCCGTGAATTCACCAACCGTCTGCGCGGCGAACGCACCGAGTCGAACACCCAGCTCACGCTCGAAGCCAGCGGCCCATTCAACGACTTCCTCGCCAACGAGTGGCTGCTGCAAAGCCGCGGCTACAGCGTGACCAAACTGCCGGAAGTCGCGTATGTGCGCCAGGCCGATGACCTGCTCGGCGCCGGCGCACCGGGCCTGCTCACTTGGAGCAGCGAGTATCGCATCGGTCGCTACGCCCTTGCGACCGACGAAATCGCCCTCGAAGATCGCGGCTTCAACACCATCCTCCTCGCCGATCGCGTCTTTGGCATCGATCCAGCGCTTAGCCCGAGCGACGCTCTCCGTGCACGCGGCCTGAACGAAGATGCCGTCACGCGCATGGACACGCGCCACGAGCTCACCGCCAAGATGAGCGACGGCGTCAACGTCGTCTCGCCCTTCGCCATCGTGCGCGGCACCTTCTACGACAACGAGTTCGATGGCTTCAGCTCCCGCGCAGGCGGCAACGATGAGCTGCGCGTCTGGTCCGCCGCCGGCGCACGCGTCAGTACCAGCTTCAACCGCGTCATTGATTCCGTCGATTCACGCTTCTTCGACATCCACCGCTTGCGTCACATCGTGGAGCCCAACGCCACCTTCTGGGTCGCTGGCACCAATGTCGAAGCCAACGACATCCCGACCTACGACGCCCGCGTCGACAATCTCGCCGACGGCGCGGCCGTGCGTCTGGGCGTCGCGCAGATATTTCAAACCAAGCGTGGCGGCCCAGGCCGCTGGCACGATGTCGATCTGCTCAAGATCAACACCGACTTCGTCTTCGCCAGCGACGACAGCGACCCGCAAACCCCCATCGGCCGCTTCTTCGACGCGCGCCCCGAATACAGCGCGCTGGGCGACTACTTCGTGGGCGATATGCAGTATCGCCTGACCGACGCAACCAGCATCGTCGCCAGCACCATCTACGACTTCGACGACAACCAGCAGGACATCTCCACCGCTGGCCTGCTCATTCAGCATTCGCCCAACTTCACCACACTGGCCGACGTGCGTTTCCTCAACGCTCAGGACTCCACCGTCCTCACGGTCTGGGGCGACTATCAAATCACCGACAAGTACGGCGTCCTGCTCAGCCCCAACTACAGCATGAGCGAAGGCGAATTCCAGAGCGTCTTCGCACGCGTCACGCGCCGCTTCAGCGCATTCCAGGCCAGCATCAGCATCAATTACGACAACATCCAAGGCGAAACCAGCTTTGGCTTCGTCTTCCAGCCCTACGGCGCAACGACAGGCGTTGGCGCCACCGGCACCGGTCTCGACGGTGTCTACAGCGGCGGCTCCGGCCTGTGATGTTGTTCCTTACTGCTTGATCGCGGGCTGCGCCGGTTCCGCATTCGCCGGCTGCGTTGTTTCCGCTTCCGGTTCCGCCCAGCCGCCGCCCAGTGCACGATACAGCGACACAACCGCCGTCGTGACCTCGGCCTTGCTCAGCACTGCCTGATCTTCCGCGTCGTACAACTGCCGCTGGCTCTCGAGCACATTGAGGAAGTCACCCACACCGCTGCGATACCGCTCATCGGCCAGTGCAACCGCCCGCTTGTTCGCGTTCACTGCGTCAATCAGCGCTTGGTTACGAGCCTGCTCATTCGTCAGTCGCACCAGCGCGTTTTCCACGTCTTCAAGGCTCGTGAGAATCGTCTGCTCATACGAAATCAGAGCCTGCTTCTCGCGCTCGTTTGCCGCGTCAATCAATCGACGAATGCGACCCGCATCAAAGATGTTCCACCGCACCGAAGGCCCGAAGCCCCACGTGCGACTGCTCGCATCAAACAGGTCTTCCGCCTGGCTGCTCTCAAAACCGAAGTTGCCCGTCAAGCTGAATCGCGGGAACAAGTCCGCCGTCGCCACGCCAATGCGAGCGCTCGCCGCCGCGATGCGCCGCTCCGCCTGCCGAATGTCCGGTCGCCGACGCAGCAGATCACTGGGAATCCCCACCGCGATATCGCCCGAGATCTGCGGAATCTCGCGCTTCACCGCCAGCTCTTCCGCCAGCGCAGCCGGGCTCTGCCCCAGCAGCACGCCCAGCCGGTGCATCGCCGACCGTTCCGAAGTCGCAAGCGGCGGCTTCTGGCTACGCCGCGTCGCCAGCAGCGCCTGCGATTGTGCCACTTCCAGCTCCGCCGCCAGACCTGCATCCAGCCGCGACCGCGTCAGTTCAACCGTCTCGCCCTGCGTCTTGATGGCGTTGTCGCTTACCAGTTGGCGCTGCTGCGCCGCGCGCAACTGAACGTAGTTCGTCGCCACTTCCGCCACGATCGACACGAGAATCGCCTGCTTGTCTTCCGCGCTGGCTTCAACGTCAGCACGCGACGCTTCCACGTCACGCCGCACGCCGCCCCACAGGTCCAGCTCCCAGCTCGCTTCCGCGCCGGTGCGGAACGTGTTCCGCGTGCCCGTGAAGCCCGGCTGCCCGGTGTTCTCACTGTTCCGCCGCCGCTCCGCGCTACCCGTCGCATCGACAGACGGATACAACGCGCTCTCCGACACGCCTCGCAGCGCACGCGCCTCGCGCAGCCGCGCCTCGGCAAGCTTCAGGTCAAGGTTGTTCGCCACCGCGCGATCAATCAAGCTCGCCAGTTGCTCATCGCCCAGCGTCCGCCACCAGTACGACAGCGCGCCTGGCTCCACGCTCGTCGCCGAGCTCTTCACTCCGCTGCCGCTATCAAGTGATGCGAACGCCTCCGGTGTCTTGATCTCCGGCTTTGTGTAGTTGGGTCCCACTGTGCACCCGGCGAGTGCAATCAGCAGGCCAGCAGCGGCGGTAGGAGCGATGTATCGACGTAAACGGGGCATGCGATTCTCCGGAATTCAATCAGCGACGAAAGCAGACTCGTGTTGGTCGTGAGCTTGACAGTGGGGTGGTTCTACGCAAGTGATTCAGTTGGATTCCGGCGCAGCCGATGCGGTGCTGCGATTCACCGGCTCCGACTTGATGTACACGTCAACTTGCTGGCCCACATACAGCGGCAGATCCTTGGGGTCAAAGCTGAAGATAGCTTGCAGAACCCGCGTGTCCACGCGCTCCGTGCTCGCGCCCGTCAAGCTGCGCTTGGGAACGATGAACGGCTCAAACCGCACAAACTTCAGATCCGTGCGAATGTCTTTGTTGCCGCGTGCGAACGCCACCGCAGGCATGTTCGGCTTCACACGCCACGCTTCAAACTCGTCCACATCCACCCGAACGTGCAGCGGGTTCACGGTGCCCACCAGCATGAGTGGCGTCGAAAGTGCGCCAGCCTGCGCAAACTCACCCTCGCGCACATTCTTCTGCAGCACCTTGCCTGTCACCGGGCTCTTCACCGTGCGCCGATCAATCTCAATCTGCAGTGCATCAATCGCTGCCTGGGCTTCAGCAACTTGGCTCTTCGCGACGTCAATATCCACGCTCCACGTTCCCGCTTCAAGCAACGCCAGCGACGCCCGCGCTTCCGCAAGCCGCGCTTCCGCCGTCGCGATGCGAGACTCCGCAGCACTCACCCGCGCCTGCGCGCCCTGCAGCGAGAACTGACGCCGCGAGCGTTCTTCAGCGCTCAGCGCGTTCTCGCCAAGCGTCTGGGCTCGCGTGTTCTGCATCTTCGCGTCATCAAGTCCCGACTGTGCATCCAGCAGCTGCGCCCGGGCATCCGCCACATCAGCTTCAGCCGCCGCCACACGCGCCCGCTGCGGCGGAATCGTCTCCGGACGTGTGCCGGCTTCCAGCTTGGCCAGTTGCGACTTCGCCACATCCAGCGCAGCCTTGCGACTCTTCATCTGCGCATCCAGCTCGCGCGTATCCAGCGCAAACAGCGGGTCGCCCTGCTTGATCATCTCGTTCACATCAACAAACACGCGCGTCACCAGTGCGCTCACGGGCGCCCCCACCGCGATGTTCTCGCTCGCCGCCTCCACAAGGCCCGAACCCGCGACAAAGTGGTCGTAAGGCGGGCGGGGCGGCTCAATCACAGGCGGCATCGCCGGCGGCGGTACCGACCCCTTCACAACAGTTATGGCAGCGAACACGATGCCCACGATGGCCAGAAGCGGAATGAGAATGGTGCGGATCATGATGAACTCCGAAAGTTGTACGTGTGAAGCGAGCAATGCTCGCGTGATGGTGCCGAATATGACAGTTACTTGCCCACTGCGCTCTCCGCGATGTGCGTCGCTTTGCGCAACCCCTGGCCTTGAATGATGCGGACGATGTGACCGTCGTCCATCTCCGCGATGCGATCAGCGAACTCAAAGATGCGCGCGTCGTGCGTCACGACCACCAGCGTCAGGTCTTCACCCGCCGCTACGCCCCGCAAAAGTTCCATGACCTTCTGACCCGTCGCATGGTCCAGCGCGCTCGTTGGTTCGTCACACACCAGCAGCTTGGGCTTGTGCACAATCGCGCGGCTGATCGCCACGCGCTGCTGCTGACCCCCCGACAGCTTCCGCGGCTCATCTTTCGTGCGATCGCCCAGCCCCACCAGCGTCAGCACTTCCTTCGCACGAGCCAACGCCTCTCTGCGCGGCACCCCATTAATCAACAGCGGCACCGCCACATTCTCCGCAATCGTCAGCGTCGGAATCAGGTTGAATGCCTGAAACACAAAGCCCACATTCACCGCACGAAACGCGGCCTTCTGGGCCTGATTCATGTTCGCGTAGTCTTGGCCCAGCACCTTGCACTGGCCGCCGTCGCGATCAAGCACGCCAGCGACCACGCTGATCAGCGTCGTCTTGCCGCAGCCGCTGGGGCCCACCAGCATCAGCATCTCGCCCTTGTGCACGCTCACGTCCGCGCCGCGCAGCGCACGCACCGCGCTGTCGCCCTTGCCATACGTCTTCGTGACGCCCTGGCACTGAACGACCACCTCAGTGGAAGGCGTCGCCGCGGGTATCGTTCCGGAAGTAACTGTTGCAGTAGCCATAAGTGTTCTCGTGATGCGTTACGACTTGAAGACGACAGCGGGCTCCAGCCGCAGCACGTTGATAGCAGAGATACCGGCAGACGCAAGGCAGATCAGCAGCATGCCCACACCGCTGCCCACCAGCAGTTGCCAAGGCATGAAGAACCCCACACCCGCCGGCTTGAGCAGCATGCCCGTCAGCGCGGCGCACCCAGCACCAAGCCCGAAGCCAAGCCCACCCACAACGATGACCTGCGTGAAGATCATCATCAGCAGACGCGTATTCGTCACGCCCAGCGCCTTCAGCGCGCCGAAGTAGCGTGCGTTGTCGACCACGTAGTTGAAGAACGTCTGCCCGCACACGAGCAGGCCGATCACAAATCCCAATGCGACCGTGATGCCGAAGTTGACCAGAATCCCCGTATTGATCAGCGTGTACCACATCGTCAGCGACGCGAAGTCAGATGCAGTGCGAGCCTTCTCACCCGTGTAGTCGCTGATGCGCTGCGCCAGAGCCTCATGATTCTCGCCGCTCTTTGCGCCCACCAGCACATACGACATCAGCTTCCGCTGAGGCGGCGCAAACTGCATCGCCCGCGAATACGTCGTGTACAACGAAGGCTGCCAGTAAAACGGATCACGCGTCTCGCAGATGCCCACCACCCGCGCCGCGTTGTCATTGATGCTCAGCGTGTCACCCACGCGCAAGGGCCGTGATGTTCCGTCCGCATGCTTGATGCGCAGATCACCCTCCGCCGCACGCCGCTCCACAATCACGCTGTCGGCCTGCCGCAAGTCTTCCAGCGAGCCCGACAGCATCCGCACCGGCCCGCCCAGCAGCGTTGCATCATCCACGCCGATGACGTTGGTCATCTCCAGCGTGCCTTCGCTCAGTCGCACAGGCAGCTGCGCCCGATACATCGGCATCGCCCAGTCCACACCGGGCACGCCACGCGTCCGCTGCAGCACTACATCTTGCAATGGCTTGGAATCTTCCGTAAAGCGAACCTGATCATCCATCACCCAGATATGCACGTGAGGCGTATCTTCGATAAATGCCCACGTCCGGCGCGTATATCCCATGAAAATCGACGCCTGCTGCGTGATCAGCGTCGCCGCAAATGCAAGGCCGATGAGTAGCCCAAGGTACTTGAGCCTGTCATTCATGATCATCTTGATAGCTAGGCGGATCATCGTGTGTCTCCCGACAATGTGTCACCAATGCGTGTCCCGGTCAGGCCGCTCATGTGCGCGTCAATCGCCAGCATCGCCGATCGCAGCGGATCCGTGAATCGCGCCCAAGGCAGCTTGCCATGGGTGATGTACAGGCTCACCACGCCATGCACGCAGCCCCAGCACATCTGCGCCACCGTCTCCACGTCGTTGTAAGGCGGCAGAAAGCGTCCCTGCGCGATGCAGTCCGCCACCGTGTGCCGGCACGCGTTGTATCCCTCGCGGTCAGCATCTGCGAACATGCAGTTGTCATCACGTTCCATCTCCGCCACAAAGTCAGGCGGCTCTGTCATGAACATGAGCTTGTAGTGGTGGGGGTGCGCCAGCGCAAACCGCACATAACCCTGCGCCAGCACACGAAGCCGCGCGACAGGATCGGCGATCTGCATGACATTCGTCGTCGCGTCATCAAACGAACGAAAGTCCTGCTGCATCATCGCGTGAATCAGCTGCAGCTTGTCCGCGAAGTGCACGTACAAGGCGCCAGGCGTGTAGCCCGCCGCCTTCGCGATATCGCGCATCGATACGGCATCAAATCCACGCTTCACAAACAGCTTGCGGGCCGCATTCACGATCTTCGCACGAGCCTTCGCATTCTCCTGCTCACGCCGCATCGCCGCGGGCGTCGCGGGCTCGACTGCTTTCTCGCCCGACACCTTTTCGCCCAGTTGCATCACGCCCGCAGCTTTGCGAGTGGAGCCCGTGGAGGAGTTGGAGGGACGACGAGTAGACATGTGAGTGAACCGTGTTCATTCACTATACGCTGTTTAGTGAACGCCGTTCAGTGAATTGGTTGGATTTTCTGCTGTGACACCGTAAACGTCGGAATACATAGTGTTTATCGCCCCAAAGCCTCCTTGTCGCCCCCGTTCCCCGCTCCCGTTCGCCGTTCTCCGCTCTCTCACCCCTTAAACACAATCGCCGGCTCCAGTCGAATCACCTTGATCAGGCTCAGCATCGCGCTCAGCGCGCTGATCACCGCCACCGCGCAGCCTGCGAGGAACAACGTTTGCCAGATCAGTCGAAACGCCAGCGGGCTGTTACGCGCGTTGAAACCCATATACGCCGCGAGCCCCGCGCCAAGTCCGAACCCGATGAACGCAACCACGACCGCCTGCACGATGATCATCAGCATCAGTCGGTTGTTGCTCGCGCCCATCGCCTTCAGCGTGCCGAAGTAGCGCAGATTGTCCACCGTGAATGAGTAGAACATGAATCCGGTGATGATCGTGCCGATCACAAAGCCCAGCGCGACAGCGATGCCGAAGTTGATCGGAATCCCCGTGTTCTCGACAAAGTACATCACCGTCTTCCAGCTGAATTCGCGCCCGCTGTACACCGCCAGCCCGCTGCGGTCTTCAACCGTCGTTGCCAGCGTCTGCACATCAACCCCTGGCGCGGCCTTCGCGATGATGTACGTCAGCATCTTGCGTTCACGCGGCACAAACTGCACCGCGCGTGAGTACGTGGTATAGATCGTCGGTTGGCTCTGAAAGCTCCGTGTCGTTTCCGCGATGCCCACGACCACCGCGCGCCGATCGTTCAGTTCGAGTGTGTCGCCAACGCGCAGCGGGATTGACGCGCCGGTCACTTCATCGCGCCGCGCCAAGCGACTCGTCGCGCCCACGCGATCCACGATCACGCCGTCGGCACGCCACAGATCTTCCAGCCGCCCCTCGACCATGCGCGAAGGACCGCCAATCAGCGTCGCGTCATCAATGCCGAAGATGTTGCAGTTCACAATCGTGCCGTCATCCTGCCGTGCACGCGTATTGCCCTTGTACAGAGGCATCGCCCATGCCACGCCTTCGACCCCGCGAATGCGAGAAAGCGCGGTGTCCTGCAGCGGTTTCGCGTCATCAATGAACTGCACTTTCTGATCCATGATCCACAGATCAGGCTGCGCAATATCCGTGATCACGGCGAACGTCCGCGACATCAGCCCCACGAAGATCGAGCCCTGCCACACGATCACCATGCTCGCCAGCGCGACGCCGAGAATGATGCCGAAGTACTTGCCCGTATCGCGAAAGAGCATTTTGAGCGCGACTGATATCATGATGTTGCTCCTTGCTTCACGCGTGCGTCAATTGCCGCTCGCGTCGCATGCAGCCCCGCGATCGTGAACGCCGTCACATGCCGTGACCACGCGTCAATCTGTTCACTCGAATACACACTCCGCGGCTGAATCCGCGTGATGACCGGCCGCGCATGCTTGTAATGCAGCACCTGACCGATCAGACTGTTGCCCGCCATGTCGATCTCTTCTTCGCTCGCCTCTGCGCCCAGGAACTCACGCACGATCTCGCGCACACGCTCCCACATCGGCGCAATCGCCTGTGCGACAACCCTGTCCAGTGCGGGTGTTGGTTCCACCATCTCGCGTGCCATCAATACGCCGTGCCAACTGGGCCGCCCCGGATCAATGATCCGCGTGAACATCAGTTCCACCATCGCTCGTACACGATCTTCCGCCGTCCGCGCTCTCGCGAACATCGCCTCCACAGGTGTCCGCTGACTCGCGATCTTGTACGCATACTCCAGCACCGCCGCATAGAGCCCGGCCTTGTCGCCAAAGTGGTAACTCACCGCCGCGATGTTCGCGTCCGCCCGCTCGCAAATCTCCCGCACCGTCGCGTCCTTGAACCCGCGTTCCGCAAACACTTCACCTGCCGCCAGCAGGAGTTTTTCCTGTGTCGCATGCTGCGCGTGCACCGCATCCCGCATGGCGGCGGCGTGCAGAGGTTGAAAAGGTCCCGCAGGCATTGTTCGTCACCCAATCAGGCGTTAATGCGGAGTCAAACATCTGTTTCAAACGCTTGTTTGAATACTCTACGTCGCCTGCCCCTTCGTCGATGCGACTCGATCCCGGCAAATTTCCTAAATCGCACCCCGCCCTAGCCTTGCGCATGCCTCGCCGTCGCGAAAAGTCCGCTGTCCAGCAGCCCGCCGCGTCTCCACAACGTCGGGCCGCCGTCACGCTCTCCTGGCCGGGCAAGCGCAGCCCCATCATCGACGCAGCCCACCCGCACGTCGCGGCGCTCTCGCCCTTCGCAACTGCCCTCAGCACCAAACGCAATGCTGTGGCGAATGCCGACAACAGTCACGCGCTGCAGGCTCTCGCCCTCGCCAACATCCAGCCGCGGCTGATCTACATCGATCCGCCGTACGCCACCCAAGTCGATCACGGCGTGCAATCCGCCGACGGCGCAGCCCTCGCGTACGTCGACACCTGGCAGGATGAAGACTACTGCCAGGCGATGTTCGAGCGTCTGTCACTCATGCATCATGTGCTGCGCGATGATGGCTTTCTGTTCGTCCAGTGCGACTGGCGCGCCAGCGCATGGCTCCGCGTGATGCTCGACGAGATCTTTTCGCGTGCATGTTTTCGCAACGAAATCGTGTGGCGCCGCGCGCCCAACCTTGGTCGCCAGGCGACAAGCGCGCAGCTTGGGCGCACGACCGATAGCATCTTTGTCTACAGCAAGCGTCCGCGCCAGCCGTTTCCGGGTCGTGTGCCGCAACTGCTGCAACCGTGTGAGCTGACCGGCACCGGCGCACCCGCCGGCGCGAAGTGGGATGCTGCCGCCAAGACGTACTTCACCACCGCGCCACGCGGCGACTACACCGACGCGAGCATCGCCAAACTCCGCCGCGAAGGACGCGTGTACGACAGCGCGA
This sequence comes from Phycisphaerae bacterium, assembly GCA_046316615.1. Lineage (GTDB taxonomy): Bacteria > Planctomycetota > Phycisphaerae > Phycisphaerales > UBA1924 > BJHL01. The sequence goes on from JBKDAN010000007.1 coordinate 105,767, forward strand.
CAGGTAAGGTCTATATCAAGTATCCGCTCGTGCGCGACGCGGACGGCCGCTGGTGCAAGCCCATCACCATCGACACGATTTGGACCGATGAAGAAGTGAAGCCGCTGCGACACGCGAGCAAGCGGGAGCTGGCGATTGATTATGTGACGCAGAAGCCTGAGTCGCTGCTGCGGCGCATCATCGATTGGGCGAGTGAACCGGGTGATCTGGTCGGTGATTTCTTTGCAGGTTCAGGGACAACACTCGCCGTCGCGCATGCGATGGGGCGGCGCTTTGCGGGCGTTGATCAGGGGCAACTGGCTATCGCGACGATGCGCAATCGGCTTGCGGACGCGGACGTTGTGTGGTGTGCGGCGCAGACGCAGACGGTGGCGGCGCGTGTGCGGCAGCCACGGGTGACGCGGCGCAAAGTGGCGCGGGCGCAGTAGAAAGCGCGCGAGGCGTACCTCGCGTGCTGGTGAGCTGGTTGGTTGCGATCAGAAGGTGAACGTCGCGCCGATGCCGACCAGAGCGGACGAGTCGGCGTCGGGTTCGGCGACGGTGTTCTCGTCGCTGTCGATCAGTTCGTATTCCTGCGAGAAGAAGTAGCCGCCCCAGGCGTTGAGCGAGATCTGCGGCGAGGCTTGCCACGCGACATTCAGCACGATGGGAATGCCGCTGTGTCGACCCACACCGTCGGCGACGGGGCCTTCGTCATCGAGGCGGAAGTCGTTGCGCTCGTAGCCGCCCAGCAGCGAGAGCGTGATGCTGTCGCTTGCGGCGTAGTTGAGAGCAATACCACCCAGGTTGCCGACACGCTTGCTGGTGAGGCTCCACTGATCGTCGATCTGCCAGCGCACGATCGGCACGGGCACGATGAGTGCGTCATCTTCAAGCTGCGTCTGCACGCCGATGCCGAAGCCGATGAGCAGATCGCGGTCGAACGCGTAGCTGAGGCCGACGAAGCCGCCGTAGGTCAGGGTGTCCGAGAAGTCCGCGCCGGGCTCGCCCGCGCTGGTGATTTCAAAGCCGATGCTGTAGCCCCAGTTGTCGTCGAGCTGGTTGCGCCATGATGCGCCGATGGTGCCGATGTAAACCTCTTCCCAGACGGGCGGGACGGTCGCATTGGCGAGCGGGAAGAAGGCGTTGCCGTTGCTGAAGTCGTAGTTCCAGTACTCTGCGCCCGCTGAGATCGAGAGGGTGCCGCGCTCGGTCACGGGAATCGAGAAGTCGAGCCCTGCGCCGCCGCCGGTGACGGACACATCGCTGGTGGAATTCTCGAAATCGGCCGAGAACAGGTGCATGCCGAAGAATGAAAGTTCCGCCTGTGGCGCGGCCGCTTCGGCCGGGCGGCCACTTGGCTCCGCCGCGGACTGCAACTCCACGGCCGCGGTTTCGGTTCCGCTGGTGGGGGCATCCTGCGCGGCACCGGCCATGGCAGTCATGGCCAGGAGCAGTGATCCGCCCATCACTTTCGCAAACACATCAGCACGCATGCGATTCCTTTCGTCGTCACGGACGACACTTACGACCTTCCGCGGGTCCTTCCACCGCGCGAAGCGTACCCCGCTGGACATCGACGCGCTATGATGTGTTTCCCTTCGGGGCGATAGCTCAATTGGTAGAGCACTAGCTTTGCAAGCTAGGGGTTGAGAGTTCGAGTCTCTTTCGCTCCACTTGGTCGTTTTGGTACTCCACGCCGCAGCCGATGTGCTGCGGCTTGTGGTTTTTGGGGGGTGCGTTTGGGCGGTCGGCAAAGCGGTGGGATTGGTGGGTTGTGGTGTGGAGCGGGGAGTGGCGGGAGTGGGTGTGGGCGCGGGGGTGGGGTTGGTGGGGAGGTAGCAGTCGGGGTGGAGGCGCGGGGTCATGAGGATGGCCGCGATGTGCGGGGTGCTGGCCCACGTGAGCAGCTCGTTGTAGGTCATGGTGCGATCGACGCGGCAGAGTTCGCGGAGGTCGCCGTTCAACTCGATGAGCCAGAAGAGGCGGCGCAGGTCCATCATGTCGAGGTGGAGGAGGTGCGCGGGGGTGATGGCATCGGTGATGGTGCTGTAGTCGTTGCTCGCGCACATGGCGTGCAGATGCTCGTGGGTGGTGGGGACGAACTGCAGGTGCGGATCGATGTAGTGGGGCGCGGCACTGCGCGCGGGTGTGAGATAGGGCACGCCGGGTTGGGCGTAGATGAGCGTGATGGTGGTGGCGGGCTGCTGCGCGGTGGTGGCAGCTTGTGATGGTTGGAACTGGGTGAACATGGGTAGCCCCTTGTGCTGCGCTGCTGTGCAGGTGGAGTGGCGCGCGATGCGTCCCTCTATCTCCATCCCCCGCGCACCGCGCTGCGCGCGCACACATGTGCAGCAATTCGTTGTGTGCGGCGTGTAAGTGGTTGTGAAGACGGGAGAAGAAAATCTGCAAAAATCTGGCCGAAAGGGAGTGAAAACTGGTGGATTGTGCGCGCGCGGGTGGACTTGGTGGGGGGGATGGCAAGTGAGCGGGTGCGAGCGTGGATAGTGGGGCAATCGCACCGCTGGCCGGAGGACCGGCGGGATGTGGCGCGAGCTACGGTTGGTGTTGGAGGTGGAGTGGTTTGCGGGTGTTGTGCCACCTGCCGGTGGTGAGTAGAAGTGAACCACACGCAGTATGCATAGGCCATTCAGTTCCATCAAAGATCTTGATCACGCTCAATGTGTAGCGTTACTTGCTAGCTGCTCACTGCCTGACGTGCAAGCATCCCATCTTGCCTTCGCTGAACAAGCACTCGATTATTCGAGACGCGGGTCGGCGCGACGAAGATTGATCGATTTTGTATCTTCGCGGCACTGTCATTTTCCACTCATGCCTTGGGGAGTGGCAGATATGCTGGACGCGGCTGTTTGTTCTGCACTTTCGTACGGTGACTTTGAGTGCTCGATGTCAAGTACAAACTGCGTGTCGACTCTCACGTTTTTCAGTCTGCTGGTTGTTGGTCAGTCCGCGTATACAGGGCACGAATTTTCTTGTACACCGCATGCCGCAATGTTGTTGGCATCGAACCGAGCGGTCGATGCTGGCGATGCGATGTTTACAGCGTCAAGGCTCGGCGAGATGTTTGCGAAGAGCGGATTGACTGGCGGGAAGCGAGCCATGCAGTGGTATGTGGATTTTTCATCGCAAAGGAGCGGCACTGCGCGGAGGGAATTGGCGAGCGTCGAGATGCTCGATCAGCTGTTCGTATTCGGTGATGATACCGGTCGATGGCATGATTACCTCTCGTCACGGATCGCGAGGTAATGCTCTGCATTTCAGTTCATTGTGGCAGTGACCTTGCCCCATGAACCAAGCCCAGGCGAGACGGGCTGGATGGCCTCGTGAATCAACTGACTTTGTGTTGCGTGCTTGCGGGTTTGGGGATGGCCGTGTGTTGTGGGCGCTCCACTCGTGCGAAGCCAGACCTGCGGCTTTGGTGGATGCGTGATGTTGCGGTGAGGCGGGCGGTCCACGTGCTGACCTGACCCACGTTTCGTTGACCCACTTTCAGCCAACTTTACTCGCTTCAAACTGCTCGGGGCTCTGGTAGTTCAGGCTGGCGTGCAGACGCTTGCGGTTGTAGAAGCTTTCGATGTAGTCGAAGACCGCGGCCCGG
>JBKDAN010000008.1:0-14503 GCA_046316615.1 Phycisphaerae bacterium
GCCACGCCACTGGCGCTGCTGGACGAACGCACGGACAAGCCCGTGATCCACGCCTTTCGTCTGCCCGGCCCCCGAACCCTACGGTGACGCGCCACCCATGTGCCCGGTGCGTCATGTCACCCATGTGCCCGGCTGAACACCTGCGAGCCCCCCACCTCAACCCCCAACCTTCCCGTTAACCAATCTCCCCTCTCTCCCCGAGAACCGAGAGTCGGTCCGAAACTTGACGCTTCCAGACCGTGTTTCTCGCGCGACTAATCGCTCTCTCTGGCGAGCCGCACGACGGAGCCGCCTTCGCTAAAGCCACGCTTTCCGCCGCGAAAACACGCAAATGTGAAATGTGGTACACTGCCCCGCACCCCGTTAACAAAACAAGCCCCGGCTCAACGCCAGGGCTTGCAAAGCTCCCTATTCACAACCCCCGCGAACAAATTCTCTCGCCGTGGCGGTGGGGGAGGTGGGTGGATTCTCTGGTTAACACCCGGGTTTGACGGTCACGCTGACGGTGTCGCGGCGGTGTCGTACCACGCCAAAAACGCCTCTGGCGCGGCCCCAGCGGTGCTCAAATACTCCAGCCGTCCAAATTGCGGGTTGATCGACGCTGGGAAACTGGTTAACGGCCGGATATTGCGACTGTCACATGGTTCGGGGTGTAGAGAGTGCTCAAGTCCAGTTGAGGGCTGAGTTCGATGCCGAGCCGTTAACCGGTGGGTTGGAGAGAATGTGGTGCACCAAGACACACGGGCGTCCGCAGAGCCGGAAGCTTGGAGCATGAGATCATTCGATCGTTGATGTTGCGCCGCCTACCGTCGAACGTCTCGCCAAACACTCGAATCAGCGCGTGCAGGTCCAAAGCAGAATGCGGCCGGTTCTGCTTGCCATTAGAGGCTATCCGTAAACCGGGTCTTCGCATCAGTTTTCTGCGGAGTTCACGAGGTTTAGGGATCGCCTCTACCGTCAGGGTTGACTGCGCGACTGCTTGCTAACGACACGTCCGCAAGCCGTTTGCGTCAAGTACATACTTCCGAAAGATATAGCCGCAGACTCATCGTCTACGGCCTTGGACATTAAGTGGAGCCAGCGAGACGCCGGCTGAACTGTTCATCGCCGGGGTCCGGTGCTGCCAATGCACACTTCCCCGCGTGTTGAACGTGTAGCCTCAGGTCGAGTGTCAAAACGCGGCTTCAACATGACATCTAGCGCGGAACGATCTCAAAATCTCTAAAAACATATCGATCGACTGCCGCCGATACGGTCTCAGACTGCACAATATCGTCAGTGGATAGCGGATCCATTATGGCAACATGCTCTATCTCCAGTTTTCCAACCACCAAGACGTCGAGGCCAACAAGTTTTGAATCGATCGCTCGGTCGAAAAAAATCTTGTGATTCTCGACTGCAAGATACCAAGCCCCCTTCGTTCCAGACGCGATGCCCGCGATCTGTACTCGAGTTCCAACGGCACGTTGCAAATCACTCGCTTGTACTGCCACAATTTCTCCCTTGCGGCTCGACTTGTTAGGCGTACGGGTCTCGCCACACGCGACGATGAAGGAGAGAACGACTGTGACCGCAATATAACCAGTAACTTCGATTTTGCGACGATCGTTCATGGTAACGCTCGCTTCACTGATACTCTTTGAACTTCAACCACGTAAACCTCTTGCACGAGACACACCAAGCCTCTGTATTGAAATTTGAGTACTGGTAGTATGTCGGCGCTCCGGCTTGCCATTCTGCGAGCGTGCTAATGAAGTATGTGGCCGTTCGAATCGGCATGTCAGGGCGTCGATCCCCTTTTCCATCTCCGTCTTCATCAGGGTTGTGATACATGTCTGCGTGCAATAGTCGACCATCGGGCCTGCAATATCCGAAGTCAAAGTTGACATAATTACCGTTCGGTTTCGCTTGATAGTCCCAGTTGGAAAGATCGAGTTTGCCGGTAATTGGATCGACAGTGACATCGGGATCCTGTTTGTCTCTACCCGTATCGTTCCAAAGGTGAATCGAAAAAACACCGACCGAATCTTCGTTTGGGCAAGTCATGTCGCACAGCTCTTCTGTTCGCCACTTCTTGGCGACTGCGTCAGCTTGTGCCTTCGTGCCGTAACAATTACCCAACCGTTGGATAGGATCAACCCCTAGCATTACAGCAACTGCACCCACACACCCACGTCCTAACTCGTATTTCGCCCATTTAAGCCCCTTCTTTCCTGCGCCTCGCTTCTTGTAATCACGTTCAACGTCTTTCCAAACCTCTTCCCAAGTTAGCTCCTCTTTCGCGCCTCTTGCATCATAGGTTCCCACCAACGCGTTCCACTGACGGGCGTGCAAATTGTGTCCGCCCGATTCCTCCATCGGATCTCTACTCAACCACCTGCCCGTCCCGGCATGGTAGTAGCGGTAGCCGTAATACAGCAGGCCCGTCTCCCCGTCCTGATACTTGGTGCTGAAGCGAAATGGCTGGGATCCAGCGTGCAGTCCATCGGTTGTCGCGATCTCGCCGAAGGGGCCATACTCATACGCTGCGATTGTCACGCCGGCAGCAGTTGAGCCCAAGGTTGTTCCCGTTCGATAAGATGTGACATTGCCATTTCCGTCATACGTAGTGAAGCGCGTCGCGGGGGCGGGGCTGTAGTTGTGCTCCGTGCTAAAGAGCAATCCGCCGACGCCGCCAGCACCTTGCTCCGTCTGCGAGAGATCCAGGCCCCAGCCGTAACTCCTCCATGGGGTCAGATCACCGGTTAGTTCCGCTGCCAGGTTCCAGCCGTCCCATAAGAAGTGCCAACTGCCATCGAGATCCCAGAAGCCGTCGGGCACGCTGTTGGGATCGGGCTCGCCACCGGACCCGCCACCGGAGCTGCCCGAGCCCTCGTCCTCAACAATTACACCGCCTTCACCCGGGTCTGGGTTGATGTCAATGTCGATCCAACCGAAACCTTCGCGCTTCACTCGCCGTGACGCGTAGTCGTAGGAAAACTCAAGCTTGCGACGCGGAATGCTCGGACTCAAGTTCGCTCGTGTTTCCATCCGAACGAGGCGGTTCTCGCCATCCCAGAAATACTGCCACCGCGCATCCTGAGTCATGTTGCCATCAAGATCATAAAGGTACTTCTCCAGAGTGGGCGGCACGATTACCGCTCGCCAGTCTTCTGGTCCTTGTGCATTGGCATCCCATTCAATGTCAACCAAATCGAGAATGGCCCCGCCGCTTGAGCGCGGAATGTGCTCCTGGTAAAAGCGATTCCAGCGGAAGTCTGCGGGCGAACCCTTCACAAGCACGGAATTGGCAGCCGGTGCGTAGCCCATCACATCGCTGGAGCGGTTGTTGTTTCGCTCAGTGTACTGGTTCAACGCGTTGGATGTGTACGTCGTTGTGCGCAGATTTGCACCGTTAACATCGCCACCCATCTTGGCGTTTGTGCGATTACCGATGTCATCAAATGCGTATTCGTATTGCTGGCCGGGCAAGGGATTTGTCGGCGTATTGCCGCCGTTCCTATAGCGCTTTCCGCTGATCACTTGGCCCATCGCGTCGTACCCATACGCCCACGACGAGCCATCAATGAGGTCGAGACGCACGCGCTGATTCGCCGCGTCGTACGCATAGGTGTACGACTCGTCCGTACCCAGCACACTGTCATGTGAAATGCTGCGGAGACGCCCGATAGCATCGACGTTGTACGAAGTAGTCAGAGTCACGGTTGAGTTTACTGCAGTGCCGCTACGAAACGTGAGCGAGTTCAGCAAGTTGCCACCCGGCTCGTAGCCGTAATCGGCGCGTAATCCACCCTTCGTCACGTGAGCGTAGCGACCAGTCTGCGCGTCGTAGCCATATCCCAACGTGCTAAACGCTGTGTTGTTTTTGCGGAGCTCAAAGCTCGTGCGACGGCCAAACGCGTCATACCCGGAGTGCTGACTGATCTCATCCAGCGGGCCTGCCGCAAAGTCTTCCGTGAGCAGGGAATTGTCGTTGGCGTACACAAGTGTGCGCGTACCGACACCGTCAACCACTTCGATTATCCGGCCGCGGCGGTCAAACTTCATGGCGACATCCGGCGTGTCATCGCTGTAGTTCACGCTGGCCAGCTGACCGGCGTTGTTGTAGCCGTAGGTCGTCGACACACCTCTCGCCCATGTGCGCGTAAGCAAACGGCCCGAGGGCTTGTACGCGTATGTCGGCCCAGGCTGATTCCCTTCGTATGTCTTGCTCGTAAGGAAACCGCGCGTGGGACTGTAGTTCCACGTTGTGACGGCAGCGCCGGCTGTACCTGTGCCGGTGGACTCGTTGAAGTCCTTCCAGGTCTTCAGAGTCTTCGTGCGGCCTTGCGCGTCGTATGTGTACTCCGATGGATACATCCTGGCGCCGTAGTTCTTGCGCACCTTCCCGTTCGGGAAGTACGCCGTATGCTGCGATGCCCCGTCTGGCAGGTCAACGCGAATGACGCGCCCTAGTGCGTCGTAGACCGTTGTCGTCGTTTGGCTGGGCTCGCCTGCCGCCGGCGCTGGAGTTGTACTCGTGACAGGCAGGCCGACGCTGTTGAATGTCATAGAGCTGACGCGGTCGTCGGCTGTGGACGCCGTGCCGCGAGTATCGACTGTCTGTTCGCGGCGTCCGAATGCATCGTAGAAATAGGCTGCTTGCGTCAGCGGAGTCGAGTTTGCTACATTGCTGAATGTGGCAGCAGATCTGACGAGGCCGTAAGTTGTCAAGGTACCTGACGATGTGCTGTCCGGATTGAAGACATCGATCCGAACGGACGCCGCCGCACGACTTCGGACCAGGCTGGTAACTGTCTTGCGACCAAAGTCGAAGGACTGCTGGACTAACCCGTCAGCGCGGTCGTAAGTTGCATTAACAGTTGTGCTCAGGTTGGCGTTGGCCGGATCGATCCAGATCTTTGTGCTTCGAACTCGCCAAAGCCCGTCTTGATCGCTACTGACGAACCGCTGTGTCAAGCGAATCTGATCAGCAAGCGTGCCGGACGATCCGGACGTCGCATTGCTGAAGTCAACTTGGCCATCTTGATCCATGTCAATAGCGGTCAACGACCAGTCTGCACTCGTCGAATCCAGCGCGAACTGGACGGCCGCCGCTGCCGCTGTATCGCCATCGCCGCGTGTGCGATACAGCGTCGTGACACCGTCGGGATCAGTTGACTTCACAAGCCGACCAGCTGTGTCATAGAAGCGACGCGAAGTCGCTCCGTCTGCGGCGACCTGTTTGTAGGAGTTTCCGAACTGGTCAATGTAAATCGTCGACCACTCAGTGAGGGAGTTCCCATCGCCAACTTTGATTGTCTTAGTCCACTGAGCGGCAAATCCGTTCAGCGACGCGAGCGGATCGGTATCCGCTGCGACACCGTACTCATACATCAGCGGCGCAGCACCGCTACCGGCAACCGACTCAGTCCGGCCATCTGGATAAAGTGTCTCGACGATGACCGGGCCGGACTCAGGGCCACTAGCATCAGGATCTTGGAGAACCGCTGTACGTATGATGCGACCATTAGTAACCACCTCCGATTGGGTCGTGGTTCCTGAGCCGGCTCGATAGACGCTTGTCGCTCGTCCTGCAATGTCGTATGTCGTTGAGCTCTCGACAATTTGGTTCCCCGTCCCGCCACTGGTGTCGCGTCTGATCACGGAACGCACGCGATTTAACGCATCGTATGTGAAGTTAGTCGAAACGAACTGTCCGGCAGCGATCTCGCGGCGTTCGGCAATGACGCGACCGAGCGCGTCATAGTCGTACTCACTGCGAACGCCGTTGTGATCGACGCGTGCGATCACACGGCAGCAGTCGTACTCAATATCTTCGTCGGCAGCTGGACCGGCAACTGACTCGTACTTGGTGACACGATACTTCGGACCGTTGGCTTCAAACGTCCGCGCGAGGCGGGACGACATAACTTGTTCAGTCGTGCCGTCGTGTGCAAACTGGGTCGATTGAATTATGTGGCCGAAAGCGTTTCGCACCACGACAGACTTCTCGTAGCCAGGCGCGAGGAGTCCCACAGCACCGCTTCCATAGGCGCTATCGACAATTGCGAGCAGACCGATCGTCGTGGCCGCGCGGCCGCTGTAAGTGCTTGTCATCCAGTGTCCCGCTTGCGTGGAGGACCGCGTAGTGACGTTGATCGCACCGGAGGAACTTACGCCGACATCGGCCACTCCAAACAGCACGCCAGCCCCGGAACCGATTCCGCGAGCCGAGTGAAACACCGCATGAGGCTGGTTGAACGGCGAAGCGACAACACTCGCGATAAGCGTGCCATACGAGCTCGACACATCCTGCACATTCGCGAGGTCAATGGTTGTGACTTCTTGGCGCAAACTGGGATCGACACCCGTCTGTCGCCGCCAATACACGCGCAGCTGTCGACTAACTGGAAGTCCTGCAGTGACTTGAGTCGCCTCGACGACCGTGTCGGTAATACTATCGTTTAGTAGATCAAGGTAAAAGTAGCGGTAGTGCGTACTGTCGCTGAGCGGGTCACCTACTTGATTACCGAGATACGAGCGCCGCTCCTCGATAAGTCGAGCTTGCCCATCTCGGAAGTACTGCGTCCACGAGCCGTCCCAGGAGACGACGTTGAGCAACATCCCGTATGTGACGCTTGCTGGGTTGGTATCGTGTTGGTAAGTGGTGGAGAGAGCGGACCCGTCGGGATCGAGTGTGCGCGACACAAGGACGACTGGAGAATCTTCGCCGTTGAGTGGAGCAAAAACGGACCGCTCCTTCGAAGCCACAATTCCCCACTGTGCCTGCATCGACGGGGCGTTCTTCATCGTTCTCGTTTCGATTCGCCCGCCGAATGCGTCATGTTGAATCTCAAGGAGTTCACTCCGCAACACAACGTTGAAGCTAGGACCGGAGCCCTCAATGAAGTTCCAGTTCGTCCCCACCTGCGTCCATTCCCAGAACTGTGGCACTCCACCCGCTGTCCGGGCAATCCGCAATCGCCCTCCCTGTGCCAAAACGCCGGTGACGGGATGAGGCACTTGACCGAGGAACTGTCGGACTTCAAACACTTCGTATGCCGGTCCAGTAATGTCGTGCTGGTATGTGTTGATGTTAAGCACCGGGTCATATGATCCGGGCTCATAGAGCTTGAGATCAAACCCAAACTCGCCGGATGGAAGCGGCTGCGATAGCGTTGTGATGTTCTCGAATGAAACGAGAGACCGCGCAGTTAGTACTTGCCGACGCAAGCTGCGAGAAGTCTGCCCAGTCGGAGGCAACACTGTAAAGGGGCTTGCGCCATCCCACCGGGGCTCACGCAGAGAAATTGAGTGTGGACTGCCAGCGGTTGCGGTGAGAATGTTCCCGCTGCTAATCCCGACCGTGCCGAGGCTCTTTCCATACCGATCGACACCGAGCGAAGTTGACCAACTCACACTGTGCACACCGGCTTGGGTTCCGTCCGTGCCGCCGCAACTATCGCATGCTGACGCTTTCTTGCCAGAACCGCACTTCTCCGCTGAATCGGGACTGGTGTTAAACGAGTGCTTGAAAATGACAAGCCCACTTCCGAATGACCACCCGCTTATTCGTTCGTTCGGCGTGACGCAAATAGGTCCGCAGACCGTCCAGTCAGACTCTTCGAATGGATTTGAAAGATCAACATCCCCAAATAGCGTTGACTTCCAAACGTCGCCGCCCGTCACACCGCCCAAGAGCGTCCACGAATTAGCTTCGTTGAACGGCGAGGATGGGTGTCGCTTGTCCTCCCAACTTCCAATTCCAAAGAACTTACCCGAGCCCGGATAAAGCGTCAGATCACACATCCACTTGCTTCGCGTAGCGGACATCGAAGGCACACCTGACGCATAATAGTTGTTCGTGTGCGCAGTAAACCCCATTCGAAATCGAACGCCCGGGCTGCTAGGCGACGTGGGTTGCCATCCTGAAAATCCAGTTCCCGAGCAGGGGCCCGAAGGCACCGGCCCGTTGGGAAGATCACAGTAGCTAGCGGCACCAAAGGTGCCGGACCCAAATGCAGCATCTGACCATGCCGCGTACGCCTCCGTGAACGTCGGCCATTGCGATTCACAATGCGTGTAGTCACCGTCGCACAGCAGACCGCCAGTGACTGCCGCACCTCCACTTTCAGTCTCCGTCGGCGATGCGCCGTAACTCGAATACTTGAGTTGGGTGATTATGCGCCGAACTGCCGACACAGCCCCGTCCACGTTCTCCGCTGTAATAGGATTGCAAACCACGGTACCCGGCGTCGGTCCAGGCCAGCAGGTGAATTCAGAAGGGCAGATCTCACTCCATACAATGGTTTCTGGTAGCGAGGTACCGCCGCTAAATCCAGCTGCAGATCCGGGGTCAAGATACGCTCCATGTGAGTCGTAGAGGCACGCCCGGATCGAGGCTACAACGGGGGCCAGTCTATTTGGATCTTTGAACTCATCGCCGTAAAAGCCGTCTGGGGGATAAGCTGGTGCTTGTATCCCGTCACAAGCGCACGCGGGCCATGCCCACTGCTTCTGGAATCCATTCGCTACCTCATATCGCGCTTGGGCTTCGCGCATCAGGTTCTCGATCCCCGTTCCGCCACTCGCGGCAGGGTCGACCCCGTTCGATTGAGCCATAGATGACGCGCTAACTGCGGCAAATACAGACGCGATCACGCAACGGACGAATGACCTCACTTGTGACATCGGCAACCTCCCTTTGGTACTCAATGTACCGGAACAGCGGCCCCGCAGGGCATGAAAAATGCAAAAATTCCTTAACCGCTTTCTTTTCAGGTGATTGACTGCGTGCGTTGAGTCCAGTCGCGTTCGCTCAGGATGTACCAAAGTGCGCACGTCTCGTTCATGCTCAGCGGCAGGCCCGGCACCTATGGCCATCCATCTCAGGCCAACTGCCATTAGTTGTTGGTTCTTCACGGGAATCGGCTGCGTTCTTCATGCTGAGAGCTTCACCCGCGCCCCTCGAGGCCCGCAGTGTGGGATGCGACTTCCACTGCGGCTGCTCCATTGGCGCGTCTGAGCGTTTCTTAGATACGCGACAGAGTTCCCGTCAGTCGACGAGCACCCTTAACGCGAGTGAACTCTTTGCTAATCCCGATGCTGATTTCACCGCATGGTAGCAACAGGCGCCGAGGGATCGGTGAAGTTCCGCGATATATAGGCCATAGCGGCACGTCACTGAAGGGTCCCCCCGTCCCGCAGTTCGATGGCCCCAAGCGCCCCGGCTGAAAAGTCGGGGTTTCTTTTTTGGTTAGACGATGACGTGCGCTAATGCGACGACACGCACCTCGAGGACTAGATTGACTGGGCGAAGATGATGCAGTTGCAGTCTCCACCGCTTCGCTCCGTAAGGTGGTACTGTTTGCGTTCTGTCCTTTGTTGACCCGCTGCCTGTCGTCAGGGCGGGTCTTCGGGTCGAACCGAGCTGTGGGGATGACGAGTGCGCAAGACAAAGCCAGGGCGAGTTCGCCGTGACGAAGGATGTCGTCCGGAAGCGGTGTCTGAAGTTCCCCTGACTGGGAACTTTGCTGAGTTCCGGCAAGCACTTCGCGATGAGATCGACGCGTCGAAGCGAGCAGCAAGTGCGGGCGCGGTGCCGCTAAGGGGTGGGCGTTTGGTGGCGACTGTGGCGGGTGGGTTTCAGTACGAGTTCGAGATGGAGTCACCGCTCGACTATCCGGGTGATGCGCCGGGGCAGCTTGCGATTCCCGGGCGGGGTGACGTGCGGGTATCGATCATCCAAGTACAAGGTACCACGCTGCGCCTTAACGTCGAGCAGAGTCTCGACCAGTTCATTCCAGTTGCGTCGCTTCAGAGCGACTTGTCCATGCTCATGCTCAAGCTGATTGAGCGCATCGAGAAGAAGTCGAGTCTGCCGGGTTTGGCGGGCGCGCGGTTGTTTGACGATGTGGAGCCTCAGGGCAATGACGCGGAACTTGACACAGAAACAGACGAGCGGTTGAGCAGAGCGGGACTGAACGAATTTCAATGCCGTGCGGTGCAGTCGGTACTCGGACGGGATACGACGTATATATGGGGACCGCCAGGTACGGGCAAAACGAAGACAATTGGTTCAATTGGCGCGGAACTTGTCGAGAGAGGAAAGTCACTTCTGGTGGTATCGCACACCAATAGCGCGGTCGATGGCGCGCTCGTGGAGATTGCCTCGGCGATGCTTCGCAAGAAGAGCGAGGAAGTGACTCTCGAAGATACTGCCACAGTTACACCGGGAAGGCTGATTCGCGTTGGTACTCCGACGGACAAGTTCTCTGCACCGTTCAAGTCGCGATTCTCGCTTGCTGAGGAGGTGAAGCGGCGGAGTGAAGAACTGGCATCACGCAAGCATGCGCTCGCGGAGGAGCGGGGGGCAATCGGTGTCGAGTTACATCGCGTGCAGAGCGAACTGGATTTGCATCTGATCGTCGGCGAGGGTGATGCGCTTAGGGCAACGGTGGAGCAACTCGCGGTAGAGCACCGCAACGCATCCGAGCGTGTGTCGGCACTTGAGGCAGACTACGCGGCAGCCCGGTTGGAGCTGGAACGGCTTGGGCCGATTCATCCGGCGGCACTAGCCGCTCGGCGTGCACTCGGTCAGCGGCTGGAAAAGCAGGAGTCGCTTGCAAAGTGCGACTCGGAGATTCAGGAGCTAAACCGTCAACTCGGAATCGTGCAGAGCGAGCTGGAGGAATCAGTCGCGCAGTTGAAGCTGGCAGAGGAGCTGGAGCCTACTCGGGCGGCACTCGCAGCACTGCCCGCAGAATCGAGCCTTACGAATGCAATCGAGCTCGAAGATGCGACGCTGACGACTCTTCGGTCTCAGCTACAGGGGCACGAGCAGGAACTCGCGACCGTCGAGAAGCTGCTTGCCGAAGTCAGTGCTGCGAGTCTTGTCATTCGTATGTGGAAACGGATGCCAGACCCTCAAGAGGTGGAGCAGCGTGTCAATCGTTCTCGCCAAAGTACGGAACAGACGCGAGCTCGCGTTGCGGAAGCGGAAGCGCGACGTGAAGAGGCGCGGCGAAAGCAAGCGAGACGGCGCGAACTCGCCGGACAGCTTGCTGGCTTTAGCCACATTCCACCGCTAGATCGGTGTCGGGCTTACGTGTCGCAGGCACGACGCAAGCTGGAGTTAAACCGAGCCGCAGTGTTGGAACGTGAATCAACGATGCGAGGGCTACAGGCGGACTTGAACGAGAGTGCGAAACTGCTCGACCAGTTCGGACGACTTACCACCCAATCACCGGACGATGTGATTGCAAAGTTCGAACAGTTACACGCTGTTAGGCGCGAATACGAGCAATCCGTAGGACGCGTGCGAGAGTTGGTGTTCCGTACCGCAGCGCAGATTGAGGAACTGCTCGACGACAAGCTGGGGGCGTTCCATGCACTCGACATCATCCCATCCATAAAGCGGAGCCCGTCGGAGAAAGCAGTCGCGTTTGGTGAAGGGCTGGGGATCGCTCGGGCGAGAGTCGCTGGTACCACTCCCGACGAACTTCGCATTCGATCGGAAACGATGAAGCGCAGGCTCCAAGTGATTGGTGCTGAGATCACGGCGATTGAGAATCAACTGACAAAGGTCGCTGACACCGTCATTTCTGAGGCGACCGTAGTGGGCGCAACGCTGACGGCGGCTTACCTACGTGACGCGATCCAGAGTCGCCGCTTTGACACCGTACTGCTCGACGAAGCGTCGATGGCGAGCATACCAGCGTTGTGGGCGGCTGCATCGACATGCGACCGCGCACTTGTGATTGTGGGTGACTTCGAGCAGTTACCTCCGGTTGTAATCGCTGAGTCGGAAGCCGCGAACAAGTGGCTCGGCACGGATGCGTTTGAGCATCGTCGCATCCCGCAACGGGTCGTTGAGGATAATGCACCGGCGTACTTGGTGCAACTTCGTGAGCAGCACCGAATGGCATCGGCAGTTTGCGACGTTGCAAATGAGCTGGTGTACGGAACATCCCCGACAACACGACTTCAGACTGCGAAGTGGATTCAGCAACGGGAGCAGGACGGAAAATGGCCGGGTTGGGTGTCTCGCGATTGGGAGCGCCGCGAACCGATTCTGTTGGTTGACACGCACGGGATTGACGCTTGGGTAACGGTGGTTGCGAGAGGCAAATCGTCGAGCAGACTGAACTTCCTGTCCGCAACAGTCTGTACAGACATCGCTCGGCGAATGCTGTCGCCTGATCGAGAAGCGTTCTCCAGCGACGAAGCTCGCATCCTGATCGTGTCCCCCTACAAGCCGCATGCGAAGCTCGTCTCGCTCATGTTCAAGGATGAGAGTGTGAAGCCTGAGATTGCGAGTAAGGAAGTACTCGCTGGCACGGCGCACGCCTTTCAAGGGGCTCAGGCGGACGTGGTAATCGTTGATCTGGTCAACGACACGCCGCACTGGAAGGTGGGCATGTTTGCACCGGCCTACGACACAACGACGAAGCGACTGATAAATGTCGCGATCACGCGCGCAAAGTACCAGTTGATTGTCGTGGGTGACTTCAAGTACTGCCAGCAACAGGCACGAAAGTCATTCCTTGGACGGCAGTTCATACCTGCGCTGCGGCGACATGGTCGGACGATTGAAGCGCAGCGACTCGTGCCGTCTCAGTTCTTTGTCCGTGCCGCCGATGCGCAGTCGCGGATGTTCGGTGGAGCAACTGAGGCACCACATGACCGTACCGTCATGCGAGAGACTTCGTTCTACGGTGTGCTCGCGACTGACCTGGCCGCCGCTCGGGAGCAAGTCGTGATCTACTCGCCGTTCATCACGACTTCACGGCTGGCAAATCTCGCAACACAGCTACGGGCACTTGTCGAGCGTGGCGTGCGTCTTGTTGTCGTGACGAAGACACCGGGAGACAGAGACAAGCCGACCGAGCGGAGGGAGTACGAGCGCGCCGAGCGGACTTTGCGCAACTGGGGTATCACTGTCATTCACAAGAAGGGCATGCACGAGAAGCTCGTTTTGATCGATGACAGAATTGTCTGGACTGGCTCCCTCAATCCTCTCAGCTTCAACGCAAACAAGACGCAGGAGATCATGGAGCGGCGCGAGAATCCACAAGTCTTCAAGGACTACGCCGACACACTGATGCTCGACAAGCTGCTTGCGCCATGTGCGAAGGCCAATCCGCGCTGTCCGATTTGCGAGTCTGAAGTACTCGCGGCTGAGGGGACTAGTGGGCCGTTCTTCTGGAAGTGCTCCAGCCCCGAGTGCGGATTCAACAATGCGCCGGATGACACGACGCTGCTCGACGGAGAAGTGCACTGCCAAACGTGTCGCGGGCGGGTCAAGCTCGTCGAGAAACCGGATCGGGATATGCCTTGGTATTGGGCGTGCGATGCCGGTGCGGGGCACAAGGCACAGTCGGTGAGGGCCTTGCACTTGAAGCTTCCGAAGATGCGAGAGCGCATTCCGAAGACGAAGCTGAAGAAGGTGGAGCGCGATGTGCTCGCATACGTGAAGACGAAGAGACGCGATGCCAAAGAGCCCCGGATGTTCTGATCTGTGAGCAATGCGTGAACTGTGTGTGAAGCGGCGCACGTACCTGGTCCGTCCGCACGCGTATGGACTGCCGCGGCGTAGCAGGGGGGTAGGGGGTCATTTCCTTCCCACCTTTTGAGTCGGGACGGCTCGTTGCGTGTTTCACGAATCGCCGCAGATTTCAGGGGGGTATTTTCCCCCGCCACAAACGCCCCGGAACGCGCGAAGGTGGCCCGTGTCTGCGATTCACCACGACAATCCACGATGCACGGCTGCGAAGTGCGTGCTCATCGCGACGAAGTGGGAAGACCAGAGACGCTACACGCGCGAAACATGTTGTCTCGTCGCGCGTTGTCGAAATCTGAGGCGGTGCGCATCGCGATGGAGCGTCAACCGGCGTTGCACGTACCCACAGCGCGTCGTAACGTCGCTCGCCGCACGCTTGGTGTCACCACGGGTGCGGAGCCATGCCAGACCGCCGTGCGCGAGAGTCGTGCGCGGGGCTGGGTGCTCACGGCTGGGGTGTGTGGTCGCTGGTCGAGGTGGGGGTGCTATCGCGAGCTGGCGTGCTGACGACCGCGTCGTTGATCACGCGTTTGGGCTTGCTGGCGACCTCGCCTTCCAGTTGCTCGATGCGCTCGACCAGCGAATCGACTTCGATGCTCTCCCTGCTGAACTTGAGCAACGCTGTCGCTGCCGCCACGCGCGCTTGCGGGTTGGCGTTGGCGTCAGTCATCACTTTCGCGAGCGAATGAATAGCGAGCCCAGCGTACTTCTGCGTGGTCGCCATGGCTTGCGCAAACGCCTCGCGCCGGGTACGGCGAAACGCGGCTGCGAAGGTGGGGTCTTCGAGCCAACGATAAATGCTGCGGGCATCCACACCGACCGTCTCGGCCGCACGGAGAACAGTGGATTCGCTCATCAGCGCGAGGATGGCTTGCTCTTGCTTGGGCGTAAGGCCATCGTGGGCTAAGGGTGTACTCATCGCGTGACTCCTTGGGCTTCTCTCGATCTCGCGACACGGGC
>JBKDAN010000009.1:0-6802 GCA_046316615.1 Phycisphaerae bacterium
GTGTGGCGCTGCCCGATCACCTGCTCGACCGCAGCGTCCTTGAACTCTCGCGAATAGACCTGCTTTCCCATCGTGACACTCCTTGCTCCAGGCTGTTGTAGCCAAGACGCGATTGTGTCAACGGAACGTGGGATGGGTCACTCCTTGCATCAGCCCACACACCCACTCCCTCATAGCGAAGACATCCCCCGCCCCCCGCGCGAACACAAACGCCGCACATCCACCTTTGTGCGCGCGCCGCTGCCGATTGCACGCCCACGCGGCCAAAAACTTCGCAATTTTTGTTTTCAGCTCCCGCAACAACTTACGCACGAAACATCACGAATTTCGGCATGCTTGTGCGCGCGCACCACGTCACACGGGGGTAGATGTGGAGGGCCACACAAATGCGTCTCACCGATTACGACCGCGACCTCATCAAACTCATCCAAGCCGCCAAGGGCGACATGCAAGTTGTCTCGTACAACCGCGACCTGCGCTACTACCAGGTCCTCTGGTGGTCGCGCCAGCCTCACATCGCCGAAGCACTCGCCAAAGCGCTCGCCAGCCCCCCAGAGCAAACCACGCCGCAACCTGCGCCCGTACCCGCGCATGCACCAGTTGAACCCCAGCCTCCAGCGACCAGCTCAGTTGAACGGCAGCTCGAGCGTGAACGTGAAGAACCGCTCGCGGTCGGTGTCTTCCTTCAGCAGCGGGAAGCCGAAGTCAAAGGCGAGCGGCACCTGACTCAGCGCGGGAATGACCAGCCGGAAGCCAAAGCCCGCGCTGGCGCGATACTCACTGAAGCCAAAGTCCCGCTCCACAGTGCCCGTGTCGACGAACAGCACGCCGGCGAGGAAATCCTGGTACAGCGGCTTGGAAAGTTCAGCGCCCGCGAAGAACAGCCAGTTGCCGCCCACAGCATCGTCCGAGACGCCGCCGGTGTCATTGCGAATGCCCACGGGGCTTGCGCCGCGCAGAGCAAAACCGCGGAAGTTCTGGCCGCCCAGGTACAGCCGCTCATAGAACGGCGCGACATCTTCCGCGCCGGGAATGTAACTGGCGCGGGCTTTCAGGAGCAGCGTGGTGCTGCGTCCCAGCACGTCTTCTTCGAGTTCGAAGTACTGCGCCAATTCACCGTTGAGCACCGTGAACTGATCATCACCCAGCGCGCCGAACTGTTCAATCCCAGCCTGAATGCGATACCCCGCCGTCGGGAACGTGTTGCGGTCCACGCTCGAGCGAACCAGGTTGATGCCAATGGAGTTGAGCAGCGTGCTCTCCGAGTCATCGAAGTATTCCGTCGGCGCATCCGCATCGATGTTGTTGAGCTCGACCTGCTCAATGCGCAGCGGCATGTTGACCGTCCACAGACTGCCGAATCGCCGCCCCAGCGTGAACTCGCCGCCCACGCGCTGCTCGTCATACGCCCCGTACAGCCGCTCGCGGAAGTACAGCCGCCCGGTCCCCGAAAAGTCGCTGTCGAACATGCTCGGTTCCGACAGACTGATCTGGAAGTTGCGCACGCGGTCGCCGGGGCTGAGCAGAATGTTGAACGTCTGCCCGCCGCCGCGGAAGGCGTCACCCAGAATGAACTCACCAAACGTGTCAGGCGTGTCGCGCACGTCGAAGTTGCGCTGCGTGATGCTGAACAGACCGGCGATACCGCCGTCGCTGCCCGCCGTCGCACCGATGTTGAACGATCCCGTATTGGTCTCCGCGACTTCAACCACCACGTCGCGATAGCCCGGATTGTCCTGATTCTCCGGCGCAATCGCCACCTGCACCGATCGCGGCGCAAACAGGTTCAGGCGCTCCAGGCGCGTCTCGGTTTCCTTGGCCACAGTCGAGTCCAGCGGCCGATCCGGCTTGAGCAGCACATGCCGCCGAATCACGTCGTCGCGCGTCAGGCGATTGCCGATCACTTCAATGACGCCCGTGCGAAACCGCCGACCTTCGTCAATCTGCAGCAAGAGGTCCACCTGATTGGTGCCGTCCTGCGCACGCAGCTCGCGGCGGCTCACACGCACGTCGGCATATCCCATCTTGCCATACGCCGCTTGCACCGCTTCGATGCTCTTCCGCAGCAGCTCATCGCGGTAAATGCTTCCCGGCTTGAGCGGCATCAATCCCACGAGCTGCGCGGGTGTGTACACGCCTTCATCACCGTCGGCGTACACGACTTTCACATCGCGCAGCACGCTCACGCTGCCTTCTTCAATCACAAACTCGACGATCGCCTCGGTCCCGTCCTGACTGGGCGTGATGATCGTCCCCACACGCACGTCAATAAAGCCGCGGTCCTTGTAGTACTTCACGATCTTGGCGACATCGTCCTCAAGCTTGTCGTTATCCAGCAGCCCCTTGCGGAAAATCAGGCTCTTGACGTTGCTCTCAATCTGCCCATCGAGCTCATCGTTGCTGATGGAGTTGTTGCCCACAAAGCGAATCGCCGTGATCACCGTGCGCACGCCTTCACGCACGCGGAAGACCACCGCGCCGGTCTCTTCCAGTTCCTTCTCGTCAATGGTGACCAGCGCGTTGTAATACCCCTCTTCGCGATACAGGGCCTCGATGCGCCGTGCCGCGCGGTCAAGCTGCGTCCGGTCCACCGCCGTGCCTTCGAGCAGCCCGACTTCGCGAGCCAGGTCCGGGTCATCCAGCACGGTGTTGCCGACGGTCTGCACCGCCGTGATGACCGACTGCGGCTGCACGGTGTAGACGAGCGCCACGCCACCATCAGCCAGCGGCTGCACATCCGCCCGCACCGTGCGGAACCGGCCCAGCCGGTTGAGGCGCGACAGATCGTCGGTCACGATCGCCGGATCAAATGCCAGCCCCTCGCGCAGACGCAACTGGTTGCGCGACAGCTCTTCGAGCGAGGCATCGATGGTCGGCTTGTCGCCGGGCTTCTGGAAAATCACCTGCCGCACGGGCCGCCCGGCGAAGGCTTCCAGCGCAGGGTCAATCGCCGACTGCGGAGGCGCAGGCTCGACAGTCTGGGCGCGCACGCCCAGCGGCATCCCAGCGCACAGCGCGAGCGCGAGCAGCGTGCGGGAACGAACAAACGGCAGAGCCCGGCGGGGCGTTTTCATGCGACAGGAAGATAGGGGCCCGGGGGGATGATCAGCATCCGCCGCCGGCCAGCACGTTGAAGAAATCAAGCACGTCCTGATCTTCGGGGAAGACGCCGTTGTTGTTGAAATCGATGTCGTCGCAGGGCGCGTTGGGTGAGATCGCGACGGTCGTGAGGTATTCGCGATGCTGCGTGCTGCCCGAGCAGGAGATCTGCGATCGGTCGCTGACGACCAGACGCAGCACATACGCGCAGCTGGGCAGGCCGGTGGTATTCCACGCGGCGAGGACGCCATAGGTGATGCTCGATGTGCCGGTGGCAATCGTCTGCCAGCCAGTGAAGGGGCCGCCCGCCACCTGCAACACCCAACCGGAGATGTTGGCATCACTTGCGGTACCGCGGACGATGACGGTGCCATTACCGAGCACGCTGCACATGGCGGGCGACGTCAGCACCGCCACCGGCGGCGTGTTGTCGACCGTGATGGTGCGATCAATCGGCGCGGAGGCATTGCCGCACGGGTCGGTCGCCGTGATGCGCACAACGTACTGACCGTCGGGGCGACTGGCGATGTTCCATGACTCACCGAGCGGGTCGTTATAGACCGGGCCGTTGTAACTCGGTGCGGCGGGATTGATCGGCGCGAATGCGCCGCCGCCGGCGGGACGCCAGAGAATCTGATAGCTGGGGGCCGAGCAGCCGCCGTCGTCGACGGTGCCGTCGAAGCAGAGCGAACTGCTGAAGATGCCGCCGGTGGTGGGGAAGCGCAGCGTGACGGCGGGCGCGCTCTTGTCGAGAACGACGCGCTGAATGAAGGTGCCTTCGAGATCGTCGGCATTGAGCGCGCGAGCTCGCAGGTAGTACTGGCCGCTGCCCAGTGCGGCGGTGTTCCATGCGCCCAGAGCCGCAGGATTGCAGACCCCGGTGGTGGCGGAGTTGATGAGTGTCCAGGGGCCGTTGGGACTTGCGCTGAACTCGAGGGCGCGGGAGACGAGCGTGCCGTCGCTGTCGCAGGAGAGGCCGATGACGGTGGGGTTGGGGCAGACGCAGGTGTCGGCGACGGGGCTGGTGATGCTGACGACCGGGGCGGTTACGTCGGCGAAGTAGGTGAGATCGTCGATGTACTCAAGGTCGGCGATGGGGGCTGTGCCAGCGTCGTTGAAGGCTTGTACCTCGATGCGAGCGATGTTGGCGGCGCCGGTGTCGCTGCCGAGGTTGACGTATGTCTGGCAGACGAAGTCCTGCGTGTCGACGAGGCGCGTTCCCAGGATGGTGCCGCCGGCGTTGTACCAGCGGATGCGCACGGTCTGGTTGCCGCTGCCGGCGAGGCCGAAGCCTTTGCCCGTGGTGAACTGCACGCGGCGCTGCGGGTTGGCGAAGACCATGCGCAGGAATTCGGGGCCTGCGTCGGCGCCGGGGTCGCCTGCAACGAGGCAGCGCGTGGGGCTGCTGGTGTTGGTGCCAAGCGTGGCGTAAATCTCGGGCGGGGGCGCGACGGCGACGCCGTCGATACAACTGAATGTAACGCCGGGATATTGCGTGGTGACGACGGTGCCGGAGGCGAGGTTCTCAAAGTCGAGCGTGCGCTGAGCGTGGGCGGTGTGAACAGCAGCGAGCGAGCCCGCGAAACTGACGAGAGCAAGAGAACGACGAACGCAGCGCATAGAGGCCTCCATCAATGGGTGGTCTGACGCTGCACATGCGAAGTTCTCGGCTCAAGGGGACAGGAAATCTCGGAGCTGGCGAAGATTGTCGTCTGGTGTTGGAACGAGAAACGCCCGAGCGTTGGTGCTCGGGCGTGTGTGGGTGATGTGGGAGGTCTGTTGCGAGCGTTGCTCAACGGGCGCGCGGGATGAGCGTGCAGCCCATTAGGAACAGGTGCCGCCGGCGAGGACGTTGAAGAAGTCGATGACGTCTTGCTCTTCGGGGAAGACTTGGTTGTTGTTGAAGTCGATGTCGTTGCAGGCGGGGCAGGTGCCGCCGGCGAGGACGTTGAAGAAGTCGATAACGTCTTGTTCTTCGGGGAAGACGTCGTTGTTGTTGAAGTCGATGTCGTCGCAGCGGGTGGAGCGGTAGGCGCGGAGGATGGTTCCGGTGCTCGCGATGATGAGGGTGCCGTCGGTGGCGAGGATGGGTGCACCTTGGTTGAGGTTGCCATCAATGGGTTCGGACCAGCGCAGTGTGAGGTCGGGGTTGAAACTATAAAGTTTGCCGCCGTTGAAGCCTCCGGCGGTGCCGTTGGAGAGATAGATCACGCCGCGTGCGTCCACTGCCATGTGGAACTGCATGTAGTCGCCTGTGATGGGCGTGGGAAAGGTGGCGATGACCTGGCCGTCTGCGGGGTTGAGGCGCTGGAGGATGAAGGAACCTTCGGGATCGGGCGTTCCCGTCCACGACGCGCTGTAGATCGAGCCATCGGGTCCAACACCCCAGCGTGAATATTCGCCGCCGCCGCCTGAGGATGTGCGCCAGTTCTCGACGATTTCGGTGCCTGTGTCGGTGTAGGAGTAGAGGAAGTCGAAGTTGATGTTGAAGTTCTGGCCGGTGTTGATGTAGAGGCGTCCGTCGACGCCGACGTAGGGTGCGTTGTGGAGGAGGCCTCCGCCGGCCATGAGGGGGCCGCGATAGAGGAATGCGCCGGTGGCGAGATCAAACTTGCGGAAGGCGAGGCGGTTGCCCGAGCCTGCGATGAGATCGACGGTGTAGACGCCGTTGCCTTCGATGACGACGCCTGTGGTGTTGCTGACCTGCTCGGTGCGAGCGGCTCTCCAGACAAGCGCGCCGGTGGCTGCGTCAATGCGCTCGACCCAGCGGAAGGAACCGAAGAGAATGTCGCCGTCGGGAGCGAAGACGGCGCCGGTGTAGGGACCGGCGGTGATTTCGTATCGCGGAGGCAATGGGCTCGGACCGCCTGCGGTGTGCCAGAGAACGGCGCCGGTCGCGGCGTCGAGGCAGTAGAGCGGTGCGGCGACGCTGGCACCGTTGCCGGAGCGGCTGGCGTAGAGGCGGCCGTCCTTGACGCCAGCGATCCACGTGGTCCAGTCGCCGGTTTCATAGGGAAGGTCGACAGTCCAGAGAATGGCGCCGGTGTCGAGATCGAGGGCGTAGATGCTGTCGGAGCCTGCGGGCGGATCGGGCGGGAAGCCTGTCTGGCGGACGACGAAGACGCGTCGGCCTTCTGCAACAGGATTCCACGCGATGAAACTCGGGAGAGCGTTTTCCCAGAGCAGATCGGAGGATGAGATGCCGTCGGGTCCGACCACGTTTGCGAGACCATTGCAGCGGCTATTGCCGCCTAGGTTGGACCAAGATTGATCCTGGGCTAGACAGGTTGTGGCGCTTGCGGCACAGAGAGCGATGGCGAGAGAGCGGTGGCGTGTTGTGGACATGCGTGGGACTCCCGAAGTGTGTCAGATTACCCGCGAAGTCAAGAGGGGCGGACAGAGGCGCGGGGTGCGCGGGTGTGGCGCTGTGACCAGAGGCAATGCACAATGGAACCGTCAGGCTCAATTGTGCACGGAAGGAAGGGATTGACGGAACGCTCGATCGATCGCGCGGCTCGGTCCGGCGAGCGATGAGGCGGTGACTGCTCGTCACGGACAGACGCCGCCCGCGAGGACGTTGAAGAAGTCAATGACGTCCTGATCTTCAGGGAAGACGCCGTTGTTATTGAAGTCGATGTCGTTGCACGCGGGACAATCGGCACCGGCGAGGACGTTGAAGAAATCGACGACGTCCTGGTCTTCG
>JBKDAN010000010.1:0-26532 GCA_046316615.1 Phycisphaerae bacterium
ACTTCCTAACATTCCCCCATGCCCAGCGACACCAACGGCGTGCACTCAGCGAGTGAGAGCCAGACAACCGCTCACACCAACGGCCACCCAAACGCCAAGACCACCGCAGCCGCGACAACAACCGCTCCTAAGCCCCGCACCGGCATCGCCTACGCCCCCGCGCCCGAAAGCGTGAAAGTCGAGATCGCCGATCATTACGGCCACTTCATCGACGGCCGCTTTATCGAGCCTAAGTCGTCGCGCAAAAGCGACGACGCGTCGTTCGCCACCATCAACCCCGCGACCGAAGCCGTCATCACGCGCGTCGCGCAAGGCACCGAGAGCGATGTCGACGCCGCCGTGAAAGCCGCTCGCGCCGCTCTGCCCAAGTGGTCCGCCCTCCCCGCCGTCGAACGTGGCAAGTACCTTTTCCGCATCGCGCGCCGCATCCAGGAACGCGCCCGCGAGCTCGCCGTGCTCGAAACCCTCGACAGCGGCAAGCCCATCAAGGAATCTCGCGATATCGACGTGCCTCTCGTCGCCGCGCACTTCTTCTACTACGCCGGCTGGGCCGACAAACTCGAATGGGTTTTTGGTGGGCCGCCCCTCCGGGGCGGGCGCAACACACCGGAACCCGTCGGCGTCTGCGGCCAGGTCATCCCGTGGAACTTCCCGCTGCTCATGGCCGCGTGGAAGCTCGCCCCCGCTCTCGCCTGCGGTAACACGTGCGTGCTCAAGCCCGCTGAAACCACGCCGCTCACCGCGCTGCGCCTCGCTGAGATTCTGCAAGAAGTCGGCCTGCCGCCCGGTGTTGTCAACATCGTGACAGGCGACGGCCGCACTGGCGCGACGATCGTCAATCACGCCGGCATCGACAAAGTCGCCTTCACCGGCAGCACCGACGTCGGCAAGAAGATCGCCAAAGCCACCGCAGGCTCCAGCAAGAAGCTCACGCTCGAACTAGGCGGCAAGAGTCCCCACATCATCTTCGACGACGCCGCGATCGATCAAGCTGTCGAAGGCATCGTGCAAGGCATCTACTTCAATCAAGGCGAAGTGTGCTGCGCCGGCTCGCGTTTGCTCGTGCAGGAAGGCGTGATCAACGAAGTCCGCAAGAAGCTCGAACTGCGCCTCGCAAGCCTGCGCGTGGGCGACCCGATGGATAAGAACACCGACGTCGGCGCCATCAACAGCAAGCAGCAGCTCGACACCATCAACCGCTACTTGCAACTGGGCAAAGACGAAGGCGCCGAACTCTGCTCACCCAGCACCAGCACGCTGCCCAGCAAGGGCTACTGGTGCAAGCCATGCTTCTTCGCCAACGTCCAGCCCAGCCACACCATCGCCCGCGAAGAGATCTTCGGCCCCGTCCTCAGCCTCATGAGTTTCCGCACCGTCGAAGAAGCCATCAGCAAAGCCAACAACACACCCTACGGACTGGCGGCGGGCATCTGGACCGACAAGGGCAGCAAAGTGCTCGAAGTCGCGAAGAAACTGCAAGCCGGCGTCGTCTGGTGCAACACCTACAACAAGTTCGATCCCGCCAGCCCCTTCGGCGGCTTCAAAGAGAGCGGCTTCGGCCGCGAAGGCGGCGTGCACGGCCTGCGGGCGTATGTGACGTTGTAACTCGTCTTCGTCCGCGAGGGGATCAAGCGTCTCGCACTCTGACTTCTGCCTTTCTTCGTGATCTTCGTGACTTTGTGGTGATCCTGTCTTTCGGAGTTTCCCATGACCACCCGCCTCGATATCGCCAAAACCTACAAGCTCTTCATCAACGGCGCGTTCCCCCGCTCCGAGTCGGGCCGTTCCCTGCCCATTCTCAACGCCAAGGGCGACGTCCTCGCTCACATCTCGCACGCCTCGCGCAAGGACCTGCGTGACGCTGTCGAAGTCGCACGTGCCGCGCAGACCAAGTGGGCCAACGCCACCGCCTACAACCGCGGCCAGGTCATGTACCGCATGGCCGAGATGATGGAAGGCAAGCGCGACGAACTCGCGGCGGCGATCATGGATCCCGCCGTGCGTGACACCAAAGGCAAGCTCGCGCCCAAGGTCACGTCCGCCGCAGCGAAGACCGAAGTCGCCGCTGCCATCGACCGCATGGTGCACTACGCCGGCTGGTGCGACAAGTACGCGCAGGTGCTGGGTTGCAACAACCCGGTCTCCGGCCCCTTCTACAACTTCACTTCACCTGAGCCCTCGGGCGTCGTCGTCTGCGTGTGCCCCGATGCCTCGCCGCTGCTCTCGCTCGTCTCGCTGCTCGCGCCCGCCATCGTTCCGGGCAACGCCGCTATCGTCGTCGCCAGCGAAGCCAACCCGCTGCCCGCCGTCATCATGGGTGAAGTCTGCGCCACCAGCGACGTCCCCGCCGGCGTCATCAACATCCTCACAGGCCAACGCGCCGAACTGCTCTCCCACATCGCCACCCACCGCGACATCGACGCCATCCATGCCGGCGGCCTCACCCCCGCCGAAAGCACACTTCTCCGCGAAGGTGCCGCCGAGAACCTCAAGCGCGTGACGATTCGCGAAGCCAAACCCGCCGGCAAGAAATCAGCCAAGATCAACAGCCTCGACTGGAACGACTCCACCTGCAACTCGCCTTGGTGGATCGAGTCGTTCGTTGACTTCAAGACGATGTGGCACCCCGCAGCAAGCTGATGCGTTGCCAACCGCTCGAGTAAACTACTCGCCGCGTGCAAGAAAAGGGGTGCATGATGGAAGTACGCAATACCAAGACACCGGTGCTCACGTGGGTTGCAGGCGGGGTCGCTGCTCTCAGCCTGCTGCTTCTCATCATCCCCGCAGCCAAAAACGCGAAAACGCCGGAAGCTGTCTCCGCCGTGGTCGGCGTCTGGTTCGCGACTTTTCTCATCGCGGCCTTCTTCGCCCTCATCGCCTATCTCATCAGCCGTCGCTCAAGCCGCATCGGCCACATCGTCTTCATCACGATCATGGCGTGTCTGGTGTCTATGCGCATCTACTCCAGCATCGCTCGACAGAGTGACAAGCTGAGCCCCCAAGGCGAGCAGACATTCCGCAAGCTCATCGCGATGAATGAAGCCGTCCTCAATGACGCGGCCGCGGGCAAACTGCCCGACCCCAGCGCCGTCGCACGCGAGTTCACACAAACGGTGGACGCCGCCGCCCCCAACCTCTCCGAGTTCGAAGTCACGCTCTTCCGCACGACTGCGGAACTGCTGCAGGACATGTCCGCAGCGACGCTGCTCTACCAGACGCCTCTGCGCCGATTCATCGATGCCGGCTCCTTCGATGCTGCATCCATCGACTCCCAAGCGACTCTCAAGCAGCGCATCGCCATGATGGACGCGACCCTCCTGGGTCTGGCCGACGCCGAACGCCACTACCGCATCATCGTGGACGACGCGGAGAATCGCTTTCTGCGTGCCGGTTTGTCGCCGCGCCTCTCCAAGTCCAACGCTCAGTCTCTTGTGGGCAACGCCGGGATGCAGTTTCAGCTCTACGCCAATCAGAACCGCTGCTGCCAGGCCATTCGCGACCTGCTGGTGCATCTGGATACAACCTGGGGATCCTGGTCCGTCGAAGATTCGCAGCTCGTCTTTCAGGATGATGCCGCCGCCGAGACCTTCAACCAGACGATCGAGCGCATTCAGCGTGAAACAGCCGAAGAGACACGCCTGCTCGAACAAGCGCGCAGGCGCCTTCCCAAGTGATCGCACGCGAGGTTCGGCCTGTGTCAGGAAACATTTCCGAAGACCTTTACGTTTCGATCCCTCCACACCTGACGAATTCCTGCTATCCTCTTGACCTCAATGTGCCGAGCATGGCAACAATGCTCGCGTTGAGTGCGGCTTGGGAGCGATCCCGGGCGTATGGAAGTGAACCAGTGCAGCGTGTGCGGCTTGGCCGCGCTCGGCTGCACGCATCTGTGAATGCAGCGGAGCAATCAGCATGGCGAGTCGTAGCAGCGCCTCCACCGGTCTCATCGTCACCACGGTCATCTTCGCCGTGCTCGGTCTGGCCAGTTTTGTGGCCTTCGCGGTCTTCTTCAGCAAGTACAGCGATGAAAAGAAGAAGAACGCCGATGTGATCGCGCAGAACTCCGAGATTATCGGCAACGAACGCAACAACGACCAGATTCGCGCCCTGCTCGAGCAATCCAAGAGCAGCGAACAGCGCACGCTCGTGGGTTACCTTGCGGCGCAGAACGGCGCGCTCACCAGCCGCATCAGCGGCGAGCGTCGCGACACGCTGGCCACCATCGAGGAAAAGCTCAAGGGCTACGAAGGCAACGACCAGCCGCTCGTCTCGATGGTCCAGAGCCGCGAATCCCGCATCGCCAACCTCCAGACCGAGCTCGATCAGGCCAAGTCCGCTCGCGATCAGGCCCTCGCCGACCTCAAGAACGAAGTCGATCGCGTCAACGCCATCGACAGCACCAACCGCGAAACGCTCGACCAGACCCGCGCTGAGATCGCTCAGTACAAGAAGCAGGTCGAGGAGTATCGCCAGGGTGCCGACAACTTCCGTGAGTCGCAGGCCGCCGCTGTTGAGCGCATCCGCACTGAGAGCGAAGAAGAGCGCAACCGCTTGCAGGACACCATCAAGACGCAGAACGAAAAGATCCTCGTCCTCGAATCGCAAGTCGCCAAGCTCCGCGGCGATCGCGGCGGCGATCTCCTCAAGCCCCAGGACGAGTCCACCCTCGTCGACGGCGGCGTGCTGAGCGTCAACGAAGTTGACCGCAGCGTCGTCATCAACATCGGCCGCGACCGCAAGGTCGTCTTGGGCATGACCTTCGCCGTGTATCCCAACGCCGCCTCCATCAAGGTCGTGGGCGATGGCGAATATACCCCTGGCAAGGCCACGCTCGAAGTCATCAACGTGGGCGAAACCACCGCCACCTGCCGCATCACCAGCGAACTGCGTGGTAACCCCGTCGTCCGTGGCGATGTCATCGCGAACGCCGTGTACGACCCCAACAAGCAATACCGCTTCGTGGTCTTCGGCAACTTCGACACCGACCGCGACAGCCTCGCGACGCCCTCGGAAAAGACCGAAGTCGAAAACATGATCCGCGCCTGGGGCGGCGTGATCGCCGACGATATGGCGGGCGATACCGACTTCGTCGTCATGGGTGGCCGCCCCGTGCTGCCCCCGCGTCCGGGTGCCGACGCCCCGCTCGAAGTCGCCCTCGAGTTCACCCGCCGCTTCCGCGACGTGGAACGCTACGACAACCTGCTGCGTGAAGCCACCGCCACCGGCATCCCGGTCCTCAACGAGAACCGCCTCTACACCCTCACCGGCAAGACGCCCCGCCCCGTTCGCCGCGCCGGCAACTGATCGGCTCGTCCAAAGTCCCCCACTGCTCTACACAAGCCCGCGACGAGAGTCGCGGGTTTTTTCATCTTCCAAGTGGAGCTGCCTGCCCCAATGTGCCGTTGTGTCTGACAGTGATCATCACTTCTGACCGCCCCTGGCGCAGACACGACCGGTTCGCACGCCGGCTCGTGACCGGCGCCATCCTGCTCGCGGCGATCGTCGTGCTTGCTGAATGGCTCTGGTGGTTCGGCTCGTCGCTGTTCGCTCAAACACCCGCCCTGCCTGCTCGCATCCAGTCAATTCACCGCGCCGGCGAGTTCACGTATTCACGTTTCACAGGCCCGCCTACCCATCACAACACCAGCGTTGACGCGAGTTCGGACGTGACAAGCAAGAACTGGAACATGACCCGGGACCTCGATGCGTCGCTGTTCTCGCGATCTCAAGCGGCCTCAACCAACGACGAATTCATTCTGCGGAGCCGTGCCGCGTTCTATCTCGATCCGCCTCTCTCCGTCAACGGCGCCGAGTTCGCTTACTTTGCGAGTTCACTCGTGATGCAGGCAACGCTCGACGATGGATCCCGCGTCTGGATCTACGAGCTCCGCAGGCCCGCACATCAGTACAAGTCGCTTTACAACGTACAGGACTACTTCCATCGCGGCCTCTATCGCCGCGACATCATCGTTCTCGACGCCTCCCGCTCCAAGCTGCTCTTCCGCGCCTCTCGCTACGAAAACCTGTTCACCGGCACCCTCCGCTTCGCCACCTTCAAGTTCCTCGCGCTGGCAGGCCTCGTCCTGCTGATCGTCGCGTTGCCCGCGGGCAGATCGATTCTCCAGGGCCGACGCATTCGCGCAAGATTCCAATCGCGCCGTTGCGTCGCCTGTGGCTATCCACTCGCGATGCACAACCAAGGACTGCAGCCGTGCGCCGAATGCGGCCAACTTCAATGGCCGGCAGACACATCAGCCGCACAACCGTCTTGAATCCCGCCGCGAATCACCCACGCGGCGTGTGTGTAGCTACATCACGCCGCTTGTCCAAAGACCGCGACGTCACGTGCAAGAAGCCAGCACGCTGTCTGCTTGTCCGCGCCGTTCTGCACGACGCAAAGCCGGCTGGCAGTGATTACCTTCATTGCCCTGATTACTTCGCGATCCAAAACGAACAACCCTCGGCTGGCTGCCGAGGGCTGTGGGAGACTTTGCACTGCAAGTGAAAGACGAAGAATCACACTGGGATCTAAATCCCTTTCATCCCAGCGTGAGAGCCACCGCGTTAGCGGCGGCGACGGCCGGCAAGGCCAGCCGCGAGACCTGCAAGGGCGAGCGCCGCAGGACCCGGAATGATCTGAGCCGTCGCGCCAATCGCTTCACCCGTGTAGGAAGTGGTGAAGAAAGTGGCGTTGGCGTTCAGCACGATCAGCGAGATCGCGCCGCTGAGCGGGCCCGAACCGAAGTTGGGCGACCAGCCGCCGGTGTTGCCTTCGATCAGGCCGTTGCCGGTGGTGCTGTCGAAGACCGGAGCAGTCATCGCGCCGCCGAAGCCGGCACCCGTGAGGTTCTTGCTCCACACGCCGTTGATGGGCGAGCGGTACACGTCACCGTTGATGTCGGTCACCACAACCATGCCCACCGCCGTCGCCGTGGTGGCATTCAGACGCGTCACGTTCATGGTGATCAGCACGTCAGCCACGTCAGGACCGGAGACGAAGCCAGCGTTGAACTGCGCGGGCGTCGCGTTGTTGATCCGGTTGAAGCTGCCGACCGAGCGAAGCGTGGCGGTATCAACCGCGCGAGCCGTGAACAAGCCCGTGTTGGGCGTCGTGGCAACGTAGTTGCCAGCAAGACTGTCAAACGTGAACGACGCGACAGTCACCTGGGCATTGGCGGTACCCGCCAAGAGCCCGGCAGCCGCTGCCGTCATAATCAAGTGAGAAACCTGCATCTCTACTCTCCCTGCGAAACGATCAGCGATTCGCGCCGACCGTGAATGTACTTCCAAGGTGTGGCGCGCATGCATACGTCACGCGCAACCCTTCATCCGCGCTACAGCCTCTACGAGGCTGCAGCACGCATGAGATTCAGCGACGACGACGAGCCGCAGCCAGACCACCCAGGCCCATCAGAGCCAGGACGCCGGGCGTAGGAACAACTTGGCCTGACACGCCCACGGCGAAGTCGTTGAAGTTGTTCACAAAGAAGCCGGGGTTGCTCGTGCCGAACACGAGATTCACGATGGCGCCCGTGAGCGGGTTGCCCGGGAGGTTCATGAGCCATGAACCGTTGTACCCGTTGAACGCACCGTCAGCAACACCGTTGTCGGTGAGCGTGATGCTCGTCAGGTCGCCGTTGAAGAAGTAGAAACCGGGGGCGATGTCGTACCACGTGCCCGCGACGGTCGCCGAGAAGACGTCGCCGTCCGTGTCGGTGATGTCGATCGTGCCCGTGCCCGTCGCGATGCCGCCGCCGAGCACGTTCACGTTCATCGTGATCGAGATGTCAGCGAGGTTCGGATCGGTGACGAAGCCAGCGGGGAAGTCGGCGTTGCCAGTGCTGGCAACGGTGCGATTGAAATCGCCGACCGTCTTGAGCGCGACCGTGTTCACTGCGTTGGCAGTGAAGACGCCACTCGAACCGCTGGTTGCCGTGTATCCACCCGCCAGGCTGTCGTATGAGAACGAAGCCAGGCCCGTTTGCGCCATAGCCACGCCGCTCGTAAGAGCCAACGCCGACAGCAAGCTAATGCCAGTCAACCGCATGTGCAATCTCCTCCTAGTCCCTACGTGCAGCTTCTCGGCAGCCCGCAGAAACACTCAGCTTTCGCTGAGGTCTTGTCTCTCTGTGCGCACCCTCTCCAAGGTGTGCACTGTCTCTGACCGGTAAGTGTCTGTGATTTCCGGTCTCACTTCAAGGGGTTAACGCAAAATCTGCCAGTATTTTTTGCACGTTCCAACGACCTTCTCATACCAAATACGGCCCCAAAGGCCAAAAATGAACCCCCCGGCGGTGGGACCGAGGGGCTCAAAAAGTGGCGGGATTCAGGCCCGATTCGGGCGACGCCGGTCTGGGGTGGACAGTACCGGCCACATAACCCCGCCTAGGGGTGGTCTTATCAGACCGCTCATCGCATCGCACAATCAAGGGGCACGCCGTCAGGCCCCCTCCGTTGTCCGCCTGTCCCGCCCGCTCGAAACGCGATCTCCTTGGCGAGGATTCAGCGGCGGCGTCCAATGCCAGTGCTGAACCAGACTTGTCCTTTGTCTCCGTTTCGCGACGCTGTCGCGACTCGGTTCACCGTCTGACCACGCCTCGAGCGAGGCTACGAACGAGTTCGATCCTGTCCTTCCCGTCCCGGTGCAAGTCCATTTACATACCGGCCTCTGCGGGACAAGCGACAACTTTTCACGGTGGACCCTCTCAGCGGGCCCCTTG
Source organism: Phycisphaerae bacterium (assembly GCA_046316615.1). Taxonomy (GTDB): domain Bacteria; phylum Planctomycetota; class Phycisphaerae; order Phycisphaerales; family UBA1924; genus BJHL01. Next base: position 8,721 of record JBKDAN010000010.1, read on the forward strand.
AAGTGCGATGTTCTGAATCGCCGCCCGCGTCTTTCAACGCGGGCAAGCGCGAAAGGTCTTTAGCTGCAGCCCATGCTGTTCCCGCAGTTGAGGCACTTGTAGCAGGTGCCGCTGCGAACCGTCACGTTGCCGCACACATCACACGCCGGCGCGTCGCTCTGTGCATCAGCCAGCACCTCGCTCAGCACATTCGCCGCGTTCTTGGGCGACACATCGATATCGATCGTGCGCTCCGTCATATGAATGTGAGCGCCCGTACCGCCCGACAGCTCGATCGGCAGCGTGCCCACGTTCAGCGACGACTTCGCCTTCGCCTCGGTCATGCGACCGGGCGCGGGATTGATCGCCACAGGCGCGACCGCCGGAGCATCGCCACGGTTGGGCGCGTTGGCTTCGCGATACCCCGGAATGAACTGCATGCCCATCCAGCGGAAGATGTAGTCAACCAGGCTCTTCGCAAACGGAATGTCACGATTCTCCGTCATGCCCGCCGGCTCAAACCGCTGGTGGCTGAACTTGGTCACCAGGCTCTCCACCGGCACGCCATACTGCAGGCTCACGCTGATCGCCGTGCCCAAGCTATCCATAAGCCCGCCGATCGTCGAGCCTTCCTTGCTCATCGTGATGAACAGCTCGCCCGGCTTGCCATCTTCAAACAGGCCCACCGTCAGGTAGCCCTCATGGCCCGCGACGTTGAACTTGTGCGTCATGCTGCGACGCGTATCAGGCAGACGCCGACGCTTCGCACGGTGCGCGTCAGTCGCCACAGCCGGGACGGCGGCAGGCTTCGCCTCCACCACCGCCGGCGTAGGGACCGCCTTGGCTTCCACCTTCGCCTCGGGCTTGGCTTCGTCTTCCTTGCCCGCTTCCTTCTTGGCTTCGTCCGTCGTGGCGCTCAAGGGCTGGCTCAGCTTGCAACCATCGCGATACAGCGCGTTGGCCTTCAGACCAAGTTCCCACGACAGGCGGTAGCAGTCCTTGATGTCCTGCACGCTCGCCTCGTTGGGCAGATTGATCGTCTTGCTGATCGCGCCGCTGATGAACGGCTGGGCCGCCGCCATCATGCGAATGTGCCCTTCCGCCGCGATGTAGCGCTTGCCCAGCTTGCCGCACTTGTTGGCGCAGTCAAACACAGACAGGTGCTCATCCTTCAGGTGCGGCGCACCTTCCACCGTGCTGGTGCCGCAGATGATGAGGTTCAGCGCATCGCACTGAGCACTCGTCAGACCCAAAGTCTTCAGCAGGTTGAAGCTGCTGTCGGCCGAAGCCTTCGCCGGATCGATGCCGCATGCCTTGATCGCGTCGGCAGGCAGAGCCCAGCTCGCGAACGCGAAGCTGAGTTCAAACACGCCAGGCAAACCGCCTTCAATGCTCGTGATCGTGCTCTCAGGCAGTCCCTTGCTGCGGAGGAAGTCGCTGAGCTTCTGGCCAGCGCCCGCACCACCCGCAGGAATCGTCACATCAAGGCTCAGCGAGCCCAGCAGATACGCCATGATCTCGCGCACCTGTGTCGCGCTGTAGCCCAATGACTCCAGCGCGGGCTTCACGCTTTCGTTCGCGATCTTGAAGTACCCGCCGCCTGCGAGCTTCTTGAACTTCACCAGCGCGAAGTCAGGCTCCACGCCCGTGGTGTCGCAGTCCATCAGCAGGCCGATCGTGCCCGTGGGCGCAATCACCGTGCTCTGGGCGTTGCGATAGCCCCACTTCTCGCCAAACTGCACGCACTCATCCCATGCCTCAACGCTGTGCTCCAGCAGTTCCATCGCGTTCACGACGTTGATCTTGCCGCTGCGGAGCAGGGTGTGATCAATCGGCACGGGGCGAATCTTCAGTTGCTCGTAGCTGCTGCTGTCGCGAGCCACGCCATACGCCGCGAGGCGGTGGTTGCGCATCACACGCAGCATGTTGCCGCTATCGGCCGAGTAACCGGGGAAGGGCCCCTGTTCCTTGGCCATCAGCGCGCTCATGCGGTAGCTGCGACCCGTCAGAATCGCCGTCACGCACGCGCACACCGCACGACCTTCTTCGCTGTCGTACGCAATGCCCGCCTGCATCAGCATCGCGCCCAGGTTGGCATAGCCCAGGCCCAGCGTGCGATACTTCCAGCTCAGTTCCGCGATGTTCTTGCTGGGGAACGCGGCCATCAGCACGCTGATTTCCAGCACGATCGTCCAGATGTCAACGCCGTGCTCAAACGCTTCGACGTCGAACTTCTTGGTCTTCGCGTCAAAGAACTTCAGCACGTTCAGCGACGCCAGATTGCACGCCGTGTTGTCCAGGAACATGTACTCGCTGCACGGATTGCTCGCATTGATGCGCCCGCCGCTGGGGCACGTGTGCCACGCGTTGATCGTGCTGTCATACTGCACGCCCGGGTCCGCACAGCGCCACGCCGCATCGCCGATCTTGTCCCAGATCGTGTCAGCCTTGAAGACCTTGGCGACTTTGCGTTCACCGCCGGACTTGCCGCCCGTGCGGAAGTACGTCTTCCACTCGCCGCCCGCATCCAGAGCCTCAAAGAACTCATCGGGAATGCGCACGCTGTTGTTGCTGTTCTGCCCGGCGACCGTCTGATACGCCTCGCCGTTGAAGTCATAGTCCAGCTTGAGCTTCAGATCCTCGCACTGCTTCGCGACATCGGGGTTGTGCTTCTTGAGCAGCTTGAGCCCCTCCACCATCGCCTGCACCTTGATCTCTTCGCGAACCTTCCACTCCACAAAGTCCACGATGTCCGGGTGATCCATGTCCAGGCACACCATCTTCGCCGCGCGACGCGTCGTGCCGCCGCTCTTGATGGCCGCCGCCGCACGATCGCCGATGCGCAGCCAGCTCATGAGACCGCTGCTGCGCCCGCCGCCCGACAGCTTCTCGCCATCGCCGCGCAGGCTGCTGAAGTTGGTGCCCGTGCCGCTGCCGTACTTGAAGAGACGCGCCTCACGAACCCACAGGTCCATGATGCCGCCTTCGTTCACCAGGTCATCATCCACGCTCTGAATGAAGCACGCGTGGGGCTGCGGGTGCGTGTACGCATCGGGCGCGAGCGTCACTTCGCCCGTCTTGTGATCCGCAATGAAGTGCCCCTGCGCCGGACCCGTCACGCCGTACGCGAAGTTCAAACCCGTGTTGAACCACTGCGGGCTGTTCGGAGCGCACATCTGGTGCGTCATCATGTACGCCAGTTCGTCGTAGAACGCCTGCGCATCTTCCTGGGTGTCAAAGTACCCGTACATCTCACCCCAGAAACGCCAGCAACCCGCAAGCCGATGAATCACCTGCTTCGCACTGCGCTCGGGGCCCGTCACGGGCTTGCCGTTCTCCATCTTCACAGGTGACACGCCCGGCAGGCCAAACGGATCCTCAAACTGAGGCACCCCGGCCTTGCGGAAGTACTTGCTCACCATGATGTCGGTGGCGAGCTGCGACCAGCCTTCCGGCATCTGCGCGTCTTTCATTTCGAAGACGACGGAGCCGTCGGGGTTCGTGATGCGAGAAGAACGCGTGACCCAGTTCGTGGAGGCGAAGGGGTCGCGTCCTGCGACAGTGAATTTGCGGGTGATCTTCATGGCACTGGGACTCGCATGTTTTGCTGCGTAATGGGCTTGATGAGTTGAACGCTTCGGAATCTCACCTCGCGCCAGCAGAGGGCTGAACGGCTCTGCGGCGCAGATCGAAGGCGACAAGTTGTTTAGAGCGGTGTACAACGCGATCTCATCGCATTGCAGTTGAGGCGCGGTCGGGAAAGCAGGCGCTCCATCACGAGTAAAAGAATTGATTCCAACTCCGTCGTTTGTCATGACAACTTCCTTGGCGACTTTGCGCCACATTCAAACCCTTTTCCATCGCGTTACCTCTCCATCTCAAATTGACCACCGGTACTCACACTTTCACATCCTGTGACCTCGTGTGACACACGCCCGGTTGAACTACAAACCCGTGGGTAGTTCAATCCACTTTCGGCAGCGTCAAGCCACCTTGATTTTGATACTTCCCTGCCTTGTCGGCATAGGAAACTTCACACACTTCGTCCGCCTTGAAAAACACAAACTGCGCGATACCTTCATTCGCGTAAACTTTGGCCGGCAGCGGCGTCGTATTCGAAATCTCGATCGTGACCTTGCCCTTCCACTCGGGCTCCAGCGGCGTCACATTCACAATCAGCCCGCATCGCGCGTACGTGCTCTTGCCCACGCAAATCACGAGCACATCACGCGGCACTTCCAGATACTCAACCGTTTCGCACAACGCAAACGAGTTGGGCGGAATGATCACGTGATCCAGCCCCAGCTTGTCGCAGTCCACCTCAACCAGAAGGTCGTCCGTGAAGTGCTTGGGATCAACCACCGTGATCTGCCCCGTGCGCGGCGTCGGCGTGAAGATCTTGAACCGCGGGCCGACGCGCACGTCGTAGCCATAGCTGCTTACGCCATAGCTGATCTTGCCCGGCCGCTTCTTGGCTTCTTCAAACGGCTCGATGCGCACGAGCTTGCGAATCTGCTTGTCAGCAAGAACACCCACCGCACGCTCCTTGGGGGCGCAGAGCCACCCGCGTGAGACCGACACACCCGAACTACTCTCCCGGCACCACCCGGAAGACCACCCAATCCACCAAATCGAATCAAACGCCCAATCAGAAACCAATCACAATCCGTACAATCGATGTGACATCGAGTGCCATTGCGACTGGCGACTGACCATGAAGAACGCGTAAGAGTTCCCGAGCGGAAAGACCCAAGCCCACCAGCCGAGACACAGGCCGATGTGTTGAGGGGGACAGCATACCACTACGGATCGTATGTTCCAAGGGGTTCAGACACAATTTGCAGTGTGAAATTTGCGGAAAGGCTGTAAACTGCGCCCAAGTTGTTATTTTGACGCAAGTTGTGCACCGCTCACGATTCTCTGGAGGTTTTCCACATCCGCCACCCGCCGACAGCACCAGACAACTTGTTCGGGTGCATTCCCCCAATCTTCACCCGGGTTTTGCACACAAGCCCTGCAACCGCACCCCACCCAGAGCGTGTACAGTGGTGACCCGTCGCGCACCGCGCGACTGAGCCAGGCACCCCGCAGGGGAGCCCGCGCTCGAGGAGTTCCGCGTAGGAGTCTGTGCATGCTGCGCCAAGGCGTTGTCGCCCCGTCGGTTATGTTTACTCTCGTGCTCAGCACCTTGGCGGGCACCCTACTGACTGCGTGCGAAAGCGCACCGCCTAAGCGCCCCACCGTGGTCCAGACCGATCTGCCCCCCGTCGAGCCCGCCCTCCGCGGCCTCATCGGCAGCGAAGTCCAGTTCCGCAATGTCACGCCCACGCTCGTTTCCGGCTACGGCATCGTCGTCGGCCTCGACGGCACCGGTGGCCTCGAACTCAACGACGCCGTCGCCAGCACCATGGAACGCGAAATGGCCCTCGCTGGCCTCTCGCGCAACGCCGAGGCTCTCAAAGGCACCCCGCTCTTCGGCAAGTCCCCTCGCGAAATCCTGCGTGATCCCAACGTCGCCGTCGTTGAAGTCACCGCCGCTGTCGCCCCCGGCGCACCCGTCGGCTCGCGCTACGACGTCCGCGTCGTCGCCCTCAACGCCAGCAGCCTCGAAGGCGGCCGCCTCTGGGGAACCGACTTGCGTCTGGGTCCGCCCAGCGTCTTCGGCGGCACGCAAGCCCGCAAAGTCGGCGTCGCCCGCGGCCCTGTCTACATCAACCCCTTCGCTGAAGCAGAAGCCGGCGTGAGTGGTGTGCAGGTTCGTGCAGGCCGCATCCTTGGCGGCGGCGAAGTCGTCGATTCGCTCGACGTCGTCCTCACACTCAACGCCCCCAGCCACGGCCGCGCTCGCGCCATCGTCAGCGCCATCAACAGCCGCTTCCCCAGCGGCGCGGGAGATGCCAACGCCACCGCCCGCGGTCGCAGCGACAGCACCGTGGAACTCACCATTCCAGGCCGCTACCGCAACGAGCCCGTCACCTTCTTGAACCTCGTCCGCAACATCCAGATCGACCAAGCATCGCCCGAGGCCTACGCCCGCCGCTATGTTGAATCGATCAAGCAGCAGCCCGAAATGGCCACGGAACTGTCGTGGGCCCTCGAAGCTCTGGGCGAGCGCGCGCTGCCGATGATTCGCGACCTCTACGAGTATCCCGAGCTGGTCCCGCGCCTCGCGGGCCTCAAGGCCGGTGCCCGCCTGAGCGATCCTCGCGCCGCAACCTTCCTGCGCGACCTCGCCAAGACCGGCCAGACAACGGTCCGCACGCAAGCCCTCGAGCTGCTGGGCGAGATCGACGCCGGCGCCCGCATCGACGTGGCCCTGCGTGAAGGTCTGAACGACGAAGACATGCTCGTGCGCATCGCCGCGTACGAGGCGCTGGCCAAGCGTGCCGAGCGCCTGCGCTTCGCATATCTCTCTCGCATCCAGAACGAAGACCCCGACCTGCGCCGCCAGAAGTACAGCCCCTCGCAGTTGGAAGAGATCGCCCGCCTCAGCCTTCCCGCGGGCTCCATCCAAGGTGTCTCGCGCATGCCGGTGGAAGCCAAGTTCCTCCTCGACATCGTCGAAGGCGGCCAGCCCATGCTGTACGTCACCCAGCAGAACACACCGCGCATCGTCGTCTTCGGGCTCGATCAGCGCGTCAACATCCCGACCATGATCAGCATGTGGGACAACGCGCTGCTCATCGCCAACGACGACAGTCCCAACACGCTCAAGATCCGCCTCAATCGTCCGGGCCGCCAGCTTGTGCAGCAGTCGATTCGCGCCAACCTGCCCGATCTCATCCTCGCCCTCGCTCGCGAGAACACCACGGGCGACCCGCGCCCCGGCTTCGACCTGACCTACTCGCAGATCGTCGCGACCCTCAGCTCGCTGCAAGAAAGCGGCGCAATTGCCGCCAGTTTCGCCACCGAAAGCGATCGCCTCAAGACCGCTCTCGCCGCTGCTCAGAACGCTCGCGACATGATCGAGCGCCCCGAGACCGAAGCCGACAAGGAACCCGTCTTCATCCGCCGCGGCAATGCCAACCCCTCGCCCGCATCACCCAACCAGGATGCTCGCCCGACCATCACGCCCATCGGCGCGGCTCCCGCTCCCAAGTAAACCAGCCGACCAACGCACATCGCGCAGTCCAAAAACACAAGACGCCCTTGCACATGCAAGGGCGTCTTGTCATTTGTTGTCCACGCCGAGCCGTCACCAGGAATGCCTTGGATGTGCGCCGCGTGCAGCAGACCGTTGGGCGAGTTGCCCGCGCCCAGGCCATACTGACGGAACGAGTTCGCCGTCAGGCCCGTCGCGCTGAACGTAAACACCGCCGAGCTGAAGTCACCATCAAAGCGCTGCGCGCCGCTGGTCGCAAAGCTCAGACGAATGTCCATGAACGGACCGCCGTCAGCGCGATACGCATTCGTCGCCGCTTCCAGCGCCGTCGCGACCGGACCGCTGTTCTGCGTCATCGTGAGCGCGGTGGGGCTGATCGCCGGATCAAGGTTGAAGAACCACGAGCGAATGAACTCACCGCTGGTCATGCCGCTCGAACGCGTCAGGGTCAGTTGCACTTGCCCGGGAACAACATCAACAAACGTGGCCGTGCCCCACGGAGCCGACCCGCTCGGATTGAACCCCGAGCCGCTGAACTCACGCGTGAGTTCAAACTGCAGCGTCGCCGCTTGCGACGCACCAGCAGCCACCGCAATGGCGGCAGCCAAGCACATAGTACGAATCATCTCTCTTCCTCCTCTGTGGTTCTTGTCAGATCCACAATCGAAGGATACTGCACATGCTTGCAAGAGCAAGCTTTATGGCAAGAGGCCATGAAGAACCACACCCTCGTGCTCATAAATCTGCGGCACGATGAGCGACGCCCAAAGTTATACGACTATCCCTGCAGTTCTCAGTGCACGCCCGCCGCCGCCAGCCAGCGTTCCGCATCAAGCGCCGCCTGGCACCCCATGCCCGCCGCCGTGACCGCTTGGCGATAGTCCGCGTCCGCCACGTCACCCGCCGCAAACACGCCCGCAATGTTCGTGTAGCTGTTGCGGTGCTTCAGCGCCACATAGCCCTTGTCGTTGAACTCAAGGCCCGAGTCCTTCAAGAACTTCGTCGCCGGCGTGTGACCGATCGCGATGAACAGCCCCTTCACTTCCAGCCGCGACTTCTCACCCGTCACCGTGTCTTCCAGCAGCACAGCTTCGATCTTCTCGCTGCCGATCACATCGGCGACAGCCTTATTGAACAGCACCTTCGCGTTGGGTCGGCTCAGGAAGCGCTGCTGCATGATCTTGCTCGCACGCAGCGAGTCACGACGGTGAATGACATACACCGTGCTCGCGAACTTCGTCAGATACGTCGCCTCTTCCATCGCCGTATCGCCGCCCCCCACCACCGCCAGCGGCTGGTTGCGGAACGCAGGCAGCGCGCCATCGCACACCGCGCACGCCGACACACCGCCCCCGCTGGTGGCAAGACGCATCTCATTGGGCAGCCCCAGCCAGTTCGCCGTCGCGCCCGTCGAAATGATCACTGCGTGCGCCTGAATCGGCTTGCCATCCGCCGGATACAGCGTGTGCGGCTTGCCGGGCGTCTTCGAGAACTCGCACCGCTCGATGTCATCTTCCATCACCTTGGTGCCGAATCGCTCCGCCTGCTTGCGGAACTTGTCCATCATCTCCGGCCCCATGATCCCATGCTCAAAGCCCGGATAGTTTTCCACTTCCGTCGTCAGCATGAGCTGCCCGCCCGGCAGCACCGGACCCGGATCCTGCTTGGGAACGCCGCAGTAGACGATCGGGTCCAGCTGCGCGCGAGCGGCGTAAATCGCCGCCGTCCAGCCAGCAGGACCTGATCCGATGATGACGACTTTGTGAGCGGAATCGTGGGACATGGTCATGTCGATTAGATGCCTTGCGCGACGCGATCGCCTCGCCAAGTTGGTGTTTCACACAGGTACTGCGACGCTCCGAACGCTACTTCAGCAGATCAAGATCCGTCAGGTGCTGACGGTACAGGCTCAGCACGGGCGGCCACACCATGTAGTCGGCCCCACGCACCACAACCGGCGTGTTCTGCACATTGGCAACTACGTTGTTGGCGTTGTCACTGCCCACGCTGTAGATCACCATCGACTCGTTCTTGAAGGTCAGGCTGAACGTCGCGTTCTCCGTATCGGGCACCTGCGCCACGATCACCGACGTCACACCCTTCTCCTTGTCCTTGCCGCCGTCAAGGCCCGGACGGATGTAGTTGAACGATGGCTTCGTGAACGTGTCACCCGCGCCGGTGTTGAAGAAATCCACGTCCACTTCGTGCGTGAACAGCGGCCGCGGGCTGGCCAGCGTGGGAGGGAACGTGCCGTTGCGATACGTGAACGCCAGCGCCGCAAGCGACGAACGCGTGCCGCCCAGCTCCAGCTTGACCAGTTGACGCTTCGTGCGAAGCTGCGAGACATCAGGCACGCCGCCCAGCACCATCGCCTTCGGACGATCAAGCTGACTGAACTTCGATTCAATCGCCTGCAGGCGATCAAACCAGTTCAGGCTCCATCGCTGCGACCAGTCGTTGTACATGCCCGCGAGCAGACGCGATGCGTCTTCCTGGTTCACCTGGCTCTGCGCCGCGCCACGCCAGCGAGCCGCCTCACTGAACAGACGCAGTGGCCGCCCCGCCGTTCCCACCTTCGCCATCGTCCGTGCGAACACATCCGCCCGCACCCCGCCGCGAGGTTCATACACGCGCTCGATGATCTGCTCTGCAGCGATGCGGTCCCCATCGGGGAAAGGCAAACGCATCACATCGGGATACCCGCTGCCCTTGGCGTCGCGCGAACCAACCGGTGTCAGCCGATCAATGACCGTGCGCAGCTTCGTCAGATCAATCTTCTTTGCATCCGTGCGGAAGTCGATGTACGCGAGGTCGCGCAGACGCTCCAGCGAACGCAGCATGACATCAAAGCCCCAGTCCGACTCCACATAGAACTTGCGGTCCGCCATCTGGCGGCCGAAGAACGTCATCCGCAGCATCAGCTCCAGCGCATCATCCACCTTGCCTTCGCTTGCCAGCCGCGTCGCTTCCACGTTCGCCAGCACTTCCAGCGTGTTCATCGCAGGCATGTACAGGTGCTGCGCCGCAGCCAGCGTCGGCGGATCGCCCAGTTCCGTGTACAGCTTCGCGCGAATCAGATCAGGGCTGATTCCCTCCACCCCATAAGGCTGCGCGAACACGAACGCCTTCTTCCAGTCCGTCTCTTCCGTGATCTTCTTCAGCGCGTCAATCACCGCCTGCTGCTCAGCCGCCTTGGCCCAATCAGCCGCCGCCTGAAACCCGCTCGCGCCCGCAGGCAGCAATCGCGCCGCATGAATGTCCGCCACGCCCGCCGGCGCCGGCGCCATCTTCGCCATCGCAGGCAGCAGCACCAGATCGCTCCGACGCGACTCCACGATCCCCGTGGACAGCGCATTCACTCGCGAAATGAAGCCGTCAGACTGCGCATGCGCGGCAGGCGCCGACACAAACCCGGCGGCAAGAACCAGCGACAGCAGCGACGACGAAAGCATCCGGCAGTTACGCATAGGCTGCATGATAGCGGACTGAGGCCCGACCGGGCGGTCTCACAAATCCGCTCGCTGCCACGAATCGCCACCAACAAATGAAAGCGACCATCGCCGGAAGCGATGGTCGCTGGAGAGAGCCTGTTTCTCAATCACCTGACTTCGCCCGTCATCAATCTTCGCTTTCAACCTGAACGAACATGCTTTCGTTCTTGCGCACAAACTGCTGCGGACGCTCGTGCGTGATCTGCTTGTTCAGATTGGTCAGAGCTTCATCAATCACCTGACGCACGCGCTCGCGGCTGATGCCGACTTCCTCGGAAATCTGCTTCAGCGTCAGCGGCTCGCAGCCGTCCAGGCCGAAACGCATCCGAAGGATTTGCGCCTCACGCTCATCGATGCTTTCCAGCAGTTCGCGGAGCAGACGCAGTTCTTCATTCGCAAACGTCCGCTCTTCGGGCGTGCCCACGCGGGGGTCCGCCAGAATCTCCGACATGCTCATCAGCTCGCCGCTCGCATCACGCGGCGCGGCCTGCGGATTCTGGAAAGCCTTGATCGCGCGACGAATCACGCGAACCTTCCGCAGAGGCAGATCCATCGCCTTCGCGAGGTCCTGCAGCGACGGCGGCTGGCCCAGTTCAGCTTCCAGCTTGCGGTGAGCGATCTTCCACTTGGAGATCAGCTCGACCATATATGCCGGAATGTGCACAGTCTGATTCGCGCTCACCAGAGCACGCTTGATGCCTTGTTTGATCCACCAGCTGGCGTACGTGCTGAAACGCGCACCTTGTGCCGGGTCAAAGCCTTCCACTGCGCGGAGCAGGCCGATATTGCCTTCTTCGACCAGGTCGCACAGGGGCAGACCGCGACCCGTGTAGTTCTTCGCAATCGCCACCACCAGACGCAGATTGCAGCGAATCATGCGCTCACGGGCGTGCGGGCAGTTCTCATTGATGATCTTCCAACCCAGTTCGCGCTCTTCTTCCGCCGTCAGCAGTTCCGTCTTGCTCAGCTCGCGGAAATAGAGGTTCATCTCCGACTGCACTTCCGTCCCGCCGCGACGTGCGCGACCGGCGGGTTGTGCACCCGGGGTGGATGTGGCCGTGTTGTCTTGGTTGCTTGCCAACTCTCGTCCCATCCTTCGGCGGATGACCGCCGTCTCCTCTCACCACGCAAGACACGCGCCAAACGAATGGAGGCGGTTCCTGGAGGAGCCACTTCTCTATCCGTCGCGCCCCGTCCTGGGGTTTCATCGACTAGGGGGATGGGGACCTAAAGGCCCTGTCTCTCGCGCATCCTCCCAGTATGAACATGACACCGGTTTTTCCGAGTGCAAGGAAAATGGCGACTTTTTTTTCAAGTCTGAGCAGATTCCCGTGCCTTCGCCTGCATCTCCAGCAGATCATGCGGCATTCCTTGCCATTTCGGTCAACTATCATGGCCTGTCGGTTGTATTCTGCAAGGGCCAATAACTACCTTCTAAGGGTTTCTAACTATGAAACGCGACATTTCTGCGCTCCTCAAAGAATGGCCCTTCAAACCCGGACAGGTCAATGCAAGATTTGTGACCGGTAACGATGGCGCCGAACGCGTACAGGTCCGCCTCGACCTCGGCATCCTCCAAATGCACGCCGATGAACGCCCCGACGGCATCCGCCCTTTCAGCTTCCCCACCCTCCTCGAATACTTCGAGGCCAAGATCGACGAAGCCTCTGGCGATGACCGCAGCGGCCGTCTCCGCATCGAGCAGGAAGAGGAAAAGCCTGACATGGGCGAGCCCGAAGAAGTCACCCTCACAGGCGATGACTGCCGTGCCCTGCGCGAAGAAGCCGCCCAGTTCTACCAGCGCTACGTCGCCTGCCTCGCTCTCGAAGATTTCGAGCGGGTTATTCGCGACACCACCCGCAACCTCCGCGTGCTCGACGTCTGCGGCAAGCACGCCGCCGAAGAGCAAGACCGCCATGTGCTCGAACAGTTCCGCGCGTACATCATCATGGTCCGGGCCCGCGCCCTCGCAAGTCAGTGCATCAAGGACAACGAGCTCAAAGCCGCCGTCCTCGCCATCGACAACGCGCTCGATCACCTGAAAAAGTACTTCGCCAGCACCGACAAGCCCCAGCAGTTCGAACTCGCCGACGAAGTCCGCATGCTCCGCAGCATGCGCGAAGCCCTCGCTCCCAAGCTGCCCATCAGCCAGAAAGCCGAACTCAAGCAGCGTCTCCAGCGCGCAATCGAAACCGAGAACTACGAACTCGCCGCCATCCTGCGCGACGAGCTCAAGCAACTCGAAAAACAGTAATCATCACCGCTCAATCACGAGCCTGCGTGTGCGCGTCAATGAACGCAACGATCGCGTGCGCGAACGCCCCGTCCCAGATGTAAGGCAACTCATGCCCGCTGACTTCATCGCTGTTCAGTAGCAGCGTCGCGTGCACCTTCGCGCGCTCCGCCGCGCGAAAGATCCGTCGCGCATTCGACACGGGCATCACGTCATCCTCCGGACAGTGCGCCACAAGCAGCGGCGTCTCCCCCAGCTTCGCCGCGTTATCCACCGGGTCGCGCCCATCCGTATACGCCACCAGCAGCCCCACCACTGGCAGCACCGCATCCGCCGCACGCCGCCACGATGAAAACCCGCTCGCCGCGACCACCGCCCGCACCGGCTCGCCGGCCTTCTGTGCATCCGCACCCATGCTCAGCGCATACGCCGCGCCCATGCTGTGCCCAAACACCGCCACACGATCCGCATCAACATCTTCACGCGATCGCACATACGCCAGTGCCGCCATCGCATCCCGCGCCATGCCTTCATTCGTCTTGCGCTTCATCGTCGAATTGCCAAACCCGCGGTAGTCAAACGTCAGCACCCGGTAGCCCGCATCCACCAGCAAATACGTGGACAGTCCATCTTGCGACTCCATCACGCCGTGGCAGTAAATCACAACCACATCCCGCCGGCGTTCAAACGCCGCAAGTGCCTCGCCCGCAAGCTCCGCGTCGGGCGTGGGCTCATACCACCATCCCTCCAGCGTCACATCGCTGTCCCCACCGGGAAACTGCACGACCGTCACACCATCAGGAAGACGCGGCGAAACCTTGCCCACCGGCACGCGCGACGGCGCATGACACCCCGCCAGACACGCACACGAAATCAGCAACGCGATAAGAGCTCGAGTCATGCCGCTCAGTCTACCGCCGCAAACCCACGCCAAGCCCACGTTCACGCAGCATTCATACACGAGCCGCCCCCGCACCAGGCCCGCCCCGCGCACACAAATCGCGCAACGCGGCATCCAGCGTCGCGAACTTGAAGCCAAATCCCTCACGCAGCAGCCGCGTGGGCACAACATATCGCCCATAGAGAACGAGTTCCGGATCAGTACCAAACACCAGTGGCGCAGCCACGCGAACCATCCACGCAAACGCAGGCGGTGCGATGCCCCACGCCCCCAATCCACCCGCAAGCGGCCGAAGCGTCCGCATGAACTCTCGCTGACTCACCGGCTGCGGCGCAGAAGCGACATAGACCCCTTGCATCGAATGGTCCGCGATCGCGCGAGCGAAGATCGCGTTCATGTCGTGCTCATGAATCCAGCTCATCCCTTGCGTGCCCGTTGCCACCGTGCCGCCCAATCCCAGCCGCGCAAGCCGCCGCAACATGCTCAGCGCGCCAAAGTGGCCTCCACGGTCTCGCCCAATGACAAAGCTCGTCCGCAGAACCACTCCGCGCTGCGATGCCAACTTCGCCCGCTCAAACGCCTCTTCCCACGCCGTCCCCACCGTCGGCGCGAGCCCATACCCCGTCGCACTCGTCTCATCACACACCGCGCTGGGCGGATCACCATAAATGTGCGCCGTGCTCATCTGCACCCACACCGCAGGCGGCACACCCACCAACCGACACGCCTCGCCCAACACGCGCGTCGCCTCCACGCGAGATCGCAGAATCTCATCGCAGTGCGCAGGCGTCTTCACGCAATTGACTGATCGCCCCACCAGGTTCACCAGCGCCCCCGCCCCATCCAAGCACCGTGACCACGCACCCAGCGTCCTCGCATCCCACGCCACATGCCGCCACGGCCCCGCCATCGGCACACTTCGCGACAAAATCGTCACCTCGTACCCACGCCCCGCAAGATACTCCGCAAGCGAAAGCCCCAGAAACCCCGACCCGCCCGCAATAACAATGGAAGTACCCATACCGAACTATATCGGCTCATGCCGGAACTTTCAGAAGTGATTGAAACTATTGATTTACCTCACGCCGCCAGCGCAAGCCCCGATAAGAACGGCACTTGCGGACAGCTCACGTACACAGCCGGCCGATCACCAGCCATCTCCAGCGCCGCCAGCGTCCCACGCCGATACGCCCACCGCCGCAGCGTCAGCGCCCGCTCCCACGCATCATGCGCCAGCTCATCCGTCAGCGCCGCATCCACCGGCGAAGGCCGCGTCGCCAGCGCGAGGAACCACGTCAGCATCTTCTCGCACACCACACTGTCATTCTCAATCGCCCGCCGCAGATGTGTCACCGCGTCATCATCATCCAGCTGCGCCGGATGCCACGCACTGCGCCAGCAGTTGCTCGTAAACCACGTGTGCACGCTCGACCACCCAAGCTGATAGTCCCGCGTGATCGTCTGCAAAGGTGAACCCAGATCCTCCAGCCACGCCTTCGCTTCCGGCTGCTCCAGCATCGTCACACCCGTCCGCGCCCGCAGCTTGCACACAAGGTCAGCCAGCGCATGCGTCTGTCCCGTCGCAAAGCACGTAAACGCGCCCACGCGCCGCAGCGCATCGCTCGAGATACTGCAATGCATCGCATCGCGCGGATCACCCTCAGGCCGATCCGCCCGCCGCAGCGAACTGCACCAGCGCGCCAGCATCGCATGCCACAGCGTGGCCTTCTCCGTCGCCGGCGCCAGCACGCGCCCCGTCACGCACGACACGCCAGACCCCGCCAGCCCGCCATGCGACTGCACATGCGCCGCCAGCACATGGGGCTCAGGCAACAGCCCTGGCTGCAACAACATCGCGATGCGCCCACCCGCCGTGCCCAGCGCCGCGTTCGCGTAATGCATCCACGTCCCCGGCGCAGTCAGCGTCGGCTGCACAAAGCGCAGCGCATGCCCGCGGCTCCCGCCCGCTCGCGTCCACGCAAGCTCCGCCGCCGTCGCGTGCTCCGTCGTCAACGGACACGCTAGCAACACCTCATACCGATCAGCGGCGAACTGCTGGCGAGCAAGACGCTCCAGCGTGACAGCGATGCCAGGCTGCCATGCGGAAGCAGGGATAATGACGGAAATGTCCATTGCCAGCACTATCGACGCATTCCACCGGGCGATTTGGTGTGTTATCAGAAACAAACGCGAAAGTGCTCGCACCCTGCCGCCGATGCTCGTGGGGGCGACAAAGCGTCTCACGCCACACCGCCAAAGCTGAACGCAAACCCGCAAAGAAAGAGCACGACCATGAGCGCGAACTTCCTCCCTCTCCAACCCATCGCCGCCGGTCGCCCCAGCGATCAACGCAGCAGCCCGCGCGTCCTCACCACGCGCCCAGTCAAGCTCTTCCACCCCGCCACCGCTCGCTTCATCCCCGCCCACACCTGCGACATGAGCGGCGGCGGCGTCCTCCTCCAAGTCGCCTGGCCCACCACCATCAAACCCGGCGAAGCCGTCGACATCTACATCCCACCCGATCAACACGTCGTCCTCAGCGAGAAGCACCGCGTCCCCAGCACCGTCCTCCGCGTCCTCTCCAGCGGCGACATGGCCATGATCGCCGTGAAGTTCGAAAAGCAACAACTCACCACCCAAGCCCGCGCCGCCGCGTGACGCACGAGCGCACGCCGTACCCCATCACACGCAGCCCAACGCCCCCACTACGCTCTGCCTAATGAGCGCCGGCGATACCAACCTGCCGCCCCACGCCGCCCGCGATCTCAGCGACAACGAGCTCGCGATCATCCACGGCGCAGTCCGCGACCTGCTCGATCTCCCCGACTCCGCACGCGTCGGTCCCGAAGAGTGCGCCAAAGTCACCGAGTTGTATTTGTGCCGTGACGGCATGAGCGACGCCATCCTCGCGTGGCTGTGCCGCAAAGACTCGCCGTTCACCGCTCTCAAAGTGCTGAACCTCGAATACACGCCGATTACCGACTACGGCCTCGCATTCATGGCCGCGTCGGACGCGCCGTTCCGCTCGCTCACCACGCTCATCCTCTCCGACACCGAAATTACCGACGAAGGGCTGGCGGACCTCGCCTCCAAAGGCTCGCCGCTGAAGGCCCTGACGTGGCTGGATATTTCCAGCACCCGCATCAGTGACCAAGGACTGGCCGCGCTGGCTGCCAAGGACTCAGCACTTTCCGCTCTCACGGGGCTTGTTCTCAAAGCCACGCAGATCACTGACCAAGGACTCGCCGCGCTCGTCGCCCCGGGCACGGCGTTGCGCGGCTTGACGGATTTATACATCGATGAGACCCGCATCACCGACCAAGGCCTCGCGATCCTGACCGCCAAAGACTCGCCCCTCGCAGCCTTGACCGTGCTGGACCTCGGCGAGACCCAAATCACCGATCAAGGTCTCGCGCTGCTTGCCGCCAAAGACTCGCGTCTGGCAGGTCTCACATGGCTGGCCCTGAGCGGGACGGACATCACGGACCAAGGCCTCGCACTGCTCGCCGCGAAGGACTCACCACTCACCGCTCTCAATACACTGGGACTCTACAACATGTGGATTACCGAGCAGGGCATCCTGTCGCTCATCGCCACAGACTCGCCTCTCGCGGCTCTGACCACGCTCTACATCTACCGCCAAGCAGTCAGCGACGCCGGCCTCGCCGCTCTCCGTCAACGCATTCCCAACCTCACCGCTCTCTAGCGATCCCTCGACCTCGCCGCGAAAGTCACCCCCGCCGCTCGCTCGCATGTCTCAATCGGCGGAGCCGCGCCCGCCTGTTGCCAGACCCGCCAGCGTCTGGACTCGCACCCCAAATCACGCCGCCCCGGCACGGCCGCGCAAATCTCCGCGTTCAGCCGCATCTCACCCAAGCAACCGCGCCCCCTCCATAAGCACCCTCTCCGTGCCCCAACGGGGCACCGGCCTGTAGCCACGGGTGCAGCGAGCGAGTCTTCGAGCAAGCGCAACCCGTGGACAGCTCTCTCTCTTTCCCTCCACGCCCCAACGGGGCGAAGGAAACAATCGTCACCCACCCTCACCCAAAACCACCAACGCCTCCCCGGCGAAGAAGTTGCCGGAACAAGGCCCATCGCCCCGAAGG
>JBKDAN010000011.1:0-25095 GCA_046316615.1 Phycisphaerae bacterium
GCTGACCGAACCGGTGCGACGTACAACATACTGCACGCATAAGCTGCAAGGAATGACGAGATGCTGCGCTGCATCAAGATGCCTCCAGTCCATACGTGTGTGTGGAACTGATGCTGCCGAGCGGAAAAAGCAGCATACCGGGAGTAGGGGTTTCTGCAAGCACTTTTAAAAGTATTTCTGAGATTCATTGATTCTGTGGAGAATGGGCTTTTCATTGGCGAGAAATCGCGTACAACTATGTGAACTGGCGATGAAGTTCATCAGCCCGGAGCAGTTGGTATGGCGAAGGCCGTGGTCGAGAAGCCTGCCCCCTTGGAGACGCCCGCTGACTTTGCGGTGGCGGCGGCGCATGTGGCGCGCGCGCTGGGCGGGGCGATGCGGGACCTGCTTGCGCAGTTGCCGGGCGGGGATGGTGGCTGGACTGGATCGGAGTTGGCGGCGGCGCTGGATATTGACGTGAACCTGGCTTGGAAGGTGTTGAACGTTGCGAAGCCGGGGTCGGCGGCGGCGGTTTTGGAGCGAGTGCCGGGTGGGGCGGCGATGCAGATTCTGACGCGCGCGGCGAAGCGCACAGGAGTTGAGGCGGCGACGATCGCACGGTTGGAAGCGGCGATGGGGGCGTATGAGGAATTGATCGAGACACACGCGGGTGATCGCAGCGGGCTGGAGGCACTGCTGACGCACCTTGATGGGTCGGAGCGTGCCAACGACATTGCAGCGCGGCGGGCGGCGTTTCGTGCGAACTCGACGCTGCTTGGTGTGCAGACACGCGCGCAGTTGGCGGCGTACATCTTCTGGCCTGAGCGTGGTGGGGGCGGCGAGGAGTCGTCGGCGATGGCGATTTTGCGCGGGTATGCGGGGTTCCAGCGGTTGCGCTCGGATATCAGTTGGATCTTGGGGCGCGGGAAACGGACGGACCATCAGGGCCGGCTGTATGGACAGATGCTGCCGGAGCCGCTGGATGCGGAGATGGCGCAGGAGCATGAGGGTGTGCCGCTGCTGCGGGCGTTTTCGTCGGATGTGATGCCGCCGGTGCGGCGGACGATCATGCCGGATGGGATGGCGATTGATCGGCTGCTTCCGGGGCCGGTGGGGAGACAGGCGGCGCTGACGTTCTTCTTTGCGGAGACGATGAGGCCGGGGCTGGCGCGAGTGGAAGATCGCGGACAGTCGCCGCTGCGGCTGGTGGTGTCCACGCATACGCCATGCGAGGAACTGATCTGCGACACGATTTTTCACAAGGATCTGCCGCCACTGGGCGAGCCTGAGTGCGTGACGGCGTCGGAATTGGGTGGGGTGTCGGTGGGATACTGCGAGCCGGCCGAACGGATGGCGCTGCACCTTGGTGCGCGGATTGAAGATCATGGCATGGGCGTGGAGACGCTGCACGTGCGCGACTTGCCGCGCTATCCGGCGCTGCTGCAAGGGGTGTTTGCGCGCGTGGGGATGAATCCGGCGGATTTTCGCGTGTATCGGGTGAAGGTGGAGTATCCGCCTGTGGCTTCGGCAGTGATGATTGAGCGGGCGATGCTGGCGGGGAAGTGAACGGACTGGCGACGTGACGCGCGGTGAGCGTTGCTCGCGGGGCGTGCGGGACGGGTGGGCCACCAAGCGGGCGGGCCAGCGGGATCAGGGGCAGTTGCCGCCGGCGAGGACGTTGAAGAAGTCGATGACGTCTTGGTCTTCGGGGAAGACTTCGTTGTTGTTGAAGTCGATATCGTCGCAGCCGACGGGTGCCGCGGCGGTCGTGAAGCGCAGGCGTGTGGTGGTGCGGAACTCGAGCGTGCCGGTTTGCGCGGGGGAGGGCGTTGAGAGATCGGCTTGGGTGAAGAGCCAGGTGACGAAGTAGGAGGTGCCCGGCTGCAGGGTGTTGGCGGGTAACACGCGCGACGCGAGGGTGGCGCTGGGGCCGGTGCTTTGTGAGGAGAAGATGATGGCGCCGGGCAAGCCGCTGGGCTGCACGGTGCTGATGTAGAAGCCGCCGGTGTTCTGCTCGGATGTTGGTGCGGGGAAGTAGGATGAGACGAGTGCAATGGTGAAGGGCTGGGCGGCGTCCATGCCTTGCAGGCCGTTGTAGGTTGCGACGGAGAAGCGCGGGAAGCTAGTGGGCCAGAGGCCTGTGGGGAAGTTCTGCTGGAGGACGGCGCTTTGCGCGCCCAGTGTGCCGCCCGACCAGTTGAAGGAATAAGGGCCGCTTGGGTACGCAGCGAGCAGATCCGCTTGCGACGAGTAGGGACCGGAGAAGTTGGACCAGACGGGACCGCCGAAGGAGTTGAGCGTGACGTAATCGTCGGCGGGCGTGGTGACTTCGATCTCGGCGATTTCAGCGGTGTTCTGTGCGATGAGCACGAAGAAGACGGTGCTGCCCAGCGACTGGTAGGCGTTGGGTGCGGTCTGCTGGTAGTCGGTGGTGTGGACCATCTGGATGTTGGTGACAGCCGCGTGGGCGGCGACGGACACAGTGATGGCTGAAAGGACGCCGAGAGCACAGGTTGAACGCATGAGAGACCTCCTGCGTGTCGTAGCGGCCAAGTGCGCGAGGTCTGACACAAAGATGCCAAGAAAGACAACGCGGCAACCCTTGATGGAGGCTTGCCGCGTGGATTCAAACGAAGGGGTGAGACTGAAGCGCGGCGTTACGGGCACGTGCCGCCTGCAAGCACATTGAAGAAGTCGACCACATCTTGATCTTCGGGGAAGACATCGTTGTTGTTGAAGTCGATGTCGTTGCACTGCGGGCAGTCAGCGCCCGAGAGGACGTTGAAGAAGTCAATGACGTCTTGATCTTCGGGGAAGACTTCGTTGTTGTTGAAGTCAATGTCGTCGCAGCTCACAACGAACGTCACCGCGAGCCGGCCGTCGACGATGTCGGTGCTGAACGCCCGCACGGCGATGTTGTATTGCTGGCCAGCGGTGACACGTATGTCGGTCAGACGCGTGCCGAAGCCGCAGCCGCTCGCGTCATCGCCGCAGACGAAGAACGGATTCTCCGCAGTGCACTCGCGGCGCACGCTCAGAAGCGTGTCGGGCTGGACACCTGTAAAGCCGGTGTCGCTGTTGCAGGTACTCAGGCTCAGCCTGCCGTTCTGTGTCGGCACAAAGCGGAACCAGACATCGTTCCCGGTGGGAGTGAATATCGGGTTGTAGCACGCGGTCGTCCAGGGACCGTCAACGTTGGCGTCGGTGGTGTTGTATGAATGGATCGACGTGCCGGGGGTGCTGGGAATGGGCTGCTCAACGGCGCGAGAACAGGTACGCCCCGCCGCATCCACGAAGATCGACTCCCCATCGACGCTGACATCGCCAATCGAGTTTGTCGCGCGGTAGGTCATTGAGAAACTACCGACTGGCAACGGGCCCGGTCCCAGTGGCACTGTGCCGCTCCACTGGTCGTCGTCGGCACTGCCGTTGAGTTCCGCGTTGGCTGGGCCCCCGAGCGACGAAACATCGACCGCGACACTGACGACGCCCAGACTGGTGATCGCCACCGGAAAAACCGAGGTGTCATTTGTGAGCAGGAATCTGCTCGTTCCATTCAATTCGGGTGCTTGTTGCCCGCTCGGTGTGCCCATGTGCACGGCCAGTCGCGTGTTGAGGCCGGTCGCCGGGCCGTTGAGACGCGTCACGCCAAAGCCATTGGCGAAGTTCACGTTGTATTGCGTGACGGCGATGTAGTAGTCTGCATCGGTGCCCGTCAGCGGGTTCGCGGTGAACGAACCATCACGACCATCGTTCGCGACTGGCAGAGCTTGGCCGGGTTCCCAAATCGGCGGCACGCGAGAAGGCGCATTGGGATCGGTCAGGCCGAAAGAGAGAGCCGAGAAGTTGCTCGCGCCGTCATCGTCGTCGCTGCCAACCAGCAATCCGCTCGCCGTGTACATGGCGATCTCGGTATCTGCGGTCCCCGAGCCTGACGTGCTGATGTCAAGAAAGCGGTGTGGCGCGAAGATCCGCGGCAAACGAATCTTGAACCACGCCACGGGTGCCGCGGGCGTGATCGTCACGAGCTGCGACTGCACGGTGGACGCGCTGCCCGCGAAGTTGCCCAGATCGGTGATCGTGACACCCGCAGGCTGGGCGAGGGACATTCCCGCCGCCGCTGTAACCGCCGCGACGAACGTGGACCACGTGATGAACTGCTTGCAATTGTGCATGCCGCCTCCTCGAGGTTCAGAACTGAACCGGCGAGAATGTAACCGCTTGCTGCCCGATTGCGCGAGGCAAACTGAGATGTTCACACGTTCTCCCAGCCAACTGGATCACGAACGGCCGCGCGTACGTCTGAGAATCGCGCGACACAGCGGTCAGGATGCTTCACCCGCACGCCCCGCCTGCGAGGACGTTGAAGAAGTCGACAACGTCTTGATCTTCGGGGAAGACGCCGTTGTTGTTGAAGTCGATGTCGTTGCAGCCGTCGAACGGATCGCAGGTGCCTGGCGAGCCGCCTGCGAGCACGTTGAAGAAATCAACGACATCCTGATCTTCCGGAAAGACCCCGTTGTTGTTGAAGTCAATGTCATCGCAGCCGGGAACGAACGTCACAGCGAGGCGGCCGTTGACGATGTCGCCCGACCAGGAGCGCACGGCGATGTTGTACGACGAGCCTTCCGTCACAGGGATGTTAACTAAGCGTGTACCCAGACCGCAGCCGCCGATGTCGTCGCCACAGGCGAAAAAAGTCGCGTCGGAGCAGTTCACGAGCACGCCCAGCAGCGTGTCGGGCTGCGAGCCGCTTACGCCCGTGTCGATGTTGCACGTGCTGAGGGTCACTATGCCGCTTTGCTCAGGAACAAGTTCGAACCAAATGTCGTTACCCGATGGCGGCTGGAGCGGGTTGAAGCACGCTGCGGTCCACGGGCCGTCGACGTTTCCGAGCGTGGTGGTGTAGGTGTACGTGCTTGTTCCAGGTGTGGCAATGATCAACGGCCGGTCGCGGTCACTGCAGTTCGGTCCTGCCGGGCGCAACGTGAGGGTGGCTGGATCGACCGCGACATCGCCGATGGCGTTTGTGGCGCGGTAGACGATGGGGTAGACACCCGGTCCGACAGAGTTGGAAAGCCCGATGAAGGTGCTGTTCCAATTGTTGCCGCTCGTGTTGATGAGATTGCGATTGTTCGGGCCGTTCACGGCGGTCAGGTCCACCGTCACGCCGGTGGTGTTGGCGCTTGCCGATGCGATGGCGACGAACACGTCACCGGCAGTCGCTTCGCGATCCAGGCCATTCACCGTCGGCGCCACCTGCCCGCCCGGCGTGTCCATGCGCACGGTCAGCAGCGTGGGCAGCGTCAGCGTGCCGCCCGGAGGCACCACAACAAAGTTGTTCCCGAACGTTGAGTCGAACCGCGACACGGCGATGTAGTAGTCGCCCGCGGTGCCGCCTTGCTCGATTGATGCGAGGCCGCTGAGCGTGCCGTCGCGGCCGTCGTTGGGCCCACCGGCGGACTGCCCGACTTCGGCAACCGGCGCCGGCCGGCCAAACGCGCCGGGGGTGACCATGCCAAACGAAAGCGCCGAGAAGTTGTTCGCGCCGTCGTCATCGTCGGTGGCGATCAGTGTGCCATCGGCGGCGAACAGAGCGATCTCACTATCGCCAAACCCGGTGCCCGACGTGCTGATGTCCAGGTACCGGTGCGGCGGCGCGATCCGCGGCACACGAATCTTGAACCACGCCACCGGCGCAGCGGGGCTGATCGTGATGTTCCGAGTCTGCGTCGTTGAAACGGTGCTCGCAAAGTCGCCCAAGTCCGTGACGGTGACGCCGGCTGGCTGGGCGAAGGTGGTACTCGTGAGGCCAGCCACCATCGCCAGGCACGCGGCTGCGGCGATGGGATGCGCACCGCGGCCCGATGGCGTGTGGGCGTTGCGCGTGGCGGGGGCAGCGATCGTTTCAGTACGGTGCATGGTCGGCTCCTGAGCGACGTCGCGGGTGGACGCCCTTTACTCCGCGGAGAAACGACCCAGCGCGCAAAGTGCGTGGCGGATTTTTCTTGCGTGGGCGGCGACACGGTGCCGCCGGCAACGCGGTGACAGCACGCGATAACACGGCGTTCGGACGTGCCGCACGCGGCCACGCGAGGCAAGCGGTGTGAAATTGCTGCACCACGAGAGAAACACAGATCATGCCGCATGCTGTGCGGGCGATCATCGGTCAATCGGCGGTCGCGTGCGCGATGCAAAGGCGCGTTTCGCGTTGTCGAGTTTGAGCGCGAGTTCGATGATGAGTTCTTCGATTTGCTGCGTTGTGATGACGTAGGCGTGCGTCGCGCGATAGCCTGTGGCTCGCCATTCGTGGACCTCAAGTAACGATTCATCACCCTCGCGCCGCAACTTGAGTCCGAGCCGACATCCATCCATGAAGTGAAAGGACTCTGCGTGGCTACCACCCACAAAGCAACGCATCGCGGTGAGCCACTGCGGGGCGATAATGAGAGAAAAGTCGGTCCAACCTCTCTCCGGAAAGCACTCGCCGTCGACTTCGAAGTAGATCGCGCCGACGAAGTTGGAGCCGGCGCTCCAGTTCTTTGATTCAAGATGAATGCAAAACTTGTGCATGACGCATCGCCCCCCCATCTTTCATCGCCCGAACAATCTCGTCTGAAGGCGGGAAGGCTCGCTTGTACAACGATCTTTCCACAAGATCAAACTAGGCGTAGACGTGGACCCAGTGGCAGCCTTCTACTTCCGCACTATGACGCACCACGAGTGACTCGACATGAGCTGAAGGGCGAGACAGATCAGGCACCTGCGTGCGGCCTATCCAAATCGCCGGGTATTGCTCCCAATCGATCTCGACAACGTCGGGTTTGGTAGCGCCCCACGACACGGCGATGACGTTCTCGTCTTGAAACAGACGCATCGAGGCGTTTGCCGTGTGGGTGTGCTTGTAAACAAAGTCGGCCCAGTTCAAGTCGTGCGACCAGTGCCAGTCCACGCGAATGCCGTCTGTGTCGAAGATGCCAACCGCTGCACCAAGGGCCCAGTCCACGCGAGTGGGGTCCGGGAAAGCAGACCATCCGTCTTGCATGAGGGCTGTGAGAGTCTCAAAAAAGAGACTTATCCCGCGAGCTTCGTTGGCGAATCCGATTTCAACCCAGACGTTCCACCGCATGAGTCCCCTCTGGCTTACGCCATGCTCCCACCTTACATGTTTTCCGCCGCCGCCATATCCGGCGCGATCTTGAACAGCCCCGTCAAGCGCGAGATATCAAACACCGCCTTCACGCGGTCGTGCATGCCAGCAAGCACCAGCGTGCTACCGGCTTTGCGGGTGAGGTTCATGGCTTCGACGAGCGTCGCGAGGCCTGCGGTGGCCATGTAAGGCACGCCCGAGAGATCGACGATGATCTTCGCCGGTTTCTTGTCAAGAGCTTCGCGGATGGCGGTGCGCAGCGCGGGGGCTTCGTGCGTGCCGATGTCGCCCGACGGCGCGGCGATGGCGACAGCGCCTTTGTACGTGAGAGCGACGTGCATTGCGGAACCTTCAGCGGCCATGCGAACCTCCACAGCAATTGGTATGACTCGCATTGTCCGTCTGGGTGGCGGAGACTGCGGGGGATGAGAGATGTTTGATCAGCGTGAGACGCATGCCCACGCCGCCTTCGCGGTGGGCGTAGACGGCTTCGTCCATCACTTGTTTGATGATGTGCACGCCCAAGCCTCCCGGGCGCACTTCGGCGAGGTCGCGACTCTTGATAGACGCGAGATCGACCTGCTTGGCGGTGTCTTCAATGATGATGCGCAGGCCGGGGCCGCGCGGGCTGTCGGTGAAGGGCGTGAGGGCGAGCCAAATGTGGCCGTCGTGGTGGTTGGCGTAGCCGTGCTTCATGACGTTGGCGAGGGCTTCGTCCACGGCGAGGACGATTTGGGCGGTCTGATCGTCATGAAAACCGTGGCGGCGGCAGACTTGCCGCATGAAGTCGCGCACGGCGCAGAGATAGACGGGCTTGCTCAGCAGCTCGATGCGGACTTCGGCGTTTGCGTCGGCAGTGGGGGTAGCCGTGGGAGGCGGCGGGGTGGCAGGCGACGGGTTCACTTGCGGCCTCCGACGGATGGTGTGTGCTGCGTGCTGTGCGTGGTGTACCAGGCGTGCCACCGACGCACGGCGGCCGAACGTGAGAGTTCGTCGGCGTGCGGATCGTAATCGTTGGTCTGGCCCGTGATGCGTTCGAGCGTGCGGATGGCGAGCACGCGCGTGGCTGGGTCGTCGCTGGCGAGCATGGCGATGAGTTCATCGACGCTGCCTTGATCACGCGTTTCGGCGGCGCGGACGATGGCGGCATTGCGTGCGGCGGGCTCGGGAGAATCAAACGAAGGCGTGACGACAGGGCCGCAGCCGGTGAGCGGGCACGAAAGCACCGCGAGCGATGCGAGCGGGATGAGCGTGGCGCAGATGCCAAGTCGCATGGGAGAAGTGTAGATGCGCCGGGGCACGCGACGTGTGTCAACTATGATGGCTCGATCAGCGAGGGCGTGAGGCTGAAGCCGGGAGATCATGTCGCGATTCGATTTCCATTCCGTGTCGGCAGCGCGACAGCGGCGGCTGCTGTGGATTGGCCGCGGTGTGGTGATGGGGTTCGCGTGTTTCTGTGCGGTGTATTACGGCGCGTTGTTCGTGCGTGGGAAGTATCAGGATTGGCACCATTTGTACCACGCGATGCAGGCGGTGATGCAGGGAACCAATCCGTATGAGGCGGGAATCAAGTGCTACCTCTATCCGCCCATGTTTGCGGTGGTATTTTCGCCGCTGGGGCTGTTGAGCGAGGGCGTGTCGGGCTTTGTCTTTGCGTGTGTGAGCGCTGCGCTACTGGTGCTGGCGCTGGTGTGGATCTCGCGGGAAACGTGCCGGTTGCTGGGATTGGAGCTTGATCCCTGGCGCGTGTGGGCCGTCGCGGCGACGGGCCTGCTCTTTAACGTGGACAAACTTCGTGCCGTGATTTACTCCGGGCAGAGCGATCATGTGATCCTCGCGCTGCTTGCCGGCGCGTTCATCACGGTGCGCAAGCGGCCGTTTGTCGCGGGCGTGCTGCTGGGGCTTTCAGCCGTCATCAAGTTTCAGACCGTCGCCTTTCTCGCGTATTTCGTGGTGCGGCGCCGCTGGCGCGAGTGCGTGGGCATGATCACCGGCATCGCCGCAGGACTCCTCGCAGGCGTGCCGGTCTTTGGCTGGACGACCAACTGGCAGTACGTAGCAACGAGCTTTCGCGGCGTGGCAACGCTGGTGGGCAAAGCGCAGGCGGGCGTCGATGCGCCGCCTGTCAACCCGCTGACATGGTGGGCGAGCGTGTCGATACCGAGTGCGGTTGCCCGCATGACGGGCTATCCGGCGAACACCGCGCTGCTCGCAGCGATTGTCGCCGCGTGTGCCGCAGGGTGTGTCGCTGTTGTGGCGTGGTTGTATGGGCGATGCGGTGCCGCGTTGTTCGCCGGGCGCGGCGGCGCGAGTGAGCGCGTGATCGACACCGGCTCGCGCGGGCTGCTCACGTGCATCGAGTGGTCGGGTGTCATTGTCGCGCTGGTGGTCTTCAGTCCGCAGGCGGTGGGGCGGCACTTCTCGCTGCTGGTCTTTCCCATGATGTTCGCCGCGGCGTTGCTGCTGCACCCAAGACTGGGCGGGCCGCGCTGGATGGTGATTGCCGCCGTCGCGGTGTATTTTGCCGGCCTGACGCTGCCGCCCGGCGGCATGATGTTTGATGATGCTCTGGCCGCGTGGAAGCACGTGGGCGGGGCGAGTTGGTGCGCGCTCATCGCGTATTTTTTGCTGGTTGCAGCCGGGCTCCAGGTTTATGCACGTGAACGGGCCACCCCGAGCACCGGAAGTTCGTAACCTGCTGGCCCGTTGCCCGAACAACGGGCTCTTCTGTCGGGTTCTCTCCGATTGCTCTGCCCGCGCGATCTCGCCGGGCTTGCACGCACGCTCTGAAAGGATGAAGGCATGTCGCAGCGTCTGTTGTCTCTCTCGTCCTCGCATCATCTCGCCGGTTTCTCGCGCGCCGCGCGACTTTTCGCACTGGCCGGCGCGTCCTCTCTCGCGATGGCCGACATCACGCCCAACGCCGGCATGATGCGCTGGCCCGATGTCTCCAAAGACTCCATCACCTTCGTTTACGCCAACGACATTTATGTCGCCCCCAAAGCCGGCGGCAAGGCCCTGCCCCTCGCCAGCCCCCAAGGCCTTGAGTCCTTCCCGCGCTTCAGCGCCGATGGCAACACCATCGCCTTCGTCGGCAACTACGACGGCAACCGCGATCTCTACACCATCTCCGCGGCCGGTGGCGCCGCGACGCGCGTTACGCACCATCCCACGGGCGAGACGCTCTGCGACTGGACGCCCGATGGCAACCTGCTTTTCCTCGCCAACAACATGGGTGTCCATCTGCCGCGCACCAGCCAGATGTGGACCGTGAGCCCGCAAGGCGGCCTGCCCCAGCAAGTCAGCGTCCCTTACGCGGGCTTCGGCAGCGTGTCGCCCAGCGGCGAGTGGCTCGCGTACACCACGCACAGCACCGACACACGCACCTGGAAGCGTTACCGCGGCGGCATGGCGACTGATGTGTGGCTCTTCAACCTCAAGACCAAAGCCAGCAAACGCATCACCGAGTGGGAAGGCACGGACACCATTCCCATGTGGGTCCCTGGTGGCAAGAACGACAAGGTCTACTTCCTGAGTGACCGCGGAAGCGAACACCGGCTGAACGTGTGGGAGTACGACATCGCCAGCGGCGCGAGCAAGCAGATCACCACCTTCGCAGATGATGACGTCCGCTGGCCCAGCGTGGGCCCTGGCGACAATGGCGAAGGCGAGATCGTCTTCCAACTCGGCAGCAAGATGATGCTGCTGAACCTGGGCAGTGGCCAAAGCAAGCAGGTCACCTTCACGATCCCGGGTGATCGCCCCGCAGTGCGCACTCGCACGGTGGATGCGATGGAATCGGGTCTGCAAGGCGCCAGCATCTCGCCCGCCGGCAAGCGCGTCGTCGTCAACGCACGCGGCGATCTCTTCACCGCTCCGGCTAAAGAAGGTGCGACTCGTGCGCTGACCCGCACGGACAATCTCTTCGAGCGCGACCCCGCGTGGAGCCCCGATGGCTCCATGATCGCGTACTTCAGCGACGAAAGCGGCGAGTACGAGCTGTGGGTGCGCAGCAGTGACGCAGTTGCCGCCAAGAAAGCCAAAGACGCGGCGAAGGAAGACGCGAAGGACGCGGACGCCGACAAGAACGCTGTCGACAAGAACACCGCCGACAAGCCCGCCGCGGAAGCCAAGCCCATCGAGCCGCGCAAGCTCACGAGCCTGGGCAAGGGCTTCCGCTACACGCCGCAGTGGTCGCCCGACAGCAAGCACATCGCATTCAGTGATGACGCGGGCGTCATTCGTGTGACGACGGTGGAGACTGGCGAGACCAAGGTGATCGACACCGATCCGTGGTCAAGCCAGCAGACGGTGAGCTGGTCGCACGATGGCGCATGGATCGCGTACTCACGCGGCGATGATCGTGTGTCGCAAGGCGGCATCTGGCTGTATGAAGTCGCGACAGGCACCAAGACGCAGGTGGTGTCGTCGTTCTTCAACTCCTACAGCCCGGTGTTTGATCGCAAGGGCGAGTGGCTCTACTTCGTGAGCATGCGCGATATCGAGAACCCGATCTACGCCGACAACGACGAGACGTTCGCTTATGCGCAGACGCAGCGTCTCTACGCCGTTCCGCTCCGCAGCGATGTGAAGAACCCGCTGACGGTGAAGGCTGATGAGGAAGAGTTGAAGAAGAGCGAAGAGAAGAAGGAAGACAAGAAGGACGAGAAAAAGGACGAGAAGCCCGCCGACGCCAAGCCTGAAGAGAAGAAGGACGGCGAGAAGGGTGAAGCCAAGGAAGGCGAAAAGAAGGACGAGAAGAAAGACGAGAAGAAGTCCATCAAAATCGATCTTGATGGCTTTGAACGTCGCGCAATCGCGGTGCCCGTGGATGGCGGCTCGTTCGGTGGCCTTGCTGTGAATGACAAGGGCAAGTTGCTGTTCATGCGCAATCCGGCGCCGCGTAGCGATGCCAAGCGTGCGCTCAAGATTTACGACATGGCCGCGGATGAGCCCAAGGAAGAGACTGTCGCTGATGATGTGAACGGCTTTGACATCTCAGCCGACGGCAAGAAGGTGCTGCTGTTCAAGGCAGGCAACCGCCTGCAGGTGGCTGATGCGTCGGCGGGTGCCAAGCCGACGAGCGTGCCGACTGATGGCATGCGCATCACGATTGATCCGCGTGATGAATGGAAGCAGATCATCCGCGACACGTATCGCGTGCAGCGAGACTTCTTCTACGAGCCCACCATGCATGGCGTGGACTGGGAGAAGGTGCACGATCACTACGCCGCCATGGTCGACGACGCGACGACGCGCGAAGACATCGCTTGGATTCAGGCCGAGATGATCAGCGAACTCAACATCGGCCACGCCTACGTCAGCAGCCCGGGCGATGTTGAAGAAACCAAGTCCATCGGCGTGGGCCTGCTCGGCGCGGACTTCGAGCTTGCGGGCGAGGGTGATACGAAGGCGTATCGCATCAAGCGCATCGTCGAGGGCAACGCTTGGGATGTCGACGCTCGCGGGCCTCTCAGCCAGCCCGGCGTGGATGTGAAAGTGGGTGACTACCTGCTCGCCGTCAACGGCACGCCGGTAGATACCAAGAAGGATCCGTGGGCCGCGTTTGTCGGTCTGGCGGACAAAGTCGTGACGCTAACAGTGAGCGACAAGCCGGCTGGCGGCGTGACGCGCGATGTCACCATCAAGACACTCAGCAATGAGACCGAACTGCGCTTCCGCGCATGGATCGAAGGTCGCCGTGCGTATGTCGAGAAGCAGACGGGCGGCACTGTGGGCTACATCTACGTGCCCAACACAGGCGTTGACGGCCAGAACGAACTGTTCCGACAGTTCTTCGGCCAGCGCGGCACGCAGGCGCTCATCATCGACGAGCGCTGGAACGGCGGCGGCCAGATTCCCACGCGGTTCATCGAACTGCTCAATCGTCCGGTGACCAACTACTGGGCTCGCCGTCATGGCAACGACTGGACGTGGCCGCCCGACAGCCACCAAGGCCCCAAGGCGATGCTCATCAACGGTCTTGCGGGCAGCGGTGGCGACATGTTCCCATGGCTCTTCAAGCACAATAAGCTCGGGCCCGTCGTCGGCACGCGCACGTGGGGCGGTCTGGTGGGCATCAGTGGTAATCCGGCGCTCATCGACGGCGGCTATGTCAGCGTCCCCACCTTCGGCTTCTACGAAACCGACGGCACATGGGGCGTCGAAGGCCACGGCACCGACCCCACCCACGAAGTCCTTGACGACCCCGCAAAGATGCAAAGCGGCGGTGACCCGCAGCTCGACAAGGCGATCGAACTGATGCAGCAAGCCATCAAGGAGAAGCCGTACGTGAAGCCCAACCGCCCGGCCAGCCCCAACCGCAAGGGCATGGGTGTGCCGAAGTCGGATTGGTAATGCAAGCGCCGACGGTGGTCCGGGCTTTGAGCCCGGACGAGCGAGCAATCCGCACGACGAAAACGAAGAGAGGAAGCCGAAGGCGGCTTCCTCTCGTTCATTTCAGTCGCGATGTTCGTGAGGGATGCGCGGGCACGTAAGAACACGTTTTTCCGCGCTCGCCTTCAAACCTGCTTACGCGTCGAGGGCATTCACCTTCACGCCCTTGTCAATGCGGCGCATCAGTCCCATGAGTGTCTTGCCTGGCGACAACTCATACACGTCGCTGCCTGCCAGCACATTCCCCGCCATCCACTGGCAGCTCTGGCTCCACTTCACGCTGCTGGTGAGCTGCTGCGCGAGGCGCTGGCGAATCTCGCCATCCGTCACGCTGGCACCTTCGCCGTACGGCTTGGCGGTCACATTGGCGATCACCGTGTTGCGCGGTGCCTTGATGGGTGTCTTCGCCAGTGCTGCAGCGAGGCTGTCCGCCGCGGGCTGCATGAGGGGCGAGTGGAACGCGCCGGCAACCTGCAGCATGCTGCTGCGCAGGCCCATACCTTCGGCGACTTTCGCCGCTCGCTCGCAAGCAACTTTGTGGCCGCTCAGCACGACCTGCCCCGGCGCGTTGTAGTTCGCGCACACCAGCACATCCTTCTCACGAGCCTTGTCGCAGATTTCCGCAGCTTGCTCATCGGTCGCGCCAATCAGCGCGAGCATGCCACCTCCGCCGCCCGCGCGAGCCGCGGGGCTGTCAGCAGCGTCCTGCATGGCTCTGCCACGCAGGGTGACGAGTTCGAGTCCGTCTTCAAACGAGAAGGCACCCGCGAGCGCGAGCGCGGTGTACTCACCCAGCGACAGGCCCAGCGCCGCCTTCACGCTGTGTGCCGCGTCGTTGATCGTGACATTTTGCGAGGCAAGCCATCCCGCCCAGCAGGCCATGCTGGCCGTATAAATTGCGGGCTGGCTCGCGTCCGTCTGGTTGAGGCGGTCCGCAGGACCGTTGAAGCACAGCTCGCTCAGCGTCACGCCCAGCCGCGTGCCCAGTTGCTTGTCGGCCCGCGAGAAGATCTCTCGAGCCGCGGCCGCAGCCGCCGGATTGGCGTGCTCAAACCAGTTCTTGCCCATACCCACTGCCTGCGCGCCTTGACCCGGACACAAAATGATCCACGAAGTGCTCATGCACAATGATACACGACGCGAGCGCAATCACCATGCGCCGCGACACCTGCGCGGCGGGTCACGCGTCGTTAAGCGGGCCGCCGCTCCATTCGGGCGCTGATCAGCAGCCATGTCGCCGTGAAGCAGGCGGTGCACGCGGGCACGAGCAAAAGTCCCGCGTTTCGCACGCTCGCCCACACGTACCACGATGCTTCCTGATTGGGATGCCGTGTCGAGTCGATCTGATACGCGATATGGATCGCGATCGTGTACAACACAACGACTGCTGCAACCGCAAGCAGCCCGGTTGCGGCGTGTCCAAACGCGCGCCGCGTCGCGGGCTGGCGCACTCTGACTGACTGTGCGATCAGCAAAGGCAGTGTAATACACACGCCGACATACACGGCGGTGGTGCTGAGAATGTTCCACTCTCGGATGGGCACATACGACGCGACCCGAATGAGCGCTGCAGCGCAGAGCACGAGTACGGAGATCGCCACGCAGATGACCACGGGCTTGCTTTCGCAATGCTGGACGAGCCGCGAGCGCCGTGCTGACAGCCCCCGCGCATGCTCGCCATGCCACCCACACTCCGGACACGTCGCGTTCAAGCCCAGCCCGCCGATTTCATAGTCACATCGCTCGCACCGCCCCGCTGGCACGCTTGCTCGCATCGCCGCGAGAGCTGCACACACAAAGCACGTGGCAAGGCAGAGCACGATCAGTACGACGATGAGGAGCAGTGTCGGAAATGCATGCAGCGCGATCGCATCCACCCATTTCGGAATCGCGTCGGGCAGATCGTCCGGGTCGGTCATAGTCTCCCATCGCACATTCGACAGCATCAACCAAGGCCCCAGCACAATCACAATCGGCAGACACAACCAAGGCCCCGCGAGCCACCCGCGCAGCGCATGCCACTTCGCCACGGGCACGCCGCGCCGTTTGCGCCGTGCTCCGTGCACCGCGCACACAACCAGCGGCACACCCGCCGCCGCCACCGCGTACACCCCGCCCACCACCCCGCCGACCTGCACGCCAATCATCATCCCTCGCTGCACGCCGCTCCAGCCCCAATATGGCTCGTCAATTCCGGCGAACATCGCTCCGCCAAGGATGCCACAGAGCAAGAACCAGCCAAGCAAGCCAAGCAACGCGCGAACGCCCCAACTTGTGCGCTCGAGATTCCGCGCAACGACCCGCGTGACAGCTCGCGTTCCACTGCTCCTGCCGAAGCCCCCGGTTGAGATACCACCGCTTGTCACGGCGGCAGCATACACGATCCCTCAATCCATCCACTGAGGTCGGAGATGCCCAGTTCTAGGGATGTTCGACAATAACAATGTCGGGTAGAACAAGAATTTGTAATAATTTACAACTTCTCGCGTGCATCCGGCTCGTATTTCTGTACCATCGTGCGGCTGGTTGGGAAAAGGAGCTGTCCATGAAGATGAGCTGTGTTGCGGGGTGCGCAGTCGCTGCGCTCGTGAGTGCGTCCGGTGCAGCGTTCGCGCAGTGGACCACTGATATTGATGCGAACACGGTGGTGAGCGCACTGACGGGCGATCAAGGCACGCCGCTGAGCGCGGCCGGGCCTGATGGCACGACCTGGGTCTTCCACACGGACAATTCGAGCGGCACGTACAAGTACCCGCTGCAGCGTTTGGATGCCAGCGGCGCGCTCATGTTCTCGCCGCCGGTGGATGTGTCGCCGCTGCGATCAAGCTCGTCGACTTCGACCGTTGACCTGTACGCCGACAACGTGGGCAACGCGTACATGGCGTATGACCAGGCGGGCGCGCTCTATGTGCAGAAGGTCAACAGCGCGGGCGTGAAGCAGTGGGGCGCAAACGGCGTGCTGCTTCCAAATTCCAACGGCAACTTCGGGCCGCAGGTCGTCGGGTTTGACGATGGCAGCGCGGTGGTGGCGTGGGGCGCGACGGTGAACCTGCGCTTCCAGCGCATCAACAGCGACGGGACGCTCGGCGGCGCGTGGGCGATCACGGAAACCGGACGCGCGCAGGTCGCGAGCGACATGGTCGCGGCGGCCGGCACCGAGTTCATCTCGCTGTGGGTTCGCGCGGAAGGTACGAACAGCGTGACCAGCCGCAAAGGACTGAAGATTCAGAAGTGGAGCGCGAGCAACACCGGCCTGTGGAACGGCGGCGTGCCGCTGGACGTGTACACGTCGAGCGCAACGCCCGCACGCGGGCTTTCGACGGCGTACTTCCCGCGCATGATCAGCGACGGCAGCAACGGTGCGATCATTCCGTTCTATGACGGCGGCGCGACGCGCAACGCGCGCATTCAGCACGTGCGCTCCGACGGCACCTTCGTGTTCGCCGCTGACGGCATCGAGTGCTCCAACGTGAGCGGCACGGTGGAGTTTCGCCTGTCGGCCAGCGCTGCGTATAACCCTGCGACGCAGGAGTACACGATTGCGTATGAACGTACGAGCACGTCGCAAGGGCCGCGTGGCCTCAACGTGCAGCGCGTCACGCAGGAAGGCACGCTCCTGTGGGGCGGCGGCTCGGGCATTGAAGTTATCGCCTTCAACTCGCCGCCGCAAGCGGGCGTGCAGGTCGTGCCTGGTCCCAGCGGCAGCGCGATTCTGTCATGGCAGCGCTACACAGGCCCGAACGGCCCGATGGCGATCTCCGCGGCCCGTATGAATGCGGACGGCACGTTCGCGTGGCCCACGCAGACGATCGATCTGGCGAGTGCCGCGAACAACAAGTCGCGGTCGAGCATCGTGCGGAGCACCGGCGGTGACTGGTACGTGGCGGTGTGGGCCAACGACACCGGCGGCGAGCGTGACGTGCGCGCGATGCGTGTGAATGCCGATGGCTCGCTGGGCGCACCCGTTGGCTGCGACACGATCGACTTCAATGGCAACGGCGTCTTCCCCGAAGATCAAGACGTGGTCGACTTCTTTGACGTGCTCGCGGGCGGCACCTGTCCCACGGGCACCTGCAGCGACATCGACTTCAATAACAACGGCGTCTTCCCTGAAGATCAGGACGTTATGGACTTCTTCAATGTGCTGGCGGGCGGAAACTGCCCGTAATCGCCAGCCCGCTGTCGCCCTCTCTCGCCCTTCCTTAGTAACAAGCCGGCAGGCGTTCGCGCGTGCCGGCTTGTTCGTTGGTATCCTCTGCGCGCATGGATGCGACTGCTTCCCGACAATCCTGGCTGCGCAAGCTCGCGGGGACCTTTCTGGTCTTTGAAGGACCTGACGGCAGCGGCAAGACCACGCAGATGCGGCGCTTCAAGCAGATGCTTGATGATGCCGGGCTGTCAACCGTGGAAGTGCGCGAGCCCGGCGGCACCGCCATCGGCGAGCAGATTCGCGAAGTGCTGCTGCACACCAAGGCTGAGATGACCCTGCGCTGCGAGATGCTGCTGTACATGGCCAGCCGCGCACAGTTGGTTGAGCAGAAGATCAAGCCCGCCCTCGCTGCAGGGCAGGTGGTCGTAGCCGATCGCTATCTGGCTAGCACACTGGCATACCAAGGCACCGCGGGCGGCATCTCGCACGAGGACATTTGGGCGGTCGCCAACGCCAGTCTGCAAGGCGTGTTCCCGCATCTGGTGTTGATCTTCGATGTCGACGAGCAGACCGCCGCGAGCCGGATCAATCCACTCATGGCGACCGCGACGCGCAAAGAGGGCCTCGACCGCATTGAAAGCCGCGGCGCAGCGTTCCACCGCAAAGTGCGTGAAGGCTACCTGACGCAGGCCAAACAGTTCCCCAAAGACTACCGCCTGATCAACGCCGCTCGCGGACCCGAGGAGATCTGGGTCGACGTCGTCAAGGAACTCGAGTGCTTTGCGGGCGGCCGATAGCCATAGATCGATCTCACTCTGCCGTGATTTTGTTGGCGACTGCACGCGTCTGCCACAAGTCATCGCCAACGATGCATGCATGAGCCGGCAGCGCGGATGGAGCCGTGTGTAGACTGCTTGTGATTACCTTCGCTTTCTTCGACCATGCAGCAAACCGTCGCGTCCATCAAAGAGCTTCTGGCCTCGCGCGGCATGTCGCCACTCAAGGCGTTTGGTCAGAATTTTCTCATTGATCAGAACATGCTGCGCAAACTGATCGACGCAGCGGGCGTGCAGCCCGGTGAAACGGTGCTGGAAGTCGGCCCCGGCACAGGCGTGCTGACCGACGAACTGCTCTCACGCGGCTGCCGCGTCGTGGCGTGTGAGATCGATCGCGGTATGTGCGGCCTGCTGCGCGATCGCTTCGCGAGCAATGCCAGCTTCACGCTGGTGGAAGGCGACTGTCTCGATGGCAAGCACGCCATCGCGCCCGCCGTGCTGCAGGCGCTGCGAGGCGAACCCTTTGTGCATGTGGCCAACCTGCCTTATGGCGCCGCCACGCCGCTCATGTCTCTGCTCATGGCCCGACATCGCGATTGTCGCGGCTTGTTTGTGACTATTCAGCGAGAAGTGGGCGATCGCCTCGCTGCCAAGCCGGGCACGAAGGAGTTTGGCCCACTGAGCGTGCTTGCACAAGTGACATGTGAAGTCAGCGTCATCGCCAAGCTGCCGCCCAGTTGTTTCTGGCCCCAGCCAGACATCACAAGTGTGATGATCGCTCTGACACGCCGGGTCCAGCCGCTGCACCAGGATCCTGCTGGATTGCTTACCTTCTGCCACGCGATCTTTGAGCAGCGACGCAAGCAGTTGCAGGCCGTGCTGCGCGGGCTGGGCAAGACCGTGCCCGCGGGCGTTGATCCGCAGATCCGTGCCGAGGCGATGAGCGTCGCGGAACTCATGGCGTTGTTTGACGCAGTGGGATCCATCGAGGCGTAACTCCGGCGTGTGCGATCGCATCACGAAACGGCAGTCCTAAAGTCGCACGTGATGCGACGAAATCTGCATGCTCTGTCGGTGTTCGCGCTGCTGGCGACGGTGATGACTGCGCAGCAGGGCTGCACCCACGCCGCCAAGACCGCGGGTACGCCCGAGGACTTTTCCTTTGGTGTGGTGGTGCCCAGCGCAGTGCGCGAGGCAAATCTGGAGCCCGGTTGGATCGTCGTGGACGCAGACGGCAGCGTGCGCGAGTACGCAGGTGAGGTGACACGTGCAACGCGGCTGCCGCGCCGGGCAACCACGATCTCACGCGATCAACTCGACGCGCTGCACGAGCAGCTCGCTCACGCAAACGTACTCACATACGGCTCGGTGGGCGAGCCCGTGGGCGATGCATCCGCTGCGCTGGCCCGCTCCGGCAGTATCGGCGTGTGGTGGTCCGCCAATGGTCGTCGCCGCAGCTTGCTGCTTTCGTCAGCACTCGTCGAAGATGCCGCCGCGATCGAGGCGATCGGCAAGGCATATCGCGATGTGCGAACGCAAACCTGGGGGACCGCTCCATGAACGCGGCGATCGGCGGCGCAGGATCGAAAGACGTGATCATCGGTATCGATCTGGGCACCACCAACAGCTTGGTCGCGCTGTGCGACGAGCGCGGCCCGCGCATCCTGATGGACGAGGCGGGTGCCACCATGGTGCCCAGCGTGGTGCGATACGAGCCTCGCATGCCGACCAGTGATGACGCCCGCATCTTCACCACGGTTGTCGGTAGTGAAGCCAAACGCGTCGCGCCGCAGTTTCCTCGTACGACCATCGCCAGTGTCAAGCGTCTGATGGGTCGCAGCCTGCGTGATGCATCGACTGACTTGCCCTATTTGTCATATGAAGTCATCGCAGGCGAGCGCGACACCGCTCGTGTGCGCGTGCCCGTTGTCGACAGCGCAATCGTGCAGAGTCCCGAAGAGGTCTCTTCCCACGTGCTTGCACGGCTCAAGCAAATCGCTGAGCGTGCTTTGGGTCATGCGGTGTCGCGTGCGGTCATCACGGTGCCAGCCTACTTCGATGATGCCCAGCGCCAGGCGACCCGCATCGCAGGCAGACTCGCCGGGCTTGATGTTGTTCGCATCGTGCCCGAGCCGACAGCAGCCGCTCTGGCCTACGGCATAGGCCTCGCCAAGAGCGCAGTGCGCAATGCCCAGCCCTCG
Source organism: Phycisphaerae bacterium (assembly GCA_046316615.1). Lineage (GTDB taxonomy): Bacteria > Planctomycetota > Phycisphaerae > Phycisphaerales > UBA1924 > BJHL01. The sequence goes on from JBKDAN010000011.1 coordinate 20,653, forward strand.
CACGTGTGCGTCTACGACCTGGGCGGCGGCACCTTCGATGTCTCGATTTTGCGGCTCACTCCCGCAGAGAGTGAGAGCGAAACCAACTTCTACCAGGTGCTCGCAACCGCGGGCGATACTCGTCTGGGCGGCGACGACATCGACCATTTGCTGGTGCGTCTGTTTACGCGAGAGATTGCAAGCAAGCTCCATCAATCCGACGATGCACTGCAACTGCCCGCGGAGAGTCGTCGCGGCTTGCTCGCCCTTGCCGAGCGTGTCAAGATCGAACTATCGAGCAAAGACGAGGCCCGTGTCAGCATCGAAGTCGGCGCGGACACGCCATACGCACGCACGATCACGCGCGGTGAGTTTGATGCACTGATTGAGCCCCTGCTCGCACGCACGATTGCCAGTTGCGAACAAGCTTTGCGCGATGCCAAGAAGAAGGGTCTCACGCAGCTCGACAGCGTGATTCTCGTGGGCGGCAGCACGCGCATTCCCGCGGTGCGGGCACGGGTCGCGCAGTTCTTCGGGCTCGAACCGTATACGGCCCTTGATCCGGATCTGGTCGTGGCGCTGGGCGCAAGCGTGCAGGCGAGCATTCTCGCGGGGCAGACCAAGGGCTCACTGCTGCTCGATGTCATTCCGCTGTCGCTGGGCATCGAGACGGTGGGCGGCGCGGTTGCCAAGCTCATCATGCGAAACACCGCCGTGCCGACGCGCGCGACGGAGATGTTCTCCACCAGTGTGGACAGTCAAACAGCGATCAAGCTGAGCGTGTATCAGGGCGAGCGCGAGATGGCGAGCGACTGCCGGCGACTCGCGCAGTTTGAACTGCGAGGTATTCCGCCCATGCCCGCGGGGTTGCCTCAGGTTGAAGTGCAGTTTCTGATTGACGCCAACGGCGTGCTCAACGTGAGCGCGCACGAACGCCGCAGCGGCCGTCGCGCGCAGATGCAGATCATTCCCAATCATGGTTTGACGGCCGACGAGGTGAACGCGATTGAGCGTGACAGCCTGCTGCATGCCCGTGAGGACATGACCCGCCATCGCGTGGTGGATCTCATCACCAACGCGTCACTGGATATCAAGTGGATCAGCGATCGACTTGGCAAGTACGAGTCCCTTCTCGAGCCTGCGTATGCGGCGGAGCTCAAGGTACAGCTTGCGACACTTGCGGACTATGTGACCAAAGCGAAGGCCGATTGGCGCAGCGTGGACCCCAACGCCTTCCAGCGGGCCAAGGAAACACTCGATCGCGGCAGCATTCGCCTGCAGGAAGTCTCCATCACGCAGAGTCTGAAGCGCGACTGAACGCGCAAGACTAACGCGGTGCATCCAGATAACCGGCGCGTCACTTGTTGCCATATGAAATATGCGAGCGCGGCTGCACGCCTGCTCAACGTCCCATCACATCAGGTCGATGTGCTTGGCATTCGCGCTCGCATACATCGAGCCTGCGAAGTGCCAGAAAGGGTGTGTCATGCGCAGATCGCTTGTTGCCTTCCTGATTGCCAGCGTGTGTGCTCCGATGGCGGCCCACGCCGTCATCTACTACGTGCGCACTTCAGGAAGCGACGCCAACGACGGTCGCAGCGCAACCAGGGCCTTTCGCACCGTGCAGCGAGCGATGCAGATTGCTCAAGCGGGCGACACGGTCTACATCGGCGCGGGTACGTATAACGAGCAGCTCACAACCGTGCGCTCGGGCGTCAACAACGTCGCGAACATCCGCTTCATCGGCGATACCACAGGTGCGCAAACTGGTGATCGCGGCACGCCCACCATCATGTTTGCTGGTGGGCCGATATTGACCGTCAATCACGACTGGAATCACTTTCAGAGCATTCGCTTTGACGGCGGCACCGACACCATTCGCTGGAATGCCACAACGGGCGGCACCCTCAGCAGTCTGACGGTGCGCAACGCCAGCGACGACGGAGTGGAGTTCGGCACCGGCGCGCGAGCGACCGTGACCGGCGGCACCTTCGAGCGCGCGGGTGACGCCAACGTGGCCGTGAATGCCAACGCGATCGTGACGATGACGGGCGGAGTGATCCACACGACGCTGACAGCCGCAGGCCCGGGCGCGATTGTGGACGGCGCCGGCGCATCGGTCACGTTCAATCGTGTGCGATTCCTCACCAACAACACGCACGGTCTGCTCGTCCGCCGTGGCACGGTCCGCCTGACGAACTGCATCCTCGCGGACAACAGGCAGGGTGGCATTCGCGTGGAGGGCGCCAACACCATCTCTGGCGGTGCCATCACCACTGCCACCACGGTGCAGATCGTCAATTGCACCTTCGATGAGAATCTGTCCAGCCCCGCGGTCTTCTGGCGTGATGCGACGGGTGTGATGATCAACAACATCTTCAGCTATCACACCACAGGCGTGGACGTGTCGTCGCTGTCCACGCCCGCCGCCAACAGCATCACCAACTTCAACAACAACCTGTACTTCGGCAACACCACGAACGTCTCCGGCATCGCGCATGGTGCGGCGGATGTCTTCGTTGATCCTGGGTACTCCAATCGCGCGAGTAACAACTTTACCACCATCGCGTCCAGCGGAGGCGTTGACCGCGGGCAGGCTGCCAACAGCTTCACGACGGTGGACTTCAGCAACCGCGCTCGTCCGGGCGGCGGCATCTACGACATCGGCGCGTATGAAGTTGCGGGTGCCGTGGGCACTGTGCCTTACTTCCGCGATATGTCCCCGGGGCTCGGTGGTGAGTGGAGCGACACGGCTGTGACCAACGTCGGTGGATTGGTGGGCTGGTACAAAGGTCCGCACGCGCCATCCGGTACCAATCCGCAGCAGGTCACCGTCTGGATTCGCACCACGCCGGGCACCGATTATTCGCTCTTCTTTGATCTTCTCGGGCTCAACAGCCTTGACGGCGAACGTGGCTTCAATTGCTGCGGTCCTGACCGCTTTGAAGTGCTTGTTGATGGCAACGCCGAGTGGGGCGAGTCTTTCCTCAACTGGCACTTTGGCACTACCAACTTTGCAGCTTGGCAGTCCTACGTTGACACGCCTGAGTTCAACGACGGTTCGATCACGCTCTACCGCGGCATCGAAGTACCTTTCACGGCTGACAACGCGGTCACAGCCATCACCTTCAACGCGGCAACCGATCAGGGTTGGGGCGACGAAGGATTCGGCTTCGACAATGTGCGCGTGGTTACAGCCCCCGACGCCGCAGCCTTTCGATTCAACTTCCAGGAAACCGGTCGACTCAACGGCTTCTGGCAGGATGCACGCGGTGCATCGCTGGCCTCCGCCGATGTCAACGCCGATGGCCTGCAAGACATCGTCATGACCGGCCCTCGCCCCATGACGTTGCTCGCCAGTGCGTCCGGCGCGTGGACCACTGTGTCGCAGGGCGCTGCAACCGCTCAGCAAAGCGCCCTGCTCGACGTCAACAGCGACTTCAAGCCCGACATATTCCAGTTTGCAAGCGATACCAACACCGAGCAGTTCCGTCTCGCTACTGCATCCACGCCCACGACTGTCACTTTCTACACCGGTGCGCCTGCTGGGCTCGGCATCTCCAGTCCCTCGGGCGTTGACGCTCTTGCCGCAGGCGATTTCAACTTCGACGGCGTTGTCGATCTCGCTCTCTTCGGCACCGGCGGCAACTGGATCTCCCTCGCCCGCCCCGATGTCCCCGCGACGGGCGGTTGGGTCACAGCGGCATTGCCCGCCGACACCGTCCCGACGTTTGATCAGTCGCTCACGCTGGCACCCAATGGCGGTGCCGCTGGCGACGGCGGACGCTTCGCCTCGGGCGACGTCAACAACGACGGCTACATCGACTTCTTCTACGCCTTGGGCACCGGACGGCTCTTTCTCAGCAACGGTGACGGCACCTATTCCCAGAACAATGGAGGCATCATCACTGCGGGCACCGTGGTCAGTGCGAGCTTCGCTGACTACGACAACGATGGCGACCTCGATCTCCTGGCGGGCGACAACGCCGGCACGGGTGCGCCGCAGTTGTGGCGTAATGATGCCCTCGGTGCGGCGTTCACCAACGTCGCAGGCAGCGTGGGCCTCACAACTGCAATCCGCGTCACGTCCAGCACCTGGGGAGACTACGACAACGACGGCGACCTCGATCTCTACGTCGTGAACGACGCCGGGTCGCAGTCGCAGTTGTATCGCAATAGCGGCGCGCCCAACTTCACCTTCACTGCTGTGGAGGAAGGCATCAATTCCCGTACGTTCTCCAACGATTGCCTGTTCTTTGACGCCGACATGGATGGCGATCTCGATCTGGCCGTGACCCACACCCCGAATGCCGCTCAGTACTACAGCCGCCTGTTCAACAACAACCAGAACGACACCGCCTCACTCACGGTGCTCTTCAAGGGTCGGGGTGCGGGCGGCATCAACACCATGGGTGTCGGCACGCGCGTCGAACTGCGTTCCGCTGACGGCGCCACGCTGCTCCA
>JBKDAN010000012.1:0-127008 GCA_046316615.1 Phycisphaerae bacterium
GCCACGCCACTGGCGCTGCTGGACGAACGCACGGACAAGCCCGTGATCCACGCCTTTCGTCTGCCCGGCCCCCGAACCCTACGGTGACGCGCCACCCATGTGCCCGGTGCGTCATGTCACCCATGTGCCCGGCTGAACACCCGCTCAAGTCAGCCCCCGATCGTCTTCACATCACCCGCCACGATGATCTCCGCTTCCGTCTGCCGCTTCACATCATCTACGCTCACGCCCGGCGCGACTTCCCGCAGCACAAAGCGCCGCTTCGCCTGATCCATCTCCAGCACGCACAGTTCCGTGATGACCATGTCCACCACACCCCTGCCCGTGAGCGGCAGGTTGCACTGCTTCACCAGCTTTGCCGCACCCTTCGCCGTGTGCTCCATCACCACCACCACGCGCTGCACACCGGCCACCAGATCCATCGCGCCGCCCATGCCCTTGACCATCTTGCCCGGAATCATCCAGTTGGCCAGATCACCCTCTTGGCTCACCTGCATCGCGCCAAGAATGCACAGATCAATGTGCCCGCCGCGAATCATCGCGAAGCTGTCGCTGCTGCTGAAGAAGCTCGCGCCCGCACGAGCCGTCACCGTCTGCTTGCCCGCGTTGATCAGGTCCGGATCAACTTCGTGCTCACGCGGAAACGGCCCGATCCCCAAGAGCCCGTTCTCGCTCTGCAGCCACACGTCCATGCCCTTGGGCACGTAGTTCGCCACCAGCGTCGGAATGCCGATCCCCAGGTTGACGATGTACCCATCCTTCAGTTCAAGAGCGGCACGTTGAGCGAGCTGTTCGCGGGTCAGTGGCATAGGTCAGAACTATACAACTGTCAGACACCGCTTGCATCAGCCGCGTCCACTGAGCCGGCGCAAAACACGCGAGCCGTAGATAAACATCAGCATCGAAGAACCCACCGTCGCCATCAGCGCACCCAAGATGCCCACCGGCAGATGCACCATCATCTCACGCGAAAGCTGCTTGCCATCCTCAGGCATCGTGTCCGCGAGCGGGTTATCAAGTGCAGCCTGATACGTCTCAATCATCGGTGCCAAAGCGTGAAAGATGCCCCACGCCGCCATCGCCCCGCCCACAAGCGTCAAGAGCCAGCCCACCATAAGGAGCTTGCCGCCCGAATTGCCCCCTCGCCCGCTTGGTGCACTGCCCATCGCTCACGCTCCCGCGCCCGCCAGCGATGTCCATCCCATCGCCTGCAGAGCCTTCATCCAGCGCGACTTCTCTCGCTGCTCATCCCCGCCGCGTTCACCCGCCGTCCACCACCAGCACGAATCGATCGGCGCATCGATGTCAATCGCCAGATCAGCAAGCTGCCGATCCGTCAAGTCGGCAAACGGCGTGTCCACATGCAGGCCCACCGCAGTGCTCGCACTGCTGCACAGCCCCGCGTACTTGCTCGCCACCAGCCCACGATCCGCAATCTGTGACAGCCGATCAAGATCGATGCTGTCATGCCCGCCCGCATGCACAGGCCACACAACACGCGAGCACCGAAGCCGCGCCGCCAGCAGCAGCACCGCCAGAAGCTCAATGCCCTCATGCTCGTCGTCATCTGCATGTGCCGCCACCGTCAGTAGCGGCTTGATGTCATCCGTCCCCGTCCCCACGCCCAGCAGCCCCACGCCAAGCGTGCTCGCCTGCTGCGTCACCGCTCGGCTCTGCAGCAGTTTGCTCTCCGCGCGCAGCCCAAACGGCATCAGCAGCACGCGATCTCGCAGCATCGTCCCGATCTGCTCTGGTGTCTTTCCCGTCGCGCTCAGCGACACCGCTTCACGCGCGTGCATCGCCGCAATCAACGCCGGCATCCCGCCATCGCTCAAGATCAACACCCGTCCGTTGGTGTCAAGAGTCATGTAAGCAGTTTAGTCGCAGGTGCCGCTCCCCGTGATCGCCCAACTCAATCGCCCAACTCAATCACCCGACCAAACCGCTAGACTCACCTGCACATCCGCAATGGCAATCACCACCATGGAATCGCTCATCGATCCATCCACCATCGCCGCCATCACCGGTGAAAATCCCGCCGACACCCTCGCCCGCGCCGCCGCCCAGCACGCCAACGCCGGCGACATCACTGCTGCAACCGATCTTCTCGCGCAAGCCTGCGATAACGCTGCAAGCGTCCCAGTGCTCTTCCTCGCCTTTCAGTTCCACTTCCGCACCGGCAACATCGCGCTCGCCCGCAGTCTCGCCCAACAGCGCATCGCCCTCGCCGCATCCCAAGGCGACAACAAACAGCACGCCCGCGCATGCTCCAACTTCGGCCTCGCCAGTCTGTACATGCACGATACCGCTGGCGCTCTCGCCGCCGCTCAGCAAGCAATCGCCCTGAGCCAAATCACCGATGACCCCTTGAGCCTGTCTCGCGATCTAGGCCTGCTCGCCCAAGTGCACGAAGCGAACAACAACTGGACCGCCGCGCGCGATACCTACCTGCACGCGCTGCAACTTGCCGAACAAACCAACGACCCCGCTCACATCGCCACCAAACTCGCCAACTTGGGCGACGTGTACAAGCAACTGGGTGACGCAACCACCGCCGTGACGTACTGGCGCCGAGCTCTGCCTCTTCTGGCTCAAGCCGGCAAGCACCGCTGGCACGCCGAGTGCGAAGCCAAACTGCGCGGCGTGTCCTGAGGCCTCACCACGTCAGCACAATCTTGCCAAACTGCTCACCCGCCTCCAGCCGCGCATATGCCGCCGTGCAGTCTTCCGCCTTGAACACCTTGTCAATCACCGGCTTCACATGCCCCGCGCGATACAACGCGGCGACCTCGCGAAACTCATCATTGCTCCCCATCGTCGTGCCCAGCACACGCAGTTGATTCCAAAAGAGCCGCGTCAAGTCACCAGTCGCGTCGCCACCGGTCGTCGCCCCCGGGCTTACATACGCCCCGCCACGGGCAAGACTCTTGATGCAGTGCAGGTGCGTCGCTTTCCCTGTGCTGTCATAGCACACATCCACACCGCGCTTCTCACTCCACGCGCGGACTTCTTTGCTCCAATCCTGCCCGTTATCCAGCACGCACAAGTCCGCGCCCAGCTTCTTCGCTGCGTCCAGCTTCCACTGGTGTCTGCTCGTCACAGCAACCGGGCAGCCCATCCACTTCGCCAGCGCCAGCGCACTCGTCGCAACCCCGCCGCCGATGCCCGTCACCAGCACGCGCTGCCCGGGTCGCAACTGAGCCTTGGTGATCAGCCCGCTGTACGCCGTCAACGCGCACAACCCAAACGCCGCGGCTTCCGTCGGATCCTGATCATCCCGCACCACTGCGCAGTTCGCCGCCGGAGCATGGAATCGCTCACGGAACATCCCGTTGTGATGTTCCCCGATCAACTCGTAGTTGGGCGCAAGCGTGCGATTGCTGGGGTCCCCGGGCGACACGCGCTCCGGCACCACGCACGCCGCATTCACAATCACGCGCTTGCCGATCCACGACTCACTGACGCCCGTCCCGACCTTCTCCACCACGCCGCACGCATCGCACCCCGTCACGCGCGGATACCCGTCAATCCCCGGCAGTCCGCGACCCACCCACAGATCCATGTGGTTGAAGGCGCTCGCCAGCGTTCTGATCTCCAAACTCCCCGCGGGCGTCTCTCCCAGCGCGGGCCAATCCGTCTGAAATGCGATATTGGGCGTGACGGGACTGCCGCGACGAAGAAGAACAACTGCTCGCATGCGCGAGCGTAAGCCCCCGCACGCCGCGATTCTCGCCGCTGCGCTCTCTACAGTGCGTCATGGACATCGACGCAATCAATCGCCGCATCGCCCAATTTGAGACGATGGTCCGCCCCGAGGCCGACCCGACCAACGACATGGCGTGGTTCAGCTTGGGCGGCGCATACGCACAGGCCGGCCGCCATCTCGATGCCGCGGGCGCATACGGCAAGTGCGTCGAACTCAACGCCGGTTTCAGCAAAGCCTATCAGATGGCCGGCCTGGCTCTCGTCGACGCCGGCAAGCGCGACGAAGGCATCGCCATGCTCAGCAAGGGCTTCCTCGCAGCAACCGCCAAGGGCGATCGCATGCCCGCCAAGGCCATGAGCGACCTGCTCACCAAGATCGGCGCGCCCGTCCCCGAAGTGCCTCGCAACGAGGCACCCGTGCAACTGGGCGAGAACGTCATGATGGACCGCAAGACCGGTCGCCCGGGCAACAAGCTCGCCAAGCCGCCCATGCGCGGTCCGCTGGGCCTCTGGATTCAGAACAACATCAGCGCGGAAACCTGGGACGCGTGGATTCGCCAAGGCACCAAGGTCATCAACGAAATGCGCCTGGACCTCTCGCGCGATCAAGACGCCGAAACCTACGACAAGCACATGCACGAGTTCCTTGGCATCGACGAAGATCTGCTCGCCGAGATTCAGGCCACCACCGCAAACTGACGTGACTTGCAATCACCGGGCTTTTTGGTAGCATGTGCCCATGCAACTCTTCCGCCGAGCTGACGACGAATCCGCCGAACCAAGTGTCTGGTCACAACCAGTATTGCGCAATTTGCTCATTGGTGTGGGCGCGGGCGGCATTGTCGCAACCGCGCTCGTCTGGCTCACCATGGGCTGGGTTCCGGGCATCATCGTGGGCTTGCTCGCGCTGGGCGTGTGGCAAGGCCTCTTCCGCGGCGCCGCCGAAATCATCGGCCTCGCCGTGGGCCTCGTGCTCGCCATGCTGCTCGCCCCGCCGCTGGGCCGCCTGTTTGAAGGCATCATCAGCACCGTCATCGGCACGCAAGGTCTGACCAATCGCTTCGTCAGCATCCTGGCCGTGGGCGTTGTCGTGGTCATCGTCTCGTGGTTCACAGGTTTGTTGATTGCAACCCGCATCGTGAAGCGCCGACCCGAGTGGTTTGAACTGAACCGCTACGTCGGTGGGGGACTCGGCGCCGTCGAAGGCCTGTTGCTCGCGCTCTGCATCATCTGGATACCCACCGCCGTCCGCCCCGTCGCTGCCGTGCGTTCCGCAGCCGAAGCCGACGAACGCATCTACGACGCCATGGTGCAAGGCACCTACAAGCTGGGCGATCAAGCCCCGCCCGCAACCAAGACCAGCCTTGCCGACTGGCTGCTCGCCCGTGCCGACGATATCGATAACTCCACGCTGGGCAGCGCAGTCAACGCCGCCAACCCGCTCAGCACCACGCAGATTCTCAACGTCGCCGAAGACTACCTCGCCGTGCTGCGCGATGAAGACGCCACGCAGACACTCCAGAACTCCGACGTCTGGAAACGCATGCTCGCGCTGCCCAGCGTCTCCCAAGCTCGCGGCGTGGTCGAACAAGATGAGTCGCTTCGACAGATCTTCGAGACCGAAGGCTTCAACATCAGCGCACTGCGAGCGCTGCTCGACAGCCCCACAGTCCTGAAAGTCATGGACGAGACCGACATCCGCGCCGAACTCGAGCCCCTCGCGCCCGAACTCATCAGTGCCATCAAGCAGGCTCGTGATTCCATCAAGCCCGTCGTCGAACTCACTCCTCGGACCGGCGGATAAGGCGCGCAGCCTGTACCGCCTGTCACGCCGCGACAACGTGCGCCGCTTGATAACACAACTCTGCATCTCGCTTGCACGCTCGTCGCGCAGGATCACCTCCGACCGCGCCGATGTTTTCCGCGCATGCACACCCCGGACTTGCGGAGAATTCGTCGCAGCGTCGCATGGTTTGAACCGTGTGGTCCCGCGCTTATCGCGCAGGCCGTCCGATTCGCCGCCGATCGCGACGCCGATATCGCCGCTCTCCTGCCTGACGATCAGGAGAACATGAACACGCTGCTTTTCCGGACGCTCGTGCACGTGGTCAACCACGCCGAGAACTTCGCCCTGCTCGAAGCCCAGCTCGCCACCGTCGCCGCCCGCGCCCGCAAAGTCGGCGTCCGCGCCACGCAGCTCCCAACCATGCGCGATGCATTGCTCGAAGCCCTGGCCGGCCTCGCAGGTCGCGAATGGACGCCGCAACTCGAGCGCGACTGGCGGACCCTCCTCGACGGGGTGATCGGCGCCATGCTCACCGTGCCCGCCGCCAAGCGTCAAGCCGCCTGACTCCGCGCCTCTACCATCGGACGTGTCGTCCACCGCTCTCACCCGCCCCCGCATTCAGGCCCTGCCCACGCTCGTCGCGAACCAGATCGCCGCAGGCGAAGTGGTGGAGCGCCCCGCCAGCGTCGTGAAGGAACTGGTCGAGAACTCCCTCGATGCCGGTGCCACCCGCATCCAGCTCGACATCGAATCAGGCGGCATCGAACTCGTCCGCGTCACCGACGACGGCTCGGGCATTCCACCCGAAGACCTTCCCCTCGCCATCGCTCCCCACGCCACCAGCAAAATCGCCTCTGTCGAAGATCTCGACCAGATCGCGACGCTCGGCTTCCGAGGCGAAGCCCTCGCAAGCATCGCCAGCGTCTCACGCACCACCATCCGCTCACGCACGCCCGCCAGTGACGGTGCATCCGAGCTCGATGTTGAAGGCGGCGCCGTGAAGCCCATCCGCCCGGCCAGCGGCAACGTGGGCACTGTCATCACCGTCCGCAATCTCTTCTTCAACACCCCCGCCCGCCGTAAATTCCTCAAGACAGTCAACACCGAGCGCGAACGCTGCTTCGAAACGTTCCAGGCTCTCGTCCTCGCGCATCCCAACGTCGCCTTCACCATGACGGTTGATGGCAAGCGCGTCATCGATGTGCCCGCCAACCAAGGCCCGCACCAGCGCACGCTCGCCATCCTGGGCAAAGAGCTCGAAAGCCAACTCGTGCCGGTCTCCGCCGATCGCTTCGACGACGCGCGAGGCGTGTCACTGTGGGGCCTCGCCGGTCTGCCCAGCCTCGCGCGAGGTAGCACCAAAGGCCAGCATGTGTTTGTCAATGGCCGCAACGTGCGCGACAAGACCATCCAGCACGCCATCGCCGAAGCCTATCGAGGCCTCATCGAACCAGGCCGTTACCCCACGGTCCTGCTCATGCTCGACATGAGCCCCCAAGGCGTCGATGTCAATGTGCACCCGCAGAAGGCCGAAGTCCGCTTCCGCGACAGTGGCGTCGTCCACAGCGTCGTCCTGCGAGCTCTGCGCGAAGCGCTGCAGAAAGCCGATGTCACGCCCAGCGTGCTCAGTTTGCGTCCGCAGCTCGCATGGAGTCCGCAGGCAGGCAACCAGTCGCCCGGACAGTTGGGCCTGGCGAACCAACTCATGGGCGCACAAGCCCCCGGTGCCAGCGGCCTGCCACCGCAGGAAGTCACGCCCTCTGTCGCCGCCGCCAAGTTCGCCGAGTTCTTCAGCAAGTTCCGTCCGGGCCAGCAGCAATTTCCGCTGTCACTCGCGCAGGGCCTGGAACAAACCCAGCGACTCGAAACTGCACCGCCCCCCGCGCCCACCGCAGCCCAGATCGAAGCCAAGCCCGCCCCGTCCGCCGCCCGAGCATTTGCAATCGAAAGCGATCAGCCGCTGCTGCAAGTCCACAAGTCCTACGTCATCACGCAAGACGAGCAAGGTGTGGTCATCATCGACCAGCACGCTCTGCACGAACGCGTCATGTTCGAGTATCTGCTCACCCGCGTCACGCAGGGCCGCCTCGAGCGTCAGCATCTGCTTGCGCCCCAGCCCGTCGATGTCTCGCCCGCGCAGCTCGCTCTGCTTCCCGCGCTGCAACCTCTCTTCGATCGCATCGGCATCGAAGCCGAGCCCTTCGGCCCGCTCACCATCGCCGTGCGAGCCTTCCCCAGCTTTCTCTTTGAGCGCGGAGTCGACATCGACCCCTTCATGCAGGAACTGCTGACCAAAGCCGAGCGCGGTGAGCTGGGTGGTGACGCCGGCAACCCCGGCTCACACGTCGCCTCGCTGGAGCATGCCCTGCGCGATGTCCTCGACATGATGGCCTGCAAGGCCGCCATCAAAGCGGGCGACGATCTCGCCGCCAACGAACTCGCTGAACTCGTCAAGCTCCGCACCGATGTCGAGCGCAGCAGCAACTGCCCGCATGGTCGGCCCACCAGCATCCGTCTGACGATCCGTGAACTCGAAAAGCTCTTTGGCCGCGCATGATGGCGAGCCCCTGGCGACTCACGCCGGACGAATCCCGCGAATCACCTGCATCACGCGCTGCGCCTCACTCTTCGCGACCGCCTGCAGCACGCTGCGTGGAATCCGCCACTCGCTCTGCCCGCGCGTGAACCCCGCGCAGTGCTCATTCATGCACCGATACATCAGCTTGAACGCGTCACGCGGCTGACGCACCTTGTCAAACGCATCCAGTAGTTCCGCCCGCGTCACATCTTCCGCGAACAGCTCCAGCAGATTGATCGGCCCCGCCTCCGGCACCCGGCATGCGTTCATGCGGCTCTCGCACAGGTCATACAGCATGGGCCCCGTCCACGCAAGCTCTTCCACCAGGTGCTGCTTGTCCAGCCGCGCTTCCTGAAAGAACGCATTGCTTTCTCGCATCAACGCATGCTGCAGTTCCATGGGCAGCAGCAGCTTGACGCCGATGCCTTCCTGCTGCAGGAACTTGTTGGACAGCAAAGGCCACACCACAGCCTTCATCCGCTCCACGTCACCCGCCACCGTCGTGGGCTCGTCAACACGATCCACCACGATGATCATGCCCGTATACCCGAAGCACCGCAGAATCTTCTTCAGCCGATCAAAGCACGCGTACCGCGGCGTATCGGCATCCGTCAAAGGCAGGTTCGCCGCATCGCGAAGGCTCGGCGGCAGCAGTCGCAGACTGCGCGCATAGCTCAGGTCTCCGCGCGGCAGCACCCGAATCTGCTTCTTCACCCGGTGCGCCGCATTCAGCAGCGCAAAGCGATCCCAGATGATAAACTTCAGCGCCCCGAGAATGTACAACGCCGTCGCGCCCATGAACGCGATGTTCAGCCAGTCGTCGGGGATATCAGGAAAGATCCGCAGGTTGCTCGCAACAACCCCCGCGATGATCAGCAGTGGGAACAGATACAGAAACAGACTGCCCCCGATGATCGCCGCTGCCGGCCAGATCCCAAGCCGCTTGCGCAGCGCATGAGTGCGTTCCGGCGCATGCTCCGGGCGGTCATACAGCGCCTGCAGCAGCAGCACCTCGCGCCGCATCATGCGGTCCAGCTTGCGCACGCTCTTCTTGGCATCGCTGGGCAGCTCAAACACGTCGCCCTGAAACACATGCCCCAGCAGCGCATCCACCAGTCGCGGCACCACCGTGTGCAGCATCGCGTCCATGTGATCCACCACACGAACCTTCTGCAGACTCTCCAGATAGCTCTTGCCGCCCACACGCTCATGCAGCCGGTCCAGATACGGATTGAGATCGTCATACGGAACGATCAAAACCTTCGCGCCCGGATTGGCCACGTTGTGTTCGCTGATCTTCCGCGAAATCTGCAACCGAATCGCCGTCTTCCCCGACCCCTTCTCCCCAAACACCACCGCACTGCTGGGCCGCCGCAGATCACCCAGAATCTTGTCAAAGTCGCTGTGAAACGTCGCGACATCCCCCTCAGACAGCGTCAACCCCTGACTCCCCGCACTCGTCACCTGCACCGGCTTCGCCCCAGGCATGCTCATCTTCGCAAATACCCCATCCGTGCGAGCCTCTTCGCCCCGGAAGGGGTTCTCAGTGAGTTGCCAGTGTTGGAGAAAGTCAGAGACGGTCATGGGGTGGAGCGGAGTGCCAGAGTGCCAAGTACCAGCGTGCGGAGTGAAGAGTAACGATCCATCCGTTGTTCAAGAATCCGTCTGCTCAAGCGAACGCAGCAATCCCTGTAGCAGTCGCTCTGTCTCAGTCAGTAGCAGGCTTAGATCCTCGTCATGACGCAGATATTCGAGCTGTTCTGCGAGTTCGATCTGTGTCATCAGCTCAAATAGCGACCCACGCGATATGCGACAGAACTTGGCAAACTCCGGCCGCGTGCCGCGTCCGAATCCCTCCGCGATGTTCGACGACACAGACACGGCCGCGCGGCGCATCTGAAGCGTCAATCCGAATCGTTCGTCCGGCGGCATTTCTTTCGTGACCTCATAGACACGCAGCGCGAGGTCGTTGCCACGCTGCCACGCCACGATCTCACGAAAGGTCTTGAATGCCACCGCAAGCTCCTTTGGTACAGTCTTGCCGGTTGTCGCAACGCACTCCGGCACTCCGCACTCAGGCACTCTGTTTCAGTGATCGACTTTGGTTCCCAACCCCGGCGTCACCACCTCCATCGCCTTCACCAACGTCGCCTTGTCCTTCGCTTCCAGGTTCATGCGCAGCAGCGGTTCCGTGTTGCTCTTACGCACGTTCACCCACCAGCCGTCCTTCTGGAAGCAGTCGATCGTCACGCCATCAAGTTCGTCGATGGTGCAGCCCGGCTTGCCAAGGAACTTCTCCTTGAGAGCCTGCATCGCCCCATCCTTGTCTTCGATGTTGAAGTTGATCTCACCGCTCTGCACGTAGCGCGCCAGCGGCTTGATCAGTTCGCTCATGCTCTTGCCGGTCTTCGCCACAACCGTCAGCACGCTGCACATGGCAATCACGCCGCTGTCCGCGTTGAAGTTGCCTTGAAAGTAGAAGTGGCCCGACAGCTCGCCGCCGAAGATGCCCTTGTTTTCCGCCATGCTCTGCTTCAGGAACACGTGACCCACGCGACCTCGCACCGGCTTCCCGCCGGCCTTGGTCACTTCTTCCGCCACAACCTTGCTGCTGCGCAGGTCATACACCACCGCCGCGCCCGGAGCCTTCTGCAGGAAGAACTTGCCCAGCAGCGCCGTGAGCATGTCACAGCCCACCGCGTTGCCCTTCTCATCAATCACCATGCAGCGGTCCGCGTCGCCGTCATAGCAGAAGCCCAGATCAGCCTTCTCCTTGATGACCGCTTCCTGCACCTGCCGCAGATTCGCCGCGACAAGCGGGTTGGGCTCGTGCGCAAACACGCCTTTGGTGTTTTCAAAGTTGATTTCAATGATCTTGAGTCCCGGCACTTCGCCCAGCGGCCCGCCCTTGCCGAAAATTTTCGGAATCATCGTGCCCGCCATGCCGTTGCTGGCGTCAATCACGATCTTCAGGCTCTTGCCGCCCGTGTCCAGGAAGCTGCGCACGTGCTTCGCATACGCAGGCCACAGATCGCGCTGTTCCACGCGCCCCGCCGTCTTCGCGATGTTGGCTTTGTCCACCATCGCCGCATGCTTGCGGACATCCGCCAGGCCGGTCGTCTCGCCAACGGGCTTGGCTTTGCGCTTGCTCAGCTTGAATCCGTTGTACTGCGGCGGGTTGTGGCTCGCCGTTACCATCACGCCGCCCGCGCAGTCGAGATAGTTGACTGCGAAGTACACCATGGAGGTGTCAACCATGCCAATGTCAATCACATTGCCGCCATGGTCGTTGATGCCCTGGATGAGTTGCTTGGTCAACGTCGGACTGCTCTGACGCATGTCGCGCCCGACCACCACGTTCTTCATCATGGGCGTGGTCTCGCCGCCCGCTTCGGCGTCGCCCAGCAGATACTTGCTCGCCCCATACCCGATCTGCCACGCCATCGTGTCCGTCAGCGCATCCGGATACGTCCCGCGAATGTCGTAGGCCTTGAAGATGCGACCGAGCATGGGTTTTTCAGCCATCGAAAACTACTCCTGGGCAACCCACCCCAAACCCGTTCGGGCCCCGTGGGGGTGAGATAATTTCGGATGGCAGCATAGCGCGAGGGGTATCCGAGTATCTACCGAACGAAGTGGGAAAGTGGGGCATGATTCAACCGTCACCACACATCATGCGGCCTCACGCCCCGCACTCCGGACACATCGCACTCGCCGCAATCCCGCGTCGTTCATACCCGCACGCCGGACAGCAGCCCCGCGCAATGCGCCGTCGCCGCTGAGGACCAAACCGTCGCCACCCAGTTCGTGTTCCGACAAACATGCCGTACGCGAGCACCGCGTACAACGCGGTATTCACCACCATGCCGCGCCACACAGGCCGCACGGGCAACATTGATCCCAGCAGCGGCACCGTCCCGCTGTTGTCAACGCGCGAAGCCGGCGGATATCCCGCCGGCACCGCAATCGTCCACGTCACGCTCCGCTGCTCATGTTCCAAATTCCGCATGGGCACGCCGATGCGCACGCGATACGCCGAAACTTGCAGATCCGGCGCAACGTTGACTCTCGCAAGTCCATCTGCTGTGACCACCGCCCGCATCAGATGCGTTGTCGCATCAACGCGAAAGTCATGCACGCTGCCCACATGCGGTGCAGGCCAGTCAATGGAAGCATCAGGCCACGACCCCAGCGGCGCGACATGAATGCCCATGGGCACCGTTGACAACCCGCTCCTTATGGCGTGCAGATAGAGCACCCACGCTACCAAACTTTGCAAACCGGCTCCCGCCAGAACAAACACGATGCCCAGCAGTATCGCTCGAACCCATCGCATGCCCATGACTGTACCAGCCCGCGGCTACACACCCTACGTGCGAAGTGAGCCCCATACCTTCTCACCATGGGGCCGCTCTTCACACGATTTCAAGCCGCAGCCAAAGTGCGCGACGACCGCTCCGCGCCCATCACACCCATCCCCGAAAAGCGCCTCCTCGAACTCGCCGCCGAGGCCACGCAGACCGGCAAGGCCGACATCGCCGCCGCTTTCACACAGGCGTACGGCGTGACGATGCCCAAGCAGAACTTCCACCAACCTCTGACAGCGGGCACGATGCGTCGCCTCGGCGTCCTTCTCGCAGTCGTTGTCGTCGCAATACTCGCGGCGGTGCTGCTCAGCACGGTCTTCGGCTGGACATCAACGCCCTCGGTCGTACTGCCGGTCGTCCTCGGTGTCATGACCTTCGGTAGCGGTTGGGCCCTTGGTGCACACGACAACGAGATGATCGACGCGTACAAGGCCGCACTCGCCTCTCGCGATCTCTGTCGCGCCTGCGGCTACGACATGCAGCGACTGCCGCCCGAAGCCGACGGCTGCGCCCGTTGCCCCGAGTGCGGCGCAGCCTGGCGCCTCACCATGCAGGCCCCCGCGCTCGAGCAGGCCGAGTTCGTGCGTCAGCATCACCCTGCTCCGCCAAGCGAGCCAGGCGGATCGTTCGCTCGCCCCATCACACTCGCTGGTGGCGTCGCGGTCGACGCGCTGGGAGTTGCCCAGCCCTGTGTTTCGCTCGCGCACCTGAACGATCCTGCCATCACCGAAGCCGCGCGACTCGCCACATGGAAGAGCCGCTGCAAGTACGCCGCCTTCCTCCTCTTCGGCGTTGCGATCGACGTATTTCTTTTCTGGAAGTTCATGCCCTCCGCGTTGCAGCCGTCACTGTCTTTCACGTGGCTCTTCGCCGTCGCCATGGTCGCCACCGCTCTGATGGGCGCGTACACCCTCGTACACATGTTCTCTATGTTGCGGGTCGATTCTGGCGGGCACGCCTCTATCATCGCGAAAGTCGCTATCGATCACGGCCGCTGCCCCGCGTGCGCATCTCCCCTCGCCGAACTCGATCGCACCACGCTCCGCCGCCCATGCAGCCGCTGTTCCGCTGTCTGGAACGTCCTTCGTGAACCCGGTGCCGTCTCTTGAGCGAACGCAACGCCAACCTCAGGTCCCTCATCGGAACACCGCATGTCAAAAGCCAGCACACTTCTGTCCGTCGCCGCACTCATCATCAGTGGTGGGGCCCTTGCTTCATCGTTCTACCTCTTCGTCACACTCAAGTCCGAGATGAAAGGCCAGTGGGCGGAGCGCAAAGCCTTCGAACTCAACCACGGCCCCGACATCATCGCCGTCATGTCACAGGTGCAGCACCACTTCGCCGACCTGCACTTCGCCGCACAGGCCGGCAACTGGGGCCTGGCCGAACACAAGATCGACGAGGTCGAAGCCGCCCTGAACCGCGCACCGCTCGTGCTGCCCGTCGAGAACAACGTCAATCTCGCCGAGCTCATCACCACGACGGCTCGCTCATCCCTCACCGACATGCGCACCGCCGCCAAAGCAGGCAACGCCGCCGACTTCACCAAAGCCTTCAACGCCACCATCTCCAGTTGCAACGCCTGTCACCTGCAGACCAACCACCCCGACATCCAAGTCGGCATCCCCACCGCCCCCGGCTCCACAAGCTTGCTCTTTGGGCCCAGCGAAAAACCATAAAGCATCGCGACCTACCCAAATCGCGGTCGCGCGTTCTCCGTTCTCCGCTCTCCCTCCGCCTCTCGGCGACCCATCTTCAAGTCAGCAAACTCTCCCCCTCCATCTCACGCGGCTTGCTCAATCCCATCATCGCCAGCGCCGTCGGCATGATGTCCGCCAGCCGCCCACGATTCGCCCGCGCCTTGTCATCGAACCATCCGCTCGCCTGTTGATCGCCACGCAGCGTGCGGCCCTTGAACTTCTCGCCCACCACAATCAGCGGCACGTCATACACCGTGTGCGCCGTGTGAGGCGAGCCGGTCTGCGGATCAAACATCTGCTCGCAGTTGCCGTGGTCCGCCGTCACGATGCACGCCCCGCCGCGCTTGCTCGTCGCGTCGATGATCTGCCCCACGCACGCATCCACCGTTGCGCACGCCTGCACCGCGGCTTCAAGCACGCCCGTGTGGCCCACCATGTCGCCATTTGCAAAGTTCACGACAATCAACTGCTCGCAGTCCGGCGCCGCCAGCCGCCGCAGCACGCAGTCACGCACTTCCGGCGCGCTCATCTCCGGCTTCTGGTCATACGTCGACACCTTCGGACTCTGCGGATTCTCCCGCGTCTCGCCAGGAAAGGGCGGATCGCGATAGTCATTGAAGAAGAACGTCACATGCGGATACTTCTCTGTCTCCGCACACCGAAACTGCCGCAGCCCCAGATTCGAGATGTACTCCCCGCCAATGTTCACCATCTTGGGCGGCTTCGGAAACGCCACCTTGCAGAGCGGCAGCAGCTCTTCCCAGTACTCCGTCATGATGACGTAATCCAGCGAAAGCTTGCGCCCGCGATCAAACCCGTTCTTCCCGCTATCAGGGCTGGGCTTCACCTTCGCCCACTTGTCATCCGGAAACACAAACGCCGCCGAGATCTCACGGGGCCGGTCACCGCGATAGTTGTAGAAGATGACCGTGTCATTGTCCTTGATCGGCGCAGCCTCGCCCACCACACGCGGCGTCACAAACTCATCACCCGTCAAGTTGCTGGCAGTGGGGTGGTCGTAGTAATCCTGAATCGCCGCATCCGCGCTCGCGAACGTCGGCCCACTGCCCCGTCCCGTCAACACGTCATACGCCAACTGCACACGCTCCCACCGATTATCCCGATCCATCGCGTAGTACCGTCCACTCAGCGACGCGATGCGCCCCACACCAATCGCCGCGATCTCCTTCTCAATCTGCGCGATGAACCCCTTCCCTGTGAACGGCCCCGTGTCGCGACCATCCGTGAACAGATGAATCACCACACGCGGCATGCTCAGCGTCTTGCACGCTCGCACGATCGCATACAGGTGGTCTAGCAGCCCGTGCACGCCCGCGTCACTCGCAATGCCCAGCAAGTGCAGCGTCCCGCCGCGTGCCTTGCATCCGTTGATCGCCGTTGCGATCGTGCCATTCTTCTCAAGCCCCGAGCGACAGGCCTTCGTGATCGCCACCGACTCCTGATCGACAATCCGTCCCGCGCCGATGTTCTGGTGCCCGACTTCGCTGTTGCCCATCGTGCCGTCCGGCAGCCCCACATCTTCGCCGCTCGTCTTGATGAGCGTCCACGGGCACTCACGCATGAGCCGATCCGCCACCGGCGTCAGCCCGCGCGAACTCGCCACCTTCACCGCGTTGAACGCGTCATGCGAGGGATTGGGGTTCATGCCCCAGCCGTCACGAATGATGAGCACGAGCGGAGAAAGCGCCGGAGTGGTCGTTGCCATGCCGCAATATAGGTCGCGCCACCAAATCCCGGCTCACACGGCCGTGCGCGTCGCCACAATCACTCGCTGCAAGCCCTCATGATCCTGCACAATCCGTGCATCACGCAGCATTGGGTTTGCCTGAACGATCGCCAACGCCTCACTCGCGCGAGCGTCAGCCACTTCCACCAGCATCAGCCCGCCCGGCTTCACAAACCGCGGCCCCTCCTGCAGCAAAGGCCGCGCGAACTTCAGCCCGTCCGGCCCGCCCCGCAGCGCAATCGTCGGCTCAAAGTCCCGCACATTCACATCCACCTTGTCAGGCCACTCATCATCCGGTATGTATGGCGGATTGCTCACGAGGTAATCCACGCTCGCCGGCCCCGCCGTAGGCGGATACGTCCGCAGCGGCGCAAGCAGATCACCGGTCAAAAAGTCCACGCGGTCCCGCAGCCCATGCTTCTCCGCATTCACCGTCGCCACCGCAATGGCATCGGGCGACACATCACTGGCCACCGCTCGCGCACCGGGCAGTTGTTTCAGCAGCGCCAGCGCAATCGCTCCGCTCCCCGTGCACACATCCGCAATCAGCGCGCCCTCGCCCCGCGCCGTGCTCGCCGCCTGACTGGGCCCATGCACCGCGCGATGGTGCTGCAACACGTGCTGCACAATCGTCTCTGTCGCAGGCCGCGGTATCAGCACCCGCTTGTCGACGACAAACGGCATCCCAAAAAACCACGCCTCACCCACCAGATACTGCACCGGCTCATGCTTGAGCGCCCGCGCCACGAGGTCGCGCAGCGTCTGCTTCTCCAGCGGACTCGTCGGCCTGTCCGGATCCAGATACAGCTTCAGCCGATCACATCCCAGCACGTGCGACATCAGCAATTCCGCCAAAAGCCGCGGCGAATCCAGATCCTTCTGGAAAAATGCCTGCTGCATCCATGCCAGCAGTTTGCGCGTGGTCCACGTAGCCGGAGATGACGATGCCTGCGTCACGGGCACAGCGTACGCGCAGAGATCCGCGCCGACGCTACTACGCTACCGCGATGTCCGACCTCTTCTCCCGCATGAACGCCTGGAAACCTTTCACCGCGCTGGTGGTGGGAGACTTCATCCTCGACGAAATGGTCTATGGCGACGCCGAACGCCTCAGCCCCGACGCGCCCGTCCCCGTCCTCCTCGTCCGCCGCCGCGAAGTCATGCCAGGCGGCGCAGCCAACGTCTGCATGGATCTCGCCGCCCTCCATGGCCGCGTCATCGCGTTCGGCGTCGTCGGTGCCGACGCAACCGCACGCCACATGCGCGACGCGCTCACCAAAGCCAACATCGACGCCAGCGGCCTGATCGAAGACGCCGCCCGCCCCACAACGCTCAAGCAAAATCTCATCGGCCTCGCCCAGTCGCGCCACCCCCAGAAGATGTTCCGTGTCGACGAGGAGTCGCGCGAACCCATATGCGACGCGACACAGGCCAAACTCTTCGCCGCGTTCGAAAGGCAGCTCGCCACCGCCGATGTCGTCATCATCGAAGACTACGCCAAAGGCGTCTGCACCCCGCAGCTCTGCCAGCGCATCATCGCTGCCAGCCGCGCCGCCAACAAACCCGTCTTCGTCGATCCCGCACGCGGCGTGGACCCCCTGCGTTACAAGGGCTCCACAACCATCACGCCCAATCGCACCGAAGCCGAACTCGCGGCAGGCGTGCCTACCAGCAAAGACAATGACCCAGCGCACAACGCCGCTCTCGCAAAGAAACTCCTCGACCTGCTCGACCTCGAGTGCGTCGTCCTCACGCTCGACCGCCACGGCGCACTACTCCTCGGCCGCGAAGGCTCGCGCGAAGCCAGCCCCATCAGCATCCCCACCCAAGCTCGTGAGGTCTACGACGTGAGCGGCGCAGGCGACATGTTCCTCGCTGGCCTCGCCGCCGCCCGCGCCAACGGCTGCGCATGGGATGACAGCGTCCGCTTCGCCAACGCCGCCGCCGGTCTCGAAGTCGAAGTCTTCGGCGTGCAGCCCATCCCCTTCGAGAACGTCCGCGACAGCCTGCTCCGTATCGCGAGCAAAACCAAACCGGGCAAACTCCGCACGCTCGACGAACTCTGCGCTGAAATCGCCGACCTGAAGCGCCGCAAAAAGCGCGTCGTCTTCACCAACGGCTGCTTCGATGTCCTTCATAGCGGC
Organism: Phycisphaerae bacterium; assembly: GCA_046316615.1. Classification (GTDB taxonomy): domain Bacteria; phylum Planctomycetota; class Phycisphaerae; order Phycisphaerales; family UBA1924; genus BJHL01. The sequence continues at coordinate 18,028 of JBKDAN010000012.1, forward strand.
CACGTCACACTGCTCGAAAAGGCCGCCGCTTTCGGCGACTTCCTGGTCGTGGGCCTCAACAGCGACGACAGCGTCAAACGCCTCAAAGGCCCCACACGCCCCATCAATAACGAGCAAGACCGCGCCCGCGTCCTCGGCGCGCTCGAGTCCGTCGGCGCAGTCGCCGTCTTCACGCAAGACACGCCGCTCGAACTCATCAAGGCCGTCCAGCCCGACACCCTGGTCAAAGGCGCGGACTACACCAAAGACAAAGTCGTCGGCGCCGACATCGTCGAAAGCTACGGCGGCCGCGTCGAACTGGTTGATCTCGTCGCCGGCAAGAGCACAACCGCCACACTTGCCCGTATGAGCTGAAGGCCAACGCATGTGCTCCAGCACGCGCAAACTTGTGCCCATCACACCAAGCGTGCGCCCGGCTTTCCATCACAGCCCCATACGCTCTCACATGGCTGCAACCACGCTCAAATCCCTCCGCGCAGGCGTCGCCAAGGGCGCACCGCCTTTCGCGTGTCTGACGTGTTACGACGCAACCACCGCGCGCTGGCTCGCCCGAGCGGGCGTGCACGTGCTGCTCGTGGGAGATACCGCCGCAGAAGTCGTCCTGGGCCACAGCCGCACTGTCGATATGCCGCTCGACATCGCCGTCGCGCTCACCGCCGCCGTTAAGCGTGGCGCGCCCGACTGCGTTGTCATGGCCGACATGCCCTTCATGAGCTATCACGCCGACGAAGCCGAAGCGATCCGCAACGCCGGCCGTTTCCTCGTCGAAGGTCACGCCGACATCGTCAAGCTCGAAGTGGACGAGACCTTCGCGCCCCTCGTCGCCAAGATCGTGCGCGCAGGCGTACCCGTCTGCGGCCACATCGGCAGCCGCCCGCAGCGTGCCGCACTCACCAGTGGCTACACCGGCGCAGGCCGTACCGATGAACAAGCCCAGCAGATCCTCCGCGACGCGCTCGCGATGCAGCAGGCTGGCTGCTCCATGCTGCTGCTCGAAGCAGTGCCCGATGCTGTCGCTGCCGCCGTGCTCGCCCAGACCTCGCTGCCCGTCGTAGGCATCGGTGCAGGCGACGCCTGCCACGGACAAGTCCTGGTATTGCACGATCTCCTGGGCCTGACCGACAATCCGCCAATCTTTGCCAAACCCCTCGCCAACCTCGGTTCTGCCATCGAAAATGCAGGTAAAGAGTGGGTTCAGGCCGTCGCGAACCGCTCCATCAAGCGATAACACTGAACCTGCGACCAAAATCCGGCGAATACATCCAAGACTCCGACGTTAAACGATGGAGCCTGCCCTTTCTTTAGCTTGCCTTTCACCCGCTTGATCTGAGAGCCCTATGCGCCGCATCACCTCCTACGGACCCGCTCTCGTCGTGCTCGCTGCTTCCGGCACGTTACTCCTCGCAGTCCCCGCCGTCATGCATGCCGTGAGTGCCGCTCGCATGCAGCAGCAGGTCGCCATTGCGCGCGCTTCGATCCAGGCCGACGACATTCTCGAACGCATCAACGCCGCCACGCGCTCCGTTGCAGATGCCGTCGAGCCAAGCGTTGTGCACCTGCAAGTCACCACGCGCGGTCGCGGCCGCTGGGGCTCCACCGGCTCAGGCTGGGTCTTCGATGATTCCGGTCACATCGTCACCAACGCGCACGTTGTTGGCTCCGCCACACGTGTCGCCGTGCAGTTTCAAGATGGTCGCGTCGAGCGCGGAGACGTCATCAGCGCCGACGTGCTGACCGACATCGCCGTCATCAAAGTGGAGCCGGGCGATCACGTCATCGCCGCGGAACGCGCCACGGGCGAACGTCTGCATCAGGGCGAGCGTGTCTACGCCTTCGGCTCACCCTTCGGCTTCAAGTTCAGCATGAGCGAAGGCATCGTGTCAGGCCTGGGCCGCAGCGCACGCAGCGGCTTTGGTTTCTCGCAGAACATCAGCAACTACATCCAGACCGACGCCGCCGTGAACCCCGGAAACTCCGGCGGCCCGCTCGTCAACGTGCACGGCAAAGTCGTCGGCATGAACGTCGCCATCGCCACCGCCAGCGACAGTGAAGGTGGCAGCCAAGGCCAGAGCGCCGGCATCAGCTTCGCCATCCCGCTCGCCACCATCGAGTCGCGCGTCACGCAGATGATCGCAGGCGGCGAACTGCGCACCGGCTTCATGGGCATCAGTTTCAATGATGGTGAAGAACCCGTCTACGACGCAAATGGCAAACACGTGGGCCTGGGCGTCACCATCGGTCGTGTCACGCCGGACGGTCCTGCCGCCAACGCAGGCTTGCGTGCCGGCGACATCATCATCGCGGTGGATGGCGAAGAAACCAGCAGCAGTGATGTGATGCGAGCGATCATCAGCAGCAAGTCGCCCGGCACAAAGGTGCCGATTCGCGTGTATCGCGATGGTCTGCCGCTGGAGTTTGAAGTGACACTGGGGGCGATCTCCGACGAGGCCCGCGCCCAGAACTTCGAGCGTCTGCTGTTGGAGCAGTATGGCTTCCGCGTGAACGAACTGGATGGCAAGGTCATCGTCGATCGCGTCTTCGCCCTCGGAGGCGGTGTCGAGAATGCCTTCAAGCCGGGCGAAACGATCACCGCGGTGAACGAACAGCCCGTTGCGGGCATGCAGCAGTTTCTGCTTTCGCTCGACAAAGCCGGCGCCTTTCTTGGCCGACGCGTGCAAGTCCGTGTGGAATACATCGACGAGAACGGCCACACCTTGCAACGTGATGTGACCATGCGTCAGGCCGAGTGATCGCACGCGCGTGCAAACGCGACATGCGGCGATCGTTGTTGTGGCTGCGCGCAAGGCCAGCGTCTGTCGCGTTCCTGTTGTTGAATGTCGATCGCTGTACTGCATCACAGATGCGCGCACGCTGAACAGTCGTCACAACAAACGAGTGCGCAAACTGGCAGCGAGCCACGCGACACGAGAACGCACATACGCTTCTCGCATGATGACCACACGCACCCGCATGCTCGCTTTCGCCAGCCTGCTCGCTTCGCTCTGCGTCTCACCCGCTCTCGCGCAGTTCACGCTGTATGACATTGAGACCATCGGTGGTGACGCGACAGATCTCTCCGGTCTGACCGGTACTGATGTGTCGGGTGTTCCCAAGAACCTGCTGGGCGCTTTCGGTTCAGGCATGGACTACGACCCGATCACCAAGACCTACATCAGCGTGAGCGATCGCGGCCCCTTCGATGGCGCAAGCGACTTTCACTGCCGCGTGCAGATCTTCCGTGTCGCCGCGAACGACCGTGCGCAAGACAAGTTGAAGTTCAAGCTCATCAAGACCGTCATGTTGACCGCCAAGGACGGCACGCCGCTCGTGGGTTCGCTGAGTAAGCCCGAGCCCGCTGTGCCCGCTCCCGATGGTTCGGAGAACAAGATTCCGCAGCGGCTTGACCCCGAGTCCATCCGCGTCGCAGAAGGCGGTCCAGCAGGCAAAGGCACGTGGTGGATCAGCGATGAATACGGCCCGTGGATCGATCAGTTCAGCAGCGAAGGCAAGCACTTGCGTCGCCTCGAACTGCCTGCGCGATACGCCATCGCCAAGCCCGCCGGCACCTACATCGAAGAGATGCCACCCAACAACACGAGCGGTCGCCAGGCCAATCGCGGCTTCGAGAGCCTCGCGATTTCGCCAAGCGGCCGCAAGATCTACACCATGACGCAGAGTCCGCTGTTGCAGGACAACGCCGTGGGCGAACGCAATCGTCGCAACGGCGTGAACATGCGGCTGCTGGAGATCTCCCTTCCCGAATCATGGGAGACCGATCCCGCATCCGCCGAGAAGCCCACATTCAAGGAGTATCTCTACCAGCTCGACGACGCTCGCGACGGCGTGAACGAGATCATCTGCTTCAGCGAGACAGATCTGCTCGTGCTCGAGCGCGACGGCAAGGGTGGGCTCGAAGCCAATCGCCGCGGGTTGTTCCGCGTCAGTGTCGCTGCGGATTCGCCCCTCAACAAGAACCAGCAGCCCAGTGACATCAGTGCGATCGAATCGCTGCCGCGTCGTGAAGTGCCCGAGGGCGTGGTGCCGCTGACCAAGCTCGCCATGCTCGACTTCATGGATAAGAAGTGGGGCCTGATCAACGACCAGATGCCCGAAAAGCTCGAAGGCATCGTGCTTGGGCCCGAAGAAAATGGTGAGCGTCTGCTGTTCATCACCAGCGACAACGACCTGCAGCCCCAGCAGCCCACACGCATCTGGGCGTTCAAGTGGAACATGGGCAAGAGCGCGTTGCCGCCCGTCCAACCCGCCGAGCCCGAAGTCGTGCCCGAGCCGACACCCGTTGAGCAACCTGCTCCCAAGCCGGCGGAAGCGCCCGCCGACGCGCCGGCGCCGGACCCGTTGATTCACCCCGCACCCAGCGACATGCCCAAGCATTGATCGGGCCGAAATCAGCAAGATGCTTCGTTTGTGCGTGCCGCACCCGGCTCAAAATCGGGTATGCTGTAGTCATGCAAAACCGCACCACGCGCGCTCTTTTCGCTTCCGCCGTCTTCGCTGCCGCACTCTTCATCGCAGGCTGTGAAGACCAGTTGACGCTGGCGAACTACGACAAGATTCAGACCGGCCAGCAGCAGCATGAAGTCGAGCAGTTCCTGGGCGGGCCGGGCGAGCGCGATGAAACCAGCGGCGTCAGCATCTCCGCTGGCGGCATCGCCAGTGGCAGCAGCAGCAACAGCCAGAGCACGTACATCTGGAAGAGCAAAGGTAAAGAGGTCGCCGTGATCTTCGCAGGCGGCAAGGTCGTGACCAAGTCGCAGCGCGGTTTGCGTTGAGCGTGCGTCGTCACGTGAATAATCGTGCATGACGCACCCCACCGGCTTGCGCGAGGCTCACGCGCACATCCCCGCGCACGGACGCGAACTCACCACGCTCCCTCTCGCCGACTGCACCAGCATCGCCGAGTGCCTTGATCGCGTGCGTGCCGAAGCCGCGCGGCTTGATAGCGTGGATCCGGCAGGCACGCGCTGGCTCATTGCCAACGGCGTGCGAGTCGAAGCGTGGACTGATCGTGCATGGCCCACACGCGAACAGCTTGATCGCGCGTGCGGCAATCGTCCCGCCGCGCTCATGTGCTTTGACTATCACGCGCTGCTCGCCAGCGCGCTCGCGTTCCGCGCGAGCGGTATTGCTGACAATGCGCCCGATCCCGCAGGCGGCGTGATCGTGCGTGATGCCGCGGGAGAACCAACCGGTATGCTGCTGGAAGCTGCATGCCGCATCGTGCGTGAAGCGATGCCCCAGCCCACGCCCAGCGAGCAACGCGAGATCACTATCGCCGCGCTGCGAGACTTCGCGTCGCACGGCTTTGTGGAAGTGCACGATCTTCTCACGCCCGACTGGCTTGGGGGCGTGCTCGCGCAGTTGCACGATGACGGCACCTTGCAGTCGCTGGGTGTGCGGCGCGTGTATCTGTATCCGCTCGTGACGGACTTGCCCAGGCAGCACGCATTGGCGAGTTCGTGGCAGCGAGAGGGCGCAGTGGAACTAGCAGGCGGCAAAGTGTTTGTCGATGGCACACTCAACAGTCGCACCGCGTGGATGCTCGATCCGTTTCGACGTCCATTGCCCAACCACCCGTGCGGCACGCCGCTGATGTCAGTTGACGAAATTGAAACGGCGATGCGCATCTGCAACGAGCACCGCGTGGGTTTCGCGGCGCACGCTATTGGTGACGCGGCTGTCCGCGCCGTACTCGATGCGGCCGCCAGACTGCCGCGAACGAAGGGGGACATCACGTCGCCCCGCAGTGCGGTGCGTGTTGAACACTGCGAACTGACACATCCGATGGATGTGCCGCGCTTCGCAGAACTGGGCGTTATCGCAAGTGTGCAGCCATGCCACTTGCTCTACGACATCGAAGTCCTGGAGCGAGAACTGCCTGATCGACTGTCGCGCGTCTTGCCGATTCGCGATTGGTTGCAGGCCGGGCTGGTGCCTGGCAAGTCACTTGTCTTCGGCAGCGACGCGCCGATCGTGCGTCCGCATCCCCGCGACAGCGTGATCGCCGCAGTCGCCCGCCGGCGAACCAGCGATGCGCCGGGCGGACCAGCGACCCAGAATCCCATCGCACCCGCGCAGGCGATTGACGAAGCGACGGCGTGGCGGGCATTTATGTGACCAGCCCGCACATTGCGCGGTCCTTGTGCGCGCGTTTCTCCCGTCTGCCGCGACGAATGCCATACTCGGGGTGTACCCTGCGTGAGTAAGGGGACGGTCCGTGATTTCGGTTCGCGTCAGCATGCAGCGCAAACAACTGGACCAACTCCAACGTGACGGTGATCGACTGATCGCTTCCTGGCGACAGTTGCTCGAAGCCCTTCCCGCCAACGCGCAGGGCATCTCGGCGCTCGCGCGGTTTCTGAACCTGCCCAAAGGCACGTGCCAGCGAGTGGTCGAAGGCGCAACATCAAGCAAAGACGGCTTGCACGCATTCGCGCGGTTTCCCGGGCCCGAAGCGCTGCGATCGGTCGCGGAAGCGTGCGCTCGCACGTTGCCGGATGATCCCGCAGTGATCGCGGCGGCGGATGGAGCGCTGAGCGCAACGGCGAAGTTCGCCAGCACGCTCGAAGAGCAAGGTGTATCGCAGCGCGGACTGATCGACGCGATCGCGAAAGCGCGCGCCAATGACGCCGGGAGCGCGGTGCGTGAAGATCGCCAGCGCACCGAGCGACGTGCGTTGTTTACCGCCGCGGCGAATGTCACGGGTGAACATCTGGATGCGAAACTGGCGGTGGGGGTGTATCTTCCAAGTGAGAAGGCCGGGCGGATGCGCGTGCAAGTTGCGCTCGCGTTCCGCGGCATTCGGCGTGAACCAGGTGCGCGGCCGGTGGTGCCGTTTATCTACGCGGGATACTGGGAACATCCGGCTCCGCCCATTCGCAAGGCGCCGGCGGGCACGCCGGGCGGGGCGGAGTGGGAAGTGATCGATGAACTGAGCACGGCCGGCTTGCGTGCCGAACGCATCGCGGGGGAGCAGGATCGCACGTTGCTGGTGGTGGACACCGAGCATGTGCCCATGACCAAACGCGGGGTGGATATCGCGATGCGATTCTCGTCCGATGCGCCGCTTGATCCGCGGGGGTCGAGTATGGCGCGGCTGGTGCCCAGCGTCCGCATCATGCAGCCCACGCGGGTGCTGGTGCATGACATGTACATTCACCGCGACTTGCTGGATGGTCGCAAGCCGCGGGCGGCGTGTTTTTCTTTGTCGGCTCCTCCGGGTGATGGGCCGGGGGGGAGCTATCAGGACTGCTGGTATGAGCGGTTTCCGGATAAGGTCGCTGCGTCGCGGTTGAAGCGGTCGCCGCTGGCGGATACGTACGCGGATGTGCTGGAAACCCTTGCGGCGCAGGCGGTTGGAGATGTTGATCCGACGGCTTTGGTGGCATTCCGCAGTACGGTTGCTTACCCGTTGTGGCAGAGCGAGTACCGCGTGTACTTTGACTGAACGCGGGTCACAAGAAAAATTTTGCGATTTCACGGAGCCGCGCGAGTTATCGTGCGTACTTATCTCATATACCACCCATGGTGGCCCCGACGGGTTCTCCGCGGCGGACAAATTCCCCAACCACGAGAGGGGGCGGCCGGAACACAAGCCAGTCTTGTCCGGCCGTTCCTGTTTTTGGGGTGAGGGGTTGGGCACTGGGCATTAGGCATTAGGCATTGGGGAAAGGCAGAAGCGAGCAAGCGAGCGAGGGGGAAGGCAGGAAAGGCAAAGCAAGACCGTGGCCGCTGTTGCGGCTTCGGGGCATTTGTCAGATTGGACCAGCTTTCAGTTTCCGCGTGCGTGGGATGATCGGCCCGCTCTCCTCCGAAGAGCAGAGTGGGTAAGCGGCTGGCGCACCGGAATTGGCGGGCTTGGGCTTGTCGAGCTTGCGCTCTACAACGTGGCTTGGTCCACGAGGGCTTTGGGATTTCGGCCGCCCGGGACGGGCGGCCCACCTCCAAAGTTGTCCAAGACCGCTGGTGGATGGTTCGGTTGGGACCAAGTCCGTGGTCGCTCGATCATCGGGCGTGCCTGCCGCGTTGTCGCCGTCGACTCCGCTAACTGACTGCCGCCGCTTAAAGCGAACAGAGGAACTTGGTGACTCGTGACGGGCCACCAGATGCGCATTTTCGCAGAATGTCTGGTGTGATGCAAGAAGAATCGGGGCCGAGGACACACATTGCGCGCACAAGCATGGTCCGCGCGTGTAGATTTCGAGAAGTGTGCGCGCGCGGAGTGTTGTGTTGGGGGAGTTGGCTACGTCGATTGAGCGCGGTTGTGGTGTGAGTGACTGGTAACGCGCGGCATTCGGCATTCGTGATTCGGCATTCGTGGAAAGGCAGCGTTGCAGCGAGACCGGTGGTGAGAATCGGGTAGGCATCAAGGCATTTGGCATCAAGGCATGAGGCGGAGTGGGGATGTTTGATGGTGGTGAGTGACATTCGCTTGCCCCTGCCGGGGCGTGGGGTGTTGGGGTGGTGATCCAGACGCTGACGCGTCTGGCGACAGACGCTCGCCGCTCCGCGGCGGGGAGGCGGGGCGTGTGTGATGGGTTTGTTGGAGTGAGTGAGCGTGGTGCAGTCGCCAGCATCGCGTGCTTGCTGGCGGCGTTGGATGATCCGCACGGGCGTCTGCACGGCCGGAACGCGATGGGACAAAATGAGGGCAGTGTGTTTGCGACGTGGGGCTGCCTGCTATGAGGTTGGCTGCACGTCTCTGGCTGCATCAGGCTTGCAGAGCCAAGCCTGATGGCACGAGAAGGCCTGATGACACGAGAGAGCTTGGTGGCGTGGAGCGGTTACGCGATGCGTTCGACGCTGACGCGGATGCCGTCGACGTTGACGACTTTCACTTTGGCACCGGGCTCAAGGAAGCCGAATTCGCTGACGGCGTCGATGACGCGGCCGGGGGCTCCGTTGGCGGATTCGAGTTCGACGCGGCCGGCGGGGTGCATGGGGGTGATGGTGATGCCTTGTTCGCCGACCGTGGCAGGCGCGTCGAGCTCGGTGGTGGTGGCGAAGGTTGCGACGTCGACATCGGTGTTGGAGTTGAGCACCAGTTTGTTCATGATGGGCAGGCTGCCAAAGTGTTTGGCGAGGAAGTACAGCGCGAAGCCTGTGGTGATGAACGCGCTGAGGATGATGCCCATGCCCCAGACCAGTTCGCTGCTGCCTTTGCCTGAGGTGGGGAAGAGGCCTGCACCAGCGGGGATGAAGGTGCCCAGCAAGCCGAGGAAGAGCAGGGCGAGGCCGAGCACGCCAGGGATGCCGAAGCCGGGAATGATGAAGATCTCCACGGCAAGCAGGATGATGCCGATGATGATGGCGAGGACTTCCCACCAGCTTGCCATGCCGATGATGAGGGGCGGGGCGAGCAGTGCCACGAGTGCGAGCAGCGAGATGACACCCGGCAGCACTGCGCCGGGGTGGCTCATCTCGGCGAAGAGCGCGATGAGGAAGACGGCGATGAGCACGCCACGCGCGATGGGGTGCGTGAGCATGAGCACGAGACCTTCGCTCCATGAGGAGTCGAGGCGGCGGAGGTTCTGCGCGCCCATGAAGGCTTTGAGATCGTCGTCGGTCTTGATGGGTTGCACGACGACTTTGCCATCGACGCCTCGGAAGGCGTTGGCGGCGATGTTGTAGTGAGCGAGGTCGAGTGCGCTGAAGGTGGCGGGGCCTGTGCCGTCGGTGATCTTGTCGACGAGGGTCCACTTGCCGCGATCGGCTTCGGAGAGTTGCGGGCGCTGGGTGGGCGGGAGGGTTGCGCTGGCTGCGACATCGGGCGCGATGGCGGCGAGCTGCTGGCTGCCTGCGGGGACTTCTCCGGGGGCGGGCGCGGTAGCGCTGGTGTTGTTTGGCGCGATGGGCAGCGTGCGATCAGCGGCGGCTGCTGGGACGGCGGCGAGACGCGTGGGGCCGCCTGTGTCGGCGCCGGGGAAGAGCATGGCAAACTCGGAGCGGTCAATGGCGATGGTTTGGCCGGTCTGCGTGTTCTTGACCCACCAGAGTTCGAGGTCGGTGGCGACGATGGCTTGGAGGAGATACTCGTCGCGGATGTAGCCACCTGCGAAGTCGTTGTGGCGGCGGGCGGAGTCTTTGATCTCAGTAATGAGGGGCGGCAGGATTTTGGGGAGCAACTCGCGCGGGACGGCGGAGACGCCGCCTGGGCCGCCTTGGATGGGCATGGCGTCGCCGAAGGTTGCGGGGTCGGAGGTGATGAGCTCGCGCGCGGCGAGGGCGACGATTGCTCCGCCCGACATGGCGCGGGGACGAACCCATGCGATGGTGTTGGGTACGGGCGAGTCTTTGATGAGCTGCGCGATTTTGAGCGTGGCGTTGAGCTCGCCGCCTGGTGAATCGATCTCGAAGATGATGGCATCGGCGCCGGCGCGGGTGGCGGTTGCGATGCGGCGCTGGACGCTGGTGGCCATGACGCTGCTGCCGAAGCGGCCGCCGCCGTCGATTTCGCCTTTGAGCGTGATGATGGCGACGTTGGCCGCTTTGCGGTGAGCGGGGACGGCCATGGCGGCGGGATTGGTGAGCGGGGAGGCGGGCGCGGTGGCGGCGGTGCTGGGAGGTGCGCTGGGGGATTGCGCGTCGGCGTGCGCGGGGAGCGGCACGAACGCAGGGATGCTGAGAGAGAGGACGCACGCGACGAGGACGAGCATTCTCGCGAGCCAGAAGAGAGTGCGGCGCGAGGAAGCAACGTGCGTGGCGGGCAGAGGAATCATCACAGCATTGTATTTCGGCAAAGTCGGTGGGACCGTTGCATGCTGTGCGATTAGGAAGTATGGCTGATTTCGGCAAGGCGCGTGAGCGTGCGCTGCGCGGCGCCCGAGTCGATCGCTTGTGCGGCGAGGGCGAGGGCGTGGGGCATGTCGGTTACGACACCACCCACGATGAGCGCGGCGGCGCTGGCGAGCAGCAGCATGTCGCGCTTGGGGCCGGGCTGGCCCTCAAGCAGAGCGTGTGCGACGCCGACGGCATCGTCGAGCGAATCGGCTTGCAGATCGGCCATGGTGGCGCGAGGGATGTTGTAGTCGGTCGCGGTGAAGGTCCATTCGCGCACGGCGGGGCCGGTGACTTCGGCGATGTGGACGGGTGCGGTGACGGTGAGTTCGTCGAGGCCGTCGTGACTGTGGAGGACCCAGGCGCGCTGGCAGCCAAGGCGAGCCAGTGTGCGGGCGACGGGCATGACGAGATCGCGCTTGTAGACACCCATGACCTGATGCTGGGCGCGGGCGGGGTTGGTGAGCGGGCCTAGCGCGTTGAAGATGGTGGGGAAGCCCAGCGCCTGGCGCACGGGGGCGACGTGCTTCATGGCGGGGTGGTGGTGGATGGCGAAGCAGAAGCAGACGCCTGTGTCGATGAGGCAGCGGGCTTGCACCTGCGGCGAGGCGTTGACGTTGACGCCGAGACCTTGGAGCACTTCGGCACTGCCTCGGCCTGTGCGGCTGCGGTTGCCGTGCTTGGCGACGCGGAGCTGGCCCGGCGCGGCCGCGGCGGCGACGATGGCGGCGAGGGTGCCGACGTTGAAGGTTTTGGGGGTGCCGCCGGTGCCGCAGGTGTCGATGATGTTGCCTGAGAGGCCTGCGGGGATGGGGACTGGGGTGACGGAGTCTCGCATAACGCGAGCGCCGGCGGTAAGTTCGTCGTCGGTGGGTGTGCGGGTAGCGAGGAGGGCGAGGGCGGCGGCCATGTGCGCGGGCTCGAGGCGGCCTGCGAGCATGGCGGTGAAGAAGTCGTGGGCGATCGCTTCGCTAAGGGTGTTGCCAGCGTGGAGGTGGGCGAGAATGTCGCGGATGTCGTGCATGGGGGAGAGGCGGGGCGGTTGTGACGCGGTTGTGACGAAAACCCTGGGGCGTGGCGAGCGTACAACCTGTGCATCGTCCGTTCTGGAACGTTCGTAAAGTGTTCTTCCTCGGATGCCGCGCCTGATGGATCGTGCGGGGCGAAAGAAGTGATAGTTATGAGCAACGGGATTCCGACGACTGTTCGCGTGTCACGCTCGGCGGCTGGGCGGCTGTGGGCGATGCGCGTGGTGTACCGGGCGGGCGTTGGGCTTGCCTGGGGGGCTGCGGCAGCGGTGGGCTTGGCTGGGGCGGCGAAGATTTTTCCGGTGATGGCTGATGCGGTGATGGGCCGGTTGGGGGACGCGGTGCATCCGCTGGGTGTGGTGCTGCTGCCTGCTGCGCTGGGGCTGGCGGCGGGTGCGGCGGCGGGATTGATGCGGCCTGTGAAGATGATTCGGGGAGCGCGTGAAGTGGACGCCGCGCTGGGGCTGCATGATCGGCTTGCGACGGCGGTGATGATTGAACAGAGCGGGACGCGCGGGCCGTTTGAGCAGCTCGCGCTGACGGATGCGGAAGCGGCGAGCCGGCGTGTGGCGGGACAGCGCGTGGTGCGCGTGTCGCCCACGTGGCATGCGGCGGCGGGTGTTGCGCTCGCGGCGGCGGCGGGACTGGTGTGGTGGCTTGTGCCCGCGCGCAGCGTGGTGGAGCGTGTGACGCCTCGGATAGAGACGGCAGCGCAGGTGACGGCGGCGCAAGATGCGCTGCGTGAGGCGCGAGAGGCTTTGGAGCAGGCGGCACCTGCGTCGGAGCGTGAAGTGACTGCGCTGCGGGAGCTGGAAGAGGAACTGGCGCGGCCTGAGACGGCGACGGGGAATGCGGCGACGTCGGCAGCGCGGGCGCTGGAAGAGGCGGCGAGCACGCTGGATCGTGAAGCGCAGAGCAGGCAAGGGGCGGCGCAGGCGCTGGAGCGATTGGCGCAAGCCGCGAAGACGCAGACGCAGAGTGAAGGCGAGGACGCGAGTTCGTTGTCGCAGGCTTTGGCGGCGAATGACCCGCAAGCGGCGGCGGCGGCGGTGGACGAACTGCGCGAGCGCATGCAGACGATGACTGCGGAAGAGCGCATGCGTGCGGCGGAACAGATGCGCGAGCTTGCGGAAGCGATGCAGCAGTGGGAGCAGGAGCAATCAGCGGCGGAGATGACGAGCGGGGCGGAGGCGGAGTCAGCTTCGGAGGCGGGGCAGGCGGGTGCGACGGGGCAGATGAAGCAGGAGCCGGCGCAACAGGCGAACGCGAGTGAGCAGCGGGATGCGCAGCCTGAGCAGCCGGCGGCAGCGGAGAAGTCTGGCGAACAGAACGAGCAACACGACGAGCAGACTGATGCGAAGCGCGAGGATGAACGCACGCGCGAGGCGCGGGAACTGCGTGAGGCGATGCAGCGCGCGGCGGATGCGCTGCAGGGCAAGCCGGAGCAGCCTCAGGGTGAGAAGGCAGAGCGAGCGGCTGAGCGATCGCCTGAGCAGTCGCCGGGTGAACAGGGGAAGCAGAATGATGCGAAGCGCGATGAGGTGAAGTCGGGCGAGCAGCAGGCTGGTGAGCGCGCGCAGGGTGAGCAGAAGCAAGGTGAGCAGTCGCAGGGTGGCGAGCAGCGGGATGGTCAGAAGCAGCAGGATGGGAAGCAGGGCGAGCAGCCGAGCGGCGAGCCGCAGAAGCAGGGTGGTCAGCAACAGCAGCGGTCGGGTGACTTGACGAAGCAGCAGTCTGGTGAGCGCACGCAGGGCGAACAGAAACAGGGCGAGCCGAAGCAGGGTGCGCAGGGCAGTGGCGAGCAGCAGACTGGGCAGAAGCAGGAGGCTGTGAACAAGCAGGAGAGTGGTCAGAAGCAGGGTGAACAGCAGAAGAGCGGCGAGGGGCAGAAGCAGGAGGGGACGCAGTCTCAGCAGGCGCCGGGGCAGGCGCAGAGCGGAGACGGGCCGCGGTCGCAGCAGCAGCCTTCGCAGCCGGCGACGCAGCCCGCGGCGGGCGAGGGTGGGACGCCCAAGCCTCCGGATGCTGGTGCGCCTCAGACGCAGCCGGGCACACAACAGCCGGGTTCACAGGGATCGCGCGGCGAGCAGCGCGAGGGGCAGGATCAGCGCAATGCTGGTTCGCGTCAGCAGGCGCAGCCGACGGAGTCTCGCGGTGGCGAAGGTGCAAAGCAAGGGCAGACCGAGCAGATGCAACGTCGCGCTGGGGCTGATGCGAATGCGCAGGAGCAGGCTGGCGAGAAGCGGGGCGAGAAGGGTGGCGAGAAGGGCCCACAGGCAGGCAACGGCGGTGAAACGCCAAAGCCGGAACAACGCGAGAATGAACGCGGCGGTGCTGGTGAACAGAGCGGTGCGAAGCAAGAACAGCAAGGCGCGGGAGAGAAGACTGCCGGGGAACAGGCTGCACAGAAGCAGGGTGGGGGTGAGCAGCGTGGTGCGGAGCAGTCACAGCCGGCGGGTGAGCGAGCGGCGGGAACGCAAGGTCGTGGCGAAGGGAACCAGCAGGAACAGAAGGACGGCGAGCAGCGACTGCCTGACAAGCTGCCAAGCGGTGAAGAGCTGAAGCAACTTGCGGAGCGACTGAAGAACATGGGGGCGGCGCGCGAGCAGATGGAGCGGATGTCGCAGAACAGTGAACAGATGCGTGAGCGTGCGCGGAAGCTCCTGGAGCAGGCGACGCCTGAGCAGCGGCGACAGTTGGAGCAACTGGCGCGGGAGCTTGCGGAGAACTCGCCTCAAGATGCGGGTGAGCGTGGCGGCGGGGCGGGTGAGTCTGCGGACTCGATGCCGTTTGGGAATGTGGGGAATGCGGGACGTGGCGGCGCGACGCCGACGCGAGCGACGCGTGAGGCGACGGCGCCGACGCAGACGGTGCCTGTGGATGCGCGGGCGAGCACGCGCGAGGGGCGGCAGCGGACGATTTCGGAGATCATGAACAACGATCCGTCGCCTCGCAGCGCGACGGGGCAGAGTGCGACACTGGATGAAGCGATGCGCAGCGCCGTGGAAGGTGCGCAGTCGGGGATTGAGAATCGATCGGTGCCCAATGACCGGACGGAACTGGTGCGGCGTGTGTTTCAGCGGTACCAGCAGCGGGCGCAGGAGAAGAGCGGCGTGAAGCAGGAAGTTGAGCGAGGTCCTGCGCCTGATGCGGCTCCGGCGGGAGGCGGCGGGAAGTGAATCTGCACTTTGAAGAACCGGTGTGGCTGTGGCTGCTGCTGCTTGCGCTGCCCATGGGTGTGATCGCGTGGTTGTACTTTGGCGCGATGTCGCCTGCGCGGCGGGTGGCGAGTGTGGCGGCACGGCTGGTGCTGCTTGCGGTGATCGCCGCGCTGCTGGCGCGTGTGAGCAACATGCGGCAAACGAATCGGCTGGCGGTGGTGGCGGTGGTGGATACGTCGGGGTCGGTCGAGCGATTTTTCAGGCCTGCGGATGCGGGGCAGAGTGCGATCAATGCGGCGAGGACGTACTTGCGGCAAGCGACGGGGACGCTGGGGCCGGAAGATGCGCTGGGGATGGTGGCGTTTGACGGGCGCAGCGTGAGCATCGCGACGCCTGCGCGGGCGGCGGTGTGGGAGCGGGAACTGAACTTTCAGCGGGTGGAGGGAACGAACATTGCGGATGCGCTGCGCATGGCGGCGGCGATGATTCCTCCGGATGCGGCGGGGCGCATCGTGCTGATGAGTGACGGCAATCAGACGGCGGGCGATGCGGTTGCGGCGGCGCAGGAGATCGCGGGGCGGATGGGACGTGGGCGGCGCGGCGGGCTGCCGATTGATGTGGTGCCGCTGTCGTATCGGCTGGAGAACGAGGTGGTGGTGGAGTCGGTGGATGCTCCGCCTGCGGCGGCGGCGCAGGCGACGGTGAATGTGCGTGTGGTGCTGTGGGCGACGGCGGCGAGCGAGGGCAACTTGCTTTTGCTGCGGGAGGGAACGCCGCTTGATTTGAATGGGGAGGTACGCGGTGTGGGGCGGCGCGTGTCGCTCAAAGCGGGGCGGAATGTGGAAGTGGTGGAAGTGGAGCTGGGGCCTGGGCGGGTGCATCGGTTTGAAGCGGTGTATGAGCCTGATGCGATTGCGGCTCCAACGAGTGACAACCCCGACGCGGTACGGCTGGCGGGTGACACGGTGATGGAGAACAACGCGGCGCAGGCGTTCACGATTACGCCGGGGCGCGGCAGTGTGCTGCTGGTGGACGGGGTGAGTGATGGCGAGTCGGGCGGTGCGGGCAGCACGCTGGCGGAGGTGTTGCGGCGTGCGGGGATTGAGACAACGGTCATTTCGCCGGGATCTATGCCTGCGACGGTGCTTGCGCTGCAGTCGTATGACCTGGTGATTCTGGAAGATGTGCCGGCGGAAGCGATCGATCCGGTGATTCAGGAACAGCTTGCGAGCTTTGTCCGAGACATGGGCGGCGGGCTGGTGATGGTGGGTGGGCCGGATTCGTTCGGCAGCGGCGGGTGGCGCGGAACGCCTGTGGCGGAGATTCTGCCTGTTGAGCTTGATTTGCCGGATCGCGTGATTTCGCCCGAAGTCGCGACGATCTTTGTGATTGACAAGTCGGGGAGCATGCGACGGAATGTGCTGGGGAGCATTCGCAATCAGCAGGAGATTGCGAACGACGCGACGGCGCTGGCGATTGCGTCGCTGGATCGCAACGACCTGGTGGGCGTGGTGGCGTTTGACAATAACGCGCAGATTGTTGTGCCACTTTCGCGGAATGAGAAGGTTGATGAGACCGTGCGCGAGGTGCGTGAGATTGCGCCGGGCGGGGGCACCAACATCGCAGCGGGCATGGAGCGGGCGATTGAGATGTTGGAAGGCGTGAATGCGAAGACCAAGCACGTGGTCGTGCTGAGTGACGGCAAGTCGCAGCGCGAGGAAGATCTGCCGGTGCTCGCGAAGAAGCTGGTTGATATGGGTGCGAAGGTGAGCACGATCGCGGTGGGCGATGATGCTGACCTTGGCGGCATGAGCAACATTGCGGGGATCGGCAATGGCACGTACTACTACGCGAGCAATCCGAATGCGCTGCCGAAGATCTTTCTGAAAGCGATTCGCGTGGTGCGCACGCCGCTGGTACGTGAGGGAGATTTTGTGCCGGTGCTGCTGCCTAGCGGCAGTCCGATGGTGGCGGGTATTGGAGCGGATATGCCTGCGCTGGGCGGGTTGACGCTGACGCGGCCGCGCACGGAGCCGACGATTGCGCTGGCGATGGTTGCGCCGACGGGTGAGCCGGTGCTGGCGCATTGGAATGTGGGGTTGGGGCAGGTCGTAGCGTTTACGAGTGACTCGCACAAGTGGGCGACCAACTGGTTGAGTTGGCCTGGTTATGAGCGGCTGTGGACGCAGATTGCGCGCAGCGCGAGCCGTGCGCCGGGCGGGGGCGATGTGCAAGCGACGGCTGTGGTGCGTGATGGACAACTGACGATTCGCGCGGAAACGCGGGATGAGAATGGTGTGCCGCTTGCAGGTGTGCAAGTGCCGGCGACGGTGTATGCGCCTGACGGCTCGACGCGTGAGGTGACGCTGACGGCGATTTCGCCTGGTGTCTTTGAGTCGGTCAGTCCGGCGTCGCAGACGGGGAGCTATGTTGCGATTGTGAAGCCGCAGCAACAGGGACGGCGCATGTCGCCTGCGATCATCGGGACGACGCTCCAGGAGGGAGCGGAGTTTCGCACGCTAGCGAGCGATGAGCGGACGCTGGCGGAGATTGCCAAGGCGGGCGGTGGGCGTGTGCTGGAGATCGCGAAGCCTGCGGAGGCGCGGCTGTTTGATCGCACGAACATCAAACCTGCAGAGGCGGTGACGCCTTTGTGGAAGTTCCTGATGCCGTTTGCGCTGGTTGCGCTGCTGGTGGATATCGCGATGCGGCGAGTGGCGTGGGATCGGTTCTTGAGTGCGCGGTTCAAGACAGCGGCGGCGGCGAAGGAAGTGCTGGCGGAGAAGATGCGTGCGACGAGCGCGGCAGCGAGTGTGTCGCGGGTGAAGTCGCGCGTGGAGGAGACGGTTGCGGCGAGTGAGCCGAGTTTGGCGCTTTCGCAGCAGGACGCGGCGGCGTTGGCGGCGGCGGCGCGAGATAGAAGGCGGGCACAACGCTTGGCGGTGGCAGCGCCGGTGAAGGCGGACAGTGGGGCGACTGGGCTTGCAGCTGGCGGGTCGTCCAATGCTGGGGCAGGTGCGCAAGCGCGGACGACCAGTGCGGTGCCGGTGGTGACCGAGCCGGAGAAGGATGAAGGGTCGGGACTGCTTGCAGCCAAGCGACGGGCGGCGAAGCGATTTGATGAATGACCAACTCGCACGAGCCCGTGGCGAGGCCAATACTCACGCCTGTGCGCCGACTGCGATGGATTCTGGTGATTGTGTACGTGATGGCGTTGGTGCTGTCGCATGCGCTGGTGAGCGGGCGGCGGGGGGAACCAGCGCGCAGCGTTCGTGTGGGCGATGAAGGGCAACTGACGCTGGCGTATGCGGAGTGGGCCGCGCCGCGACCTGATGCACAAGTAGCGGTGCTGCTGCACGGATCACCCGGAGACAGCACGAATTTCAACAAGCTGGGTGAGCTGCTGTCGCAGCGCGGGTACCGGGTGATTGCGCCGGACCTGCTTGGATTTGGCAAGAGCTCGCTGCGTGCGCCCGATCATTCGCTGCGGGCGCAGGCGGGGGCGGTCAGGCAACTACTGGAACAAGTTGGTGTGGCGAGTGCGCATGTGGTGGGGTGGAGCAATGGCGGCGGCGCAGCGATGTGGCTTGCGCATGATGAGTCAGAGCGGGTGAGCACGTTGACGCTGCTGGGCAGCATCGGTGAGCAGCGGTTTGAAGGATCGGGGTCGTATTGGCTCGAACATGCGAAGTATCGCGTGGGGTTCGTGCTGCTTGGCATGTTGCCTGAGGCGGTGCCGCACTTTGGTGCGCTGGGTACGTTTGATGAGCGCACGGGTTGGCTGCGGAACTTCATGCAGAGCGATCAGCGCGAACTGGTTGGCGTGCTGGGCAAGCTGCAAAGTGACGGCATGGCTGAGCGGACACTGGTGCTGCATGGGGCGGGGGATTTTCTGGTGCGGGTGGAGAGCGCGCGGGCGATGCATGAGGCACTGCCTGGGAGCGCGATGGTGGTGATGAATGCGGGGCACTTTCTGCCTTTTCAGCAGGCGGAAGCGACGGCGGCGCGACTGGATGCGTTCTTTCGCGGGGAGCTGCGCGGTGATGTGGTGGAAGAGCCGGTGCAGCGAGATCGCACGGGTCTGCTGTGGCTGACGGATGCGTTTCGCGGTTTGATGCGAGCGGTGCCTTGGTGGGCACATGTTGTTGTGATTGCGGTGGTGACACTGAGGCGGCCGGCATGGGGCGTGTTGCTCGCGGCGACGCTGGTGGCGAGTGTGTGGGGGCTTGGCGTTGATTTGTTTGTGGCGTGGCTGAGCCTGCTTGCGGGGATGGTGTTATGGACGCTGCGGGTGGTGCGGCGGGGAGGCGCGTCGAAAGCAGCTTGGGACGCGCGGCTCAAGCGTGGCGCGCTTTTGCAAGGTTGGAACGCGGGTGTGCTGCACTCGTGGCGTGAAGAAGCGGCAGCTGGTTTGTGGGCCGTGAGTGATGGGCGTGCGTGGCTGGCTCGATGTGCGTACGTGTGCGGCGTGGTGGTGTGGAGTGTTGTTGCGCTTGTGGCGGGCCTGATCGGCGCGGCGATCATGGAGCATGGGTTTGCGGCGCAGGTGCATGGTTGGTCGGCGGTGGGGGCGAGCGTGGTGCTGCTGGTGGGATGGTTCAAGATCGGGTGGAGTGCGCCGCGGTTTGCGAGTGTGCTGTCGGTGCGTGGGTGGCGGTTTACGCGGATTGCGGTTGAGCGAGCGGTGTTGTTTGAGTATTGGCCCACCTGGCTGGTGTATCTGCCCATTATGCCGTGTTTGCTGTCGTTGGCGGCGAAGCATCGCAAGCTGCTCGCGTTTACGGCGGTGAATCCGGCGATCAGCAATGCGGGCGGGTTTGTGGGTGAGCACAAGAGCGAGATCATTCGTGATCTGGTGGCGGGCGGCGGCGATGCGGGCGAGCGGGTAGCGCGCACGGTGGTGGTTGATGCCATGGAGGACGTGCCGGCACGCTGCGCGATGGCTCGCGAGCGGATGAGTAATGCGTGTATTGCGCTGCCTGCGATCGCGAAGCCTGATGAGGGACAACGCGGGCATGCGGTGAAGATGCTTCGCAGCGATGAGGATGTGACGGCGTATTGCGAAGCCGTGGCGGGGCCATTTCTGGTGCAGCAGTTTGCGGCGGGGCCGCATGAATGCGGAGTGTTGTGGTGTCGCAAGCGCGGATTGCGTGAAGGGTTCATCTTCAGCATCACGGCGAAGGAGTTTCCGGTGCTGGAGGGGGATGGCACGCACACGCTTGAAGAGTTGATTGAGCGGCATCCGCGCTTTCGGCGGCAGCACCGCGTGTTTTTGACGCGACTGGCGGATGAGGCGATGCGTGTGCCCGCGCGGGGCGAGCGTGTGGCGCTAGGGGTGGCGGGCAACCACTGCCAGGGGACGAAGTTTATCGACGGCTCGCACTTGATCACGCCGGAACTGACGCGCGTGATTGATAGCTTGTGTCAGCAGTACGCGGGCGAGCGGTTTGAGCGGGATGCGATGGGCGGGCTTGACTGGGTGCGGTTTGATATTCGCTATGAGAGCGATGAGAAGCTGCGTGCTGGCGAGGCGTTCACGATCGTGGAGATGAACGGCAGCAGCGCGGAGAGCACCAACATGTATGACCCGGCGCGAAGCCTGTGGTGGAGCTATGGCGTGCTGTGGTCGCAGTGGAAGATGCTATTTGCGCTGGGTCGGGAGCGGATGGACAGCGGGTTGCCTGCGCTGACTGCTGCGGAACTGCTGGGGTTGTACTTCTCGCATGCAAAGCGACGGAGCGGGAGCAGCGTGGCGGATTGATGGATGATTGAGCGGATATGCTGACGTGCGGGACTGCACGCATCCGATGCACGAAGCGAACACATGAAGCTGCCAATCTCTCATCTTCCGAATCGTGGGCAGATCTGGAGCTGGATCAGCTTCGATGTCGCGAACCAGTCGTTCACGCTGCTGATCAACACGGTTCTGTTCTCGCTGTTCTTCACCAAAGTCGTCTATACGCAGCCTGACAAGGACGCGGTGTGGTCGTATGTGTTTGCGGGATCGATGCTGCTGGTGGTGCTGGCAAGTCCGGTGGCGGGCGCGATTGCCGATGATCGGAGTTGCAAGAAGCAATGGCTGCTGGGCACGGGGGTGGCGTGCGCGGCGCTGACGTGTCTCTTCGCGGTACTCGGGCCCGACTCGTTGTGGCTCGCGCTGCTTCTGTACATTCCGGCCAACTTCTGCTTCAATATCGGCGAGAATTTTCTCGCAAGTTTCCTGCCGCAACTGGCGCGGCGAGAAGACATGGCGCGAGTGTCGGGCTTTTCGTGGTGCATTGCATATCTGGCAGCGCTCGCGCTGCTGATCATCACGGTGGGGGCGATCACGGTGTTCGGGCTGCAGGATCCGCAGCGGTTCGGGCCTTTGTTCATCTTTGCAGGGGTGTGGTTCCTGGCGTTCTCGATTCCCACGCTGCTGTTTCTGCGGGAAGCGAAGACGAACGCCCCGTCGCCCGGCAATCCGCTTGTGATTGGCTTTACGCGGCTGATTGAGTCGGCGAAGTCGACGGCGCAGTTTCGTGATTTGGCGGTGCTGCTGCTGGGTTCGTTCTTCTACGGCGTGGCGATGAGCACGGTGATCAGCTTTGCGAGCATTCTCGTGGAGCGGCTGGGATTTGACATCACCAAGAGTGTGATTTTCATCGCGGTGGTGACGATCGCAGGTGTGGTGGGGACGGTGATTCCGGCGTACTTCCAGGATCGGCTTGGGCACAAGCGGACGATTGTGAGTTTGCTGGTGGTGTGGCTGGTTGCGACGAGCGGGTTTGCTTACTACGCGTGGCAGCATGCGCGGGGGCAGGCGCAGTCGCCGCCGGTAGTTGTGGCGCAGTGGCCCATGTGGGTGTTTGCATGTTTGATTGGTTTCGGGCTTGGGTCGCTGGGCAGTGCGAACCGAGCATTCGTCGCGTACCTCACGCCTCGGGCGCGGTCGGCGGAAGTGTTTGGGCTGTGGGGGCTGACTTTCAAACTGGCGGCGGTGGGGACGGTGCCGTTTGGGGTGATGATGTCGCGCGTGGGCATGCCGGCGGCGCTGCTGACGCTGTGCGGGTTTGTGCTGGTGGGACTTTTCGTGACGGTGTTTGTGAACGAGCGGCGCGGGGCGGATGCGGCGCGGAAGGAAGATGAGCGGCTGGCAAAGCCGGTCTGTGCGGGGTGCGGACGTGCGCTCGATGGACTCGAGGCGAGCGTGGCGGCGTGCCCGGACTGTGGGCGGGCGCGGGCGGTCTGATAGTCGTGGGGTTGGATTATTCGGACGCGCAGTTGGCGGGTGTTGTACGTGATCCGGCGGGGTTCACCACATCGGGGCGATTGGCGGGCCGATAGAGCATGCGAAGGAGCCATTCGCGTGCGAGCACTTTTTGCTGCCGTTCTTGTTGCATCTGCGGGACTGACGGTTGCGTCGGTGGCGGTGATGTCATCGGCGGGCGACCGGGCTGCGCGGACGCTGGGTGACGGCGCCGCTGCGCACGTTCCCGGTGCTGGGCTGATTGCTGAGACGGATCGCGCGGCGCGGACAGCGTTGCAAGGTGCGTTGCAGGTGGCGATCAACGACACCGATGAAGTGCGCGGCGCGGCGTATGGCGCTGTCGAGAGCTTTGCGGGGCAGTGCGCCACGTATACGACGCGTGCCACGCAGTGTGGCGTTTCGACGGCGGACGTGGAGGCATTCTCGAAGTCGGCGGATGTGTTCGCGCAGAGCGCGACGAAGCTGATTCGCACGCCCACGAATCGGGACTCGTATCTCGCGGCGGTTGAAGCCTTTGCTGTGGTGAGTGAACAGCTGCGCAAGACGCAGGCGGCGCACGAAGCTCGCTCGCGTGACACGCTGGCGGCGGCGCATGCGCACACGCAGCTGTGGACGGGCGTGAGTGTGACGCTGGGGCTGCTTGGTGCGGCGGGGATGATCGCGGGTGTCGCGGGCTTCATGCATGCATGGCGGAAGGACTCGGCGGCGCACCGCAGTGAAGTGGACATGCTGAACTTCGCGTCGCAGGAGTCGGCGAATGCGTCGCAGGCGCGGACGAATGCACTCGCGCAGATCGCGGAGCAGTTCGCGCCGGCGCTGGATGGTGTTGCAAACTATGCAACGCAGCTTGGGCAGCCTGAGGCTTCGCCCGCGGAGCGAGCGGCGGTGGCGAACGGTTTGGCGGCGCAGGCGCGGGCCATGGGTTCCACGCTGCATGCGCTGCGCGAGTTCATTCAGATTGACAGCGGGAATCTGTCGCTGCAGCGGGTGGTTGTGCCTGTGGCAGTGACGGTGCGAGAGACTGTGGAGGCGATGAATCCGCACCTGCCTGAGGGCACGGGTCTTCGGATTGATGTTGATGCCAACGTGCCGCAGCGAGTGATGTTTGACCGTGACAAGCTGCGGCTGGCGATTGCTGGATTGGTCGGGCTTGGTGCGGATGATGCACGAGCCGGTTTATCGCAGGCAGAAGCATGGCGAATGGCGCCGACGCCCCATGGTGATGAGCAGGCGGAGAACTCGCAACCTGCGGCGGTAGCGGCGCCGACGTGGATCGGGTCACATCTGCGGATTGGATTTGATGCGGATGTGAATCAGTTGACGTTCACGCTGCGAACGCCCGTGCGTGACATGACAGATGAGACGCTGCAGGGCAAGCTGTCGCCTTTGAACGATGTGACGCGCATGAAGGATGCGTCATGGCGGCGCTGGCTTGATCTGGCGATCACGGATCGCGTCGCGACGCTGTCGGGCGGTCAGGCGTTCACGCGGGTTGCGACGGATGATGCGTGCGTGGTGCGCGTGTGCATGAACGTCGGTGTCATGGACAGCACGCCTGGCTTGGGCGAAGCGATCGTTCTGGAGTTTGGTGCGCCCATGCCTGCGGAACTGCGCGAGACTGCGAAGCCGGCGGCTGAGGGGCAGCAGGCGGAAGCGGCGCAGGCGGAGACTCAGCGGGTAGACGGCGAGCAGCATGCCGATGCAGCCCACGTAGATGCAGGCGAACATGCTGAGCATCCCGCGGCGAACATTCCCATCACGGACGCGAATGTCGCGGCGACGGCGGACTGCTCGGACGCGGGTGACCTGCACGACGGCAAGCCTGGTCGCAAGGCGGCGTGAGCGGCGGTGATCAGGCGTTCTCGACGCGGTTGGTGATGGTGCCGAGGCCTTCGATTTCGATTTCAACGATGTCACCCGGCTTGAGGAAGACGGGGGGATTGCGTGCGAAGCCGACGCCGCTGGGCGTGCCGGTAAGGATGAGCGTGCCGCGCGCCAGGGTGTGATCTTTGCTGAGTTCGTGAATGAGGGTGGCGACGGAGAAGATCATGTCGCTGGTGTTGCCGTCCTGCATCGTCACGCCGTTGACGCGTGTGATGAGGCGGAGCTTCTGGGGGTCGCGAATGGCGCTGGCGGGCTTGATGGCGCCGACGGGGCAGAAGGTGTCGAAGCTTTTGCCGCGGTAGAACTGGCCGCCGCCGCCTTCCTTCTGCCACCAGCGAGCGGAGACATCGTTAGCGACGCAGTAGCTTTCGACGCAAGAAAGAGCGTCGGCGAGGGAGACATCTTTCACGGGGTGCCCGCCCGGCAGGCCGCCGATGATCACACCGAGCTCGCCCTCAAAGTCGACCTGCGGCTTTTCCTGGCAGACTTTGGGAATGCGGATGATGTCGCCTGAGGCGCAGAGGCTGGCGATGTTCTTGCTGAAGACCATGGGGCGCGTGGGGATGTCGGCGCCTTGTTCTTTGGCGTGTTCTGCGTAGTTGCGACCGATGCCGAGGATCTGCGTAATGGGCATGGGCAAGCGTAGAGCAGGCGGGGTGTGCGTCGCTACTGTCCGGGCAATATGGGTCGCATTGATGACATCTTTCAGTCGCTTCGATCGGTGAACATGAAGGCCGTGATGCCGTTTGTGTGCGGGGGATACCCCAAGCCCGGGCAACTGGCTGAGACGCTCAAGGCGTGTGAAGAGGGCGGGGCTTCGATCATCGAGGTGGGGATTCCGTTTTCGGATCCGATCGCGGACGGGCCGGTCATCGCGAGTGCGATGCATGAGGCGCTGCAGGCCGGCGTCACGCCAAAGAGCATATTTGCTGAGGTGGCGGCGGCTCGCGGCAATCTGGGCGTGGGACTGGTGGCGATGGTGAGCGCGTCGATCGTGTATCGCATGGGTGGGCCCAGCGGGTTTGCGAAGGCGGCGAAGGATGCGGGGTTTGATGGGTTGATCGTGCCTGATGCGCCGCTTGAGGAGAGTGGGGAACTGCGCGATGCGGCGCGAGCGGCGGGGCTGACATTGAGCCTGCTGATTGCACCGACGACGCCGCGCGAGCGTGCGATGGAAATCGCGAAGGCGAGCACGGGGTTCATTTACATGCTGGCGCGCGGGGGGATTACGGGTGAGCAGAGTGAACTGCCTGATGTGAGCAAACGCGTGGCCGCGCTGCGTGAGGTGACGAATCTGCCGATTGCTTGCGGCTTTGGCATCTCGACGAAGGAACACGTAGCGGCTGTGGTGAAGCACGCGGATGCGGCCATTGTGGGCAGTGCGCTGGTGCGGCGGATGGGGGACGCGGCGAAGACGAATAAGTACGTGCCGCATGAGGCGCGGGCGTTCGTGCGGGAGTTGGCGGAGGGGCTGCACGTGTAGTCTGGTCAGCTTTTCACGCCTTCGACTTTACCGGGCGTGGTGTACTTGCTGAGGGCCTTCTCCAGGTCAACGCCGTTGATGTTGGCGAGCGTGGTGAGCCAGGCGATGACGTCGGCGAATTCTTCTTCCAAGTTAGCACGCTGCTCTGCGGTTGGGTTTTTGCCGGGTGCGTTGTCTTGGAGGGCGGTGGCAAGTTCGCCGAACTCTTCGACCAGCCACATGAAGGTGCCTGGGGTGCCGCGTGCGGCATCGGTTTTGTAGTAACGGTCGCGAATGAGGGTTTGGAAGGCGGAAAACGTGAGGGGCTGCTGGGTTGTCGGGTGGGACATGGCAGACTTTACTCCGGCGAGGGGTGGTGAAGTGGGGACAGAAAGCTGGCAGCGCGGCTTCCTTGCTTTTCGGTGAACGCCCGCTATCATCCCCTCCCCCGTCGGCGAGCCGGCGGAAGTTTTGCGCATCGTTGTTTTCAGACTTCAAATAGACGCACGCCATGCCCACGATCAACCAACTCGTCCGCAAGCCCCGCAAGCCGCTCGCGAAGATCAACAAGGTCAAGGACCTCCGCGGCGCTCCGCAGAAGCGCGGCGTGTGCCTGATCGTCAAGACGACGACCCCGAAGAAGCCCAACTCGGCTCTTCGTAAGATCGCTCGTGTGCGCCTGAGCAACGGCAAGGAAGTCACTGCTTACATCGGTGGCGAAGGCCACAACCTGCAAGAGCACAGCATTGTGCTGGTGCGTGGCGGCCGTGTGCGCGACCTTCCCGGTGTGCGCTACCACATCGTCCGCGGCACCCTCGACTGCTTGGGCGTTGAAGGCCGCAAGCAGGGTCGCAGCAAGTACGGTGCGAAGCGTGGCAAGGCCGCCGCGAAGTAAGTAAATCAAATTTGGCACTAGGGACTGGGCACTAGGGCCAAGACGGTATCTGCCCAGGACATTTCAGCGGGCTTGAGCCCGCGGCAGTAATCGCGAGGACATCTCCCGTGTCTCGCGGTGAACGGTTGAGCGGATTTTCCGCTCCAGCCAAAGGAGTTTACAGATGGGTGGCAAGAGCTTTACCTCCGCAGAAGCCCAGCTTCGTCCCGACGGCAAGTTCGGCGATCGTCAGCTGGCTCGTTTCATCAACTGCGTCATGATGGACGGCAAGAAGTCCGTCGCTGAGCGCGTGGTCTATGACGCGCTCGACGCGATTCAGGCCAAGCTCGCGAAGGAAACCGACCCGGGCGCTCCCAAGGAAGCGATCGAAGTCTTCCGCATGGCGGTTGACAACGTGAAGCCCTTTGTGGAAGTCCGCAGCAAGCGCATCGGTGGTGCGAACTACCAGGTGCCTATGACCGTGAAGCCCAAGCGCGCTCAGTCGCTGGCGTACCGCTGGATTCTTGAAGCGGCTCGCAGCGAAAAGGGCCGTCCAATGGCTCTTCGCCTCGCGGATGAACTGTACAACGGCGCCCGCAAGGAAGGCAAGGCGATGATGACTCGCGACCAGACGCACCGCATGGCGGAAGCCAACCGCGCGTTCGCTCACTTCGCGAACTAATCATTCTGCTTGGTCGAACGGGCTTTCGGCCCTTTCGAGCAATCCCAAGTTTTCAACAACCCTGCACGATGTGCAGGGTTTTTTCTTGCTGTCACAACCTCTTTGTCGCAGCAAATTCTTTGTGGAAGCAACATGGCGCAATGGAAAACCCTGCACAGGGTGCAGGGTTGGAAGTGTGAACGCTTTGGGAACGGACTGAAAGCCCGTTTCACCGTGGAAGATGGCTTACCGCTTGACGCCAACCGGACGACGACCCACGCTGTGGTAGGTGAAGCCGGCTTCGTCCATCGCCGCAAGGCGATAGAGGTTGCGGCCGTCGAAGATCACCGGGCTCTTCATGAGGCTCTTGATCTTGGCGAAGTCAGGGCTCTTGAACTCGTCCCAGTCGGTGCTGATGACGAGGGCATCAGCGTCCTTGAGGGCTTCGTACATGTCGTCGACGATCTTGAAGTTGCCGCCCAGTTCGGCGCGGGCGTTTTCGTTGGCGACGGGGTCGAAGGCGGCGCAGGCTGCGCCGTAGCCGTTGGCCTTACGCATGAGCGTGAGGGCGGGAGCTTCGCGGATGTCGTCGGTCTTGGGCTTGAAGGCAATGCCCCAGAAGGCGATCTTCTTGCCTTGCATGCCGGCTGCGCCGCCGCCCACGCCGGTCTTGCCGCCGAAGTGAGCGACGATCTTGTCGAAGAAGCGATCACGCTGCTTCTGGTTGACGTCGTGGACGCTCTTGCTGAGCTTGGCTTCGATGCCGCACTTGTCGCCCATCATGATGCAGGCGAGCGTGTCCTTGGGGAAGCAGGAGCCGCCGTAGCCCAGGCCCGGGTAGAGGAAGGCGTTGCCGATGCGCTTGTCGCTGCACATGCCTTCGCGGACGCGGTTGATGTCGGCTCCGTAGGCCTCGCAGAGATTGGCCATTTCGTTGATGAAGCTGATCTTGGTGGCGAGGAAGTTGTTGGCGCAGTACTTGACCATTTCGGCGCTGGGGACGTCCATCAGGTAGATGGGGTGGCCGTTGCGCACAAAGGGGTCGTAGAGCTGCTTGAAGGCTTCGCCCACGGTTTCGTCTTCGATACCGACGACGACGCGGTCGGGCTTCATGAAGTCATCGATAGCCGCGCCTTCCTTGAGGAATTCGGGGTTGTCAGCGACCTTGAAGGGGATGGCGGGGCCGACGCGGGCGCGAATGCGATCACGCACACTCAGCGTGGTGCCGACCGGCACGGTGCTCTTCATGACGATGACCTTGGGCTTCTGGGTGGGGCCAAGGGCCTTGAGCATGTCGGCGATGTCGTCAGCGGCAGCGTTGACGTACTTGAGGTCGGTGTGGCCGCGCTCGTCGCTGGGGGTGCCGACGCAGATGAAGATCATCTCGGCGTCGCGATAGGCTTCCTGCTTGTCCAGGGTGTACTGGAGGCGACCGGCCTTGTAGTTGCGCTCCATCATTTCTTCGAGGCCGGGTTCATAGATGGGGCAGACGCCCTTCTTGAGCTTTTCGATCTTGCGGGGATCGACGTCGAGGCACGTGACGTGATTGCCCGTGTTGCTGAAGCACACGCCCGTGACCAGACCAACGTACCCAGTACCAACCATCGTGAGCTTCATCGCATCTCTCCACGCAAAGGGCCGCTCGCGTTCGCTGCTGCGGGCCGGAAAACCTTCCCCTATCAACAATCGGTCGGCTATGGTTGCCGAATGCGGGCGGGAGTATAAACCCGCCCCGGAAGGGGTACACCCTTCCATCGGCGAAAGTTCGGTTTGGATTTCATGGGTCTGTGCAAGAGGCGGGAAAGCCCGTCTGCATCCCGAGAAACTCGGCAAGAAAGGCGCATCGGCATGACGGTGGTCGACAGTTCTGCGGCACGCACGACAAGCAAGCACGTGGCTCAAATGCTGGAGTCCAAACCTGTTGCAAAGCGGGCGGCGAAGGCTCGCACGAAGACGGGGAAGGGCACGCGGGCCGCAGGTCCGATCACGCGGGATAACACGGAGAAGCTCTGGCTCTACATCTGGTCGGTGCAGTGCCCGGAGGCCGAGATTGATTTTGTGACGGATCGATTCAAGAAGCTCACGGGGCGGCCGTTGCGGCGGCTGCGCGAGGACTTCTGCGGTGCGGCGGCGACGAGCGCGTACTTCGTGCAGCAGCATGCGGAGAACGTCGCGATTGGCGTTGATCTGCACAAGCCCACGTTGACGTGGGGCCTCAAGAACCTAGCGAAGGACTTCACAAACGAGCAGCGCGAGCGGTTGGTTTTGCTGCACAAGAACGTGCTCGATCCGGGGCCGCAGGCGCGAAGTGTGGATGCTGTGCTTGCCATGAACTTCAGCTACTGGATTTTTCAGGAGCGCGAGACCATGCTGCAGTACTTCCGCAGCGTGAAGAAGAGCCTGAAGTCTGATGGCGTGTTCTTCATGGACATTCACGGGGGGTATGAGACGACCAAGGAACAGCAAGAGCCCCGGTGGATCAAGGCTCCGGATGGTCGCCGCTTCCGCTACATCTGGGACCAGAACAAGTTCAACCCCGTGACCAGCGAGACGCAGTGCTTCATTCACTTCGAGTTTGAGAAGGGGCCGGCACTGCAGAAGGCTTTCAGTTATACCTGGCGTGTGTGGACGGTGCGCGAGATTCGCGAACTGCTGCTGGAGGCTGGGTTCAAGCACGCCACGTTCTATGGGGAGAACGAGGACGAAAAGGGCAAGGGCAACGGCGTGTACACGCCCAAAACGCGTTATGACGCGGATGCCAGCTTTATTGCGTATCTCAGCGCACACGGTTGAGGGTGGTAACCGGTGGGTGAAACCGGTTTGCGTCAGCCGCGAAGCAAGGAGTGAGATGATCGCGCGACTGGGCATCTTCGCGGCGGCGGGTCTTGGAGCTCTGGTAGCTCTGAGTGGCTGCTCGCGCACGGATTACGGGCAGGGAACGCCTGAAGAGACCATTGCGAGCGCGAGCAAGATGGTGGAGCAGGGCGATGCGGAGAAGCTGCCCAACCTGATCTACGCCGAGAACGAGGACATGCGGCGGTTGCTCAACACAATGGGCCGCCTGACGGGCCACATGGAGCAACTGGCGACGGAACTCAACACGCGGTTCCCGGAAGAGACGGCGGAACTAGCCAAGAAGGCTGAAGAGGCAGCGAAGCAGGGCAAGTCCACGAGCTTGATCGGCCAGCTCGCACAGCAGGGGCGTCGACAAGGCGCGGGCGGGCGGCGCGGTCGCAACGCGCGGCCTGGTGAGCGGCAGGATCAGCGTGAGCAGTTCGATGATGCTATCACGCGGTTGTTTGCTGATCCGTATTCATTCCTGCGGGACAACGAAGGGCGGTTGACGACGGCTTACTTGACCGATGACAGCGTGGCGCTGTTGTGGGATGGCAAGCCGGTCATGCAGCCCATCGGCATGGTGATGAACAAGGCGCCGGATGGCAAGTGGTACTTTGTGCTGCCCACCAACGCGCCGGGCATCAGCGGGTTCATGCCCAAGACGCCCGAGCAATACAAGCTCATGGGACAGATGATCGCGGTGCTCGACAAAGTTGTCGTTGACCTACAGCAGGAAGTGGCGAGCGGGCGGCATGGCTCGCTGGAAGCGGTGAGTCGGCGTGCGGGCGAGATGACGTTCTTGCCAGCGGTGTTGACGTTCTATGCGTATTCGCAACTGCGCGAAGAACAGCAAAAAGCCGCAGGCGGCAACTGAGCGCGGCTGCGGCTTTCATGATTCCAGGATGCTCAACTTAGGTGCCCGCGGGGATGATGCGGTAGATTTTGTCGTCACCTTCGCGCGGCTGGGCGCGGCCGTCCTTGTTGCTGGTGCTGAAGTAAATCGCGCCATCAGGTCCGACGGCGACACAGCGAATACGGCCGAAGCCCGTGGCGTAGCGCTCGATGGCGGTGACCTTTTCGCCCTCGAAAGCGACGCGATAGACACCCGGGTCAGCGTCGCGACGCAGGCCGCCCAGAGCTCCGAAGAAGAGCGAGCCCTTCCACTGCGGGAAGCGCTCGGCGTTGTAGTACGCAGCGCTGGAGGGAGCGATGGCGGGTGTGAAAACAACGGTGGGGGCGATCGTGCCTTCGGCGGTTTTGCTACCCCAGACTTTGGGCCAGCCCATGTCGGCGCCAGCCTTCACGATGTTGAGTTCATCGTCGCCTCGGGAGGGACGCACTTCGCCACTGGGGCCGTGCTCGGTTTCGAGGATGAGGCCTGATTCGGTCCAGACGATGCCTTGCGGATTGCGGTGGCCGAAGCTGAAGATCTCGCCGCGGGTGTTCTCTTTGTTGACGAAGGGGTTGTCCGCAGGGATGCTGCCGTCGTCGTTCACGCGGAGGATCTTGCCGCCGAGGCTGGACATGTCTTGTGCGAGTTCCTTCTCGAAGGTTTCGCCCGTGGTGATGTAGAGCTTGCCATCGGGCCCGAAGGCGAGGCGACAACCGACGTGGTTGCGGCCCGCGGGAATGCCGGTGAGAATCGGTGTCGGCTCCACGAGCGCGTCGCCCGTGTCTTTGAGGCGCACAACGCGCACGTCGCGGCGGGTGCCATAGCTGATGTAGACGAAACGGTTGGTGGCGTAATCGGGGTGGACGGCAAGGCCCATGAGGCCGTTCTCGCCGCCTTCGCCGATGAGGTCGGGCACGGTGTAGAGGGGCGACTCGCGGAGCTTGTCGTTTTCGACGACGCGGACAGCACCGGAGCGTTCAGTGAAGAGCGTGCGCGAGGAGCCGGTCCAGACGATCGACCAGGGGACTTCGACGCCGGTCACATAGGCTTCAATCGTGAAGTCCTTGCCCGGACGCATCACGGGAATGTCTTTGATGGTGGGCTTGGTGAGATCCAGCGGAGCTTTCTCGGCGGGCGCGTCGGTCGCGGGCTGTGCGAAGGCGGCGGAAGCGAGGAGAGCGGAGAGGCTAAGGCTCAAGGTGATGGCACGAGGCATGGGGTGCTCCTGCGGACGTATTGCGAGTTGGACGGTACGCGTACGCCCGGCGCAGGGGCGCGTTTCGAGGATTCGGGAGATAGAGGGCCCGGTGGGCGGAATAGGGCTTAGTGGCCCGGGTGCGGGACGTCCATCGTCCAAAACGACTCACCCAGTTCGTTGCGCATAATGCGGAGATTGGGGCGTTCGCGCGGGGCGACGCTGTGACGCAGCAAGCCTGAGATGTCGGCGAGGACCTGCTCACACTCGGCGGCGTAACCGTGGCCCAGCATGCTGACGTCGATGCTGGTGACTTCGACCGTGTCGATGTCGGGCACGACGGTGACGGGGGGCATGTATCCGGCGCGGGGGAAGTCGTGGACCCAGTTGCTGGCTTCGAGGGCCATGTCTTTCTTGCTGACGTAGAGCGTGGTGCGCTCGCTCAGACGCGGGTAGGCGAGGGCGAGCTCTTCGAAGGCCTCGGCGTCGACGTCGGGCGCGGCGAGGATGATCTGGCCGAAGCGGCGATCGGGCTTCTCAAGGAGCTTCTGGGCAACGCGGGCCATGACGCGGTTGCCCATGCTGTGGGCGATGACGTGGACTTTGTCTGCGCCGGACTCGTCGAGCATGCGCTCGAGGAAGCGGCGCACGTGTCTTTCACTGGCTTCGACCGAGGCGGCATCGGCGGTGTAGCCGCCTGCGGCGTCTTTGCTGGGCCAACTGCAAAAGGCGGTGAGTCCGGGGACGTCCAGATCGACCGCCAACTGCGCGGCCCGCAACGCGGCTCGCTCGAAGGAGTTCTTGTAGCCATGGATGTAGACGAGGACGCAGCGCTCGCTGCGATGTGATTCTTCGAGGTATTCCTTGAGCTGGGCGAAGAGGGCGTCTTCCTGCAACTGCTCGATTTCGGAGATCGTGATGTCGTCATCTTGCCACTTGGCGAGTTGGCGGTACCAGGACGAACCCAGCGTGCCTTTGGGGCGGCTGTTGGGTACGCGACAGACCACGCTGCCGAAGAAGGCGTCGCCCTGCACGCTGCGCTCGTTGGTGAAGCCTTTGCTCACGTCGGCGCGATCCACCGGCTCACGGTTGGTGCCGTACCAGACGCGTACGAGTTTGGCATTGCTGTCGGTGGTGTCGTCGATGGGGCCCCGGCCGCGACCGACCGCGTCCATTGGGTCGGGTTCTTCGCCCGAGCCGACGACCACTTCCTCGGGGGCTGCGGTGACGTCGGGCGGCGAAGTTCCGGCGGGGGTGCCTCCACTGCCGCCTTCCATGTCGTCGGGGTTGGGCTGCGTCGATGTGTCACTGGGGGGCGCTGACTTCTTTTTCCCGCACGACGGCATCATCGCGCCAGTCGCTGTGAGCACCACCAGCATTGCCGCCAACACCACGCTGCGCACTTGCACCATCGCCCGTTTCCTCGCCCCCTTGATTGCACATATCGCCCCACGCGTTGCCGCGTGATTCAGACTGGCGTGATTCAGACCGGATCGGACAAATCGGCTTCACCCAGCAGGCGGAAGTCCTTCCGCCGCAGGATCTGGCCCGCCAGTGTCAGGTCGTCGACCGCAAGGGCGATCGTGGGAGCCGAGGCCCCCCGTGACATGAGCGGATAGGCGAAGTGGATGGAGAGTTCGGCACGCAGCAGGCTCAGGCACATGCTGCTAAGGGTGTGGTTGCCGGAGAGTTCCACGACCAGCACGTCGCGCATGGTGTATGCCAGGCCACTGTCATCGAGCACGCGCCGGGCGAGGGTGGCGTTGGTGGGGATGATGCGGACCACGGCATGATCGCTCGCTTCGTTGACGCTGATGGCCGCGAGCAAGGCGTGGCGATTCTCAAAGACCTCGACGAGGTCGTGGAGTTTGCCGACTTTGTTGTGGAGAAACACGGAGAACTGCGTCACGCTGGGGGGTGAGTAGCCGTGGGCGGTCTCCATGGGGGTAGGGGCTTGGCTCATGACGGTACAACAAGATAGCCCGTGAACTCACAGGCGTGGATGCAGTGTAATCGAAAGTGGCTTGCGTCGCAATGACGACGCAACTGGAATCCGGAAGCGCAAGAAAAACGTCCGCGCGGGGCGGACGTCTGTCGGTCGTGCGTGCTTGCTTACACACTGAAGCTGCTGCCGCAGCCACAACTTGCGGTTGCGTTGGGGTTGTGGAACACGAACCCGCGGCCCATGATCTCGTCTTTGAAGTCGACCGTCACGCCGCCCAGATAGAGCAGGCTCTTGGGATCGACGATGATGCGGACGCCGTGCTGTTCGAACAGTTCGTCGGTGTCCTTCTTGGTTTCCGTCAGGTCGAGGATGTAGCTGAAACCGCTGCATCCGCCGCCTTTGACACCCACGCGGAGGCACACCTTGTCGGCGTCGAGCTCCTGCTGCTGGATGATGGTTTTGATTTCGCGGGCGGCGGTTTCCGAGAGGATGACGCTCTGCGTGCTGTTGTCGCCCGTCTGGGGCAGGGTGGTGGTTGCCATAGTTGAGACTCCTTCGCAATTGGCCAGGGGATTCTACGCCCGCACTTGTCAAAAGTTCGCGTTTGCCTGTCAATGAGATGCTCTGGCGGTCGGATCGATTCGCAGACATGCAGGTCCAAAAACAACGCGGCCCCGCGATAGGGATCGCAGGGCCGCGGTAATCAGACGCGAAAGCGAATCAATACTTCACGCTGCAGCCGTAGGGCTGGGTTTCGGCCTTGGTCACCGTTTCACCAGCGATCAGCTGATCAAGGGCGGCGGCAACGTAGTTGACCTTGCCGGGAGCGTCAGAGCCGCGGTCGTCGTCGATAGCGCCGTGGTAGGCGACCTTGCCGTCCTTACCGACGATGAACATTTCAGGCGTGCGCTTGGCGTTGTATTCCTTGCCCACGGTGCCGCTCATGTCCATGAGGATCGGGTACTCGATCTTCCAGTCCTTGACGGCGGTCTGGTTCTTGTCGAGGCCAGCACCCTGCTTGCCTTCGGCGCCGCTGTTGATGCCCAGGAAGACCACGTTCTTGTCCTTGTACTTGGCGTGGAGATCGTTGAAGGTGTTGCCCTTCTTGCCGTAGTGCTTCACGACGAAGGGGCACTCGGGGTTGAACCACTGAATGACGACGATCTTGCCTTCCTTGGTCAGATCGGCGAGCGTGTGCGACTTGCCCGAGGTGTCGTTGAGCGTGAAGTTGGGAGCAGCATCACCCACGGAAATGCTCTTGCTCTCTGTGCCCTTGTCGGCCTTCTTTTCGGTGTTCTTTTGTTTGTCGTCGTACTTCTTGGCTTCCTTCTGAACTTCCTTCTGGACTTCCTTGGTGGTGTCCTTGGGCTTGTCGTCGGCCCAGGCGAAGGTGGAGCCGGCGAGAGCGAGTGTGGCGGCAGTCAGACCAAGCAGCAAAGCGTTCTTCTTCATGAGAGATACTCCAAAGTTGGCGAGCGTGGATCCTTCCGGGCACGCTCGCGGGGGTTCCGAACCTCTGTCGCCGCCGTGCACGTGACGGCGGGTTGTGGACGTGTCAGTTACTTCGCCGGCGCTGCGGCTGGCGTTTCGGTCTTGTTTTCAGATGGTGGCGTGAAGTCGAGGGCATGCCAAGTGGTGGTGGCTGACCCCGAAGCGCTGGCGCGAGTCACTTCAATGACGCCCCGGACGGTGAGGGGCTCGCCCTTGCGCTGGTGCATACGGACGCGGAGCGTATCGCCCGTGGCTTCGCCTTCTTCGATCAGGTCTTCGGCAGGGGAGGAGTCCGCACCTGGGAAGAACGCGAGCTTGGTTGCGCCAGGCACGCGGACGGTGAGAGTCGCATCAACAAGTGACGTTTCCGGCTTCGTCGCGGCGAGTTCTCCCCAGCCCGTTTGGATGGTGCGGGCGCGGGAGGCCGCGATGCCGGCGGGAGCTTGCTTGGGTGCCGGACGGTCAATGACCGCAACCGTGGTCTTGGCTTCACCTCGCTCGGGGATGCAGGCTTCCTGACACACGAGCCACTTGCTGCTGGCCGCGATCTCGAAGTTCTTGAACTCGGTGGTGGCTGGAATGGTAATGGGAATGAGGATGGTGGCTTCACCAAAGTACACGTGATCAACCACGCCGTTGTCCATGCCGTAGCGTGTTGGAGCGGGCCACCGGGGCTCGCCCGCCTGCCAGCCTTCGGGCAGCGTCAATTTCCACGATGCGGGCATTCCAGTGTCGTTCAGGCCATCCCAGTAGGTGTGCCAGTCTTTCGCGATGAGGTAGTTGAGGCCCAGGGTGATGGTGCCGCCGGGTGTGGCGGGGCCATCAAGTTGCAGCGAGAATGCGACCTTGTTCTTGCGATCGTCCGTCGCCTCGGGCTGAGCGAGCACGCTGGGGGCGGCTGCGGCGAGGCCGACTGTTGCGGCGAGCAGATGCCGCCACGTGGAGCGAGCGAGAGAACGGTGGTGCGATGGATCGGGCATGCTCGTGTCCTACGTTCGGCGATTCGCAGAGTTCAACGATACAACCGACGCGCGATTGCGTTGCAGAGTTGGATGCTGTTCGCGTGTTTGCGGTTGCAACGCGCTTGAAGGGTGCAACAATGGCGCATGCCACATGCTTTGTTCGCCGTTCGCACGGGATGTCTGATTGTCGCTGGGTTTGCCGCGGTGCTTTCGGCTTGCGGCTGCACGAGCAAGGGTGAACAGCGTCTGAATTTCCTGGGCATGGGCGTGGATGACAGCGAGCTGCGGCGGATGGCGCCGGAGAAGGCGAACGAAGTGATCGCGGAGAGCTGGGAGAATGGTGAAGCGATGGAGCTCATCATTCTCGACGCTCGGCCGGTGGAGCAGTGGCAGGCGCAACGCATCGCAGGCGCTCGCAATCTGCAACTGGGTGATGTGCGACCCGGCGCGCTGCTGGTGCCAACGTGGGAGCCCAACGATCTGCGTGCGGCGAAGGCGGAGAACGCGGGCGAGGCACGTTCTGATCGTCTTGCCGATTACGACACGATTCTGATCTACGGCGCGGATCCGTCGAGTGCGACGCCTTACGCGCTAGCAAAGAAGCTGCGCGGGCTCAACTACACCAAGGTGTACATTCTCGAGGGCGGGCTGTACGCGTGGCGGGCTTCGGGCGGCGAAGTCATTTCGTCGGGCGAGTAAGCGTCAGACTCTGCATGAACCTGTAAAGACGAGTTCGCCCGGTCCGGACTTGATGACGCGTTCGGTTGTGTTGTCCCAATACACACCAAGATCGCCGCCTGGCACGGTGATGGTTGCGGTGCGTGCGAGCTTACCTGCGAGCACGCCCGCCACGAGCACTGCACATGCGCCGGTGCCGCATGCGAGTGTGACGCCCGAGCCGCGTTCATATGTCCAGATGACTGCGCGCACCCGCGAGGTGACGGCGGCGACGTGCACGTTGACGCTGCGCGGAAAGAGCGGTGAACGCTGCAGCACGGGACCGATGGCTTCGACGAGCTCTCGCGTGGGTTTGTTTCTGCCTTGACACCAGAGCACGGCGTGCGGGTTGCCCATGTTGACGCAGGTCATGGAGTCGATGACGCTCCCGGCGGAGCCCAAGGACTTGCGGAGTGACGCGGGCAAAGCAACTCCGATGATGGCGGGTGAGCTGTCGTGCGAGGCGTTTGCGAGAGATGCAGCGCATGGGATGAGCTGGGGCGCGAGGTGCGGCGTGCCCATGTCAACTTGCGCTGCGGCGAATGAACGCAGGCCCTTGCGCACGATGTGCATGGTTCGCTCGCCTACGCCATAGACCGCGACCTGCAGCGTTGAGTGCTTGAAGCCGTGCTGATCGCACATGTGGCGCGCGATGCAGCGAATGCCGTTGCCGCACATGCCGCCGTCGGTCCCATCGGCGTTGAAAACGCGCATGGCGACGTGAGCGGTCTTGGAGCGAGTGAGAAGCAGAAGTTCGTCGGCGCCGATGCCGAAGCGACGGTTGCAGAGTTTGCGGCTGAGATCGTGCCAGTCGCGACGCGTAAGGGCGGGCGTGGTGATGGCGTCGATCAGGACGAAGTCATTGCCGAGGCCGTGGTATTTGAAGAATGGCAGCGTTCGCGGTTGCTTGGCGTGCATGGCGGGAACGTAGTCGCGAGGGGGGCTTGTTGCAAAGAAAAACCCCCGCCGGGTGAGCGGCGGGGGAGAAAGAAGCGAGGAGAATGAAACTCAGCGGATGTCGGCCAGCGGAGTCTTGATACCGAAGGGCACGGGCGAGGCAGACCAGCCACCACCGAGGAACAGGTCGTAGTGCTCCATGGTGACTTGGAAGGGCAGCGAGCCGGTGATGTCGATAGCGAAGAAGCTGGGGAGGCCGCCACCGACGATGGCCTGAAGCTCGTGCAGACGCAGCTGCTGGAAGCCGTTGGCCGGGATGGAGATGTTGACGGCGGTGTTGGCACGCGGGGTGGTGCCCGGCTCGTTGTAGAAGATGATGTTGACGGTGGCGTTGCTGGCGACGGCGGAGGGGTTGTAGAAGTAGAGGGTTTCGAAGTAGAGGCGACCGGCGGTGGCACCGTTGATGAAGGCATCGCCGAAGAAGAAGCGAGTGCCGGCTTCGTACTGCGGGGTGCTCGCATCGGCATCGCCGCGTTGCGACTGGTAGCTGAGCACGCTGACGGGCAGATCGCTGGAGTAGCGAATGCCTGCCGCGTCGCCCGCGACGAGGCCCAGCGACGCACCGGTGATGGTGACCGAGCGGCCGGCGGGAACCTGAATGGTGCGCTGGCTGGCGGTGATGTTGTTGCGGATGTAGGTCGCGGAAAGGTTGACAGTGGCGGGAGCGGTACCGGGGTTGAAGATGCTGATCTCGCTGGTAACGCCGTTGCCGTTGGTGATGTTGGTCAGAGCACCCTTGGTCGTGCCGCCCTGTGCATCACCCAGCGCACCGAAGGCGCTTTCGTTGCCACCACCGAAGCGGTAGGCGGTGATGCTGGCGACGACGCCCTCGAAGGGCTGCGCGGCCAGCTGCGTATCGGTCGCGACGGGGGTCGCGTTGATCTGCGCACCGAAGACGCCTGTGCCGAGCTGGGTGAAGTCGTTGATGCCGAAGCCTTCGCGGCCCAGCGCGCGGACGCGGCGAACTTCAGGCAGCGTGACACGCGAGCCGTCCGCAAGGAAGGCTGTGAGGGTCACGTCGACTTCGTAGTTGTGGGGGTTCCAGAAGAGGATGAAGTTGAGTGCGGCGCCCGGGTTGCGCTCGACGCGCGGGAAGGACCAGGTGGGTGAGACCTTGTCGGTGAAGGCATCGCCCGTGCTGCTGCCGAAGTCGTAGTGGCTGAGCGTTGCACCCAAGGGCTGGATGGTGGCGGGATCAACCGGCACCGTCTGACCCTGGCTGTTGACGTATGTGGTCGGGACCGTCCAGTCGAGGACGACCGAGTAGGGCTTGTTGGGGATGACGCCCGGGGCGCGAACGATCTGACCGTTGATGACGGCGGTGATCGTGTAGCCGTCGCGGCTGTTGGGCTGCATGGTGCCGCCCGGCAACTGCGTGGGGGTCGTGCCGTCGTCGTAGTAGAGGGTCAGACGGAAGTCGACCGGGAAGACGTTGGGATTGACGATCGGGACGAACTCGCTGACGGTGTCGCTCGAGAAGCCTTCGGGGTAGACGAGGCGGTTGACCGCGGACTCGGTCAGCACTTCGAGCTTGTAGGCACCGACGCTTTCGCCCAGACCGTCGACGATGACGAAGTAGCGCACGCCCGCCGGTGAACCGAAGGAGACTTGCGCGGTGGAACCGGGCAGGCCGTCGGCGTCGGTAGCGATGACGGTACGAGTGCCGTCGCCATTGTCACGCAGCACCTGGATCTGAGCGTCGAGGATCGAGCCAGCCGGCGTCGAGAGACGCAGGAAGACACGGCCCGGCGCGGCAGTGGTGAAGGCATAGAGGTCGCGATCGCCCGCGGGCTGGATAAGGCTGGCCTGCGGGTTGGTCGTGCCGCCGATGCTGCTGCCGTCACCCGTACGCGAGTTGAGGACGAGGGTGGTGGGGGAGTTGAAGTCGATGACCGAGGGGTCGGTGCCGCCACCGCCGCCGCTGCTGCCGGCAGGGCCCTGCACCGTGATGCGGTACTCACCCACGGGGGTTGCACCGGCGAGGACCAGAGCATCGACGAGCACGAAGTAGCGTTGGCCTGCGCTGGCGTTGTTGATGGTGAAGGCTGCTGCCTGACCGGCGGCCGACGAACTCGCGGTGCCGACGAGAGTGAAGGTGGCCGAGCCATCATCGCGGAAGACGCGGATGCGGGAGGCGATGGTGCCCAGCGTGCTCACGAAGGGCGTAAGCGTGACGTTGTGCACACCCGTGTTGAGCACGGTGAATGTGAACAGGTCGTCGTCGGCGTTGGGGCTGATGCGCGGATTGGCGACTTGGTTGGGCGAATCGGTGCCGATCTGGCCCAGACCGGTTGTTCCGTCGATCGGGATGATCGTGGCGAGATCCCATTCCGTGCGGTTGGCATGGTCGTCCAGCGGCGGGACAACGAAGCTGAGGGTGTAGGTGCCGGCGACGCCGAGGTTGGTGTTGGTGCCTGCCCCGATGCCGTCAACAGCGATGTAAACGACTTCGCCACGATTGACGTTGCTGAGCGCCGAGCTATCGAAGCTGGCCGTGATGAAGTTGGGGTTGATCGCGTCGGCCATCTGTGCCTGCGCGAGCGTGGTGAAGCTGCCGTCGGTGTTGAGCTTGAGCAGCGAGAGGCGAGCCCGCAGGAAGCTGCCCGCGCCACGGGTGAGCGTGACGCTGACGTTGCCTTCGGTTTCGAGGACGAAGCGGAAGATGTCCGTGTCGCCCGCGGCTTCGAGGTTGCCGTTGATCGAAGCGGTGCCGGTGAGGGCATCGATGATCACGGGCGTTGCCTGTCCGGTCTGGCCGTTGTCGAAGTTGCCATCGCCATCGCTGTCGGCGTCGGCGTGGTCGTCGGTGGGGTCAGCCAGGACGATAAGCGAGTAATCGCCAATGTCGGCGATCTTGTCGGTGCCTTCGACGACGACGTAGTAGAACTTGTACTCGCGGAAGTCGCCGTTGTCGACCGAGCCACGGCTACGGGCCGGGGTGACCGACGCGAACGTCGTGGCGATCGGCAGCGTCTGGTTGGGAGGCAGGAACCCTTCGCCCACGCCCACACGCATGCGGATGACGCCTTCCTGACCGCTGGGGTTCTCGGTGATTTCATAGACCGAGACGCGCGGTGTGAGGTTGGCAGTCGCCGACTCGACGCGGAACTGCAGACGCTGATACTCGGGGAACTCGAACTTGAAGACGTCGGAATCGCCCGGCTGTCCGATACGCCCTGTGACGGTCGTGGAACCGGTGAAGTCGTTGATTTCGAACTCCGTCGCGTTCTGGAACTTGGTGCTGTTGGCGTGATCGTCGACGGCGGGCATGCCCGACAGTTCGATGCGATACTCGCCTTCGCTGAGGCCCTGGCCCAGGACGTCGATGCTGAACACTTCGCCGGCGTTGACGGCGAAGGACAGTTCAAGCACGCCACCACCCTGCTGGATACCGAAGCCAACCTGCGCGCCGTTCTCACGGAAGACATCGAAGTCGGCGTTCAGGATCGACCCGTTGATCCGGGTGAGACGGACCAGCGCCGTGCCGGAGCCCGGCGCGGTGAACGTGAATGTATCGAAGTCGATGGGATTGTTGGCAGCGGTGTTGTTGATGATGCCGGTGATGGAACCGCGGCCGTTTTCAGACGTGCCCGGAATGTCACCGATCGCAATAGGCGTTGCGGCTGCAATGGTGCCAGCGTTGTCGTGATCGTCAACGACGACGTTGCCCGACTCAAAGTCGGTGATCTGTTCGCCCATGCCGTTGATCAGCAGTTGATAGCTGCCGAAAGCACGCGACCAGTCGACGTGTTCGTTGATGTTCGCGACGCGCTGATCGGTCTGGCCCGGAGCGGGCGGCGCGATGCGGCCGTTGACCCACTTCTGGCCGCTTTCGACCTGAATGAAGTAGACCTGACCTGCCACGACGGGGATGACCACACGCGGGTCTTCGGCGCGGAACTCAGCATCGAACGTGCCCGTTGAGCCAAAGTCGCTGAACTCGCCGACGGGCACGCCGCTGGGAAGCAGACGACCGTCGTTGCGGTAAGCAAAGTTGTCGTCGTTGTAGCCAATCTGCGTGAAGTCGTTCGCGAAGACGCGGATTGCGCCGTCGAAGCGGCTGTCGTAGGTCTTCTCGAGCGCGATGTTGGGGTTCCAAGGCGAGGTGCCGCCGCCACCCTGGTTGGGACGCAAGCGAGCGCCGCCCGCGGTCTGCTGACCGTACACGTC
This sequence comes from Phycisphaerae bacterium, assembly GCA_046316615.1. GTDB lineage: Bacteria > Planctomycetota > Phycisphaerae > Phycisphaerales > UBA1924 > BJHL01. The sequence continues at coordinate 60,308 of JBKDAN010000012.1, forward strand.
GTTGAGCTGCGACGTACCGAGGCGGATTTCAGCGGTACCGGTGAACTCCGCACGGAAGAAGAAAACGTCGGTGTCGTTGATGTCTTGGATGAGGCCCAAGCCGCCGGCAAACGTCGCCCCGCCATCGAGCGACGGACGGATGAAGGTACCCGAGATGTCGTGGCCCGTCACCGCTTGCGAAGCCTGGTTGGGGTTCACGACGATGTCGGTATCGCCGGTTTGCAGGACACCCGCGATGCGAGCCTGCGTTGCGAGGTTGAACTGACCTTCGTTGGCCGTTTCGCGGAACGAGCCACGGGCGCGACCCATGTTGTCGCGGATGCCGTCGTCGTTCACATCCTGACCACCAGCGGCGGCAGTCAGGTTGAACTGGTAGCGGCCTGTGCCGCCTGCTGCAACTTCGAGGTAGTAGGTTTCACCGCCCCACAGACGCAGGTTGGCGGTGTCGGGCAGCACGAAGTTGGGGTTGGCTCCGGGAGCGAGCGACTGGTCGATGGCGCCGGGGTTGTCGGCCAACGGGTTGATGGTTTCGTTGGTGTAGATGACCGTGCCCTGGCTGTCCAAGAGACGGATGCGGAAGTTGCCGGTGCTGCCGCCACCAAAGACGGGGTTGAGGCTGATGGCCAGACGCTGCGCGGCGCGATCGTGGCGGTCCCACTGACCGGCGATGCCATCGTCAAAGTCGCTCAGAGCGAAGACGGCGGCATCAGGAGCAGGATTGCCTGTGTTCGACACGCCGCCCGCGCCGTTGTTGCCAACCGGGCGGAAGACGAAGAAGTCGTCGTTGGGGAATTGACCCGTTTCCGCGGCGAACTGCGCGATGTTGTTGGCCGGGATGGGCGGAAGCTGGGGATTGGGCGGCTGAATTTCGGAGTACTGACCGCCGACGTAAAGCACCTGCTGCGGGTTGCCCGAGTCGAGCTGGTCTTCGATGCCGGGTTCTTGGGCATCGTTGACGGCGCGTAGCGAGAAGACCGGACCGTTGGGTGTACCGACGGTTCCGGGCTGCTGGTCGACCGAGTAGGTGATGAGATTCGCGACAGTGGGATCGCCACCGAAGACGAAGTCGCCACCGATCATCAGGATGGGGTCAATCGTGGTGTTGTTGATGTCCGCGGGATTGAAGACTTCGAGAGCGCGGACGGTGCCGACGAGATCGGCTTGACCACCGACTTCATTGCTGAATGGATTGCCGAACATGAGGCGCGGCGTGTAGACCGCCAGCGCCGCATCCTGCAGTTCATCGACGAGGCCCCAGACCACGAGGTTTGACGAGCGACGCGGTTCATTGATGAAGGGTGCCCCACCCGGCGCCGGGTTGGGCACGGAGTAGATGTAGTTCGCGACGAAATCGCCACCGATGTAGAGCACTTCAAACGTGCCGCCAGCGCCCTGATCCAGATCGGTACCGGTGACATCGATCTCGAAGACTTCGAGGGCGAAGACGGTGCCGTTGATCGTGCCGCCGGGAACCGGAGTGCCCGTGTTGATGCCTTCGGTGAAGGCGCCGTTGTAGCGAACCACGCCGCCTGTGATGTCGCCACCAATGTACAGAGCTTCCGGCGGATCGGCCGGATCGGCGACGGCGGTAATGGGCGGTGGGCCAGCTTGCGCAGCGCGGCCGGGGCCGGCGTCTTCCGCGTCGTACACAGCGAAGGCGAAGACTTCGCCGTCGGTCTCGACACCTGCAGCGGCGCCGAACCACGCGCCAAAGGTGGGGTCGAAGAACGCGACGTTCGCCGCAGCGGTACCGTCGATGTCATCGAAGAGGCCGCCGATGAAAAGGCTCTCGCCGAAGATGATGTTGATTGGAGCTGCCGGGCCGGTGTCATCCGGATCGAAAGTCTCGGGGTCGTACGTTGCGATCGCGTTGACGGGACCGGAGGCTTCGCCCAGCGCGTCGCTGAAGACATACGTGCCAAGGTCAGGGTTGAAGGCCCAGATCGCGAGGTTGTTGACGGTCGTGAGCGAACCTGGATCAGTCGGGTCAGCGAGGAAGTTGAGCGTGAAGTCGCCGCCGACGACCAGCACCGGACGGGCGCCGGCGAAGGGTGTCCAGTTGAACAGGGCGCGAACTTCGGCGCGGTCGGTGCCGGCGGTGTCTTCGTTGTTCACGAAGCCGAGCTGGACAGGACCGCCAGGCGTTTCGAGCACATTCTGGTTGCCGGTGAACCAGTAGTCGGCAGCATCCCAGATGGCGAGGTTGCGCGAGTCAACAGGCAGGGCGGAGTTGGGCTCAGCGCGACCGAAGTCACCACCGATGAACAGAGCGGTGCCCTGATCGTCATCGTTGCCCGCGTAGCTGTCGAGCATGTCATACGGCGCGGTGAACTGGAAGAGGTCCGTGTCGCCCGCCTGGTAGATGCGGCCTTCGCCAGTCGCAGTCGTGACCCAGTTGCGGTCGCGGATCGGGTTGCCAAAGACGTCGAACGTAAGCGTGGGTGTGCCGAAGGGCAGGGGCGTCGCGTCCTTGAGATCGCGATTGATGTTCTGGCCCGTGCCGAAGGGGCTGTCGAGGTGATCGTCGTTCTCTTGGTTCGGGTTGTTCGAAACCGTGTGGTTGGCTTCGATGAACAACTGGAACTGCACCTGGTTGTTGGCTGCAAAACCGTCGACGATGACGAAGTAGCGTTCGTTGCCGACAAGTTCGATTTCGAGCTGCGGGACGAGACCCGCGAAGTTGTTGTTGAAGGCGATCTGCTGACCCTGCGCGTTGTAGAGGCGCAGCGCGGGGTCAGTGACCGGAGCCAAGCCGGTCGGCGTCGCGGTGATGATCGCACGGCCGCTGCCCTGCGCCACGAACGAGAAGCTCTCGCTCTGGAACGTCGGCGGGTTGGTGTTGGGGACGGGCACCGGATTGGGCGCGGGGTTGGCGGCATCGAATCCGTTGAATGCTTCGTTGATCGACGGGCTGCGGCGCGTCAGCAAGTCAAGCTGCACGGGCGTCGCGATCGCGTCGAGCAGAAGATAGAACGCACCGGTGGCGAGCTGGCGGTTGTTGGAGAGGACTTCGTCGCTGCGGACACGGATGAAGTACTGCTCGCCCGGACGAGCGCGGAACGTGACGAATGCGTCATTGAAGCGGCCGGTCTGCTCGTCGCTTGTGACAAGTGTGCCCTGCGCGTTGTACACGTCGATGTGCGTGTCGAGACGCGTGAGCAAGTTGTTGTCCGCGCCTTGCGCGTTGACCGTCACGAGGCTGTCCCACTGGCTGCCGGTGGGAACGTTGTAGCGATAGATGACTTCGTCTTGACGCAGACGAGCGTTGACCGGGCCCAAGCCGCCAAGCTGGCCCACGATGGCCTGCGGCAGGATCGGGGGAGCGCCGGTCGCATCGGGCACGGGCGAACCGGGGGCGCGTGCGATGCCCGTGTCGGCCGGCAGATCGCCGCCGATGTCGAACGTGGCGTTGGTCGTGCGCATGCGGAGCGTGTAGGTGCCCTGCGGGGAGCCCGGGTCACTCTTCACGACGATGCGATACTCGGTGCCAGCGGTGGCGACAAAGCCGGTCCAGCCGTCGCGCTGGAAGCCGCTGGTCAGCGTGCCGTTGTTGGTACCGCTTGCGATGAGCGTGGTGCCCGAAGCGTTCCAGACTTCGACGGCGGTGTCGAGGGTGCTCGCGGCGGCCTCATTCGAGGTGTCGCCCAGCACGCTCACAAAGCCGGCGGCGGGTGCCACGAAGCGATACGTGTCGTTGTTGGTGTTGACGAGCGCGGGGTTGATGTCGCCCGCGATCACAATGCGGCCGTCCGCATCAGCAGCAGGGAGCGCGAGCGGAGCTGCGAAGCTGCCTTCAAGCAGTTGCCGAGGTTCGAGCACTTCAACCTTCTCGTGCGAACCAGAGCTGAGGCCAAGGGCCCGGCCCATCGCGCGAGAAAGCAGCGATGTCAACGAACTCCCGCGCGTACGCGTCATGCGGCGGCGAAGGGAAAGGGTCGAACGAATGTCCCTGCTATCCATAGTCGGCTCCACCGACGGACCATGTGCCAGTTCGTCATACATCACGACGAACCAGCGTCCGCCAACATCATCAACCGAGTCGGCTCACGCTATCCCAACGTTGTCGGTTCGAGATTCCGCATCTCGAACACTCGCCCACCTGGGCTGCGTGCTTTCACACGCGCCCCGGGCAAGGCCGGGGCTGTGCTTGGTCAGCACGGTAGCCCTCCGCCTGTTGGGACGTGACAGGATACAAACTCCGGTGGGGGTCTGTCTAGTCCCCCCCTACCAAGATTGGACCAAATAACTTGGTCTTCGTCCGGTGGGGTGGGTGGGATGGACGTCATCCCGCCGCTTGCAGCGCACCTTGGGCGCGTCGAGGCTGTAACCCGTCGCCGTCTATTCGCGACATGTCCGGCCGGGTTGCCGCCATTTCGCTACTGGCAGGTATCGAGCGAGAATGACACCACTCAGCCTGCGGTGGGCGAGGTTCGCTCGACAGCCGCGCGGGCGAGCACTTCCGAGGTGTCATAGATAGGAAGGGGGCAGTTCTCTTCCCCGATGACGAGGGGCAATTCGCTGCTGGCCAGAATGACTGCTTCGCAGCCGCCCTCGTGCATGTGCTGCACCATTGTCATGATCGCATCGTGGCTTTCGGGGCGAGATTGGCCGTAGATGAGCTCTTCGAAGATGATGCGATCGAGCCGCTCAGCCTCGTTCTCGCTGGGCGCGTGAACTTGAATGCCGCGCAGGCCCAGGTGCGTTTGGTAGGTGGAACTGCGGGTGACGAGCTTGGTGCCCAGAATGCCCACGGTGCGGCGGTTGTCCTTGGCGAGTTGCTCGCCCACAAGATCGGGAATGGTGAGCCAGGGAATGGGACTGCCCACTTCGGCGAGTTGAACGCCGTGTTGGACGGCGTTGTCGGCGGTCATGCAAAAGCCCGCCCCGCAACGCGCAAGAATTTCCGCGCTTTTACGCAACAGTTTTCCCACGCCGTGCCAGTCGTCGCGTCGGAGGCACTCGATATAGGCGAAGAGTGGTTCGTTATGCACGCTGATGCGGGGCTGCTGATCGGGGGCGCGCATCGAGCCGGCGTGTCGCATGACAAGGCGGTAGAGGAGCGCGCAGCCTTCGGGACTGACGCCGACGATGCCGATGTGGTTGGTGGGGATTGCCATGGTGCTCACGTCGACGTGCTGTGAAGGGCCGCGCAAACGACCCGCATCAATATACGGAGTCACGCGGCGGAACGCGAGGGAAGATTTTCCGTAATCTGATCGGCGGTCCGTTATGATCGTTGCCCATGGCACCGATTCGTACAGCTGATCCATTCGATACGCTCGGCCTGCCGGCAACGTTCGTGCTGGATGCGGCGCGCGTGGAGCGAGCGGCGCTCGCGAAGCTGGCGCAGCTGCACCCTGATGTGAGCGATGCGAGCGTGTTGGAAGAGATGGAGATTGCTGCTGCTCGTATGAATGCTGCACGCGATGTGCTGCTCTTTTCGCTGTCGCGGGCGGAAGCTTTGCTGAAGCGACTGGGCGGACCGGCCAAGGAAGCGGATAAGTCATTGCCTCCGGGATTTCTCATGGAGATGATGGAGGTGCGCGAGCAAGTCGAGCAGGCCGTTGCGAGCGGCGACTCCGCTGCGTGCACGACGTGGATGGCGTGGGCGATGGACCAGCGTGCGCAGATGGAAGCGACCGTTGCTGCCTTGTTCGCCAAAGCGGCGACGGACGCAGGTGCGCTGCGCGAGGTGCGTGTGCAACTGAACCAGTGGCGATACATCGAGCGGATGATCGAACAGCTTGATCCGGCGTACGACCCGGGACAGTCTGATGTGGGAGGCACGGCGTAACGCATGCCAGCCTTGCCCATCATCATGTTGGCGCTGCTGCCCGTCTTGCTGGCGGTGTCGGCGGCGTGCAGTGCAGCCGAGACGGCGCTTTTCAGTCTGACGCAGGCTGATCGCATGCGATTGCGCAAGAGCTACGAATCCGCATCGACGGCGGCGGAGGCCTTGCTGCGTCAGCCGCGGTCGTTGCTTGTGGCGATTCTGCTGGCCAACGTGACGGTGAACACGGCGTTCTTCACGCTTGCGGGTCTGGTGGGCAAGGAACTCCTGGGCGATATGGCGCTGGCGGCGGCAGGTTTCTCGATCGGCAGCGTGCTGGCGATGATTCTGTTTGCGGAAGTGCTGCCCAAGGCGATCGCATCGGTGCACCGCGTGGCGGTGTGCAGACTTCTGGCGATTCCCGTCTTTGCGTGGTTCACGCTGATCTCGCCATTGCGATTGGTGCTTGATCGGGTTGTCATCGGGCCGCTGGCGCGGTTGTTCAGACCTGCGGGCGCGGGCGAGGCCGAGCCGCTGACGGCGGAAGACTTGTCCAATCTGGTGTCGCTGCATGCCGAGCAGGGCGTGTTGCACGAGGGCGAAGAGCAGTTGCTTGCTGACGTCGTGCAACTCTCGACGCTTCGTGTGCGCGACATCATGATTCCTCGTGTGGACGTCCGCTGGCTTGATGCAGTGAACACAAGCCAGGAGCTCTTGCAGGTGGCGCGCGAGACGGGTTACACGCGGTTTCCTGTCTGCCGCGGACGGCTTGATGAGCGTCAGCTTGTGGGAATCGTGAACGTGCAGCGCGTGCTGCCTCGCCTTGCTAAACAGGGCGTCGCGGCGCGACTTCCACTTCCGGGCCTTGTCGATGATGTGCGATTCGTACCTGAGCGAGCACGCGTGGATCAACTGATCGAGCTGTTTCGTGCGTGCAACTGCGACGCGGCGTTGGTCGTGAACGAGACGGGCGAACTGGTGGGCTTTGTGCAAGTTGACAACGTGGTCAATGAACTCGTGAAGTTCGCGGCGAGCAGCGACGAAACGCCTCGCCAGCAGGTGCGCATGGTGGGGCTTGGTGAGTGGGAAGTGCCCGGGCGACTGTCCGTGCACCATTGGGAAGAGTTCTTCGAGCCCATGGAGGGCACGCGGCGTGAGGGTGTGAGCACGGTGGCGGGGCTAGTGCTCATGCGACTTGGGCGTGTGCCGCGTGTGGGCGACATGGTGATGATCGGCAATGTGCGGCTGGTGGTGGACGCGATGAGCGGACGCAACATCGAGCGCGTGCGAGTTTCCATCACGGAAGTCGGCGGGCCGGTGAACGACGCGAGTGCGGCAAAGAAGGAGGCGACGTCATGACGACGTGGGAGTTCCTCCTCTGGTGGTCGCTCATCGTGCTCACGTTCGTGGGTTCGTTCCTCTGCTCGGGTCTGGAGATCGGCAGCTACTCGCTCAACCGCGTGAGGCTGGATCTGAAGGCGTCGCGTTCCAACGCAGGTGATGACGTTCGCATCCTGCGGCGCGAGATCGAGCGGCCCGCGCGGCTGCTTGCGACGCTGCTCATCGGCAACAACATCGTAAATGCGGTGGCGGCAGAAGCGACCACCAACATTCTCAACGCGACGGGCAAATCAGTGCTCGCCATCGCCATCATCAACACGGTGGTGCTGGGGCCCTTGCTCTTTGTCCTGGGCGATGCCTTGCCCAAGGAGTTGTTCCGCGTGGAGGCAGACCGGCTCATGCCGATCTTCGCCCGCTCGCTTCGTCTGTTGCGATGGATTCTCACCGTCACCGGCGTGCTGCCGCTTGTGCAGTGGTTTGCACACGTCGCGGAGCGATTGCTCAAACTGCCTCAAGATTCAGCCAGCGATGCGCGGCAGCGCATTGCAAACCTGCTGAAGGAAGGCGCTGGCTCAGGCGTACTGAGCGACGCGCAGGTGAGCATGCTTGATCGTGCGCTGCTGTTCCGCAACTTGACGGCTGGCGACGAAATGACGCCCTGGGAGAAGGTGTTTGTGGTGCCAGCCGGTGCAGAGCGCGGTCGCGTGTTTGATCTTGTGGCGGGCAAAGAGCACGGGTATTTCCCGGCGGTGGATCGTTCAGGCAAGGTGGTGGGGGTCGTGCGACACCTGGATCTGTACACCCAGACACGCAAGTCGCTGGCTGAACTTATTCAGCCTGTGCCGCGTATTGGGTTGAATATGCCGGCCCGTGAGGCGCTGGCGAAACTGCGCTTGCAGAAGTCACGCGTAGCGATTGTGGAGGATGCTGGTGGACGGCCGATTGGATTGGTGACCGCTCGAGATCTGGTCGCGCCGCTCACGGGTGATCTGGCGGGCTTGTGAGTCGGGCGAACGGTCGAGTGTGCCAAGGAGCGTGTTATGAAGGATCGCATGCGAAACGTGATTGGTGGGTTTGATCGTCGCCGCGGTCAGGGCGGCGTCATGGTCATTGTCATTGCGGCGGTGCTCGCTCTGGTTGTGGTGGCGTTTGTCCGATCGCGTTCCGGCGGCACGCCAGCGACGCTGGTCGGATTTGACAACGCGGTTGCGATCGATGCGGCACTTGCGAAGGGCAAGCAGGAAGGCAAGCCCACGTTGCTTTTCTTCACTGCCAGTTGGTGTCCGCCTTGCAAGCACATGAAGAGCGAAGTGCTGCCGCAGGATTCGGTGGCGACCACGATTCGCGATCAGTTTGTGGGGGTGTACGTTGATATTGATGCACGTGGCAGCGATGCTCAGGCCTATGGCATCGAAGGTGTGCCGACGTTCATTGTCGTGAACAAAGACGGCGAGGAAATCGCCCGGCGCAGCGGTGCAATGTCGACGGACGAGTTTCAGCGGTTTCTGACGGCGCGCTGAACGACTACACGAGACGGATGCGGATGGGGCCTTTGGCATACGAGGGATCCACGACGCTGCCGCGTTGCGTGATGACGACCTTGCCTTGCGCCACAAGGCGGCGAGCGGCGCTACGGGCTGGTTCCATCAGAGTTTCCCAGCCTGTGGGACTCACGAGTCGAGCAGCCTCGCTCGGGCAGATCGTCGCGCTGCCTGCACGCGGTGCGAGCAGCGAGAGAATCGCAGCTTCCAGAGCGGTGTCTGTTGCAGAAACGCCTGCGCGGCGACACTTGTCGCCGCAGTAGCGGACGTTGTCCCAGTCGCGTTCCCACTTCTTGCGCCAGGTGATTTCTCGGCCGCAGACGACGCATGGTTTGCTGGGGAGAGGACTGGGCATGTGGCGCGGAACCTTGGACGAATTGGCGGCGAGTGTCGATACACTCTTATGTGAGCGATCGCGAGAAAAGTTGTCATGTGAAGCCGACGGGTGGCAAGTCGGTGTCCTTGCCTGTGCTGGCTTCGACGGCTGAGGGCGGTACGGACGCAGCCAGCAGCGGCAAAACGCACGGCAAGGTGAAGAAGAGCAAGGCCAGCAAGTGGCGTGCAGTCACGCTGATTGCCGTTCACGTGGCGATGGGGCTCCACCTGCTGCAGTGGATTCGCGACGGCGTGACGGTGTCTCCTGTGGAGCCCAGCGAGTCGATGTACGCGCTGGAAGCGGGCGAAGTGAACGCGGGTTTCATTTTCTTCATTTGCGCGCTGGTTGCGACGTTTCTGCTGGGACGACTGTTCTGTGGGTGGGGCTGTCACATCATCGCGCTGCAGGATTTGTGCAGCACGATCATGATGAAGCTTGGCGTGCGCCCCAAGCCGTTTCGCTCGCGACTCTTGGTGTGGGTGCCGTTGATTCTGGCGATTTACATGTTCGTGTGGCCCACGGTGCGCCGCGAAGGTCTGCAGCGCTACGTGCGGGAAGGCACGCAGATCGCGGTGTCAGCGATGGCTGGGCCAAGCTACGAGCAGGGGCCTGCTGCGTTGCTGCGTGAGGAAGCGGTGAAGTACGCTCGCGCACCGCTACCGATATGGATGGGGCAGACACAGCCGTTTCCCGGGTTTCGCAACGCGCTGGTCAAGGAGAACTTCTGGGAGACTTTCGCACCGTGGTATGTGGCGATTCCGTTCCTGGGGTTCTGCTGTTTCGCGATCGTGTACTTCCTGGGCAATAAAGGATTTTGCACATACGGCTGTCCGTACGGCGGCTTCTTCGGTCCGGTTGATCGTGTGAGCGTGGGACGCATCGTGGTGAACGACAAGTGCGAGGGCTGCGGCCATTGCACTGCAGTGTGCACCAGTAACGTGCGCGTACACCAGGAAGTGCGGGACTACGGGCAGGTTGTCGATCCGGGCTGCATGAAGTGTCTGGACTGCGTGAGTGTGTGCCCCAACAACGCGCTTTCGTACAAGCTTGGCAAGCCTGCGTTCCTTGTGCAGCCACGGACAGAAGAAGCTCGCGCGGGCAAGGTGCGCAAGCCTGAGTACGACCTGTCGCTGGGCTGGGAACTTGCAGCCAGCGTGCTCTTTCTTGCATTCTTTCTCGCGTTTCGCGGCGCGTGGAACTCGGTGCCCATGCTGATGGCAGTCGCCATGGCAGGCTGCTTGACATTCTGTGTGTGGAAAGTCGTGCAGATGGTGCGCGTTGCCAATGTGCGCGTGCAAAGCCTGCAACTGCGCGTCAAGGGAAAGGCCACGCTGACTGGCCGGTTGTTTGTCGTGTTCACATTGGCGAGCGTCGTGCTCGCGGGCTGGTGCGGCTGGGTTCGTGGCACGCAGGCGTATGCCGAAGCTCTGGACCATCGTGTGATCACGCCCGAGGAAGTGGTCTTCTCGCCGAGGTATGTGCCAGACGCGGAACAGAAGGCCATTGCCGAGCGATCGATTGCCTTCATGACCAGTGCGGGTGCGCGTGAAGATGGCGGCTGGGGCTGGGACCTTCAGCCAGCGCAACTGACTCGGCTGGGCTGGCTCGCAGCGGTTGCAGGTGACTTGCCCAAGGCTGAGGTGTACCTGCGTCGGGCGTTGGAAGGCGGGCGGCCCAACGAGGCGATGGTGGTGGGGTTCCGACGTGTGCTTGCGTTGCAAGGCAAGACCAACGCGGACCTCAACGCCGCGATGGCGGAAGTGCTGGTGAAGCGCCCGGACGCGGACAACGTGCGCGTGGCCGGGGCGTTTGGCATGTTGCAGCAAGGCAAGCGAGCGGAGTTTGAAGCCGAACTCGGCAAGGCGCTTGAGCGAGGCCGGCACGGTGACGAACAGGCGCAGCGCCGAGCAATTGAGACCCTGGCTCAACTGGCGGCGAATGAGGGCAACCAGGCGGCGTTTGCGGACGTGACGGCGCGGCTGGACAAGCTGATCGAGCTGCGGCCATCGGTGGGTGGGTTGCGAGAGGTGCGAGCGGGGTTTGCCGCAGGACAGGGCGACCTGCCTGGCGCGGAGAAGTGGCTGCGCGAGGCGATCGAGCACGCACCCCGCAGTGTGTCGTACTGGAAGCAACTCGAGCAGGTGCTGGTGGAATTGGGCCGCGATGCCGAGGCCCGCGAGGCCGGACGCACCGCGGCGGTGCATGCAAGGCGTTACGCGACTTGGTGAAATACCCGTGTTTCCGGGACTTCCAATGGGTTTTGGACGTCCGTGGATGCCGGCCCGAGAAAAATCTTTTTCCAGAGAACGAAAAATCAGGCTAGCAGCATCCGGAGTTTGTGGTAGAGTGTAAACATGGCACACCCGTGACGGACGCGGGTGAGCCTTTCGTGTCGTCGGTGGTCGCCGGCGGTGCTCTCGTGGGCTTTGGTTCTCTTGTGTCCCTTCTGGGACGGCCGTGAGGAGCTTTTGAACATGGCGCAGAACGTGAACAAACTTGGTGTGGCCAGCGTGCTGGCGGTTGCAATGTGCGCAGGGATGGCGATGGGCCAGCCGCGCACCCAAGGTCCTGACGTGATCGTTGGCGATCTGTCTGACTGGGCGTCGTACGCCCCCTTTGACCCGGATGGTGCGGGCGCTTCGCCGCTGATCCACGCGTACGCAATCGGCACGACGAGCTGCAACATCGGCACCGCCCTGCTGGACTGGTACACGACCGGCACCGCAACGGCTCAGAACCCCGTCAATCACCATCCGGTCATCGGTCAGAACCTGTACCGTTATCGCCCGGTCGTTCTGCGTGACTCGGTCACGGGCGTGCCGATCAGCACGACGCCGGTCGGCCAGTTCGAGCAGATCGGCCAGAGCTGGCTGAAGCACGGCTTCACCGCACTCAGCCAGAGCCTCTGCCATCCGTGCGTGACGACGGACAGCACCGGCGCGACGCTCGACCCAACCTGCAGCGACCCCTATGTGGCCAGCCTCAACGGCAGCCAATCGCGCCTCGGGCCGCGTTTCCAAGTCAACGCTTTCACGGGTATCTATCCGTACCCGGTCACGGGCGTGCCCACCGTGCCCAGCACAACGACGGGCGGCAGCATCTTCCGCCGTCTGCAGGTGCTCCGCACCGACCTCGATCCCGCTCTGAACTCGGGCGCGATCTACTTCGGCGAAGGCCAGTACATCACGCAGGACGACCACCCCGCTGAAACGAACATCGGTACGGTCGCCAACCCCATCTGGGTTAAGAACGCGTGGAACAACGTCAGCTGGCGCCGCGCGAACTACACGTTCAGCAGCGCGACGACGAGCAGCGGGACGTTCTCGTGGAATGGCTCCACCCAGCGTCTGCAAAGCGTTCTCTTTGGATGGAAGAGCGTGCAGCCCACCGTGCAGATCGTCAACGTTGACGTGCCCTCGGCTCCTCTGCCCGGCACGAACGTGCCTGCTGAAGGTCGCTTCCAGATTGGCTACAACGTGACCGATTTGGGCAACGGCAAGTGGTACTACGAGTACATGGTGTACAACATGTTCAGCGATCGCTCAGCCGGCTCGTTCGCGATCAACATCGCGGGTGATGGCTCGTGCGTCGATGTCAACAACATCGGCTTCAAGGACGTCTTCTACCACAGCGGCGAGCCCTATAACGGCACCGACTGGGCGAGCAGCAAGTCCAACAGCCAGGTGAAGTGGGAAGTGACCGAATCGTTTGCCCAGAACGCTAACGCGAACGCGCTGCGTTGGGGCACGAGCTACACGTTCCGCTTTGTCTCCGATCGCGCTCCGGTCGCTGGCACCGCCACGATCGGTTTGTTCAAGCCCGCAACGGCTCTGAGCACGGTTGGTAGCGTTGATGCTCAGGTCATGGTTCCCAGCGGCGGCAACTGCGGCTGCGATCTTGACTACAACAACAACGCCGTCTTCCCCGAAGACCAAGACGTGGTTGACTTCTTCAACGTCTTGGCAGGCGGCGAGTGCACGGGTTGCGACAGCATCGACTTCAACCGCAACGGCGTCTTCCCCGAAGACCAGGACGTGGTTGACTTCTTCAACGTGCTGGCTGGCGGCGACTGCCCGTATTGATCGGCCATGATCGGGTCGGATAAGTCGCTTGCGAGCTTCGTCTGTGAACCGATTGTCCGCAACTGTCGAAAGTTGTCAGACGAAAGGGCACAGGATGACACTCTCAGGCACCATGCGACCCTTCACGAAACTTCTGACGGCCGGAGCGATTTGCCTCGCTCCGGCCGTTTGTTTTGCGCAGACGACACTGGAGTTCACCGCTTCCGCGGATGCCACGCTGTACGAAAGTTCGGTTGCGAGCCCGCTGGCAAACGGCGCCGGTGAATACGTGTTCATTGGGACAAACTCGCTGTCTTCCACCCGTCGGACGCTGCTGCGATTTGATCTTGCGGCGATTCCGCCGGGCAGTGCGATCGTGTCGGTGCAACTGCAGCTTGATGTCAATCAGGCTGCCAATGCGGCGCCCTTGCCGGCAACGCTTCACCGCGTGAGCCGCGCGTGGTGCGAGGGACCGACGATTCCGCTTGGCGCGCAGGGCGGTGGCGCGGCGGCGCAGCCGGGGGATGCGACGTGGCACGCTTCGTGTCAGGGCAGCGCTGTGTGGACCACGCCTGGCGGTGACTTTGACGGGATGGTGCTGACGTCTGCGCTCGTGGGCGGTCCGGCCAAGGTGACATGGCCTACGAGCCCGGCGTTCGAGGCGGCGGTGCAGTCGTGGGTTGATTCGCCGGCGACCAATCTGGGGCTTGTGCTCCGCGGGGATGAGGCCGCCGACGGGACCGCCAAGCGGATGCTCAGCCGCGAAACCAGCGGCGAGGGCAAACGGCCGCGTCTCATCGTGAGCTTCACGCGACCGACATTCTGTGACGGGATCGACTTCAACAACAATGGCGTCTTCCCGGAAGATCAGGATGTCATTGATTTCTTCAGTGTGCTTTCAGGTGCTGAGTGCGCCGCGTGCAGCGACATCGACTTCAACAACAACGGCGTGTACCCCGAAGATCAGGACGTGATCGACTTCTTCACCGTGCTTGCGGGCGGGGCTTGCTGAGTGATTGCAGATTGATCAAGCTATGAAAAAACCGGCGCTGATAGCGCCGGTTCGGGGTTGATGCGTGACGACGTTCAGGCTGCCTTCTTCGTCGACTTGGCCGCTTGGCGTTCCTTGCTGGGCACCTTGATGTCCCAGGTCAGACCTACGAGGCTCATGGTCTTGATGACCACATAGCTGAGGTCAAACTGCCACCAACGCAGGCCGTGGCGGGCGCTGGTCGGGAAGGCGTGGTGGGTGTTGTGCCAACCTTCGCCCAGTGCGAGGATGCCCATGACGGGGTTGTTGCGGCTCTCGTCGTGGCTGACGAATTCCTTCGCGCCCCAGATATGGCACACGCTGTTGACGCTCCAGGTGACGTGGTGCACCCAGAACATGCGCACCGCGCCGCCCCACAGGAAGCCCAGCAGCACGCCAGCCCAGCTCTGCGTGATGACACCTGCGATGATGCCGGGGGCAAGCAGGCCGACCCAGACCCAGAAGCGCCACTGATTGGCGACAGCGACCAGCAACTGGTCCTTCATGAGGTCGGGCACATAGCGCTTGTAGTCGGGTTCTTCTTCCGCATTGCGGATGAACCAGCCCATGTGGGCGTGATAGAAGCCCTTCAGAAAGCCACCAAAGGTTGAGGGCAGCTCGCCGTCATCGGGGTGATGGTGGGGGCTGTGCGGATCGTCTTCCGCGTCGCTATGGCTGTGGTGCTTGCGGTGCCATGCGCACCACTCCAGCAACTGTCCTTCGCCAGCCATGCTGCCCGCGACGGCCCAGAACCACGTCATGACGCGAGATGTGCCGAAGCTCTTGTGCGTGAAGAGTCGGTGGTAACCAATCGTGATGCCCAGACCAGTGATGGCGTACATCACGAAGAACAGCGTGAGATAGAGCCAGCCGAAGCCAAAGCCCCACGTCGCGACCATGGCGCCGACCACGGCAAGGGCAGGAGCAACCACACCGACGAGATTCCAGACTTGCAACTTGCGAGGAATCTTGATGGGGACGTAGCTTGGACTGTTCTCGGGAATGACCGGATCAGCGGTCGGATCGAAGACTTCGTTGGGTGCTTTGGGATTGAACGTGGGAATGACGGAGGGCGTGTTGAGGGGAATCTGTGTCATGAACGTGCCGGCCTTGGCTCTCCGAAAGAAATCAATTCATGCGGCTCGCGGGAGGGAGGGCGGGTCGCATCATCAACGCAGTAAACGCTAGGCAGAGGAATCGGACCGATGCGTGAGAAAAGTACAAAATGCTCGTGAACTCGGGAAAGTGTGGGACAAAGAGGGGGCTTGCGGTCCGACAAGCCGTACGTGCTTGGGGCATGCAGGTTTGGTGATCCTACAATCAATGTTCCATGGCTTCCAAAGGCATTCGCACTATCTCGTTCGTCAGTCTGGGCTGTCCGAAGAATCTTGTTGACAGCGAGAAGATGCTGGGTTTGCTTGCCGAGAGCGGCTTGACGCCTGTCAGCAGCCAGCAGGAGGACTTCGGTGGGGCTGACGCGGTTGTTGTGAACACGTGTGGTTTTCTTGAAGCCAGCAAAGAAGAAAGTCTGGGGGTTATCAAAGAAGCGATCGCGGCCAAGGAAGCTGGCAGCGTCAAACGCGTGATTGTCGCGGGCTGTCTGGTGCAGCGCCACCGCGCGAAGATGCTGGAGTGGGCGCCGGGAATTGACGCGATGGTGGGGGTATTTGATCGCGACAAGATTGTTGACGCGGTGATGGGCGGCGCGGATGGGCAAGCGAAATCGCGAGCAGAAGCCGCGCGGCGGCTGCCCAAAGCCGGAGAGTCGCCCAAGTACTGGATTGCAGGCAATGCACTGGTTGCGGCCGATGAGCGAGGCCTCAAGACGACAGGGCTGACGGTCAACGGCAAGGACGGCAAGGGCATCGGCTACTTTGAAGACGACTCGTCGCGACTGCGGCTGACGCCTCGCCATTACGCGTACCTGCGCATCAGCGAAGGGTGCAACCAGAACTGTGCTTTCTGCACCATTCCGAGCATTCGTGGCAAGATGCGCAGCAAGGGGCCTGACGCGATTCTGCAAGAAGCACGCGAACTGCTGCTCGACGGTGCGCACGAACTGCTGCTGATCGGTCAGGACACGACGAGTTATGGTGATGACATCGGCCTCGGTCTGGCGAATGCGAAGAAAGAGAAGTTCTCCAGTGGGCTGCCTCGCATTCTCAAGCAGCTTTCTGATACGGTGCGCGACACGAGCGGCCAAGGCTGGCTGCGATTGATGTACGCGTATCCGACCAACTTCAGCGATGAGATCATCGATGCGATGGCGGAGTTGTGCGCGAATGGGCACTTGATTCCCTACCTCGATATTCCGCTGCAGCACGCCAGTGACAACATGCTCAAGGCGATGCGTCGCAACGTTACGCGCAAACAGCAGGAGCAGCTCATCACGAAGCTGAAGAAGAAGATTCCCGGATTTGCGGTCCGCACGACGTTCATCAGCGGCTTCCCGGGTGAGACGCAGGACGACCATGAGCAGCTCGTGGAGTTCGTCAGCGAGATGGACTTTGAGAACGTCGGCGTGTTTGAGTACAGCCATGAAGATGGCACCGTGGCAGGCACGATGGAGAAGGACCCCAAGCTCGCGGTGCCCGCGGAAGTCAAGGCCGAACGTCGCAACGAAGTGATGGAAGCGCAGCAGAAGCTGGTCTTCGCGCGAAACGAAGCGCTCGCCGCGAAGTTCGATGAGAAGCACCCGCTTGACAAGCAAGGCAAAGCCAAGGGCCAGCTCGTCGATGTCATTGTCGATGCCGCTCTTCGTACCAGCGGTCGCAAGACGACCGGCGTGAGCGACGGTGGCAAGCTGTATCAGGGACGCACGAAGAGCCAGGCTCCGCAGATCGACGGCGTCACGTTCGTCCAGAGCAAGGACAAGCTTGCGAGTGGCGAAGTGTTGCGATGCGTGATCGTTGGCTGGGATGGCTACGACTTGGTAGCCAAGCCCGTGAGTGAGCTTGAGAAGAAGGTCGCGCTGAAGGTTCTGCGCTGATCCCGGCAGCTGACGTTGCCTGCGTGCAGCGTTCACCTATCAGCAATCGCCGAATGATGGCAAAGTCAGGGCCGCATCACGCCGCGCGAGCACGCATCGCGTCGATGACGCGATTGGTGCGCTGTTCGTTCTTGTAGTCCATCACGATGAGTGATGCGTGGACCACGCCCGGAATCCAGCCGAGCAACGTCAGGATGATGTTGATGAAGCCCTGCAGCACGCGGCCCGTGCTGAAGACGGCGACTGGCGGAAGCAGGATGGCAAGCAGGTAACGCATGGGGAACCTCGGATGGAAGCCGACGCGAATCGGCGTGTGTGTCAAGAAGTCATTGGGGATCGGGCTCGCGTGATTTCGCGCTTCCAGCGTGGGTTTTTCGGCGTCTATTCGCGCTTGTGACGGGGCTTGCTTCTATCCTTGCTTTCGATTTTCCGGACGCACCTTTGCGTGTGTGGGCGCAGAAGCAAAGCCCGCCGCGCCGCTTGATTGGTCATCATGGCTCAAGAAAAGAACACGTTGCTCCGCGTCGTCGTGCCAGTGGTTCTGTTGCTGGGGGCGATCGGAGTGGCTTTCGCCGTCTTCCGGACGTCAGGAAGCAGCACGCAGCAATCGTCTGCGCAGACGGCACAGCCCGCACCGACGACACCAGCCGGTCAGCCTGCGGATACAGCGGCCGCGCAGCAGACGCCCCCCCAGCAGAGTTCCGCTGCGACGGATGTCGCGCACGGTGGTACAAGTGGATCCACGGATCAGACCGGTGACGGTGCTTCTGGTGCCGCGCTGGGTGCGCTTGAGGGGATGGGGATTACACCCGTCCAACAAGGCGCAATGGCTGTGCCCACGCTGCGTGCACTGATCCATCCCTATTCGCCCGGCACAACCAGTTTGCCGCTGGGGTCGCTTGAGAAGGACGCGCCCGGTGCGATGCAGTTGGAGTTCAGCGCTGGGGGCGCGGGTGTCAAGAGCATCCGCCTGCGCGACTACTTCGAGAGCATCACGAAGGACACGCACACGCTGGTGCAGAGCGAACTGACGCCACCCAGCGGCACGATCTTCAGCGCGATGGCTCCGTTTGCTGCGCTGAATCTGCATGTCATCTCGCCCGCGGCACCAGGCGAGAAGCCGCGAGTGCAGGAAATCCCGCTGTATGGCTACGCCGATGGCACGGTGTGGCTGCCCACGCCGTTCAAGCCGGGCGAGTTCACGGCGACGATCGTGGATGAAGCCAACCAGCCCGTGCTGCGGTTGACACGCCGCTGGCTTGTGGGCGACGAGTCTCGCATGCAGGGCCAAGGCGCGCTCAAGCTCGAGCAGCAGATTGAAAATCTCTCCGGTATGCCGCTCACGGTGCGCTGGTTCCAGACCGGCCCGATCGACATGCCTCACGAGGCGAAGGGTTACGGCGGCGACAAGCGCAAGGTGCGCTTTGGCTACATGTTGCCTGCCAACCTCGAGCCCACTCGCAGCGTGGTGATGGCGGGCGAGTACGACATTCCTCACCAGACGCTTGTGGGTTCACGCGACAAGGCTGGCAGCTTGCTCATGCCGCTCGATCATTTGCTCGATCCGTTCAACCTGGACGACTACCAGAAGCTGCTTCGCCAGCCGCCGGTATGGCCCAATCGCACCAGCATCGAAGAGAAGCACGAACTGGTGTGGCTGAGCATGAGCAACCGCTATTTCGGCATGATGTGCTTTCCTGCAGTGGATCCTGCAGCGTCGGGCGAAGCCAAGACGCTGTCGTGGATCAGTGCCGTCAACCGCATCGCGGTGGGGGAAGCGAAGGCTGAGAGCGTCGCGTTGCGGTTGGACAGCAAGCCCATCACGATCGCCGCGGGCAAGGCCGCGGACTTGAGCCTGGCGATGTACGCAGGTCCGCTGGACACCAGCGAGATGAACGTGGACCCGCTTCGCAAGTCGATGAACGCGGCGGGCGCGGTGATCTACAACTTTGGCGGCCCGTGCGGACCATGCACCTTCAGCTGGCTGACACACGGCCTGCTGGGCCTGCTGCACGTGCTGCACGACTACGTCTTCCGCGATTGGTCTCTGGCGATCGTCATGCTGGTGGTCATCGTCCGCACGATTCTGCACCCGGTCACCAAGTGGAGCCAGATTCGAATGGCTCGCTTCGGCAAGCAGATGTCGGGGATCGCTCCGAAGCAGAAGGAACTTCAGGAGAAGTACAAGGACGACGCGAAGCGTTTGCAGGCCGAGACCGCTCGCCTGTGGCGCGAGGAAGGCATCAGCCCCACGGGCATGCTGGGTTGCATTCCGATGTTCCTGCAGATGCCGGTGTGGATCGCGTTGTACGCAACACTCTTCTTTGCGGTAGAGCTGCGTCACCAGCCCGCTTTCTACGGCGTGGTTCAGGCGATTCTGCCGCAGGGGAGCACGTTCTGGCGTTTCCTGGGCGACTTGTCGGAGCCTGACCGCCTCATCTACTTTGGCAAGTACTTTGATATTCCGCTTATCTCGGGTCTGCTTGGTCCGATTCACTCCATCAATGTGCTGCCGCTTGTGCTGGGCGTGGTCTTCTTCATTCAGCAGAAGTACCTGACGCCGCCCATGGCGACGCAGATGACTCCCGAGCAGGAGTTGCAGCAGAAGATGATGAAGTGGATGATGGTGGTGCTGTTCCCGCTGTTCATGTACAACGCGCCGAGCGGCCTTGCGATCTACTTCATCGCCAACAGCACGCTGGGTATCTTGGAAAGCAAGTGGATCCGCCATCAGATGGACAGCAAGGGCCTGCTTGATCTGGACAAGATGAAGGCGGAGCGAGCCGCGAAGCGCAAGCCGGGGCAAGAAGGCTTCCTGGAGCGCATGCAGCGCATTGCCGAGGACCAGCAGAAGAACCGCACCAAGTCTGCGTACAACCAGCCCAAGAAGAAGTGAGGCATGTCGCCGACTGACACCATCGTCGCGGTGAGCTCGGCACCGGGAACCGGCTCGCGAGCACTCGTTCGCGTGTCCGGAGACCGCGCGTTTATCGCGATGCTGCATGCTCTCGGTGCGTCGGTGCCGCAGCGTCGTGGCGTGCATGCTACGACTTTGGCTGTACTTGGCGAGCATTATGAAGCCGTGCGGTGTGCTGCATTGGTGGTTGTGTTGCCTGGGCCCAAGTCCTTCACGGGGCAAGACACGCTTGAGCTGGCGCTGCCTGCAAACACCGCTTTGGTTGAGCGTGTGGTCGCTGCGTTGACATCGCAGTCCGGCGTGCGTCTCGCCCAGCCGGGCGAGTTCACGGCACGGGCGTTTCTGGCAGGCCGCATGACGCTCGAGCAAGCTGAAGGTGTTGCGGCCTTCATCGCGGCTCAGCATGAAGAGCAATTGGACGCTGCCCGCGATTTGAAGGCGGGTATGGTGGGCATCACGTATCGCGCGTGGGCTGACGAACTCACGACACTCCTTGCACTGGTGGAAGCGGGCATCGACTTTACTGATCAGGAAGATGTCGTGCCCATCCCGCCTGCACGGCTGCATCAGCGAGTGCTTGCGCTGCGAGATGCGGTGGCCTTGCACTTGGGTGGTGCGGCGGGCGGGGCCGCGAGCACGGCACTGCCCCGCGTGGCGTTGGTTGGTGTCCCCAACGCTGGCAAGAGCACACTGTTTAACGCCTTGCTTGGCCGCGAGCGAGCGGTTGCAAGCACCCGTGCGGGCACGACGCGTGACATCATTGAGGAAGAGCTCGATCTGTCACGTGATGTGCCAGGAGCGGGCGGCGTGTTGCTGCAGGACTTGCCAGGCCTTTCATTCGCGAGAGATGCGGCAGCAGGTGACGTGGCGGTTCAGACTGAAGCCGATATCGCTGCCCAGCACGCAGCCCGAGCGGGCGTGCAGGCGGCCGATGTGCTGGTATGGTGTGATCCTACTGGGCGATTTGATGATCGGGCCGTGGCGGCACTGCTGCAACTGCAAGGCTGGAACGCGACGAAGGCCGTGCTCCGCGTGCGGACGTTTGGCGATCAGGTGCGAGCCAGCTCTGTCATCGAAGCCATTACCGTTTGCGCGGTGGATGGATGGAACTTGGCGTCGCTGAGGCGGGCTATCGCGGATCAGGCGTGCGTGAGCAAAGCAGCCGGCGTTGCTGCGTTGTTGCCGCGTTACCGCCGATCACTCAACGAAGCGTCCGCTGCTCTCGCGCGAGCAGCGGAAGATGTCCCGGTGCACGCGTCGCGTCTGGACGAGCCCGAGACAGTCGCGGAATCACTGCGACTTGCGCTGATGCACATTGGCGAGCTGGTGGGCAATATCTCGCCCGACGATGTGCTTGGTCGCGTGTTCGCGACTTTCTGCGTCGGCAAATGATCGCTTCACGCCGTGATGTCCACGCTGGCGCCGGGCTCTGGAGGCGGCTGGCCCGAAGCAAGGCGTCGTGCGTTCTCCGCGGCGGCTCGCTCGGCTGGACTCGCAAAGCCGTCAGGCGGATCAGGATCCATGATTTGGCGCAAGTAGGCCATCGAGCGGGCAACGACCTGCTCCTGGTCAAACGACTCGACATCAAATGCGCTGTTGTTGGCAGGTTGCTCGCGTGGCTGCGGCTCGTACGTATCGTCGCCACGTTGCTTCGCGTCGTCGCGAGATGCGTTTGATTGCTCATTGCGACGCGCCGGCGTGACGATCGACCCGGGAGCGATTGCTGCGAGAGCCTCCCTCGGCATCGCGGTGAGCTGCTGGGACGGTTGAGCGGGTTGGGCTGCGGTCGGCACCATCGGACACCTCCGTGAAACATCACGGGTTGCGGCTCCGCCGGACTCACGCGGACATCCGCCGCGTCACTTGAGTCGTCGTCACCATTTCAGCATGCAATATGTCTTTCGCTTTGGCAAAGGCGAACTCCCCGCGAATCACGGGATACCCGCGGGTCTATGCCGGTACAGATATCACAGTCGATACTGCTTCGCGCAGTTATGCGCGGCGTGTTCAAGTCCGCTGCTGCGGGCCAGTTCTAGAGGGGCAGTGACGGGTCAAACTGCTTGGTGAACATCATGCGGTCAATCTTGCCATTGCGCACGCGGTACACCGCGAGCATGGCGTACGGGGCGCGGTCGGGCACTCCCGTGATGTACTCAAGATCCGTGACGAACTCACCCAGAGCCTGGCGATTCATGACGGCACTGCGCTGCTGGGGCCACTTGCGGAAGGTCTCGCCATATCGCTCTCGCAGGGCCGCTATTCCCGTGAATCGTGGAGTCATCGAATCAAGGTCGAACACGAGCACATCGTCGCTGAAGCAGTTCGCAAATCCTTCGATATCGCGGGCGTTGTAAGTATCAAGCTGACGCTGCACGAGCGTGATGGGTGACATGCTGCATTCTCCATGAGGGTGCATGTGTGATGCCTGCGACGTCTGCACGTTGCGAGCATCGTCCGAGTTTATCACGCTCTCCAAGATGACTGGAATAGGCGGGAAAGCGGTGCATGCTGAGAGTGCTGGAGCATCGCCATGCGAAAACACGACGACATGTTGTTTGCCGGCGTGTGCACAGACGTTGTGACGTGGCTGCGTGTCGGCAGCGTTCATGGTCTCTCGCTTGCTGCACGTCTCAAATCGTGGAGTGTCGCCTGTACAGACTGGATTCTGCGGGCAGGTGACGAAGTAACCACGCACGACGTGCGAGGCGTGGTCTTTCGTCCTCGCTACGACTGGCTCACACTGCTGCGTGCCTGCATGCCGTTGCACCGCGATGCGAGAGGTCGGCCCACGGTCATTGCAACATCGCGGATGCATCACCTCGCGAGACATCGCCGTGAACGGTTGTGGGGCGTGCGGAGCGCGATCGAACACGACGTACGAGCCGTGATGCGGCGAACGCGGGTGCGATGCAGTCTTGTGTTGCTGCTCGTTGCAGCGGGGCTCTATGGCATTCTCGCGGGCATTGATGGCGTGGGGGCCCTGTCCGCGGGCAAACTGCCCCTGGCAATAGCAGCTCTTGCATGTGTCGCGGCAGCGGCTGCAACGCCCTTGCTGCAGCCATCAGTGCGAGTTCGGCGGCAGATTGTCCTGTCACACGCTCGCTGCGCGTGCTGTCTTGAACGACTCGACCGGAGTGACGCGGAGGATGTGTCCCGCTGCTGCATGTGCAGCTGTGCGTGGCTCAGCGTGGAAGTTGGCGAGGGCGACGGCGAACATCACCGCTGCGATGGATGCGCATACGACCTCTCGGGCGTGCACGAGCCGTATTGCCCCGAGTGCGGCAGCGCGACCGGACGCATTCAACGGGCGGCTTGAGTGATTTGGCCCGACATCAGATCGGCTTGGTGAGCGCCTTGCGCACTTCGTCAAGCATGCGTTCAACCTGGAAGGGCTTGAAAAGCACGCTCTGCAGGCCTTCCTGGCTTGCACGCACGATGCTGTGGTGCGGGTCATAGCCAAAGCCGGTCATCAGAATCACCGGCAGGCCCGGCATCGCCTTGCGGCTGGCAGCGAAGACTTCATAGCCGTTCATGCCGGGCATGCGAATATCGCTAATAAGAAGGTCAAACCGCGTGGTCGCCTCCGTCATGGCGGTCACAGCTCCATCACCACTTTCGCACACGGTGACGAACGCGCCGCGGCGTTCCAACACGCAGCTGATGATCGTGCGAATGCGAGGCTCATCATCAGCAATCAGCACACGCTTGCCGGCGATGACGGGATCGCTGGCGTTGCTCGCCATCGCCTGCTCAACGCCCAACAGGCCCGCCGGCCCTGCGGTGCAGTGCTGAAGACGATTCTTGATTGAGATGAGATCCTTCTTGATGCGCTCGAGGTGGGCAAAGTGCTCCGGGTCGTTGGCGGCATCCTTTTCCAGAATCTCGACTTCGTGGGCGATGTCAGCGAGCGGCTCTTGCAGTTCGAGTTCCACTCGGCCCGTGATTGTCGCATTCGTGGTCGTGCGTTCAACCACGAGCAGATCCAGCATGTGCAGCGCGACAGCGATGTAGCGGGCGAAGATCTCGCCAAGTTGGCGTTCTTCTTCGCCAAAGGCCTTCGCCTGTTGGCTCTCGACATTCATGATGCCGATCACCTTGTCGTGAACGCGCAGGGGTACGGTGAGGCTGCTCTTGGCATCAACGATGCCAGGCAGATACAGCGTGTCATTTGACGTGTCGGTGCACACATAGCTGCGGCCGCTCGCAGCGACGTAGCCGGAAATCCCGTTACCTTCCAGGCCCGGGCGAATCGTGAAGCTGTCAAACTCGGGCGGCAGGCCGTAGGCGATGACGAGCTCGAGCTTGCCGCTGCGTTCGTCCAGCAGGCGAATGGCGAAGTGATCAAAGTGCAGCAGATCGCGCGCGACGGCGATGATCTTCTGCTCCATCAGCTTCAGGCGTTCGGGCGCGTTGAGTCGGCGGACGGTGTCGCGCTCAAAGCGAACAAGCTCGCTGCCAGCGCGGTCGATGGCGTCGATGCGCTGCTGCAGGCGCTTGGCGGCGGAAACGTCGCGCACCAGCACGATGAGGCATTGCGACCACTTCGCAACCGACGGGCCGATGGCATCGATGGTCTGCTGATTGACAGGTGTCAATACCAGCTCATAAAAACGATCGCCCTCCGCCAGCGTGCTTTCGGACTTTGGCGGGAGCCAGCCGGGGGGCACGGTAACGGAGGGTGGCGGGAGGGGGTGTTCTTTCTGGAACTGGCGACACGCCGTTGCGATTCGTTCAAGCATCGCGCTGCCAAGATTGGCGAGCATGTCGTTTGCCCATACGACCTGACCGTCTCGCGTCGCGAGGCCGACGCCTTCGCCAATGGCGGAAAGCAGCGAGAGGGCGAGTGTCGCGAGGGCGGCGTCTTCCTGCGGCGTGTGGCTCGCAGGATCAGGTTTGAGGTTGTGCATGGCAGCGGTCGCATCGCTGACACGTGACTCCGCACGGGTCGCTTGCGAATGGGGGGCTGACTGCTGGTCTACCACGATTGCGGTCTCGTCCTTCGCCCGTGCAACTGCCTTTGGCGAATCAGGCATCCTGCCCGATCTGTAACTGCGTCGTGAAAAGTCACACCGGCGGCGAAGTGCCGGGAGAGACGCGTGATCCGAACGGATCCGCCCACGTCGCGAGCCCTGAACGTTATGTCGCCTCTTGGGGTGGCGTTCCGGCGATTGGTCATACTTGCTTTGATGCCGAAATGTCGCCCAAGAGTCTCGACCTATCCGACACTTACGGGTCGGCTGTGTGCTGGGATGCACTTGCTCCCATTTCGACAGGCCGACCCCGGCAAAGCCCCGAAGTTCTGGGAGATAACCTGTTTCCTGTGGTGTTCGCCCAGGGCTGGGGAGTCCGGACGGTACGTGTTCGCATGTCTCGCGGATATGCGATGGAGCGCGGCATGGTTGTTGTGGATGATGTGCACAAGTGGTTCGGCAGCGTGCACGCCGTACGAGGCGTGAGCTTTGAGCTGCCCGCAGGCACTGTTGCAGGCCTGCTTGGGCACAACGGTGCAGGCAAGAGCACCACCATTCGCATGATCGCGGGATACATCACGCCTGATGCGGGGCGAGTGAGTATCGCGGGGCACGACATGACGGAGCAGCGATTGCAGGCGACCCGCCAAATGGGGTATCTGCCGGAAAGCACGCCTCTGTATCCGGAAATGCCGACGAAGGACTATTTGGAGTTCCGCGGGCGGCTGTTCGGGCTGTCGCGCGAGACTCGGCGGAAGCGTGTGGATGAAGTGATTGAGCGATGCTGGCTGAAAGATGTGCGGCTGCGGCGTGTGGGGCAATTGAGCAAGGGGTATAGGCAGCGGGTGGGGTTGGCGGCATCGCTCTTGCACGAGCCGAGGGTTCTGCTGCTGGATGAGCCGACAAGCGGGCTGGATCCCTCGCAGGTTCGCGAGACGCGGGACTTGGTGCGCGAATTGGCGCAGGATCGCACAATGCTGATCAGTAGCCACGTGCTACCTGAGGTCGAGGCCATCTGTAATCGCGTGATCATCTTCGCGGGTGGCAAGGTGCGTGCGGCTGGGGGCGTGCAGGAGCTTGCACGAAGCACCGGCGCGGCGGGATATGTGGTGGAAGCGAAGCTTGATGCGAGTCGCGCGGGCGATACGGGTGCGGCGTTGCTGGCGTTGCGCGAGGCGATGATGCGTGTGAGCGGCGTGTCGGATGTGAGCATGACATCTCTCGCTGAAGGCTGGACTCGCGTTGACGTGCAGGCGTCGCGCGAGTCGGGCGACCTGCGCGAGGCGATCGCACGGGCTGTTCCAACTGGCGGGCTCGTGCGTGAGCTGCGGCCCAAGGCAGCGAGTCTGGAGAGCATCTTCATGCGAGTGCTGGAGCAGGCCGCACGTGAGGAGGGCACGCTGGCGCCTGGAGCCGGCAAGCAGTCGATCGCGGACTCGGCAGCCGACAACACGCGTGCCAGCGATGGGGGTGGGGCATGATCGCATCGCATGTGCTTCCTGCGTGGGCTCTGGCCCGACGCGAGTTGTCGAGTTACTTCCGCCAGCCCGCGGGGTGGATCATCATCGCGTTGTTCTTGCTGCTGACGGGTGTGGTGTTTGCATTCGCAGTGCTGGTTCCCGCTCGTCCAGCCAGCATGCGAGCTTTCTTTGATGCATCCGGTTGGCTGTTGCTTCCGGTCGCCCCGGCGATTTCCATGCGATTGCTCGCAGAGGAGTTCCGTACAGGAACGGTCGAAGGCTTGATGACGGCTCCGATTTCAACGCCCGCTCTGGTGCTGGGCAAGTTCTTTGGCAGCGTGTTGTTTCTGCTCGCGATGCTTGTTCCGACGCTTGTGTATCCCATCACACTGATGGCCGTGAGCGATCCGGTGCCTGATATTGGCCCCATCGTGGCGGGATACGTCTGCTTGCTGCTGCTGGGCGTGCTCTATCTGTCACTGGGTTTGCTCGCAAGCAGTGCGACCGCGAACGCAACGCTCGCATTCATCGTGACGCTTTTCCTTATCCTCGCGCTGTTGCTGGTGGGCACGCTTGGTCGCCATGTTGACGGCGTGCTGCGGGAAGCGATTTTCGCCATGAGCCTGCCGCCCAGACTTTCGGACTTCGCCAAGGGCGTCATCGCGACCAATCACATCGCGTGGTTCGTCACGCTGAGCGGCCTTGCGTGCAGCCTTGCGATGATGTTCGTGCAGTGGCGGAGGTGGCGATGAACGCAACTGCGCCCAAAGCGAACATCAAGCGTGCTCGCACGCTCACTTTCTTTGCGCTGGCGGCGGTCACCGCCATATCGCTTGCAGCAAGTACGGCAATGCTCAACCTGCTGGCTGATCGCTACGCGGCTCGTGTGGACGTCACGGCGACGGGCGAGCAGCAACTCGCGCCTCGCACCACGCAACTGCTTTCGCAGCTGGCCGGATCCACCCAGCTCATCGTTGCGGCGGACTTCCGCACGATTGATCCGCGTGCCAGACAGTACCTGACTGACGTGACGGACGAGCTTGCTGCCCGCAGCAGAGAGTTCTCCTCAACGCTGATCGACACCGGCAGCACGCGAGGCGTTGCTGACTTCAAGGGCACGATCGCATCGCTCGTGCAGCGAGACAAGGCCATTCTCGACGCACACGTCGTCGCGATCGAAGCGGGGTCTCAGGCGGCGACGGGCGTGTCACAACGACTGTCGCAGAACATCGAGCCTGAGTTTGCAAAGCTGGCGCAAGCGGGCTTTGCAACGCCCACGCTGCGCACGTACGCCAATCAAGCTGCGGCCGTCGTGCGGCTGCGGGCGAGCGATCTTGCGGATGTCTCCGCCCGCGTCAAGCAGAACCTCACGCCAGACGATCTGGGCTTGCCCAAGCTCGATGAGGCGCAACGTGCGTTGCTTGAACGCATGGATCAAGCCGCGAGTGACTTGAGCGCTCTGGCACGCGATGTTCGTCGCTTGTCACAGGACGCATCAACGCCTTCGCAGTCGACCCAGCAACTGTCTGCGATTGCGTCGCAGCTCGATGCGACTCGTGACGCGACGCTGGCACAGCTCGGTAAGCTGCGGGAGCTCAAGCGTCCTGATTTGTTGCGCGTGGCCGCGGCTCTGCGCACCGGTGCTGCCGCATTGCTCGTGGGTCCGCCAGGCACAGATGGCGCGAGCAGTCTGGTCGCGCTCGACATGGGCCAGTTGCTGCCCAGCGGCGCATGGCTGGATGCGACCGAAGCATCACGCGGCGATCAGCGTCGGCGCGTTGAAGAGCTGGTCGCCGCTGCGCTCGCAAGCGTGCTAGCACCCAGCAAGCCCATCGTCGTCTTCACGCACGCTGAACTGCGGGCGTTCATGGACGAGGCGCCGGTCATCGATGCGATGCGAGAGCGGCTGGGTCTGCGTGGAGTGGACTTTGTCGAGTGGTCCGTGGTGACAAAGGATGCGCCGGCCATCGCCGAGGTGGACCCGACGCTCTCCAGGCCGCTGGTTTATGTGGTCATCAGCCCCGACAGCGCGGCACGCAGCGAAACCGGAGCCATGTCGGGCACGCAGCGAGCCGCAAAGCTCGCTCAGACGATCACCGCTCTGCGAGAAAAGCAGAGCAACATGCTGGTCTGTCTGCTGCCAAGCATGCTGCCGGGATTTGGTGAGAAGGATCCCATCGCCGTCGCGATCGAGTCGTTTGGCATCAATGCACGTACTGGCACGCCGCTCCTCACTCGGATTACCACGCCTCAGTTCACGTATGTCGAGAACGAACGCGTCGTGCAGACAACCGACGCGAGCGAACACGTCATCGCGAGCGCTGTTCGTGGTCTGCCCACCTACATGACATGGTGCGTGCCAGTGGAACTGGCTACCGACTCACGCGGTTGGCGCGGCAACCCCGTGCTCACAACTCCGGCCGACACGCAGACATGGGGCGAATCGCAGTGGCTCCGCGTCTACCAGACGCCGCGTGAGCAAGTGCCGCTCATTCCCGACCAGCCCAAGTTCGACGAAGGTCGCGACGTGAAAGGCGGCACCGGTGCGTGGACGCTTGCAGTCGCGACGGAGAGAGATTCGCAGCGTGCGGTCATCGTCGGCAGTAACAGTTGGATCACCGACAAGTACAGCCAGCAGACGGGCACGGTCGAAGGTCGCCAGACGCTGCTCTTTCCTGGTAACGTGGAGCTCTTTGAAGCGAGCGTGCTGTGGCTGGCCGGCCAGGACACCATGATTGCGCAGAGCCCCGCGGCGCGAAGCGTGGCGATGGTGCGAGCCATCGAGTCGCCGTCGCTTTCGCGACTGCGCTGGTCCATCGTGCTTGGTCTGCCAGGTGTTGTGCTGCTGGTTGGAGTCATCTACGGCATGACGCGGAAGTGATGCGTCACTGCCCGAGTGCACGCAGCAGTACCGTGGCGTAAGCCCCGCGTGGAAGCGAGAACGCAAGCGTGCGTTTGCCACGCTTGCCCGATGAGTCAAGTTCGTCCGGTTCCGCTCGCGTCATCGAGAATGTGGTCGCACGCACTGCCAACGGACGCGGCGCGCTGCCAAACGCCGGGCGTCGCAGCCCGGGAATGTGCAGGTCCGGCAATGCCAACTTCTGTGTCGCAAGCTGCGCGGCAAGCGACTCCATCCAGGCCACGGGTCCCGTGGAATCCGGGCCCGGCATAGGTACAGCCGTGCGAGGCCAGTTGCACAATGGCGCATCGGCCCATGCCGAAGCTATCGGAAACAGCATGTCGCCGAATGGATCTTCTGCGTGAATGACGCTGGCTGCGTCG
This sequence comes from Phycisphaerae bacterium, assembly GCA_046316615.1. GTDB lineage: Bacteria > Planctomycetota > Phycisphaerae > Phycisphaerales > UBA1924 > BJHL01. Next base: position 90,045 of record JBKDAN010000012.1, read on the forward strand.
GCCGCGCTCTGGACGCACTCTCTGGCAGCTCCGTTCCAGATGAATGACTGAAACGCATCGACACACATTTGCTGCGTGAGGTTGGGGAGTTGCGCAAAGGCATCGCGGGGCGGCTTGCCATCGGCAAGCGTCTCGATGGCGAGCTTCTCCGGTACATTGGGTGCTTCGCGGGCCAGCTTCTTCCAATCACCCCAGTGTGCCGCCGCCAGTCGAGTGAACTCACGCTTCTTGCCCATGTCCTTGCGATGGGGCACCGCGATCAGCAGCCTCATCGCCGCGGCGAAGTCGCCCTTCATGAGATGCACCGCTGCAAACTCACCTCGAACGCCCGCAAAACGCTGATCACCAAAGTAGTTGATCAGCAAGAGTCCATCATCGTTGTACAACGCATCGGCACGGCGGGCCATCTCATCGCTCGCGACTCGTGTGAGATCTCGCACCACAATCGTGAACGTGTTATGCGCGATGTCCGCCGCTTCGATCGAGTGAGGCACAAACCCCACGAGTTCTGCCGACCAGTTGCGATCGCTCAGCGGAGCTCGCAGCTTTGCCAGCATGCCAGTTCCGTCGACGGGAACGGTGACATGCTGCGTCGTGTGAGCGTGCTTGTCTTTCAGTCCCGCATACGCCACCAGTCCGGCCTTCACGCCCAGAGCGCGCGCAAGCATCGAGCACGCATCGGGCGTGGTCAGGCTTGTCTTGGTCAGGTGCAGCAGGGCGTGCGAGTGCGACGCATCGTGCGCCGTGGCGATGTGTGGCAAAAAGTCATCGCTGAGAGTCTCACGAACACGAAAGTCATCGGGCTGCTTGCGGATAGTCATGGTGGGGGCGTGCAAATCAGTGCGAGTGTTTGCTCGCAGATGGAGGAATGGGAGGTTGCTGCGCATTCGCGCCCAGGGGCGATGCGATGAAGTGCCGCACCAATGGCTTCGCCGCACCCTTATGGAACTTCTTGGCTTCGTCCTGCACACGCTTATCGGCGAGCGTCACGCGGCTGTGCTGGCGCAGGTGCTCGCCCCAGCTTTCGACCACGAAGACTTCCAGCCACTTGGTCGGTTCTTCCGTATCGCGAGAGAGCAGCCATGACATCGCTCCATCGCGATAGCGAGTCGTCGCCACAGGCTGCATTGCCGCCCGGAAAGCGTCGGAGTCTTCCAGATTAATGAGGTACTCAATCGTGATGACCACGGGGCCATCGTCGTGGCCGATCGGTGTCGCTACCACCGGGTCTTCCCAGCTGTTGGCCTTGGTCAGGTCTTCGCCATGCACCGACTGCAACGGGAAGAACTTGATGGTCAGCAATCCCGCGATCATGCCGCCAGCAGCAAAGAGCAGTGTTGCCGGTGTGCCGATGCGCCCCGCAAGTGTGCCCCAGATCATGCTGCCCAGCGCCATGCTACCAAAGAAGATCGCCAGGTAACATGCCAGCGCCCGCGCACGCACCCAGCTTGGCGTTGCCATCTGTGCACTGCTGTTCAGGCTCGTGACCATCGACAGCCAGCACATGCCGCCGACGAACATGGTGAGAAGCGAGTAGATTGGAAACGAGATGCCCATCACGACCGGAGTCGGCTGCTCGCGAACCAGCGCGAGCGATACGAGTGCCCCCGCGCACACAGTGGTTGCCAAAGCGATCACGCCGTTTATGCCAAGTCGCCGCCGTAACGGAGTCAGCACAAACGCCGCGGTGACGGCGCCCGCACCCAGCGATGTCAGCATCACGCCGTACCCAGCGGCCTTGAGCCCCAGTTCCTGACTGGCGATCGTGGGCATGAGCGCCCACATGGAACTTGCGAAGATCACGAAGATGAACGATCGGACGAGCACGGCACGCATCGGCGGCGAGTGCCGCACGTATCGCACGCCCGCTCGCATCGCACCAAAGAACCGCTCGCCGGGCGCCGCCTGCGCCGGAGGCGTGTACCGCCACGACCACAGCACAACGATGATGCCCACGAAGCTGATGGCGTTCAGCATGAACGCGCCGCCGGGCCCGTAGCTGGCGTAGATCACGCCGCCAATTGCCGGCCCGATCGCCCGCGAGAGATTGAGTGAAATCGAATTGAGTGCGCTGGCCTGCGGCAATTGCTCCCGCGGCACAAGATCGGTCATGGCGGTTTGCCATGCGGGGTTCGTCACTGCGGCGCCCACACCGAGTGCAAACGTCACCACCAGCAGCAGGAGGGGAGTAACCGCCTGAGCAAAGGCAGCGGCTGCCAACGCCGTCGCCGCGACGAGCATCGCTGCTTGGCCGACGATGAGCAGCTTGCGCCGATCGAGCACATCGGCCAGTGCCCCCGCCGGTATGGCGAGCAGGAACGTGGGGAGCGCGGTGAACGCCTGTACCAGTGCGACCATCAGCTTGTACTGTGGGCTCGCTTTGTCTGCAAGTTCTGTCATCAGCCAGCCCGCGCCAACTTCATGCACCCATGTGCCGATATTGCTCGCGAGAGCGGCGATCCACAGCCAGCGAAACAGTGAATATCGCAGGGGCGCGAGCGCACCCTGACTTCCCTGCTGAGTAAGCGAAGAACCAGAGATGGGAGCGACTTCACTCATGACTGGACGCGCGTTGCCTTAGTTGCTTCCCGAATCAGTCTGCCTGCCCTGCTCTGATGGGACGGCTGGTGCCACCATCGGCGCGGGCTGCGGCTGCCGTTGCTTCATGAACTTGTCACCCGCCATGTAGCCACCAGTCATCGCAAACACCAAGAGCGCACCGGTCAGCATTGGGGGTGCGGGGGCCGGAATATCAAAGATGCGGCAGGCGGCGCCGATCACGAACGCCAGGACGATACCAATCAGCAGTTTCATGCAGTCCTCCGATGCGAGGGTACAACGGGCACAAACGCATTTCTTCGGCATTTCCGCCACGAGCGAGCGACAATCGTCCCAGATCCCATCGAACACTGTTACCATGCAGCTATGCAACCCCGAAAGGCAAGGACGCTCGCCTGATGGCTGACACAAACGCATGCCATAACGAATCCCCAGCGATGCGTCGGACCGCGCTGCGCAGCGAGGTCGCGCGCAGCTCAGCTTTGCTCGTCATGCTGCTCGTGCTGGCGGCGGTTGCCGGCTACTTCGTCGTGCATCCGGTGGAAGCCAGCCGAGCCGAAGAAGTTGCAGGCTTGGTTCTGGTGCTCGCATTCATGGGCTATGAGCTTGTTTGGATGCGCACCACACTGCTCAGCCTGCGAGGTGAGCGTGAACCCGCACGCTGGGCCCGTGTGCTCAGCGTCATCATCGAGGGGTTGATTCCCGCCGCCTTCATCGCGGTACAGCTTCGCAGTACCGGCGATGCGAACGGGGCTGTTCAGAATCCCTTCGCTGTCCTGCTTGGTCCCGGCTTGGCATTTGCGTACGTGCTGCTGCTGCTGAGCGTGCTGCGACTTGACCCGCGGCTGAGCCTGCTGGGTGGCATTACCGCCATTCTGAGCTTCGCAGGCGTCTGTGGATATGTCTTCGCCACGCGCCCATACGCCGAACTCGGCGCGCCCTTCGTGCATTGGACCACGTTCCCGATCATGGGTGTCATCCTCGCGCTGGGTGTTGCCAGCGCGTGGCTTGTCTCTGCGGAGGTTCGCAAGCACGTCAACGCTGCGGTGAAGGAAGAGGAAACCAAACGCAACATCGAACGCATCGAGCGAGACTTGCAAGTCGCTCGCGACATACAGCAAGGCCTGCTGCCCGCTCGGCTGCCGGAAATCGCGGGCTACGAGATCGCAGCCTATTGCAAACCCGCCGACCAGACAGGTGGCGACTACTACGACTGCATCCCACTTGCCGGCACGCCTCGCACGCTCTTTACCATCGCCGATGTGACCGGTCACGGCGTCGGCCCGGCGCTCGTGACGGCCGCCGCCCGTGCGTATGTGCGTTCGACGGTCCATGCACAACTGTCGCTGGCAGAGGTTCTGCACCGTGCCAACGCGAATCTCTATCAGGACATCGCCCCCGACCGGTTCGTCACCCTTGCGATACTTGATCTCAACGCGCAGGAACACCGGGCCACGCTGCTCAGCGCCGGACAGGGCCCCATGCTCCGTCTTGTGCGAGAGGGTGACCAGTCACGCGTTGAAGCCATCAATGCGCACGCCCCGCCGCTTGCCGTTGTCGAGGAACTTCCTCTGGGCGATGGTTTGACCTTCGATATCGCGCCGGGTGAGTCTGTCATTCTCATGTCAGACGGTGTGTTCGAGTGGAAGAATGCCGCCGGGGAGCTCTTTGGCGTTGATCGTGTCAAGGAGCTGCTCATGCAACACGCCGACAAGCCCGCTTCCACGCAGTTGGCGTTGGTGCAGAGTGCCGTCAAGGCATTTGCGGGCGAGAGTGTGCAGAGTGACGATGTGACGATCGTGGTCGTGCGTCGCGCGCGGGAGGCCTGACTCAGGTCTTGACAGGCCGCAGCAGTATGCGGCCTGAAACCGCAGTGGGGCGATCTTCCGGACTACGTTGTGGATCAACCAGCAATCCAAGCGCCTTGAACTCAAACTGTCCGCCTTCAAGCTGCTTATGCAAATCGACTTCGATGCGAAGGCTCGATCCGGGCGCGACGAAGTTGCCATACTTGAGCGCACGCACCTGTCCCAGCACCAGCCGCGGATCCGCCCCGTGCTGCGTCACCGCCAGATGGCGTGCTGCTTGCACAAGGCACTCCAGCATCATCACGCCCGGCAGCACCGGGAACGTCGGAAAGTGATCCTGCAAGTACTCTTCGGCATTACTCACGTGCTTGATCGTCACGATGCGCTGCGGCGAGAGTTCGAGAATGCGGTCAAGAAGCGTGAAGTGCATGGGCGTGAGTAGAGACTGGGAGCGAGGCGGTTCAGAGTTACCAGAAACGGGTTGCCGTCGGACTCACTTTGCTTCGAGGTCGCGCTGTGCAGTCTTGATCTGCTCAGCGATCTCTGGGCTGCGAATCGTCTCGGAAAGGGCCGCAAGTGCGGGCAGGGCGCTCTTGTCGCCCAGCTCTACCAGTGCGCGGGCAGCAGTTGTGCGGGGGCGATTCTCGCGGCCTCGCAGAGCCGCAAGCAGGGTGTCACGCGCTTGTGCGGGGTTCTGTGCACCCAGTCGTGCCACGGCGTTGATGGCCTCTGCCCGCGTGCGGCTCAAGTAGCCTTCGCCTGCATACGGCGCGACGGCATCGAGCGCGCCGGCTGGCTTCGCATCGGCGAGCGCATTGATCGCCGCTTGACGCACGATGTCATGCTGACTGCTGGTTTGTAGCGCATTCATGAAGATCGGCGTGGCTTCAGCCACGTTCATCCGGGCGAGCGCTCGCATGCTCTCCCCACGTACACGCTGGCTCTCATCGGTAGCCGCACGTTGCAGCAATACCGTCGTCGCGAACTCTCGCAGTGATGTGTCTTCGGCGTTGCCGCTGCGGGTAACAAGCGCAGCCAGAGATGTACTGAGCTGCTGCCGCACTTCCCACGCGTCACGTGCGGTTGTGACAAGCGAGCGGATGTCGTTGCGTGCGTTGCGCTGTTCGAGCGACTTGATCGCTTCGACTCGCACAAAGATCGGTTGGGCAGTATCTGTCGCAATATCGCGCAGTAGTTGATTGGCCGTGCCGTCTGCCACGCTCTCGCCCGTCGCCAGCCCGCCCAGCGTGCGCATCGCGAAGACGCGCGAGATCGGAGTCGGCGCGCTGCGAAGCTGATTCGTCCACTGCTCCGGGCTCTGCTGCGTCGTGAAACGTCCGAGCGTCTGGACGCGGTTGTTCACGCTCACAAACACCGGTGGGCCTTCCAGATCAACCTCGAACACCTGCCGATTGCTGTTGATCTCCGGCTCAATGACCACGTCGGGCCCGGCCGAGTTCTTGATGTACACCGGCATGTTGAACGCAAACGCCGGATTGTCGCCGTCCATGGGCTGCGTCTGCTGCACCGTGAATCGCAACTTGCGTCGATCCGGGAAGTAATTGAACTTCACATCGACAGCAGGGAGTCCGGGCCGCGCCGTCCATTGCTCAAAGAACTGCTCGAGCGACAAGCCCGACACATCCTCCGCCATCCGACGAAACTCGCCCGTTTCGACCGTCGTGAACTTGTTCTTCTCGACGTACGCCTGCATCACCTGCCAGAACAGGTCATCGCCCATGCGCTCGCGAAGCATGTGCAGCACCATCGCGCCCTTGGGATACGGGTTCGCATTCCGGCGGAATGTCTCCCACGGATGCTTGTACACCTTGCTTGCCATGCCGGGTTCGTCGGGCGCACGCCCGTTGTCTGCCGCCAGCACGCGATCAAAATCGCTGAGCACTTCGCGCATGTAGCCGGCTTCGCCGTCACGATGCTCGAACCAGATCGATTCGAAATACGTCGCGAAACCTTCGTTCAGCCAGATGTGCTCCCACGTGTTGCAGGTGATGAGATCGCCGAACCACTGGTGGGCGAGTTCGTGGGCAATCAAACCGTCCAGGTCGTTGTCCAGGTCGCCTTGCTCGCTGAACACCGCCGTGTCGTACATCGTCGTCGCGGCGGTGTTCTCCATACCCCCCGCCTCAAAGTTCCACACCACCAGCTGCGCGTAGCGATCCCACGGGTACGCCTCATCGAGCTTGCTCGCAAAGACATCGATCATCGGCCCCGTGTTGCGATAGGTGCGGGCGACATCAGCCGCGCGGCCCGGCGGCACATACACGGGCAACGGCAGGGGCGACTTGTCCTTCTTGTCGCGTTCAAGCGATGCGAGATCAACCACGTCAAACTTGCCCACGATGAACGTTACCAGGTACGCGACGTGTTCTTTGTCTTGCACCCAGTGGAACGTTTCGTAAGGCTGCAAGCGGGGGCCGGTAGCGCTGGTGACGCGCCGAATCACGCGCTCTTGCGACGCAAGCCGTCCATTGGCGCTGACCAGAAATCCCGCAGGCACTGTCGCGAGAATCTCCGTCGTCAGGCGCTCATTCGGAAAGTCGTGCGCTGGAAACCAGTAGCTGTTGGTTTGCGGTTGGCCTTGCGTGTGCAACTGTGCGGGACGCCCGGCCCACGCGGGACTTTCGGGAGTCCAGATGAGCCCGCGAGGCGGATCGTTCAGCGTGTAGCTCGTCACGATCTCCACGGCTTGCTCCGCTGGCAGCGGCGGGTTGAATGTCAGCGTCAGCTTGTTGTTCTCGTAGACAAACGTCGTTTCGACGCCCGCCACTTCCACCTTGCTGATGCCCATCGCCTTCGCGTCCAGCGTCATCGTGGTCGTTTCGCTGAACGGCACCACCCGCAGCGTCTGCTTCCCCGTCAACTGAGGCCGATTCATGTCTGCAATGAACAGTTCCAGCTTCATGTGCTGAATGTCCACTGTGCGTTCGGGCGCAAAGTTGCGAACATCTTCGCCCGTTTCGCTGTTGAACGCAGAGAGGCTGCCAAGGGCTTCCAGCTTGCCATGCTCACACGAGAAGTCCTCATGTGCCGATGCAGCGAGCGGAAGACCGAAAGCAAGGCCCGCGAAGAGCGAAAGAGATGCAGCAGTGCGCATAGGAAAGGCTCAGGTTGCTCGCGCGAACAGCACGCGAGTGACGACCGACGGAAACGTCCGATTGCAAGTTTAGCGGCGATACGCCGTCAATGCGTGTGTGCCGCATCAGATGCCGCGTTCGCTTGGCTCTCCGCATCGCCCAAGAGAATAGTGCCTGTGGTGAGGTCCACCCCGCGCGAAGCAAAGCTCGCAAGTAGCGTGATCTCGGGGTCATACGCGATCTGCACCGGTTCACCACGCAGCACCACCGTTTGCGAACGCTGGCGCGTCTCGGTGCTGAGCATGACCGTCTCCACGGACTGGTCGGCGTAGGTGATAAGCACCGGAATATCGAGCGCATACGCCGGGTTCTGGCGATCAATCGGCTGCGTTTGCGTGATGTTGAACGTCGCCAGACGGCTCGGCACGTCAACTGCGTGCTCAATCGTCAATCGTGGGAAGCCCGGACGCAGCAACCATTGCTCAAAGAAACGTTCCAGGCTCCGGCCCGTCGCAGCTTCCAGTGCGAACCGGAAGTCATCGGTTTCCACCGCTCGATTGCGATTCGCGTCGACGTACGCACGCACCGCCCGGTCAAATGCGGCGTGCCCAAGCTCCTCGCGAAGCATGTGCAGCACCATCGCCCCCTTGCCGTAGGGGTTGTCGGCTTTCTCAAAAGTGTCATCCGGGTTGCTATATCGCTTTGAAACAATCGCTGGCGTTTGCGGCGCACTGAGCGCTTCACGACGGGCCATGCTCCGCAGCAACTGATGAATCGACTGCCTGTAGGCATCGCGCCCTTCCGCGTGCTCCAGCCAAAGCGATTCCGCAAACGTCGCCCAGCCCTCGTTCAACCACAGGTGGTCCCAGTGCCGGCAGGTCAGCAGATCACCCATCCACTGGTGGGCCATCTCGTGCACGATCAAGTCGTCAGCGGCTCCGGGCTCGCCTCGCAGCGACCGCATCGACATCAACGTCGCGCCGGTGTTCTCCATGCCGCCCCATGTAAAGCCGCGCGTAATCGCTTGCGCGTACTGAGGCCACGGAAAGGGCTCATCGAAGTACGTTTCCAAAAACGCCATGATCTCAGGGGTCTTCGCATACATCGCCGCCGCCTGCTCTTCCGTCCCGAGCGGCGTGTAAAGCGGCATCGACAATCCCGGACGTGCCGACTCCGCACCACCCAGTTCAATCACCGAGAACTTGCCGATTGCCAGCGTGATCAGATACGGCGCATGCTCGCTCTCGAGCGACCAGTGCCACCGCGTACGTGGCTGCATGTTGCTTCCCAGCGATGCGGGCGATGAGCCCACGAGTCGGCCGTTGCTGAGAACCGTGTACCCGTCTTCCACCGTCACGATCACTTCGCTCGACACGCGGTCCGCCGGACTGTCAAACATGGGCAGCCAATGGCTGTTCAGTTCCGCCTGCCCCTGCGCATGGATGACCGGCGTGCGGTGCGACTCGCGTTCCGATTCTGCGTCAGGCGGTGCGAACGTCAGCCCCTCGCCCTTGGCCTGGTCAAACGACAGGTTGTACTTGAGGACAATCGCTAAAGGTGACCGCGGTGGGAGCTCCTCACGCAGCCGCAGCGTGACTTTGCCATCCTTCGCCGTCCACTCCACGGGCATCCCATTGACGGTGGCGGCGGTGGGCACCGGTGGCTGGGGTCCAGCGGCATCCAGCACGATCCGCGTGACGGGCAAGCCGGTCACCTCACCTGTCAAGGTGGCAACGCCCGTCAGGGCCGCCACGTTGATGTCCGGAATGTCGAGTTCCGCGCGGATGTGGCTGTAGTCGATGGGCATCGCCTTCCGCCAGACCTGCGTGGATTGCCCGTTCGCCGGGTTGAAGCGAGGGTCGCCGATCGTTTGGGCGAAACCGTTGGCAGCAAGGAATAGGGAAAGGGCCGCAGCAGTGAGGAGTTGCATGGCTGGGAGGTGTGTTGGGGACACGAATGGAACAAGAACAGGTCACACAGCATATCGAAACTACGCCGGGTGTGCGGACCTTGGTGACCAGCAAGTTCAAGAAGTCTGGAGCGGCAACTCCCGGGGGCGCGTGCGGGTCCACACAAGCCAGACCTGCGCATTGAGAAACTTGATGAAACTTTCGCGTCAGGTTCGGGTTGCGCTTCGCCTTTGGCACAGTTTGTGGTACGATGCGTTATGCCCTCCGCGCTTGATCCCTCCCAGGCGTCGCAGCGTTCCCATTCCAGCGTTATCCCACCGACTGATCGAGCGATCTCGCTTGAGAGCGATCCGTTGTACGGTGCGGTTGGCGCTGTTGAGGTTGCGCGCGCGCAAAATGCTGAAACCCTGGCAATGGCTACTTCGGGGAAACCCGTAGCGACCGGCGGCAGTTTGCCGTCCGAGCTCTTCCGCGGACACCGTCCGCAGGATCTCGCCAGCATCTCCGGCGGCGCGAGCGAAAGCGAGTTCTTCAGCCCCACCCCCGAGGGCTATGTCCGCGGCCGCCACAAGTACGTCATCGTGCTGGGCACCGTCATGAGCGGCCTAGGCAAGGGCATCTTCAGCAGCAGCCTTGCCAAGATGCTGAAGGACAAAGGTCTGGTAGTCGCCCCCATCAAGATGGAAGGCTACCTGAACATGGACTCGGGCACCCTCAACCCATATCGCCACGGTGAAGTCTTCGTCCTCGACGACGGCACCGAGTGCGACATGGATCTGGGCACTTATGAGCGTCTGCTCGACCAGAATCTGTCTCGCTACAACTTCACCACGAGCGGCCAGATCTTCAGCGAGATCCTCCGTCGCGAACGCCAGGGCCAGTACCTCGGGCGCGACGTGCAGATGATCCCGCACGTGACCGGTGAAGTGAAGCGCAAGCTCCGCGAACTCGCGATGCGAGGCGACGGTCAGAAGCCCGCCGATGTTGTCTTCGTTGAAGTGGGCGGCACCGTGGGTGATTACGAAAACGGCTTCTACATCGAAGCGATGCGCGAACTCGCGTTCGAAGAAGGTCCGGGCAACGTCTGTTTCGTCGCCCTTACTTACATCATAGAGCCGCCCGCGCTGGGTGAGCAGAAGAGCAAAGCCGCACAGCTTGGCATCAAGCGACTGATGGAAGCGGGCATTCAGCCCCACATCATCGCGTGTCGAGCCAGCAATGAAGTGGGCGAGAAGATCCGCGAGAAGATCGCGATGTTCAGCAACGTGCCCATGCGTCGCGTCTTCTCGATGCATGACCGCACGAGCATTTACTCGATTCCCGAAGACATGCGCAGCGAAGGCCTCGATCGCGAGATCATGAGCCACCTCGGTCTTCATGATCGCGTTGATGTTCGCAGCGAAGACGTTCACCGCGAAAAGTGGCTCCAGTTCGCCCGTCGCCTCGCGATGGACAAGCCCCGCGAAATGTCCGTCGCCATCGCCGGCAAGTACGCCGAACTGCGCGACGCCTACGCCAGCATCGACAAGGCGCTCGAGCACTGTTCCGCCAGTTTGGGTGTTGAGATCAATCGCGAGTGGATTGAAACCACCGAGATCACCGATGCCAACGCGGCGCATTATCTGGGCAAGATGGACGCGATCATCGTCCCGGGCGGCTTCGGCACCCGCGGCGTCGAAGGCAAGATTGCCTGCGTGCGTTACGCCCGCGAGAAGCAGGTGCCTTATCTGGGCATCTGTCTGGGCTTCCAAGTCGCTGTCATCGAGTTCGCACGCAACGTGCTGGGGATCAAGGATGCAACCAGCACCGAATTCAACGCGAACGCTGCCAACGCCCTGATCTCCGAACTGCCTGAGCAGAAGCGCATCGAAGGCCTTGGCGGCACCATGCGGCTGGGCGCGCAAGATGTCGCTATCACGCCCGGCACGCTCGCCGCTTTCCTCTTCGGCAACGCCCCGACAATTCGCGAGCGATTCCGTCACCGCTACGAAGTGGAACCCGCGTTCATTGAGAAGCTCGAAGCTGCCGGCCTGATCTTCAGTGGTCGCCACACTTCGCGACCCATCATGCAGTTCCTCGAACTGCCGCGCATGCTGCCCGCAGCCAGCGGTGCAGGTGTGCAAGAACTGGCAGGCACTGCGGCTGCCGGACTCATCAAGCCCGGCGTGACGCACCCGTACTTCGTTGGTGCTCAGTTCCACCCCGAACTGACCAGCCGCCCGCTGCGTCCGCAGCCCATGTTCATGGGCCTCATCGCCGCCGTCATCTCCAAGAAGTGGCCGACGATTGACCCGCGCGATCCGTGGGCCGCGGAAATTAAGCGCTGGACGCCAGCCGTCAAGCGCGCCGCGGAAGTCGTGGGCGTGTGACGTGGGCCTTGTGAGCGACACAGGTGTGTGCGTGCGCGCGTGGGACTGGTCTGAAACCAGCCAAACGCTCTGGATCTTCACGCGCACGTTGGGTCTCCTTCGCTGCGTCGCCAAGGGCAGCAAACGCGCCAACAGCGCATTCTCCGGCGGCGTCGAACTCATGACCCGCGGCGATCTCGTCGTCAGCACGCGAGCCATCGAGAAGGGCTCGCAAAGCATGACCACGCTCACCGCGTGGGACTTGGCTGAAATCTTCCCCGGTGCTCGAGCCACACTCGGGAGCTTCCACGTCGGCATGGCCATGCTCGATCTGGTGCAGCACGCCATGCACGAGAACGATCCGCACGAAGTGGTCTTCGACGCGCTTGTCGCATCGCTGCGCGAACTGGGCGAGGAACGTAGCGAAACACTCGCACTCGCACGCCTTGCATGGATCGTTCTCGCCGAGACGGGGCACACACCTGAGTTACATCGCGATGTGCGAGCCGACACGCCTCTCAACGCCGCGAAGAGCTACGCCTTTTCGCCCCGGCTGGGCGGCTTCACGCAAGACGACACCGCACGCGAGTGGACACACGCCGGTCCGTCTACTTCCAGCCGCTCAACCATCGAGATCGGTCCCCTCTGGCGCGTGCGAGACTCCACGCTCGAGACGCTCCGGCGACTGGCCAACGCCGAGGTTGTCGATGCCGCAGCCACGGATGCCGCGACCACCCAGCGAGCCGCCAAACTGCTGCTCATGTACTTTCGCGAAGTGTTCCAATGCGAGCCCAAGGCGGTGGGCGTGCTGCTGGAGCGGTGGGGGGGCGCAGCGAGCAAGTGAGAACGAAAATGGCCGCACCCTGTGGTGCGGCCATTCGTCGCTGATGCCTGCAAGGGCTTACTCGAATGCACCCGTCACCGTCAGCGGGAAGTCCAGAATCCCCGCGACATCCTTCGCACTCTTCTTCTCAAGACTGCTCAGCCGCTTGATGATCGGCTGCGGATCATCCGCCGCGAGCTTGCCCAGCGTCGCGAACTTGTGATTCAGAATGTCCTTGAGATCAACCTTGTCCGGACCAAGGTGGTTCCGGGCGTGACCGCCCGGGTACATCACCAGTCCCGTGTCAAAGGTCTGGTTCTGCTCGTCGGTTATGACAAAGCCGGTCGGAATCCCGTCAGGATACTTCTCGTCGTACTCGCGGCCGCCGTGCTCAAAGCTCATTTTCGCCATCAGCGCGCGAGTCAGATCGTTGTGCAGAGCGTTCTTGTCAAAGTCATGCGGCGTGAGCATGAGTTCCTTCCAACCCAGCTTGCCCTTGTGCCCGTTGGCCTTCAGTTCGAGTGCCTTGCGGAGCATGGTGCACACCAGGTACAGCATGCTGTGGTCCGCGCTTTGGCGAGTCTTGGGATCGCGCTTCGCCGGGTCACCGATAATGCCGAACGCCGGCTCGTACGCACGCACGCGCATCGCCTTGATCGCATCACCCGACTGATCCGCCAGCAGGTGCGGCTGCGCATTGATGAGATTGATCAGGCCCTGAAGAGCGCCCGCGCTCTGATGCTCGTACAAACCCAGCTTGAAGTGCATGCCCATCACCGCGAAGTCATCGCCGCTGCGCGCCAGGTGCAGATCAAACGGGCTGGCGTAATCCTTGCCCTTCACCGCATCAGGAATGCCCGTGCCCGCGCTCTCGCTCTTCACAAACAGCTGTCCGGGGCCTTGGAACAGACGGAAGATCGCCTCAGGATTGCGGAAGATATCACGCGGCCCCATGAAGCCCATCATGCTGCGCTTCACGCTGAGCACCGCAGCCTCGGTCGTCATGGCTGCGCTTGCACCCTTGCTGTCGCTGAGCTGCTTGCCCGCGCGAATCGCCCGGAACGGAATGTAGTGGGCGATGAGCATGCCGATCGCGCTCTCAATCTGTTCCGCCGTCGCACCCATCATCGCGCCAAACGTGGCCGCACTGCCAATGCCGCCGTGGACAACGTGGTCGATCTTGTAGCTCTTCAGGCTAAATGCTTCCGCCAGGCGACCGCGAATCTCGTCAAGCAGAATCATGCCACGAAGCGCGTACTCGCCGTCTTTGCCGCGCAGCTGCGCCGCCGCCAGGGCCACCGGGTAAAAGTCGTTGTGGCCGAACTCGCCAGCCGTCTGCTTGCGCTGCGGGTTGAAGCCGAAGTTGGTCCCGTTGCTGTCCCACTCACGCACTGCCGCGCTGTTCGCGACGATGGCCTTCTCCACCTGCACATCCACGTTGCTGCCAAATACCGGCACACCACTGCGCACCGCCTTCGCGTGCGGAGCCCAAGGCACGCCCGCGAACGTACCCGCGCCGCTCGGCGGCACCTGATACATCATCGCTTCATGGCGCAGCAGCACCGGCGCGTTGGTTCCCAGCGCGATCGCCGACAAACCGCAGATGCACGCGTCGGTGTGAAAGAGGTTGGTCTTCTCGATGACGCTCGCGGCGGGCTCGCCTCGCTTGCCTGCGGTGCTTGACATGAAGTCAATCGCGTAATGCGCGATGCCGAGGGCTTGGTTGCTGTTGGCGGGGAGCGTCGTGAAATCGTTTGGCATAGGGCGGCAAGGGTAGAGGCTGCGCCCGCTCGGGGCAGCGACACGAGCGGCTCGCTTGGCGCAAACAGTTCGTGATTCGCGACTTGCGGCGAGTGCTGGGCTCGCGTTTTGCGTCACTTTGCCGCGGGCGTGCAGGGCGTTTGTGCCAGAATCGCCTCGTCATCAGCGCGCTGGCCGGAGGTCGCGAGTGCCTCGCGGGCTTTGCCGCACAAGTCCGCCGTGAGATCGGTGCGGCCCAGGTCTTCTGCGGCGCGGGCGAGATTCGCGAAGGTGCGTGCGCGGCGCGGGTGGCCCGGAGGGGTCAATGTGTCGGCTTTCGAGATGAACGCGACGAACTGATCTTCGATGGTGTCGGGAAGGCCTGCGCGTGAGGTGTGAGCGTGATTGAGCTCGAGCCGCTTCTTCAGGCTGTCGCGTTCGTCTTTGTTTGCCACGCCGAAGCGGATGCGGAGGAAGTCCTCGGCCCATCGGTTGGCAGCGGCGATGTCATTCTTGTCGGCGGATTCGCGGAGCAGGCCTGTGTTGACGCGTTCGATCTCGTAGCGGTAGTCGTCAAAGTTGCTGATGAAGATGTCGCGGGCACGCGTCAGCGTCGCGATCGACTTGTCCGTCTCGCCCGCGATGCCATAGATGCCTCCGACATGGAGCATCACAAACGCGAGCGACGGATGGGTGGGGCCGAACGTGCGCTCCGCACGTGCGAGCACGTCGGGTGAGAGCGCGATGGCTTCCGCAAACTTCTTCTGCTGATGTAAACAGACAATGAGGTTCGCCGCTGCAGCGAGTGCGTGCGGGTGGTTGGGGCCGTAGTACTTGTCGCTGCTGGAGACGAGTGCGCGCAGTGCTGCTTCTGCCTCTGGCCACTTGTTCTGTGCCATGAGTGCCCCCGCTTGCGTGCTGAACATCGCCATGCGGTGTTCGCTGCGCTCGGACAGGTTCATGGCCTGAACCTCGGCGATGATGACTTCGCACTCCTCGAATCTATTGGCATTGCTTGCCAGTTCGGCGCGCAGCACCTGCACCTGCGCGAGCAGTTCGACGGGTGGTTCGGGGAGCTGACGCAGATCAGCAAGCGTGCGATCGGCCACCGCCTGGCTTTCCTCGTTGAGCCCTGCGAACTGCAGGGCGTCGGCGTGCGCAGCGCGGGCTCGCAGTGTCCGTGTGTCGAGTGCGCCAGCGGAGGACTCGAGCTGCTCAAGTCCAAGTTTGGTTTGCTCCACTGCCTTGGTGGGCTGGCCTGCGAAGGCAAGCGCGTAGCCGATTTCGCTTCGGATCTCGCCTTGAAGATCGGGCTTGTCGGGGAACGCGGTGGGAAGGCGCGTGATCGCGCGATCGAAGTAATCCGTGATGCGCGTTGCGCCGCCGTCGCTGCCTTCGCCATCAGGCGGGGCGGCGCGGACGAGATCTCGCACAAGGTAGTTCTTCACCGCCTCGGCGCGCTGGGCCTGCGTTTCGGCCATTCGGCCAGCTCGAATGGCCTGCACTGCCTGCCACACGGCGAGGCCGCCGAAAGCAAAGACACTTGCAGCGACCGCGACTGTCGCCGCGACACCCACGCGATTGCGAGCCGCGAACTTTCGCAGTTGGTACGCGCTGCTGGGCGGCTGGGCGAGCACGGGCAGGTTTGCGAGAAAACGCTCGATGTCGTCGGCGAGTTCGCCCGCGGACTGGTATCGCCGCGCGGAGTCCTTCTCGATTGCCTTGAGCGCGATGGCTTCGAGATCGGCGCTGGCCGTCGCTGCGACGGCCCGGAGGCGGAGCGGCTCGACCTCGCGGATCTTTCGCGTGGCGCTGGCGATGCTCTCATCGCGCACGTCGATGGGCAGCTTGCCGCTGAGAAGCTCGAAGAGAATCACGCCCAGCGCGTAGACATCGCTGCGAGTGTCGGCGGTGGTGCCGGCGACCTGCTCAGGGCTCATGTAGCTGAGCGTGCCGATGAGCGAACCGGCCTGCGTGTGCTGCGTGTTGCTGTCTTCGAGCGTGCGGGCGACGCCAAAGTCGAGAATCTTGGTTTGCACACGCAGGTGCTGAGTGCCGCCCGCGCCGCCTTCGGCGATGCGCTGCACGAGCACGTTGGCGGGCTTGAGGTCGCGGTGGATCACGCCGCGTTGATGCGCGTACTGCACGGCTCGGCAGATGTCGACAAACAGGCGGAGCTTGGCCGCTTCGTCGAAGCTGGATGCGGTTGCAAAGGACAGCAGCGGCGTGCCGTCGACATACTCAAGCACGAGGTAAGGCACCGGGCGCGACGAAAAAATCGGGGCCGAACCCGAATCGAAAATCTGCGCGATCCCTGGGTGAGAGAGCCTTGCAAGCACGGTCGCTTCACGCTCGAAACGCTTGATCAAGTCGGCGGAGGGCGCAATGGAGCGGATGACTTTGATCGCAACTTGGCGCTGTGGCGACTGCTGCCGGGCAAGGTATACCACGCCCATGCCGCCTTCGCCCAGCACGCGTTCGATCTCGTAACGACCGATGTGCGTGAAGGGGCCGACCTGCGTTTGCCCCGCTTCGAGAAGCGTGGTGTCGTGCATCGCGGGTTTGTCGATGCGATGCTCGGGTTCCTCATCGGCAGCGAGCATGCGCGAGATGCGATCACGCATCGCCGCATCGGGGCAGAGGTCGGCGAGACGCTGGGCGCGGCGAGATACGGGAAGCGCGACGACTTCCTCGAAAATGCGCTGCATGGTCGCAAGGTCCGCCGCGGTCATGGCGCCTCCTTGCCCTGCACTTCACCTAGCCGTTCGAGCAGCCACGCCCGCGCGAAGCGCCACTCCCGCTCGATGGTGGACTGCGACAGCCCGGTGACGTTGGCGGCTTGCTCGTTGGTCAGCCCAGCGAAAAACCGTAGTTCCACGAGTTCGGCCTTGCGTGCGTCGGCTTTGGCGAGTTCTTCCAGCGCGTCATCGAGCGCGAGCAGGTCGAGCGAGGTTGCCCCGCGCGACGGGTCGGGCAGATCGAGCGTGAGGCCTTGCTTGGCTGCGCCGCCGCCTCGCTTGTCGCGATTCTTCTCGCGCGCGTGATCGATCAGCACTTGCCGCATGACCTTGGCGGCGAGGCGAAAAAAGTGATCGCGGTCGTGCACTTTGGCTTCCGCGCCGTTCACAAGCTTGACGTACGCCTCGTTCACCAGCGCGGTGGGTTGTAGCGTGTGCGAGCCTTCGCTCCGCATCATCGCGCCAGCAAGGGCCCGCAACTCGCGATACACGACAGGAAAGAGCTTGTTGGCGGCTTCGCCGTCACCCTGGGCAGAGCGTTGCAGCAGCAGCGTGATGTCGCCGGTCGGTTCGGTCATGGGAAAGACTCAGCTCCGCACGGAAGGTACTGCACGAAAAGAGTAGTTCGCTGCTCGGACGCAGGTCGTGCCGGCGGCGAGACGAACATGATCCAAGAAATTCCGGGAGACCGTGAAGGCGCGTGGCTGCGGACGTCGTGAAGTGTGCAGAGGGTCTTTCACTCGCACAAATCGGAGGCTTGTCATGATTCGCTTAGTGCAAATTCTTTCACCCATCGCCCTGCTCACGCTCGCCGCTGGAAGCGTTTTCGCCCAGTGCGACGAGCCCAAGTGGGTGCAGATGAACGTTTCGGGTCCGTCCGCCCGGACAGCTCACGCGATGGCGTGGGATGATTTCACGCAGCGGGTCATCATGTTTGGCGGGCAGGACATCAACGGCACCGCACTGAACGAGACATGGGCGTGGGATGGGCAGGGCTGGACCCGGTTGAACCTCAGTTCTTCACCGACCGCACGCCGCAATCACACGATGGGGACATGGTCTGGTCGCGCGGTGGTCTTCGGCGGCACCACCAACGGCTCGGACCGGCTCAATGACTCGTACATCTTCAATGGCACAGTGTGGAGTCAGTTCACAACATTTGATCCGCCGCCCAGCCCGCGCGCCTTCCACAACATGGGCACGATCGGCTCTGGCAACAACACCCAGCTCATCATCATGGGCGGCACCAACGCCAACTGCTCGCAGATTTTCGATGCCTTTCGTCTCAGCACAACGGGACAGTGGATTCCGTTCGTGCCGCCCAGCAATGCGGCGCGGCGCACGCTGACGGGCATCGTGAGCATCGAGGGACTCGGCAACAACGACTTCGCGATCTTGCAGGGCAACGTCACGCCTTGCGGCACGCCCAGCGCGGGCAACACCATCTGGCACAACGCGCAGACCGACGCGTACAACGTCGTGCAGGGCAACGCGCCGCAGCCCGCGCGGTGGAACTTCGCTCACGGCAGCAGTTGGAATGATCCCAACACGCCTCGCAAGGGCTACATCCAATTCGGCGGCGATCGTGGCAACGCCTTCAACTTGCTGGGCGACACCTGGCACACGCGCGAGAATCTGCCTGGTTCGTTCAACACATTTGCAGTGCCCGGCCCGGCGCCCAGTGCCCGGCGCAACAGCAACGGCATGGCGTGGGACGTGGCCCGCGACCAGTACGTCATGTTCGGCGGCAACAACACGCAGAACAGCGCGCTCGGTGACACGTGGGTGCTCACGTTCAAGCCCATCTTCACCACCCCGCCGATTGCGCGCAACCTCTGCTCCACGACCAGTGCGTCCTTCACCGCAATCGCCGACGGGCCCGGCACGATCTCGTACCAGTGGTTCTATAACGGGTTGCAGATCGTCAACGGCCCTCAAGCCAGTGGCATGTTCATCACCGGTGCCAACACCAGCACGATGAACATCATCAACGTGCAGCCCGTGCTGTCGGGCACGCTGACGTGCGTCGCGACCAACGGCTGCGGCGCAACGACTACTCAAAGCTTCCCCGTCGCCACCTCGCCTTGCTCGCTGCCTTGCGGGCCCATCGACTTTAACGGCAATGGCGTCTATCCAGAAGACGCTGACATTATCGACTTCTTCAGCGTGCTTGCCGGTGGTGCGTGCCCGACTGGTAACTGTGATGACATTGACTTTAACGGCAACACCGTCTTCCCCGAAGATGCCGATGTGATTGCGTTCTTCCGCGTGCTGGCTGGCGGGCCTTGCAACTAAGCCTGCAGGCAAGAACAACGCGTGCGGTGCTGCAACGCCGCGCGTGATGACCTTGCACCTGCAACCCGCCCACAACGAGAGCTGCACGCACCTTGCTCGTGAACCGAGCGCGAGCGCAGGAGGGAGAAGGCCCCGGACGTGAACCGTTCGGGGCCGTTCGCTTTCGTGCTCTCTGGCTTGGTGCTCGTTGCGATGGACGCGCGCTAGTGCCTCACGCGGTTCTACCCTCCGCTATGCTCGCCGAACTCACGCTCGTACTTGCTGCTCTTGCTCAACCGGCTCCCGAAGCTTCGGCTCAGGCTGCAGCCACGTCTGCGGTCGACTTGACGGTCGTTGGCTTCAACGTTGAGTCAGGCGGAGCGGACATCGCCGTCCTTCGCAAGCAGGTCGCCGACATGCAAGGGGTGGACCTGTGGGGATTCTCCGAGGTTGACAGCGAAGACTGGGCCCGTGAACTCGATAAGGGCGCGGAAGAAGGCGAGAACGCCAGCTTCGATGTCGTGCTCGGGGCTTCCGGTCAGCGCGACCGTCTTGCCATCGCCTTCAATACCGATCGCTTCGAGCTCGTCCGCAAGGTCGAGCTCGGCGATATCAACATCGAAGGCAAAGTGCGTGCGCCGCTCGTCATCCAAGTCAAGGATCGCGAGCATGCCGGGCTCGAGTATCTCTTCATGGTCAACCACCTCTACCGCGGCAGCGCAGAAGGCCGCCACAAGCAGGGCGAACTCCTCAACGCGTGGATCCGCACACAAACACTCCCCGTGATCGCAGTGGGGGATTACAACTTCGACTACCTCGTCGACGGTGGCGACAAAGGCCAGCGCGATCAGGGCTTCGACAACATGACGAAAGACAACATGTGGACATGGGTGCGTCCCGCCACGCTCGACACGACAACCGCCCCCAGCAAGCGCCGCCCAGGTGCCGTACTCGACTTTGTGTTCGTCGGCAATGACGCCGCAAAGTGGCCCGCTTCCAGCGAGATCGTCAAGCTGCCTGACGAGTTCAGCGATCGGGATAAGACCAGTGATCACCGTCCGATCCTCGCAACTTTCGACCTGCCAGGCGATGCTGCAACGCAGCCGACAACGACACCCAAGGTGGATCCCGCCGTCCGCGAGCGCGAGTTGCGACAGATAGACGAGCAGATCGAGCGTCTGCGCGAACAGCTGAAGGAACTGGAAGAGCGCCGCCGCAAGTTGCAGTGATCCCATGCCGCGTCGCAAACGCACTGGCCCCCGCAAACCTCGCAAGCCCGCAGTTGCCGCCGTGCCGCCGGGTTTCGTTATGCCACCACCTGCGGCTGTCTCGCGCGACGTTCTCGCCCGGTGCCAGCAGCTTGGCTTTGCACTCGCGGGAATCGCCCCCGCCCAGCCATCTGCGTACGCCGATCAACTCCGCGCGTGGCTTGCTTCCGGCAAGCACGCGACGATGCAGTTCATGCTCGACGACGTCGACACGCGCGTCGATCCCACACGCATTCTCCCAGGCACGCGTGCCTTCATCGTCGTAGCCGATCAGTACGCCACGCGAAACGACGCGCCCGATGAGCCTCCACCCGGCCATGCGAGCGTCGCTCGCTACGCACGTGGGCGAGATTATCACGACACCGTCAAGCGACGCCTTCACGCCCTTGCTGATCAGCTTCGTATCACATACCCGGGCAGCGAGTTTCGCACCTGCGTTGATACCGCGCCCATCAATGAACGTGAGCTTGCGGTGCTTGCCGGACTGGGCTGGCAAGGCAAGCACACGCTGGTCATCCATCCGCGCTTGGGAAGTTACTTCGTGCTGGGAGTGGTCGCAACCACGCTGGAACTCGTCCCCAGCAGCCACATTCCCGATAGCTGCGGCACATGCACACGCTGCATCGACGCATGCCCGACCCGCGCCATCTCGCCCTACAGCGTCGACGCATCACGATGCATCAGCTATCTCACCATCGAGCGTGAAGAGCCCATCGATCCGTCCTTTCACGCAGCCATGGCCGATTGGCTCTTTGGCTGCGACATCTGTCAGCAAGTTTGCCCGCACAACACCCCGCGCGATGCTCGCATCGATATCGGCGCGGCACACGACGCGTACACGCCGCAGCACACGTCGTTTGACCTGCTCAAGGTGCTTGGTTGGAGTGAAGTCGACCGCCGCGAGGCTTTCACCAACAGCGCGATGAAGCGTGCATCGCTCGCACAGATGCAGCGCAACGCCATCATCTCCGCGACGAATACCTTGCAAGGCCAATCACGCACGACGCTCAAGCAGAAGCTTGCAGCGTTGGCGACGGATCTGTCGGCTCCTGCGTCGGTACGCCAGACGGCCCAAGAGGCCCTCGCGGGCCTGGCAGCAAACGAGCGATGATGCCTGCGACAAGCACGACGCCCACGCCCGCATACAGCCAATGGCTGTGGCGATCAATGAATCCCCACCAGTAGAACGGTGCCGCCGCAACGATCGCCCCCGCCATGATCGCCAAACGCTGTCGCGTTACAACGCCGCCGTTCTTCTGGTATGGCCACGCCACGATCCACACGTACGCCGGGAAAACCAGCCCGTAGAACGACATGAATCCGCGGTAGAACAGCTCCCAGTTCGTCATGTCCGAACGCAGGTCGCCAAGCACCATCGCCGCAAGCATGATCACGATGCCGCCGACAAACGCCGCAATGGACAGTCCCTCCGCACGCGGCAAGTTCGCCGCAGGGTCACCTTCCCGCAGCACTTCATCATGCACGCCAATGGTGTACAGCAACTGCACACCCACATGAAAGACGAGCGGAATCGCGAGGAAGTAAACATGCACCGGCTGGTCCGCCGCCGCCGCCTTGCTCACCACATCAATGCCATACAGGAATGTCAGGCAGATCATGCTCGCAAACAACACCAGGAAGCCGACGAGAAACGCAAAGCTGCCCTGCGACCCTTGCGAGCGGATGCGAGCCTTGAGAAACGTCGCATCCAGAAACGGACAGAATGCAAACCCCAGCATGCACACCGCCGCCAGTCCACCCAATTCATGAATCGGGCGTGACGGCGTAGGGAGCTTGTCAGCGCCCATGCGATCACTGCTCCCCAGTAGCCACCACGCCGCCATCGCAATCGAAAGCACAAACACGACAATTGCTGTCGTGCGAGCACGCACCCCTCGCACCAGCGGCTGCGCAAAGATGCTGCCAATCACCAGCGCGATCAGCACGATGCCTTCTGTGCTCAATCCCTGCGTGCGCAGCAGCCACACGAGAAAGAACATCTGAAACGCCGTCGTCACCGCCGAAAAGCACATGATCGCGGTGCGATGCCGCTGCGCAAAATCAAGCGCTGCGCCCGGCTTCGCGAGCGCGAGCCCCATCGCCGCCGCTCCGATGCAGTTGGGCAGCGCAAACACCAGAAACGACCACATGCCGTAGTCGCGAATCAGCAGCACAGGCAGCCACATGCCGATGCACCAGGTCCAACTGATGGCCAGAAACGCAGCTTCAGAAAAGATCGACCAGGGGCGCGATGGCATGACGCAGGTTAGTAAGTGAGCTGCGACCGCGTTCACACCCAAGAAAGTCACGGAATCGGTTTCGGATGCACGTGTCTCCCTTCATCGTGCATCGCGAGCTCCGTTGCATATGCACGCTTTCTGCTGCTCTTTCATGCATCCAGAACCGGTCTCGCGCCGAAGTCAAGCGAGTTCCCCCACGTGCAACTTAGTGCTCTGTTTCGGAGCAGCCGTGGACGAAGCCCAGCGATTCTGGGTCATTCTGTGACGTTGTCTGACTCGTCCTCATCTTTCGCGGACAGCCAGTCGGCGTGATATCTCGCGCCCGTCACACTCGGAGGTCTTGTGTCATGATGAAAATGTCTTCCCTGCTCGTCGTCGCTCTTGCTGGTTCCGTCGCTTCCGCTCAGTGCAGCGAAAAGTCTTACGCCAAGACCGACTGCACCGACAACAACAAGCAAGCGCAAGTGACGCATGCCAGCTATGACAAGCAGGCGACCAAGGACATCGTCGACACCGCTATCGGCGCCGGCTCGTTCAAGACGCTCGTCGCCGCCGTCCAGGCTGCGGGCCTCGTTGAAGCCCTCAAGGGCCCGGGCCCCTTCACCGTCTTCGCCCCCAGCGATGAAGCCTTCGCCAAGCTCCCCGCCGGCACCATCACCGAACTTCTCAAGCCGGAAAACAAGCAGAAGCTCGCAAATATCCTCAAGTACCACGTCGTCAGCGGCAAGGTTCTCGCCGCCGATGTCAAGACCGGCGGCGTCGCCACCCTCGCGGGCCAGCGCGTTGATCTCAAGGCTGACAAGGGTGTGACCGTCGACGGCGCAAAGGTCGTCACCGCTGACATCGCCGCTAGCAACGGTGTTATTCACGTCATCGACACCGTGATCATGCCCAGCGACAAGAACATCGTTGAAACCGCCGTCGCAGCCGGTTCCTTCAAGACCCTCGCCCGCCTGCTCGAACAAGCCGAACTGGTCGGCGCCCTCAGCGGCGAAGGCCCCTTCACCGTCTTCGCTCCCACCGACGAAGCCTTCGCCAAGCTCCCCAAGGAGACTGTCGAGAGCCTCCTCAAGCCGGAAAACAAGGACAAGCTCGCCGCCATCCTGAAGTTCCACGTTATCCAGGGCCGCGTCTTCAGCGATACCGCCGCCAAGGGCGCAACCGTCAAGACGCTCAACGGTCAGGAAGTGACGACCAAGGGTGAAGCCGGCAAGGTCACCGTGGGCAATGCCACCGTGACAGGCGCCGACATCGACACCAGCAACGGCGTCATCCACGTGATCGACGCCGTCCTGCTGCCCAAGTAAGTCTCCACGCAGATCCGTTTATGCCGCGTGAAAACGCGGCTCTCAATCGGGCGCGGCCGGTGTTCCACTGGGTATCGGCCGCGATTTTGGAGTGTTTCTTTCTGAATTCTCATCGAAGGTGCATCATGTCACATCCACGGATGGAGACATCTCGAACCGACCAACGGAGGCGTAACTCCACAGCCGCGCGACGCGTGTCGCGACAGGCTGCCAGTCGGCGAGTTGGTGCACGAAGTAAAATGATTGCAATTTTTCAGCAATCACCAGTGACTTCCCGGGCGAGGGCTTATGATGCCACCGTCCGCGTCGTTGTGCGTGCAGCCACTGCTCCCGCTCGACGTCCGCAGGCCAAGCCGGAGGCCACGCCCATTTCCGAGTATCTTCTCCATCGCGTAAGCCGGGGTGACTCCGAAGCAGTCAAAGAGTGCATCGCACGTTTCGGTGGCCTTATCTGGACGCTCGCTCGTCGTGTCGGCCTCCCTGACAACGAGTCCGAAGACGCCGTTCATGAAATCTTCACCGAACTCTGGCGTCACGGCGGCAAGTACGATCCGACCATCGCGAGCGAAACCGCTTTCGTTGCCACGATCGCCCGTCGGCGCCTCATCGATCGCCGCCGCAAGATTGGTCGCCAGCCCGTCAAGCAGCAATTGCTCGAAGAAACATCGCCCGGCGAAGGCCGCGCGTCGAGCGAACGCGCATTCGTCTTGGAAGAAGCCACTCGCGCCGAACGCGCACTTGAGCAGCTTTCCAATGAACAGCAGCGTGTGTTGCGTCTGAGCGTCTATGAAGGTCTCTCACACGAGTTGATCGCACGTTCCACGGGCCTGCCTCTTGGTACCGTCAAGACGCATGCTCGTCGCGGGCTCATCAAGCTTCGTGAAATGCTCGGTGTTGAGGTCCCAGTTCGGTCCGACGCCGAAGGCGACGGAGGTGCCAAGTGAGCACTTTCTCGCATCATCAAGGCAACAGCCAGCCTGATCGCTTCCTCGAACTCGCCGCCGATCGCGCATTGGGAGAGCTCGACGCAGCCGAACTGGCCGAGCTTGATCGCTATATTGCCCAGCGCGGTGACATCTCGCACGAGATGGACTACACCGCGGCCATGCTGCATGTTGCCATGCTCCGCCGCGAAGACCTGCAGCCGCTTCCGGCTTCGCTCGAAGCTCGCCTCTTGGCATCTGGCGAACAATTCATCAAGTCAAGCCAATCCGGCGTGAACCAAGCCTCCCAAAGCCCGGCTCGTAACGGGTACGCATCGCCTGCGCGTACACAGCAGACAGCCGCGCCCGCCGTTGCTGGTCGTATCGGCCGCTCGCGTCAGTCTCCGCTGCCGTGGGTCCTCGCTGCCGCAGCCATTACCATCGCCGCTGTTGGTTGGTTGCGCCCCAGCGGCAAGGTTGTGATCGCTCCGCAAACACCCGATATCGGTGCTGCCGCTCTCGAAACCTCGCCCGACCTCGTCAAGGCGACGTGGGGCGACTGGGATAACCCTGAAATCAAGGGTGTCACCGGTCAGGTTGCGTGGAGTGACACGACGCAGTCAGGCATGATGGTCTTCAAAGACCTGCCCGCTCTGGATGAAACCAAGGAGCGGTACCAGCTCTGGATCGTCGACAGCCGCGGCATGGAGCAACGCATCTCCGGCGGCGTCTTCAACGGCGGCCCGGGCGAAGTTCGCGTCCCCATCAAGCCGGGCATCCGCGTCGTCGGTGCCGCTGCATTCGCCATCACCATCGAGCGCCCTGAAGGCACCTGGGTGAGCGATATGAAGCGTCGCGTCGTGATCGCAAGCAAAGGCTAATTCAAAATCGTGTCGCGTGTCTGCCGCCTCGCAACCTCGCGTTGCTGTCGCTGCACGCTGCCGATCGCGCCGTTTGTAGGGTCTCGGTAACCGTGATGGCGCCCTTTGCTCGACCCCGCCGCCCGCAAGTGCCGATATCTTCTGTGCATGGAACAGCTTTCTCCCGTCAGCGATTCTGGCGTGACCGACGTCGCCGCGCCCAACACGCTCGCCTCGATAGTCGCCACCATCGGCCCCGCCAGCGACAGCCCGGATAACGTCCGCAAGCTCATCGAAGCTGGCGTCGCTGTCTTCCGCTTCAATTTCTCTCACGGCGACTTTGCTGGCCACGCCAAGCGCCTTGCGACCGTCCGCAAGGTCAGCAAGGAACTGGGCGTCCAGATTGCATGCCTGGGCGACCTGCAGGGCCCCAAGATCCGCGTCGGCAAGATTCCCGCAGGTCTCGGAGAACCAAGCCCCAGCGGCGGCGGCCTCGTCGAAGTCGTCGCAGGCGAGGATGTGGTTTTCAAGGCCGGCATTACTGACGCGTTCTATCGCGAAGTTGAGAAGACCAAGGATTCTGACGGTCGCGAACTCGTGCTGCCGCTCACGTATCAGCATCTCGTGTATGAAGTTGAGCCTGGACACAAAGTCCTCATCAATGACGGCGCGATCCGCCTGCTCGCCGTCGAACGCGACCGGGACAAGGGCGAACTGCGGTGTCGCGTCCGCGTGGGCGGCAAAATCAGCAGCAACAAGGGCATCAACGTTCCCCAAAGCGAACTGTCCGCGCCCGCCATCACCGATCGCGACATGGAATGTGTCGCTTGGGCCGTCGCCAACGAACTCGACTGGCTCGCCCTCAGCTTCGTGCGGCGTGTTGATGAAGTCATCGAGCTCAAGCAGCGCATCGCCGCGATGAACAATCCCACCACCGGCGAACCCGCGTGGATTCCCATCGTCGCCAAGATCGAAATGCCTCAGGCCGTCAAGAACCTTGAAGCAATCATCGAAGCCTCCGATGCCGCGATGGTCGCTCGTGGCGATCTGGGCGTCGAAATGGATATCGCCAAGGTGCCCGTCGTGCAGAAGCAGATCGTCGAGTGCTGCCGCCGACGTGGCAAGCCCTGCATCGTCGCCACGCAGATGCTTGAAACGATGATCGAGAACGCCGTGCCCACGCGCGCCGAAGCCAGCGACGTCGCCAATGCCATCTTCGACGGCGCCGACGCCGTCATGCTCAGCGCTGAAACCGCGACCGGCAAGCACCCCGTGCTCGTTGTCGAAACCATGGCCCGCATCGTGGCCGAAGCCGAGCAGCGCATGCGTGAGAAGGAGTGCAACTTCAGCGCTCCCACCCAATACTCCGATGCCCACCGCTCAACCGCTGTGCTCGCCCAAGGCGCCTGGCTCGTCACACGTGAAATGAACGCCGCCGCCGTGGTCTGCTGGAGCCAGGGTGGCGGCACCGCTCGCTACCTGAGCAAGAACAGCTTCCACGTGCCCATCGTTGCGTACACCAGCGACGAGCCGACCGCGCGTCGCATGAGCTTGTATCGCTGTGTTCTCCCTGTGTGCGCCAAGCCACCAGGACGCGGCACGCTCAGCGACTGGAATGTCGCTCTCGACGACTACGTGCGCAGCCGCAACATTGCCAAGCGAGGCGACATGGTCGTGCTGGTTGCAGGCCGCCCGCTCGGCCACGCCCGCAGCAGCAACACACTCGCACTCTACAAAGTGGGTGAGCCCACCACCGGCTACATCGGCCACTGATCATCACGTCGTCGCGTGCAAGCCGTCAAGGCAGCGGTCGCAGCCAGATCGAATCCGTCGCGTCAAACACTGTGTCGCGGAAGATCCTCGCGCTCGTGTCAAACATGGTCGCCTGATATGCACTGCGCGAACCGTGCACGCGCAGCAGCCGATTCGCCCGATGATCAGCCAGTCGCATGTCCAGCACGCTCGCCGTGCGATTGGGCGGAGCGGTGGGGGCTCTCGCACTGTCAGCCAGGAGCGGCTGCTGACTGGGAAACTGCACCAGTCCCGTGCGGATGTGTGCCGTCACCGTCGCATCATCAAAGCTATCAGGATCGCTGGGAAAGTCACCACCCTTGTTGTGTCCCGTTCCGTTGATGGCGTACGTGCGAATCATGGGTACGCCGTAGAAAGCGCTGGCCGAAGGACACGCCATCGCGCTCCGCTCTCGCAGCGCATCCGCGACAGATTCACCCTCCAGCCCCTGCGCCCTTGCCGCGACGAATGCCCAATTCGGCATCGCTGTGTACGGCTGCCCGAGCGCCGGGCTCAGCCCCTTGTAGTCATCCGCATACTGCTGCATGATCGTCGCAAGTTGCCGCAAATTCGCAAGGCACTGCGTCGCCCGCCCCGCCTCCCGTGCTTGACCCAGACTGGGGAGAACAAGGGCGATCAGGATCGCAATGATGGCAATCACCACCAGCAGCTCAATCAGCGTGAAGCCCCGCGGGCGGCGAACGAATCGTGTGCGTGGGGCCTGCATCGTGTTACTGTACGAGAAGCCGGCGCACGCGGATGTCGCGTCGGGCCAGCCGCAAACGATTCTTTCACGCGGCGATCGATCACCGCAGGAGATCTGCTGATGGTGCCAGTCCTCACAACCCTCTGTCTCGCCGCTGCCGGCTCACTCGCTCTTGCCCAAGCCCAGAATCCTCGCACAGGTCTTGACCCCCGTGCGCTCACTCGCGATCTTGCTCCCGAAGTCGCGGAGTTCCTCGTGCGCGACGGGTTCGAAGTGGTTCTGGCCGCCCCTGGCCCCGAGAACGCCCGCTTCCTCGAAATCTCCCCCGACGGCACGCTTTACGTTTCGCGTCCCCGTTTTTCCGACATCCTCGCGATGCGAGACACCGACGGCGACGGCATCTACGAAAGCGCCACGCAGTTCATCGAAGACATGCCCGCCGTCCACGGTCTGTGCTGGCAGGGCGAGTATCTCTGGTTCTCCACGACCAGCGGCATCTACCGCGCCAAAGACACCGACTCCAGCGGCATGGCCGACACCGTGGAAGAGATCATCGCAGGCCTCCCGGGCGAAGGCGCTCACTGGTGGCGCTCCATCCTCGTGACGGACACGCACATTTTCACCAGCGTGGGCGACAGCGGCAACATCACTGACGAGCGTGCCACCGACCGCCAGAAGATCTGGCGCTACTCGCTCACCGGCAGCGACAAGACCCTCTGGGCCGGCGGCGTACGTAACACCGAAAAGCTCCGCTTCCGTCCCGGCACCACCGAACTCTGGGGCATCGATCACGGCTCCGACATGTTTGGTGACACCCTCGGTGAAGATCGCGGCGTCAAGCAGCCATTCACCGACGCGCTGCCCCCCGACGAACTCAACCGTTATGACCAGGGCAGCTTCTACGGTCACCCGTTCCTCGTGGGCGACCGCATCCCCCGCCCCGAGTTCCGCGAGCATGCCGAACTGCTCGACATCGCCTCGCGCACCACCGTTCCCGCGTGGCGCTTCCCGGCTCACAGTGCAGCCAACAGCTTCGCCTTCGTCACCAAGTCAGCCGGCAGTCTGCCTGACGACTTCGTGGGCGACATGATCGTCGCCAGTCGCGGCAGTTGGAACCGCACCAGTCCCGCTGGCTACACCATCTCCCGCGTCATCTTCGAGAAGGACCCCAAGTTCCCCGCCATGCCCATCGGTGAGCAAGTGCTGGTCCGCACCATCGTGACAACCCCCGCCCCCGAAGGTGATCAAGCCGCGAATGCCGCTGAGCCCGTGCCTCCGCGCGTCCTCGCTCGCCCCGTCGACATCGTGCAGGC
Source organism: Phycisphaerae bacterium (assembly GCA_046316615.1). GTDB lineage: Bacteria > Planctomycetota > Phycisphaerae > Phycisphaerales > UBA1924 > BJHL01. Next base: position 119,748 of record JBKDAN010000012.1, read on the forward strand.
TCCTGACGGCTCCATCATCTTCAGCACCGACCTGCCCCGCGGTCGCATCTACCGCTTGCGTCTCAAGCAGTAACGCGGCGCAAGCGCTCCTGACATCCTCCCAAAATGAACCACACGGGATCGACATCAAGAAGGTGTCGACCCCGTGTGGCGTTTTGAAACTGATTAACGCGGTCTGCAGCGCCAGCTTACAGCGTGCGCTTGACCTCGATCTTCTTATAGCACTCGAGCACGTCGCCTTCCTTGATGTCGTCGTAGCCGTCGATCTTCATGCCGCACTCCGTGCCGCTGCGGACTTCCTTCGCATCGTCCTTGAGCCGCTTGAGCTGAGCCAGCTTGCGGTTCTGCTCGATGACGATGCCGTTACGGGTGACGCGGATGAGAGCATCACGCTGCACGGTGCCGTCGGTGACATAGCAGCCTGCGATGTTGCCGACCTTGCTGACCTTGAAGACCGCACGGACTTCGGCATGGCCCAGAACTTCTTCGCGAACTTCCGGAGCAAGCAGACCTTCGGCGGCCTTGCGAAGGTCTTCGGTGATGTCGTAGATGACCTGATACGCGCGAATTTCAACGCCCTTCTGTTCGGCAAGCTGGCGAGCCTTGCCGCTGGGAATGACGTTGAAGCCGATGACGATGGCCTTCGAGGCTTCCGCCAGAATGACGTTGCTCTCGGTGATGCCACCGACAGCCGCGTCGATGACGCGGACCTTGACCTCTTCGGTCTTGATCTTCTCGCACTCGGCCTTGAGAACGTCGACCGTGCCTTGCTGGTCGGTCTTGAGGATGATGCGGATCTCCTTGGCAACCGGTTCGGTCGCCTGAGCGGTCTGCATCTGGCTGAAGAGGGTGTCGAGCGTGAGCTTCGGAGCGGCGAGTGCCGTGTGGCGTTCGCGGTCGCGGCGCTGCTCGGCGGCTTCTTCAGCCTGCTTGAGCGACGGCGTGACGTAGAACTTGTCACCGGCATCGCAGACTTCGTTGATACCGCTGATCTGCACCGGCATGGGCGGCAAAGCTTCCTTGATGCGCTTGCCCTTGTCGTCAGTGATATCACGCACGCGGCCGAACGCGCGGCCCATGACGATGAAGTCACCGACCTTGAGCCTGCCTTGCTGCACGAGCATGTTCGCGACCGCGCCGCGGCCTTCTTCGACCTTGGCTTCGATGACGGTGCCTTGGGCGGGGCCTTCGAAGTCAGCCTTCAGTTCAAGCACGCTCGACTGCAGGTCAAGGATGTTGAGCAGCTCCGGAATGCCCTGGCCCGTCTGTGCGGAGACGCGAACGATTTCGGTATCGCCGCCCCATTCCACGACGTTGAGACCCGCTGCGGCGAGCTGACCCAGCGTCTTCTGAATCTGCGATTCGGTCGCGTCGGGGCGATCGACTTTGTTGAGAGCGACCACGATCGGCACGCCTGCGGCCTTGGCGTGATTGATGCTCTCGACGGTTTGCGGCATGACGCCTTCGGGCGCGCTGACGACCAGCACGACAACGTCGGTGAGCTTCGCACCGCGAGCACGCATGCCCGTGAAGGCTTCGTGGCCCGGCGTATCGAGGAAGACGACCTGTTTCTTGCCGCCTTCGGCATCGGCAACTTCAGCAACGAACGCGCTGGTCTTCTGCGTGATGCCGCCAGCTTCGCCCGCAGCGACATTCGCGTTGCGGATGCGGTCGAGCAGGCTGGTTTTGCCATGGTCGACGTGGCCCAGAATCGTGACGACGGCCCCGCGCTGACGCAAATCCTTGTTGTCGCGCTTGATGAACTGATCGCTGACGGTTTCTTCAGCGGTACGGGCTTCAGTCACTTCGAGATCGATGTCAAAGTCCATCATGATCTCGACGGCCTTGGGCACTTCGAGCGGATCGTTGATCTTCCGCATGATGCCCTGCATGAACAGCTTCTTGACGATCTCGGAAGCCTTCACGCCGGTTGCTTCGCTGAGGTCCTTGATGGTGAACGGCGCGGTGATCTTGAGCTTGCCTTCGGCGGGGCCAGTATCAATCTGTCCCGGGCGATTAAGCTCCTGCTTGCGCTTCTTCAGGAAGCCGCCTGCGCGGGCAAGGCGTGCCTCGCGCTCGATCATGTCCTGTTCGCTGAAGCCAGGGCCCGGCGACCACTCGCCCGGCGTGGAGAGGCCACGGCGACGATCAGGCACACCTGCGCCGCTGCTGCGCTTGCCGGCAGGGCCTGCGCTGCTGGGAGTGTCCTTGCGACGGGGCGAACGACCGCGATCGTCCTCGCCCGGGCGCGACATGCCGCCTCCACCCATGGGCGGACGCGGACCGCGCGGACGCGGCGGAGCGATGTTCTCGGGAGCTTCGACGCGAACGATCTTCGGGCCTGAGAGCTTGACGGGAGTCTTGATCTCGAGCTTGGGGCCGGCGGGGCCGACGGTGGTCGGCCGCATGGGCACATTCATCAGCGGCGGACGCGAAGGTGCGACGTTGCGCGGCGGGGCTGATGGCGTGCCGCCCGGGCCTTGCTGTCCCGGTGCGGTGGTGCCTGTGCTCGCTGCGGGGCGAACTTCACCGAGCTTGCTGGGCGTGGGCTTGAAAGCCGGCGCGGGTTCGGGCGCGCTGGGCTGAATGACCGTCGCCTTCGAGATGTTGGTGGGGGAGACAGGCAGCGGCGCGGGCGTTGCAGCGGGCGTGCGCGGTTCGCTCGTAAAGATCGAACGCGGAATCGGCTTGTGCAGAGGCTTGGCTTCCGCCTTCGGTGCTTCGGGCTTGGCTTCCGTCTTCGCTTCGGGCTTGCTCTCCACCGCAGCTTGCTGCCCGCTCTTCGTGTCCGTCACCGTTTGAGGCTTGGTCTCAGCCTTCGTTTCGGGCTTGGGCTCGGTCTTCGCCTCGACCTTGGTGGTCGCGGGCGCTTCGGTCGCAGCGGGCTTGGCTTCGTCCTCGGTCTTCGCCCCGGCGTCTGTCGTGTCAGCGTCACCCTTCTTCTTCGCCGTCGCCTTCTTGGCGGGCTTGATCTTTTCCTTGTCCACCGGCGCGGCGTTCTCCACAGCCGTCGCGTGGTTCTGCGTGGGGTCGCTGAACCATTCCTTGATGGTCACCGCAAGGCCCAGCGGAATCGACGAGATCGAAGTCATCGTGTCCGCGCCGGGAATCTCCTCGGCGCGCAGCTTGGCGATGATCACCTTGCTGTCGATGTTGAGCTCTTTGGAAATCTGATGGATTTTGACCTTCGTTGCCGTCGCCAAGCGATTGACCTCGTTCTCGTGCCAAACAAACCAAGGAACCACGCGCAAGTCGCTCGTGATTGTCCTTCTCGAACCAAGCACTCGCGCCGGATTTCACCGGGGCGAGTGTGAAATGCTGACTTACGACTGACCCAGAATGTCCTTCGCGCGGTCTTCGGCGCCGGCGTCGCTGGCCGCGTTGCCACCACCGCCACCACCCAAGATCGCGTCCGCCGCCGCATCGCCAGCGCTGAGGGCCTCGCCCGTCGCAGCAACACGCTCAGCTTCTTCGCGAGCCTTGCGTTCCTTCTCTTCCTTGTCCTTCGCCTGCTGTTCAGCCACTTCCTTGGCCTTCGTCGAGCACGTCTCTACAACTGTGGCCGCCGTCGCTTCGTCGATGCCCAGTTCGCTGATCAGCACATCTGCACCGACTTCTTCGATGTCGAACACGCTGACCATGCCCATGGCCGCCAGCTTGTCGGCGTGCTGCTCGGTGATGCCCGCGATCGTCTGAATCGTCGCGTACATCGTCTCCATGCCCTTCGTGAACTCTTCCTGCGTCAGAATGTCCACGTCCCAGCCCGTCAGGCGAGCCGCAAGACGCACGTTCTGCCCGCGCTTGCCGATGGCGAGGCTCAATTGATCTTCGCGCACCACGACCGTCGCGCGGCCCAGTTCAAAGCACAGTGACACTTCCGCCACTTCCGCGGGCTTGAGGGCGTTGCTAATCAGAATCTGGCTGCTCTCGTTCCAGCGAACGATGTCGATCTTCTCGCCGTTGAGTTCATCCACGATGTTCTTGATGCGGCTGCCGCGAACACCAACGCACGCACCGACCGCGTCAACCTTGCTGTCAATGCTCACAACCGCCAGCTTCGTGCGGTACCCCGCCTCACGCGCAATCGCCTTGATCTCAATCACGCGTTCCGCCACTTCCGGCACTTCGACTTCAAACAGCTTCTTGATGAAGTCCGGATGCCCGCGGCTCAGCACGATCTTGACCTGGCTGCCCGTCTCACGCACGTCCAGAATCAGGCACCGCACCCGGTCGCCCGCCGTGAACTGCTCGCCGGGAATCTGTTCGCTGCGGGGCATGAAGCCTTCGGCGCGGTCAATCAGCACCACCAGGCTGCCGCCTTCATAGCGCTGAGCCGTGCCCGTGACAACTTCGCCCATCCGCTTGCTGAAGTCTTCAAAGATGCTGTTGCGTTCATCATCGCGGAACTTCTGAATCATCACCTGCTTGAACGTCTGAGCGGCGATGCGACCAAACGCCTGAGGCGGCATGTCCAGCGGCTCACCGTGGCGAGTCATTTCAAACTTCCCCGTCATCGGATCAAGCACGCACGAAAACTCTTCCGTGTCCAGCGTGTTGAAGTACTTGCGGGCCGCCGACACCATCGCCAGCTCCAGATCCCGAATCAGAATCGCGCGATCGACATTGCGCTCGCGGCTGATGGAATCCAGAAGACGAATCATTTCCTGCGTGTTGATCTGCGACATGAAGAACTCCAAATTGCTAGGTTGGCGAGATGTGGGGACGCGAGCGGAGAACAGAGAACGGGATGTGGGACAAACGATCAAGACCAAAAACACAACGGCCACGAGGAGCCTCTGGCAACTCGTGGCTCACACATTTCTGCGACCCCGAGCAGTGCACGCACCGCAAAGGGACCGCAACCGCTCGGCACGTTCTTCAGCCCCGCAGCACCTCCACATCATGGAGACAACCGCAAGGCAGATTCACGCCCTCGGGCATCCAACCGACGCGCGAAATCGCGCGACAGGAAGTTGGACAGTTACCGAGCATGGGTGCAAACCACAATCACCATGATGTCCGCTCCGCAAGAACTGCTGATAACGAAACTGCTCGTCATCAAGCAACTCTTGTGACCAACGGAGTATAGGGACCGGTTCGGGGTGAATCCACGAAGGAAATAGCACACCCCAGCCCGGCCCAACCCGACTCCGGCAACTGACCTTCCCCCAAACTGACCCATATCCATGGCTGTCTCAACGTGCCCTCACGCACGCCCCCTCATGTCGACAAATCCACGTCATCCCACGGCTCGTCAGCCAGCAACCACTCCAGTGTCTTCCGCCGTTCCACAATCACCGAATCGCTCAGGCCCGCAGGTTCGGCTCTCCCCTTGAGCATCGCATCCCGGCACGCCCAGTGCAGCCGATAGTGCAAATCCGCCTGATCGAGAACTTCGCCCACGTCCCGCAGCTTCAGTCCAACGTGTGACTTCGTCGCGCGAATACACGCGATGATCTCGCTCGCATCACACAAGCCCGTGGGCCACGCCAGCGCGGGTGACATACCCATGACCCACGTCAGCGCCGCAACCGACTCCAGCGCCCACGATGAGTCGATGATGTTCTGCTGCGTCAACTCCGCTGCTTCCGTGACCAGTCGTTCCTCAGGCGTCAAGTCGTCCCACGCGTCCAGTTCATGCATGCGATCACGAAACTCGTCGATCGCGACCCCATCCATCGCAAATTGACCCCGCATGAAGTAGACCGTTCGCGCCCTCGCTCGCCGGAACACCGCTTCCACCGTCTGCAAAGTCACCTGCGATTCGTCTTCAAGCATCGGCAAATGCTCAATAAACGGCACCCCGCGCTGCTTGAGCACCGCGATGGAGCGTTGTTTCCGCGCCGCCGCGGGCGTTGGCGGCTCCGACTTTCCGAACTTGAAGAAGGGCGTCATCGCCAGACTGTACCAAAAAACTGAGCCACCGGGGCGTTCGTGCCCTGCCAGCTCTTTGACCCCTGAACTCCACATTTCTCGCATCACCCCATACCATCACCCCAGATCTACCCCCGGAGGCTCCCATGACCACGATGTCCCCTGCCGCGCACACCAAGCCCTCCTTCGCCAACGACCCCCTGCACCTCATCGACGTCGACCACGTTCAGTTCTACGTCGGCAACGCCAAGCAGGCCGCCTTCTTTTACGCCCACTGCTTCGGCTTCCAGATCGAGCAAGTCTCCGACTTGACCTCCGGCTCGCGCGACGCCTCGCACTACCTCCTCACCCAGGGCAACATCCGCTTCATCCTCACCAGCCCCCTCTCCCCAACCCACCACGCCGCCATGGAAGTCGCCATGTACGGCGACGGCGTCAAAGACGTCGCCTTCAACGTCTACGACGCCGAGAGGGCCTGGGAACGTGCCATCTCCAACGGCGCGCAGCCAGCCTACGAACCCCGCCACTTCAAAGACGAACACGGCACCGTCACCATGGCCGGCATCAAAACCTTCGGCCGCGTCAACCACACCTTCGTCTCCCGCACCGGCGCGTACGACCTCACCAAAGTCAAACAAGGCGCCGCCTTCATGCCGCGCTTCCGCAAATTCGATACAACCGCCGCCTCTGCCGGCGCAGGCGGCATCAACCCCATCCTCACCATCAACGACTACAACAAAAAGAACCCCTGCGGCCTCAAATACGTTGACCACCTTGTCGGCAACGTCGAACTCGGCAAAATGAACGACTGGGTCAAGTTCTACGAACAAGTCCTCGAATTCAGCATGTTCATGCACTTCGATGACAAAGACATCGCCACCGACTTCAGCGCGCTCATGTCCAAAGTCATGAGCAGCGGCCAAGGCCTCATCAAAATCCCCATCAACGAGCCCGCCCCCGGCAAGCGCAAGAGCCAGGTGCAGGAATACCTCGACTGGCACAGCAACACGCCAGGCGTGCAACACCTCGCCCTCCGCACCGACGACGAACTCCACTCCATCGCCGCCCTCCGCAGCCGTGGCGTCGACTTCCTTTCGCTCCCCGACGCCTACTACGAAAAAGTCTGGGACCGCGTCAACGGCATGCTCCAGCAACACGGCCACCAAGCCGTGCGCGAAGACCACGAAGCCGTCCGCAAGCTCGGCATCTTGGTCGACGCCGACGACGAAGGCTACCTCCTCCAACTCTTCACCAAACCCCTCCAAGACCGCCCGACGCTCTTCTTTGAAATCATCTGCCGGCGCGGGGCGCAGAGCTTCGGCAAGGGCAACTTCAAGGCCCTCTTTGAAGCGCTGGAACTGGAGCAGGCCCGCCGCGGGAACCTGTA
>JBKDAN010000013.1:0-104173 GCA_046316615.1 Phycisphaerae bacterium
TCACACACTCAGCGGCCAGCAGCACCGTCGCGACGCTCGCGGCGTTCTGCAGAGCCATGCGATCAACCTTGGCCGGGGTGATGACGCCCATGCTCACCATGTCGCCATATTCCTCGGTCAAAGCGTTGTAACCAAAGGTGCCCTTGCCATCAGCAACCTTGCTGACGACCACGCTGCCCTTGGCGCCGGCGTTGTCGGCAATCGTGTGCAGAGGCACGGCGAGCGCCGCGCGAACCGTCGCGATGCCGCACGCGATGTCGAACGCCTGACGGCCGACATCTTCGCTGGTCTTGTCGGTGTCCTTGCCGAAGACGCTCTTGTACTGCTTCATTTCCTCAAGAGCCTTGCGAGCACGGATGAACGAGACACCGCCGCCGGGGACGATGCCTTCAGCAACCGCGGCGCGAGTCGCGTGAAGCGCGTCCTCGATGCGGGCCTTCTTTTCCTTCAGTTCCGCTTCGCTAGCCGCGCCGACCTTCACGACGGCGACGCCGCCCGCGAGCTTGGCAAGACGCTCCTGCAGCTTCTCACGGTCGTAGTCGCTGCTGGCCTTCTCGATTTCGCCGCGGATCTGCTTGATGCGATCCTGAATGTCCTTGCTCTCGCCCACGCCTTCGATGATGGTCGTGTTGTCCGCGTCCACTTCGATGCGCTTCGCCATGCCCAGATGACCCATCTCGACCTTCTCAAGGTCAATGCCCAGGTCCTTCATGATGGCCGTGGCGCCGGTCAGAATCGCGATGTCTTCCAGCATCGCCTTGCGACGATCGCCGTAGCCCGGAGCCTTGACCGCGCACACGTTGAGCGTGCCGCGCAGCTTGTTGATGACCAGCGTCGCCAGCGCTTCGCCCGTCACATCTTCCGCGATGATGAGCAAGGGCTTCTTGCTCTTCATCACGCTCTCGAGCAGCGGCACGAGCTTCTGCACGTTGTCGATCTTGTCTTCGTAGATGAAGACCAGGGCCTTGTCAAAGACCGTCTTCATGTTGTCGGTGTCGGTCACGAAGTTGGGGCTGAGGAAGCCGCGGTCAAACTGCATGCCTTCCACGACATCGACGATGGTGTCGATGTTCTTGCCTTCTTCAACGGTGATCACGCCGTCCTTGCCGACCTTCTCGAACGCATCGGCCATGATCTTGCCGACCGCCGCGTCGTTGTTGGCGCTGATGGTCGCGACATTCTCAATGTCGGCCTTGCCCTTCACGGGCTTGGCGAGGCTGTTGATCTCTTTGGTCGCGACTTCCACGCCCATCTTCATGCCGCGAATGAGCGCGTTGGCGTCGACACCCGCCGCGATGTGACGCAGACCTTCCTTGAAGAGCGCTTCAGCCAGCACCGTGGCGGTGGTCGTGCCATCGCCCGCCGAATCGCTGGTCTTGCTGGCAGCTTCCTTCACGAGGCGAGCGCCCATGTCCTCGGCCTTGTTGCTGAGTTCGATCTCTTCGGCGACGCTCACGCCGTCCTTAGTCACCGTCGGCCCGCCCCAGCTCTTGTCGAGCACGGCGTTGCGACCACGAGGCCCCAGCGTGGCCTTCACGGCCCGAGCGAGCTTCTCCACGCCCGCGAGCAGGGACTGACGAGCATCCACATCAAACACGAGTTCTTTGGCTGCCATAGCACGTGACTCCACATGTGCCCCGTCTGCTCAGAGAGCCATCTTGCCCTAGGAGCCCGCAGGGGCCGAAACCGGAAGGAAATTGCAAGTTCAACCGACAGACGCCCGGCAACCTCAGCATCGGGGGGCCTCACGGAAATGAGGAGGCACCCGCCGCAAAGACACCGCAGCGTGCCAGTACAGGGGCAAAGCACGTGCCAGAGGTTTTCGCCCGGTCCTGCCTTCGGCCTGCTCGCGCAAGTGACGCATTTGCAAGACTTCCACACCCGGCCCCACGCCCCGTGTCCCGCCAGACGGCATATGGCAGGCGTCGCCACTCCCGCCGAGTGAGCCGGGCTGCCAAGCTGGCAGGGCCACGGGGGGGATGCCGCCGCGTACGCCGCTATCCCCACCCCAGCAGCCAATTTTCTCGCGGGGCGAGGCCTCATTCTCCCAGATCGAGGCCTCTCGCCGCCGGTTTGCGGCCTCGATCTCGCAGCATGAGGCCGCAATCTCCCAGCTCGCGGCCATTTTCTCTGAGCTTGCGGCCTCAATCCGTCAGCTCGCGGCCATTTTCTCTGAGCACGCGGCCTCAATCTGTCAGCTCGCGGCCATTTTCTCCGAGCTTGAGGCCTCAATCTCCCAGATTGTGCTTTCACTTTGCGGACCCACACCGCAAACTGTGCGCGACAACGGGCCGTTTCGCGGCTTGCGGGGCGTTTGGGGAGACTGCGGGACGAATAGTTGGGGCTTGGTTGGGCGGGGGGTGGGTGGGGGGCGGGTGTGTGCGCGGCGACACCTGACGACGAATGCCGAATGCCGAATGCCGGTCCCGCTACCTGAACCCATCCAACGGAAACGCCGGGTTGGCCAGCGGTCGCAGCGCGAGGGCGAGCAGCGTGCGTTCGGAGTCGTCGCCGGCGATGCGGTTCACTTTGAGGACGCCGCAGGCGGTGCAGCGGTGGATGATGGCCCATTCGCCGCTGCCTAGGCCGCCGCGCGACGAGCTGGCGCTGTGATCGAGGTGGGGGGCGCCGCGGACTTCGAGAGCGATGGGCATCATCGGGGCTTTGCACGGGCTGGCGCGGTCGCCGGGGGTGTCGTCCACGTGGCGGCTGTAAAGGCACGCGGGGCAGTGGTTGCGGTGCTTGGTGCCCCAGGCTTGGCCGGGGACTTGGAGCTTGCAGTGGATGCAGGTGAAGCCGTCCGACTCGTGTCGGCGTTGGTGGTCGTGCTTTGACATGGGTGATGACCGAAACGGGAGACTGTCGCGCGGGCGGGGGGCGGTCTTCCAACATGCCTGCGAACGTGCAAATCAATTGCAGCAACACGAAGGCCGGGCCGCGGGCGCGAATCGAAAACTGGAAGGGAGACACTGTCGCCTGACAGCAACGCTCGCGCGGACACCTGTCGCGCGGGCGAGGCGCGGCGTCACGCTTTCAGAAAGCGAGCGAGAAGAACGAGCTCTCAGGCAATGGCGGTCATCAGATGCATGGTACGCGGGCAGGCTGATGTCGGCTGCGTGCCATGAGACAACTCGCGAAAGCGACGTACCATGCGGGCATGAGCGATCCAGACACCATTCTTCTCGAAGCCGAAGCCGCCATGGAAAAGGCTTTGGACTATCTCAAGGCCGAATTCAAGGGCGTTCGCACGGGCCGCGCGAGCCCGGCGATGGTCGAGTTTCTCAAGGTAGAGGCCTACGGCAGCATGACCGACCTCAAGGGGCTCGCGTCGATCAACGTGCCCGAGCCCACGCAGCTGCTCATCAAGCCGTTTGATGCGACGCTGGTGCACGCCATCAAGAACGCGATTGACAAGAGCGGCATGGGCGTGAACCCGATGGTCGAGGGCAAGGCCCTGCGCATCAATCTGCCTCCGATGAGCCAGGAACGTCGCCAGAAGGAAGCCCTGCGCATCAAGAAGATGGCCGAAGAGCAGAAGGTCATCATGCGCAACGCCCGCCGCGATGCCAACAAGCACGCCGATGCGCTGAAGAACAACCCGGCCAAGCACATTCCCGAAGACGAGATCGAGCAACTGAAGACCGAGATTCAGGACCTGCTGAAGAAGTACGAAACGGAAACGGACAAGCGCCTCGAAGACAAGACCAAAGAGATCATGACGATCTGAGTTCGTGAAGGGCAACACAAGCAATGTGAAGCCGGGGCCGCGTGTGCGGCCTCGGTGCTTTTTTGGTTTGAGCACGTTGTCAATCTCCGCGTGTGTGGGCTGATCGTCCGCACGTTGACCCGAAGGCCAACGCGGGCACTTTGCATCGCCAGCAAGAAGCCGTTATCGCGGTGTGGGCGAACAGATCATCTTGGTGACGGCGTGACAGGCCACCACGTGCGCATTTTCGCAGAATGTCAATTGCCATGCAAACGGAGAATTCGCCGAGGGAACGGATGTAGCGCGCGACGGATTGAGTGCACAAAGGTGATCCAGCGTGCAGTGGTGTTGAGATCGCACCGGCTGCAATGATCGATGCGCGTGTGCGATGGGTCCGAGGCGCGGGTGCGATGGCCGTGGTGGGTGAGTGGCCTTGCGAATTGCGTTCTGCAAAAAAGCAACGGACCTGGCTTTGGGCCAGGTCCGGCTCTGTGATCGCATCGGAAGGGTCGGCATATTGCCGGCTTCACGCCCTGTCGTTCTCTCCTCCGGCGGGGCACGATGCTGAGATTGCCCAACTTCTATCAGTTGGTGCTCGCGGCGGGTGGGTCAGACACGCCGCGAATCTTTCGGGTCAGTCATTATCCAGGTGTTAGCGAACAGCTCGGACCAGCTCCCACGCGGTGGCGGGGTGGCCGCTGCGCAACTCTTGCAGCGTGGCGACAACAAAACCGGCGAGCAGGCCCAGAGCGGCAAAGCCGTCGAGCGTGATCGCTTCCACGCGCTGCATAAAGGTTGTGAACAAAGCCATATCTCTCTCCTTGCCCACTGTCGGCTTTCGCCGACCCACACGGGCATTGGCCGCTTTCGGCCGGTCTTGTACCTCGCAGTCTCTCAGGCTGCGATGCACGACGGGCAGGTCTCTCAAACTGCCCGATTTTGCCGGCTCTGGCTCACGCCAGACACACACCCGGCTGCTTGACGTTTCCGCCAAGGCTTGTCTCTCTCCTGAGCTTTCGCCCAGCTGCGGCTGTGACTGGCACAAACCGCAGGTCCTCCAGGGGTCTCTCTCTCTACCCAATCTGCTTTGCGACTTGGGTCGCTCGGCAAGGGTTGCGCCGGTCTCTCAGGTCGGCGCGCCACGGACGGAACGAGGGGCAGTGTACAGCGGAATCGAATTCTGTCCAGCAAAATGTCATCTTTTTCTGCGCGGAGGGGTCTGATAAATGCACTTTCTGCGCGTCAAAAACGGTGGTGGTGGGGGGTTGTTGGAGCCCGATCGGCGGCAGCACGGTGACGGGCAGGCATCGGTGAGCAGTCGCGGGCCAGTCTTGGGGTTCTGGCAAGCATCTGCAACGCGCAGGCGACGGCGGGCGAACACTTGCCTGTGCCACACGATCCCAGCAGCCAACCCGTCATTGACATTCGCGGCGTCACCAAGGTTTACTACAAGCCCGACGGTTCCATCATGGCGCAGGCGCTTCGCGGCGTGGATGTGCAGATTCGTAGGGGCGAGTACGTCGCGATCATGGGGAGCAGCGGCAGCGGCAAGAGCACGCTCATGAACGTGCTTGGGTGTCTGGATCGTCCGACCGAGGGCGACTACTTCCTTGATGGCAAGAACGTTGCCAAGATGGGCGACGAAGAACTCTCGCGCTATCGCGGCCAGACCATCGGGTTCATCTTTCAGGCGTTCAATTTGATTCCTGAACTGACGATTGAAGCGAACGTGGAAGTGCCGCTGTTCTATCAGGGCATCCCCCCCGCGCAGCGCCGTGAGCGCGCCCTGGAGTGCCTCAAACTCGTCCAACTCGATCACCGCATCGGTCACCGCCCCCGCGAACTGAGCGGCGGCCAGATGCAGCGCGTGGCTATCGCGAGAGCGCTGGTCACCAAGCCCGTGCTGCTGCTCGCCGACGAACCCACGGGCAACCTCGACACGGCGACGGGTCACGCGATTCTCGAAGTGTTCGACCAACTGCACCAGCAGGGCATGACCATCGCGATGGTGACCCACGACCCAACCGTGAGCGAACGCTGCGAACGCATCGTGCGGCTGAAAGACGGCGTGGTCGAGAGTGACGTCAGCAAGGCGGGGGCGATGCGCACATGAGTGAAGATCATATTTTGCACCGGACAAGCCGCTTGACACAAGGTGGAACATCTGGTATGTTGGAATTCCTCGCAGAGTAGTTGAGGATTTCGCTTTCCCGAAATCCGCGCGAGTTTCAGTTTGCGGGCGAAGAGCTCTGACCGAATTCCCCCCCCCCGCATCCTGAAATCACACAATTGGTGAGGTGGCGGATTGGTCTGGAGCTGCGACATGATTCGCAAGCTTGGACGTTATCTTTTGGGAATGGCGTTAGCGATGGGAACGACGGGACCGGTGGTTGGCGCTCTGACCGAGCCTCGGCCCTCGGGCTACCAACTCCGTCGCGACGGCTGGACCTTCGTTCCTATCGCGACGCCCGGCGCCGGGTCTGACGAAGTCGTCGGGATTCTTGCGATGCTCGACAAATCGGTCGCGGTCGGCGACAACATCGTTTCAGTGTTGTATACGCCCACAGCAGGCGGAGGGTGGGAGGGCAAAGCTTGGGAAACATCGGACCAAGGTGCCATCATCAAGTATGTGAAGTCGACGTACGGGATTTCAGATACATGGGACTGGCTGTGGCCCACGCAAGACACGATTGGTGGTACTATGGCGCCATCCCCAGCCACGTACGAGAAGGGGTTGATCGTTACTGATCCGCTTGCGTTCATCGTGCAGTTGCCGAGCCGAGATTCAGCGGTTGAGGCACTTCAAGCGGCCGGGTACAAGGTGGCCGACATCGATTTTGAGAAGGAGGGCGACTGCACGTCGACTGATGTGCTGGATGGAATCACGACCGTGGTAGAGACGGCTCTGCTGATGACCAATCCAACGCAAGCGGACATCAGCAACCTCGAACTGGTCGCATTCCCAAACCGTTGTCACGCCGTCGGACAAGGTGGTGGTGGTGGTACGATTCCCGGCACAACGATTCCCATCCCCCCGGGCTGGACGCCCGTCAATCCGGGTCGGTGGCAACGCCCCGCTCAAGAGACGCATCCGCCGACCTATGACCCCACATGTTCAACTGCGGTCAGTTGCTGCTACAAGCAAGAAATCTGGTTCCTGTATTACGAAAACAGCTTCTGGGGGCTGCGTACGAAGTACTGCAAAGCCAACACGCAATGGTCGTGTCCGATGCCTGCTAACGGCGCTTGCACGACGTCGCCGAACTGCGGTCAGCCAACCGGCCCGCTCTCGCCCCCACCCGGATGGGTTCAAGATTGTGGACACATTTTCGTTTGATGTTTTTTCCAAAACGAACTCTGGGAAACTAGAGTTCGTTTTCTTATGAATCGACCGGGCTGGTGGTCATTCTGGGGTCGGCGGCTTCGCTATCTCGCCGCAGGTCTTGCTGCATCGATGCTCGTTGCCGTCCTGCATTGGGGATCGTGTGCGATCGGTGCGATGCGACATCCTGATCAGAGTGCTGACGATCAAACGGGCATCTACGTAACGTCGAGATTGCTCGGTGCGCCGCCATGGGAATCCGGCGGTGGTTCGCCTGCCGCCCCGATGGTTTTGGCCTACGGGTGGCCCTTCGATTCTCTAGGCGTGCTCTTTGTGAGATATCGAAATTCGAGCAAGTGGGAAGTGCTCGCAGGTGTCGACGTTGGTTTGGGTGATTCCACTTTTCACAATCCTCGCGGGTGGTTTCCGCTCATGCCGCTGGTCGCGGGCACATTGGCGAATAGCATGCTTTTCGCTGTCGCCATCTGGGCTGCCGTTGCTGGCGTTCGACGTTTGTCGGCACGGCGAACAGAACGCAGCGGCGGGATTCCAAAGTGTGCCGCTTGCGGATACGCGACCAATCTTCAAGCGGCAACTTGTGCCGAGTGCGGTGAGCGTTTCTCTTGCCGAAGGCGCGACGATCTGTAAATGCGGGCGACAGGAGTTGAACCTGCAAAGCCTTGCGGCCACTGGATCCTAAGTCCAGCGCGTCTGCCAATTCCGCCACGCCCGCGTGCCGATATTGTAGTGGCCCATTGTGCGGCTCTAGCCGGACCTTCGCAGAGCCTCAGGTCCGGCGTCTGGTTTGGCGTTGATGTGCGTGTTCTCATTTGCGTGCGCTCTTGTGACTGATTCTCCCTCCATTCCTTCGCTTCCCCCTCGCGTGTCACTGCTGGGCTTTCCCATCGACTGCGTCACCCAGCAGCAGACGCTCGATCACATCGCGGCGAGCATTCGCGCCGGGCAAGGCGGCTGGGTCCTCACGCCCAACCTCGACATCCTCCGCCGCGTCACCAGCGAGCCCGACACGCGGGCCCTGGTTGAAGGCACCACGCTGCGCACCGCCGACGGCATGCCGCTCATCTGGGCAAGCCGGCTCAAAGGCACGCCGCTGCCGCAGCGCGTCACCGGCTCAGACCTCATCTTCACGCTCACGCAGCGCGCAGCGAAGGATGGCTTTCGCGTCTATCTCCTGGGCGGTGATCCCGGCGTGGGAGACGCCGCAGCCGCGCGCCTGCGCGACCTCTTCCCCGGCCTGCAGATCGCCGGTGTCGAAAGCCCGCCCTTCGGCTTTGACAAAGACGACGCGTACATGCACGCCATGCGCGAGCGAGTCATCGCCGCCAGTCCCGACATCGTCTACGTCGCGGTCGGATTCCCCAAGCAGGAGCGAGTCATCGCGTTCCTCCGTCCCGCGCTCCCCGCGTCCTGGTTCCTGGGCATCGGCATCAGTTTCAGTTTCGTCACCGGCCACGTGCAGCGCGCGCCGCGACTGGTTCAGAAACTCGGCCTCGAGTGGGTCCACCGCATGGCACAGGAGCCCGGCCGGCTGGCTAAACGCTACCTCGTGCACGGCATCCCCTTCGCCGTGAAACTGCTGCTGCTCAGCGCGCTGCGGCGATAGACCGCGCTCAACTGATGCGTGTCCCCCTCTCTCGTGACCGAAGGGCTGGCCAAAGTTGCACGCCCCGGGTTTTCCTGCTATCTTGACGCATGCTCACGCTCGCTTCCCTCGCAGACGTGTGGAAGGCCAATCTGCTCAGTCCATACATCCTGTTCTTTTTCCTGGGCGTCGGCGCGGCTCTGATTCGCAGCGATCTTCGCATTCCCAAGGCGTTTGCACGCACGATGGCGTTGTATCTGCTGTTCACCATCGGGTTCAAGGGCGGGCTGGAACTGGCCAAGAGCGGGTTCACGAAAGAGAGCATTCTGGCCATCACGGCGGCGATCGTGCTGAGCACGCTCACGCCTTTGTACATATTTCCGCTGCTGAAGAAGAAACTGGGACAGGCGACGGCCGCCGGCGTGGCTGCGACGTATGGCAGTGTGTCGGCGGTGACCTTCATCGCGGCAGTGTCGCTGCTGCAGCAGCGTGAACTCGCGTACGGCGGGCACATGGTGGCCGCGATGGCGGCGATGGAGTTTCCCGCGCTCATTGTGGGTGTGATGCTGGCGAGACTCGGCGCGAGCGATGCGCCGGCGGCGGAGGCGCACGCGGCTGGCGCCGAGAAGCCCGCGAAGTCGCATGGGCTTGGATCCGTGCTGCGCGAGAGTGTCACCAACGGCTCGATCGTGCTGCTGATGGGCAGCATGTTCGTCGGTTTCATCACCGACAGCAAGAATGCGGCGTTGACGCAGCCTTTGTGGAAGGATCTGTTCTACGGCATTCTGTGCTTCTACTTGCTCGACCTGGGGCTGATTGCGGGGCGGAACATCAAGCAACTGTTCAAAGCGGGTCCGTTTGTGATTGCGATGGGTTTTGTTATTCCGCCGCTGAATGCGGTGCTGGGCTTGGGGCTGGCGAAGCTGGCGGGATTGTCGCACGGTGATGGATTTCTGCTGACGGTCATGGCGGCAAGCGCGAGCTACATCGCTGCTCCGGCGGCGCTGCGGATTGCGGTGCCTGAGGCAAAGGCGAGCATTTACGTGCCGATGGCGCTGACGCTGACGTTCCCGTTCAACATCATGATCGGGCTGCCGGTGTATTGGAGCGTGTGTGAGTGGGCGTGGGCGTAGAGGAAAATCGCCAAATGGCCAAATGACCAAATGGTCAAATTGCCAAATGATCCTGAGCGCCGCAGTTGCCTGCCTTAATTTGGCCATTTGGTCATTTGGCCATTTGGCCCTTTGCACCCGCGTCCCCGCCCTCTCACTCCACTCCTAATCTCTCACCGTGGCTCGCAAACGCAAGTTTCATCCTGTGGCAGATGCGGTGCTCTCGACACTCGCGCGCTGTGCGACTGCGCCGGTGAGTGTTGCCGGGTTTGGCACGGCCAGTCGTTGTGCGGTGGCGCTGGCGGATGTCGTCGCGAAGGTTGATCGCAAGCACATGGTGCGGGCGCAGCGCAACTTGCGGGATGCGTATCCGAAGTGGACGCAGGAGCAGGTGGATGCAACCGCGCTGGGGTGTTTTCGCCACATGTTTCAGCTGGGGGCGGAGTTCATTCACACGCCGCGGCTAATCACGCGGGATAGTGCGATTCAGCAGATCACGTTTACAAACATGCATCAGAGCGTGCGTGCGCTGCTGAGTGATCGGCCTGTGCTGCTCATCAGCGGGCACATCGGCAACTGGGAACTGGTCGGCTATGCGATTGCGATGCTTGGCTTTGACATGGCGGCGGTGTATCGGCCGCTGGATTTGAAGGGCATTGACGCGTGGGTGCGCGAAGGGCGCGAGAGCAAGGGGCTGCATCTGCTGGATAAGTTCGGGGCGGCGCGGAGCGTGCCGGCGTGCCTTGAGAAGGGGCTGCCCATCGGACTCGTGGCGGACCAGTCGGGTGGAGATCGAGGGTATTTCACGCCGTTCTTTGGGCGGTTGACGAGCACGTACAAGATCGTCGCGCTCACGGCGATGCAGTATGGTGCGACGATTGTGTGCGGGAACGCGCGGCGGCTGGGCGTGCACGAGAACGATCCAGCAGGCGTGTGGCAGGGGACGCACGCAGAGCCGGCGCGAGCGGCACGCACGCTGGCGAGGATTGATCTCGCGAACAACATGCGGTATGCGGTTGAGATTCACGATGTCTTCGGTCCGGCCGACTGGGAGGGCAATCGTGACGCGCCGTACTACATCTCGGCGCGGTTTCGGCGTGCGCTGGAGAGCATGGTGCGGTCCGCGCCCGAGCAGTACTTCTGGATGCATCGCATCTGGCGGAGTCGGCCCGCGCATGAGCGCACGGGCAAGCCGTTTCCGGAAAATCTGGAAGCGAAGCTCCGCAACTTGCCTTGGATGAGCGCGGCGGATGTCGATGCGATCATCGCGCGGAGCAATGCGGATGCGGCGCAGCTCGAAGTGCTGCAGAAGATGTGAAATGAAACATGGCACGCCCCTCAGCGTGCCACGTCTCGTGATCAAGGCGTCGCAAGCCACGCGCCTCGTCTAAGGATGTCGAAAACGGAGCGTGAACATCACGCCTGGTTGTGCGTGCGGTTGCGACGCACGCGGGCGAGGCCGACCATCGCAAGGCCGCCCATGCCGGCCCAGGCGGCGGTTGGCAGGGGAACCACGACCAGACCGGTCACGTCTTCGATGCCGTCGCAGTCTTGAATGCGGAGAATGTCGCCGCAACTGCTGAGCGTGAAGGCGATGGCCATGTTGACGCGGTAGATGCCGGCGATGGTGCTCGCGTTGGCGGTGTTGGCGAAGGCGGCATCATCGTCGATGAGGTAGGTGCCGACGGGGCGGTAGTACATCGCGTTAGAGACCGCGACGGGGAGCATGACGCCGTTGTCACTGCGAGTGCGGGTGATGGTGGCGCTTTGGTTGTTGCCCTGAGCGATGAAGTCGGTGCGGGCGGTAAAGCTGTTGAAGTCAGCCTTGTTGAAGCCCGCGGGGACGGCGAAGTCCTGCGTGATGTTGACGGTGAAGTTGATGGCGGTGGGGTGGCAAGTGACGACGTTCACGTCGTCCCATGCGAGGCTCATCATGAAGCGGCCGTCAACATCCGTGAAGCTCTTGGCGCGAAGCACGCCCGAAACGTTCGTGTTCTGGCCCGACGCGGAGAAGTTGGTGTTCGAGATTGCGCCCGCAGCGAGGGGGCCGACGCTGCCTGTGCCGGCGTGGTTCACGTGACCGCTGATCGTGACGCGAGCGGCCTGAGCGCTGCCCGCGGCGAGCGTCAGGGCGGCGAGAAGGGCGAGCGTCGTGTTGGTCGTCGTCTTGTTCATTGTCAGGGTCCCGCTTTCCGTGCGTTGTCTTGCGTTCGTGTGCGGCGGCTCCACCAGAAGCAACTGCACACCGACAACATGCAACACGAAGCTCGTGTTGGCGACCAAAGACAACGGGATCAGGCGTTCACGCGACGATTGGAAAGATCAAACTGTCTCGGCAAGATGGTGAATATGCACAGCGGCGGCGGGGCGTGGTCCGCAAAAATGCAACACGGCGAGTGCCTCCCTCAGGTCACCCGCCGTTCGCGTCTGTACTCACACGGGTTTATCTGACGCTTACGCGAGATACTCGCCGGTGACGTTGCACTTCTTGAGTTTGCGGTGGCGGATGTATGACAGCCCGCCAACGACGCCCAAGCCGCCCAGCCCGGCCCAGGCTGCGGGGGGCAGCGGGACGAGGGTGAGGCAGCCGGTGGTCGAGACATTGTCGTTCTGGCCGGGAATGACTTCGAGAGCCATCCAGTTGGAGTTGCTGCTGTTGAGCGTGAAAGTGTAAAGAGTGCGGATGCGATAGGTGCCGGCCTGCATCAGCGAGACGGGCGTGCTGGTACCGCAATCGATGGGCGTCCAGCCGCCGCCAGAGGTGCCATTCTGACCCTGGAAGCGGGGCAACTGCGTGCCTTCATGGAAGGCGTCGGCGATGAAGCTGGTTGTCTGGCCCGTGCGCGGCACGTTGGCGGTCGCGTTGAAGGTTTGCGTGGCGGTGGTGGGGGACAACGCTGCAGCGTCGACCGTGAAATCTTGGATGATTTCGAGCGTGATCTGCTTGCTGCCACTGATGGCCTTGTCGAAACGCATTGATGCGACTTCGACCGTGAAGCACTGGGTGCCGTTGGCGACGCAGTTGATGATGCGAATGTCGGCCTGGAAGGACGTGCCAGTCGCGCTGCCGCTGATGTGCTGCGTGAAGTCGCTGTTGATCGCGGCAGCCGTGACGTTACCGGTGGACGCGTTGATCGCGCCGGTGACGGTGATTTGGGCAGCCAAACTCGAGCCCGCGGTGACGCCGGCCAACGCCAGCGCCGCAAGGCGTGCAAAACGGGACATTGTCTCTCTCTCCTCCGCCGATCAGACCCGGTGGGGCAGATCGACGGAAGGAGTCTACAGAGAAAGCGTCGCGGGTCAATCTGGGCGGGTGATATACATGCCCGATTTGAGGGTGGGTGCAACACAAAGCCTGCTGGGGAGGCCCTATAAAGAAAGCAGCCGAAGGATTGTCCTTCGGCTGAGGGGGCTTTGTTGAGCTTGGTTCACTCGGCGGCTTGCGTGGCCTTCTTGCGGCGGTGGCGAGCGAAGGCGACCAGGCCCAGGCCAGCCATGCCAGCCCATGCCGCGGGCGGCAAGGGAACCAGGACGAGCGTTGCGACATCGCCCAAGCTCTGCGGCAGATCGATGCTCACGACATTGCCGGCCGCGTTGAGGGTAAAGGTGTACTGCACCGCGATGCGGTAGACGTTGCCGATGACGGTGACGCCTTGCAGGTTGCCCGAGGTACGCGAGATGCCGGTGGAGATGGGGCCGCTGGAGAGCACGCCGTTGGGGTTGAAGCCGACGAGCGGAAGGTTGACACCTTCGTGCGTGGAGAGGGAGGTGCCTTGTGCGAGCTGGCCTGCTGCACCGAAGTTGACGCGGCCTTGGACGACTTGCGAAGCGAAGGCAGTGCCGGTGTTCTGGCCTGCGATGGCGAAGTCCTGCACGAGGTTGACGGTGACGGTGCGTGTCGTCGCGCCGTCGCCCACGAAGTTGAACTGCGTGAGCGTCAGGCCCATGCGCTGCACGCCGTTGAAGACGGCGTTGGCGTACTCAACGCGACCGCTGACGCGATTGTTGCCTGAGCCGGAGCTGAAGTTGGTGAAACCCCACGCGCCATTTGCCAGCACGCCGATGGTGTCGGCCTGTGAAACGGCGTGACTTCCGGTGATATTCACCGAAGCAGCGAAGCTGCTTGAAGCCATTGCAGCCGCCGCGACTGCACCCACGATGCCAAGAGCCTTACGCACAATCTCTTTCCTTGCCAACAGTTGATGTCGCGCATGACCTCACACGCGGTATAGATGATCCCGTCTCTCTAAACCTACATCACGCTGCGCGATATGCCAGCAAAGCAGAGAGAATTTCTGTGCAATTTGCGATTGCAGAGACGTGAAAAATCCCCGTGAAAACGAGCGATTTTGAAGGTTGCGCGATGTGTGGCGCACACGAAGAGAAGCGCGGCGCAAGGGTATGACAAACCGACGGCGCGCCGCGAAATGCGCGGCTCGCCGGGACACACACCAGAAGTGTGGTTGAATCAATTCAAGTCAGCTCAAGCCGAGAGCTTGGCCAGACGACGACGGCGGATCATCGCGCCACCGCCGACGAAAGCCAGACCGCCCAGACCAGCCCACGCGGCCGGGGGCAGCGGGACGAGCAGGAGGGTTGCGTTGTCGACGCCGCTGTCAGGCAGGACGACGCTGACGGGGCCCAGACCCAACGCGTTGAGCGTGAAGGTGTAGGTCGTGTCAATCGTGTAGATGTTGCCGCTGACACCGACGGGCGTCGTTTCGCCTTGGCCGCGAGCAATGGCCGTCGTGATGGGGCCGGAGCCGATGCCCACCGCGCCGGGGTTGACCACGAGCGTGGGGAGGTCGGTGGCTTCGTGGCGGCTGATGATGCTCGCCGTGACGATCTGGCCAGCAGCGTTGAAGTTGGCGTTGCCGTTGACCTGGTGGCTGCCGGTGGCGGAGAGAGCCGCGCCGTCAATCACGAAGTCTTGCACGATGCGGATCGCGATCGTGACGGGGCCCTGAGCCGCGCTGCTGAACGTGAAGTTCGTGAGGGTCAGTTCGAAGAACTGATTGCCGTTGCCTTCGCTCGTGTTGCTGAAGCGAACGACACCGCTCACAAAGTCGTTGCCAGAGCCCTGGCCGAACGTGTGCTGGCTGGCCTGGTTGATGCCGATGGCGGCAGCGTTACCAGCGTTGAGGTTGTACGCGCCCGAAACGTTGATCGTGGCCGCGGAGGCGCTACCTGCCGCGAGGATCAAGGCAGCGAGGCTGCCAGTCAGGAACTTCGTCTTCATAATGAACCCTTCCGAGGGAATGCAGTGCGATGTGCAATGCCTTCTCCGGCATGCACTCACTACAAGCATGCATCATGTTTTGGGGAAGCCCAGAAATCTTGATGACTTATGTGCGAAATCTGCGGTCTGTGAGTGTCCATAAGTGAAAGCAGCGCAGGAAATGTAAGTCACCCCTGATTTGGGCATTATTCTGGGGCGTAAATGCCAAAAACACAAGCCCCGTGCCGAGGACACGGGGCTTGGCGAGTACTCATGTTAGGTTCGTGCTAGGATTCGCTACCAAGCACGAAAGATTATCGGTACCTGAATGGCTGCAGTCCGACAGGCACGACAGTGACTTACCGGACTTAGACGCGAGCCAGGCGACGGCGACGAGCGATGCTCGCGCCACCGACGAAGGCCAAACCACCCAAGCCAGCCCAAGCCGCCGGGGGCAGCGGGACCAGCGTGAGGGTGGCGTTTTCAACGCCGCTGTCGGGCAGGATGATCGACGCGACCGCACCGTTAGCCGTCAGCGTGAAGAGGTAGCTGGCGGTGATGGTGTAGACGCTGCCGGAGACCCCGACGGCGGTCGTCGGGCCCTGGCCCTTGTTGATGTTGAGGCCGTCAACACCACTGTTGTAGCTCAGCGTGGGCAGAACCGTGGATTCGTGCGTGCTGTTGTTGACAACGGTCGCGCTCTGGCCAGCGGCCGAGAAGCTGACGTTGCCGTTCATCTGGTGGCTGCCGGTGGCGTTTTCGACGCCGGCCTGGATCGTGTAATCCTGAGTGATGTCAACGCGGAGGCTGACGGTGCCCGTGGCATTGCTGGTCCAGGTGAAGTTGGTCAGCGTGAGTTCGAGCACCTGGTTGGAGCCGTCGAACGTGTTGCTGAAGCGAACCACACCAGCGACGCTGTTGCTGCCCGAACCAGCGCTGAAGCTGTTCTGGAAAGCTTGGTTCACACCAATGAGGTTGTTGCCGGTGGCGCTGGTGACGTGAGCGCCGGACACGTTAACTTGAGCGGCGTTGGCAATGCCAGCCGCGGCAGCCAAAACGGCCACCATAGAAGCGATCTTCATCTGTCTTACTCCCTCCTCTTTCGAGGACTACCGCAAGTTTTTCCTCGGTCTTGCGGTAAAGGAGCATACCCTATGGGAGTCCAAAGTCAACCCAAAACAGGTCAGGGGTGGTGAAGATGCTTGTGTCCCAAATACCGTAAGTAGCATCTGTGCCAACGCTTACGTATGCCGTGCTGCTGGAGGCCGAAATTATCGGTAGTGGTAGCCCGAAGTGGGGTGGGCTTATTCCGGACCGATAAGTCACTTCTCGCCGGCGATCGCCGTGAGCTGGCTTCGCAGGTCGGCAGGAAGCTTGTCCGCTTCGCTGCGGAGCTTGTCGATGATGGTTGCGGCTTCACTCGCTTCCTCGGGCGATCCGTCCTTGAGCAGGCGAGCCAGGCCCATCCAGCTCGCCCAGAACTGGGCATCCAATTGGACGGCTTTGCGGTACGCCGCGATTGCTGCAGCGCGGTCGCTGCGGGCGACCTCAACGTGGGCAAGGGTGTCGTAGAGGGCGGCGACGTCGGGACGGACCTGGATGGCCTCGGTGATGAGGCCCTTGGCGCGTTCGATATCGAGCGAGTTGCGGTTGGCGCGGACGAGGGCGTCGGCGAAGTTATTGAGGAGGGCCCAGCGTTCCACGCCGGCGGGGAACTGGCGAGCGTTGATCAGCGATTCGTAGTTGGTGATGGTGTCTGCAACTCGCCCCGCGCCGTCGAGGGCGCGGATGAGGCCCAGGCGGAGCATGACTTCATTGGGCTGTGACTCCACGAGCTTGGTGAAGGCGAGGCGGGCTTTCTCCCAAGACTGAGCCGCGGCAGTGGGCTGGTTGCGTGCGGTCAGGCTATCGGCCTGAGCGCTGAAGGCCTGGGCTGCGATGGAGAGAGAGATGAGATCATCGGGGCCGCCCAACTGGACGGCCTTGTCGGCGAAGTCGGCGGCTTTATCGGCATCGTCGCCCAGGTGCAGCTGCGCGAGGCCACGCAGGGCGAAGATGGAGCGAGGATCGCGCTCAAGGGCCTTGGCGAAACTCGCCTTCGATTCGCTGATTTTGCCAGAGATCTGCTCGAGCGTGCCTTGAGCTTCGAGGGCGCGGGCGGAGGGCTGAGGACGCGAGGTGAGCGGCCGGATGATGGCCATCGCCTGCGTTGCGTACGTCGTAGCGGTTTCGGGGAAGCGAGCAGCCAACTGGGCGAGGGTGCCCGCGAGCGTGAGTGCTTCGCTTTCGTCGTTCACGTTAACGTGCGGGGTTGCGCGATCGAGCCAGCGGCGCGAGAGCGGCTCGCTGGCGAGCATGCCGCCTGCAACGGGAAGCCAGAAGCCGGTGCGGACCAACTGGGACTTCTCCATGGCAGGAGCGAGTTCGTCGAAGGCCTGGGCGGCTTTGTTGTCAGCGACGAGACCGCGGCCGTAGAGGTTGAGCACGCGGAAGGAGAAATCGTCAGCGGGGTTTGCAAGCGCTTCTGTCAGGCGCGTGCGGAGCAGCGTGACGGCAGCGTCGCGCTGGCCCAGGTTGAGGCGGGCTTCTGCGACGGCGACGTCGGACTCCTTGGCGCGGGTCAACTGCTGCCAGGCCATGGCGGCGTTGAGCATGCTGTTCCAGTCGCTCACGCTGCGGTAGATGTCGACGCCCAGCACCGCCGCCTCGATGTTGGCGGGGTGGGAGGCCATGGTCTCGCGAATGAGCTGAGCGGCGCCTTGCAAGCGCGGCGGCGTGTCGGTGGCGAGGACGCGAGCGGTGAGGACGAGGAGCGCGGGATCGACGGCTGCTGCCGTCTTGAGACGATCGAGCTCGGCGGGATCACCCAGGCGACCCGCGGAGCGTGATGCGTCGAGGTCGCGGATGAACTTGGCGCGGTCCTGGCGTTGCGGGTCCTTCGCGACGACATCGGCGAGCTGCTGGAGGTCCATGTTGGAGGCGATTGCACCGCCCGTGACTTCGAGCTGCTGCTGCATCATCGCGAGCCGGTCGTTGTTTGGCATGACGGCGCGGGCTTCGGCGAGGACGGCCTTCGCCTGCGCTGTGTCCTTGCGTTCAACAAGGAACGAGACGAAAGACGCCCAGTTTTCGAGGCTTTGCGGAGCCTTGGTCACGCCCTGGCGCAGCATGGCGATGGTTTCGTCGAGCGTGCCGTGATTGGCCAGATAGCGGGCGCGGACGAGTTCGGCCTGGCCCGGCGTCATGGGAAGCTGATCGGCGCGGGTGAGAGCAGACTGCGCGCGGTCTTTGTCTCCCAGTGAGGCCAGACCTTCGGCGAGGGCGAGGACCTGCTGGGGCGTTTGCATCTTCTGCGGATCGATGCCGCGGAAGAGCGCGAGAGCTTCGCGGTCGCGCACCATGGCGCGATAGGCGTTGGCGAGGGTGAGATCGATGAGTGGCTTCTCTTGCTCGGTCGCGGTGGTGCGCATGCGTTCGAGCGCGCTGGCGGCGCTGTTGAGTTCGCGCATGCGAATCAGCTCTTCCGTTGCGGCGAGGCGCACGTTGAGCGGAACCTTGGGCGTGTTGGCAAGGCGATCGAGTTCGCCGCGAGCGCCGGCGAGGTCGCCTTCGCCGCGGAGGAGGCGGGCGAGTTCAAGCTGCCAGGGCGTGGGATCTGGCACGAGCGGAATGAGTGTGCGCAGCTGGGTGATGGCGTCGGTGCGCTGGGGGACGATCCCGACGTCGGGGCGATCCATCGAGAGAGCGGCGACGAGGAGGGCGCGGGCCTCGAGCAGGTCGCTCTCGCGGAGGGAGAGATCACGCAGCACATTGATAGCTTCAGCGCGGCGGTTGCGATCAACGGGCTCTGTCAGCAGCGCACGGGCGCGGGCCATGCGCAGTTGGGCGGGCGTGTTGAGTTCATCGAAGCGGCCCAGTTCACGGGTGCGGGCGATGAGGCGGTCAACCAGCGTGAGATCGGTCTGCACGACGGGGCTGGCGAGCGCGGCGAGCTGCGCATCGATGTCGCCCGGGTATGCGTCTGCGAAGGCGGCCCAGTTGCCCTTGGCATCGGGCAGATTGGCGGATTCGGCGAAGGCGGCCTGGGCGCGGAGCCATGACTTCTTCTGCTCGGCGGGAGCCTTGTCGTGATTCTCGCGCAGAAGGGCGATGGCTTCGTCGCGCTTGCCTTGTTTGAAGAGCGAGCTGGCGCGGGCGAGACCAGTGCGAGGCGTCATGCCTTCGGCCTTGTCCATGCGCGGTAGCAGGATCGTGTCGGCGTCGATGTTCTCGCGCTGGGCGATCTGGAAGAGTTCGCCCAAGGCTTCGGGTGAAAGTTCACCCAGCGCGTTGAGACCCTTCTCAAGCGTGTTGCGGGCTTGGTCTCCGCCGCGGACGCGTGAGGTGAGGAGCACGCGACCGGGGAGGATGTTCTCGCGGAAGTTCTTGATGTCGGGAGTCTGCTCGCTGAGAGCGAGTTCGTCGTCGATGCGGTTGGCGGTGGAGAGGAGGATGTCGCCATTCACTTGATCGCCATAGCCCGCTTCGATGAGGGCGACGTTGCTACGGAAGTAGGTGCTGAAGACACCCATGCTGCGCGGAGCGATGCGCATGGCGGGGATGGCGGCCTGCACGGCGGCGAGGGGGCGTCCCTGCGCGAGCGCGAGATTGGCACGCTTGAGCCAAGGCTGCACCCAGCCCAGCGCAAGGCTGGAGGTGCTGGCCTTCTCCCATGAAGCGCGTGCGTCGCCCAAGCGACCAAGGCGCTCGAGCGCATCACCCTGGAAGACGAGCAGCACAGGGTCGTTGGTGGCTTCGGTCAGGGCCTTCTCGATGATCGTGAGCCGATCCGCGGGCGTGGGCTGCGGATCAGCGACGAGACTTTGCAGCACAGGGCCCCAGGCGGCGGCGCGGAAGTCGCCCTCGCGCTTGGCGAAGGCGTCGATGATGGTCTTGACTTCGTCGTTCTTGCCCTGGCCCAGCAGCGCGAGGGCGCGGTAGACGAGAATCTCGCTGTTGGTGCCGCGGATGCCCAGGTCGGGCTGAGCGAACAGCGTCAGTACGTCGTTGAAACGGCCGCTCATCCAACTGCGGCGAGCGAGCACGCGAGCGAGAATGTCATCGTTGTGCTGCTGGAAGCCGACGCGCAGGACGGTGAGAGCGTGGGCGTGCATGCCCATGCCGTCGAAGAGGCTGGCGGAGCGCAGCACTTCGAGCGGGGTCGCGAATTTCACTTCGCGGGCGATGCCTGCGGTTTCGAGGTCGATGCCGGTGAGGGCGCAGAGGGCCTGGAAGGCTTCGGCGTTAACGTCGAAGCCCGGCTCGTCGCGGCGGGCGAGTGCCATGAGAAGGCGGCCCTGAGCCTTGGCGGTGGCATCGCTGGAGTCGAGGAGCTTCTGGGCGATGGCGCGGCCTTCGCCTGCGTTGCCACGGTCGCGCAGGTGTTCAACGAGCACGACCTGCGTGGGGAAGTCGGTGGGGCGCAGTTCGAGCATGCGCGCGAGCAGGACGCTGATGCGTTCGTCATCGGGCTTGATGCCCATGCGGGCGTTAGCTTCGGCGCGGAGCAGATCGAAGTGCTCGTCGGTGCACTGCGCGAGGTTCTCGGGGCGCATCTTCGCAGCGAGGTCGCGCGCTTCGGGCAGGTAGCCGGCGACCTGGTAGAGCTCGAGGAGGTGCTCGGCGGTCTCGTCGCTGGGGCTCAGAGACTGGACCTTCTGGTAGATGTCGAGGGCCTGCTTGATGTGCGCGCCGTCGGGCTCTTCGATGTTCTCGCGCGCCTTGGCGTACGCAAGGAGGGCATCGAGATCGCCGTCGTTGCGCTTGAGGTACTTGCTGAGCGAGCCCAGACCCCTGTAGTACTCGCCCTGCTCGACGAAGGCCATGCCTTCGGTGCGGAAGGCGTCAATCTGGGCCTTTTGGCGGTGATTGCGGTACACAACTGCGCCACCTGCGCCGGCTGCGAGGAGCAGAACGATGCCACCGAGGGCGAGCAGGCGCTTGGACGTCTTTGGTTTGAGACTCATGGTTCTTCCCTGAACGAGGATGGGCTTTAGGATTTGGTGGCGCGCTTGACCAGCAGCACGAGGGTGCGCCAGATGATCCAAAGGTCAAGCCAGAGGCTTTGCTTTTCCACGTAGCGGATGTCGTACTTGATCCATTCCTGGAAGTCGTTGCCTTCTTCGCGCGTGCGTGAGATCTGCCAGAGGCCGGTGAGGCCGGGGCGGACGCTCAGGCGCGCTTCACGCCACGGCGGGCAGTACTGGTTTTCCTTGAAGGGGCTGGGGCGCGGGCCCACGACGCTCATGTCGCCCTTGAGGATGTTGAAGAGCTGCGGCAGTTCGTCGATCTGGTATTCACGAATGAACGCGCCAACCTTGGTGAGGCGCGGGTCGTTCTTCATGAAGAACTGCGGGCCGTCGGCCTGGTTCTGGGCCATGAGGCGGGCCTTGATCTCTTCGCTGTCTTTGCGCATGCTGCGGAACTTGAGGCAGCCGAACTGGCGGCCGCCGAGGGTTTCGCGCTTGTGAGCGAAGAAGATGGGGCGGCCGTCCTCAATGAGAATCGCAAGGGCAACGAGGGGGTAGATGGGGAAAGTGCCCAAGATGCCGGCGGTTGCGGCGGCGATGTCGAAGAGCCGCTTGAGGGGGCTGTGGGCCCACTTGCCTGCGCCGCGGGTTTCGAGCAGGCTCTTGGGAGCGGGGCTGGAGAGGTTTTCAAGGTCGAGCCACTCGATCTGCTCTTTGGGCGGAGCCTGCTCGGGGCGGTCCCACAGCACCGCGGGACCGACGGCCGTCATGTTCTTGGTGATCTCACGCCCTGCGCCAACCCACAGAGGGCCGCGCACACCGGGGCCCACATCGACCTTCGCGTCTTTGTCAGCCCAGATGCCCGGGGAGACTTCGCTGATGCGGGAGATGGTGGCGTCGGGACGGGGCCAGCGCTGGATGAGTTCGTGGCCGAAGCGGGCGAGGTCGTCGGGGTTGTTGGCGTCGAAAAGTTTGCCGCGGAGTTTGGCGGGATAGCGATCGGTGCGGCGGGTGAGCTTGCGGAGCTGTTCCCAGCCTGAGCTTGCATCGGCGGCCTGCTGCCAGACGCCGGCGAGGTCTTTGTCGCTGGTAAGCACGACGCGACCGATGCGGACCTGCGTCGCGTCGTAGATGCGTTGCAGCCGCATGAACTTGCCGGTTTCGTCGGCGACCAGACGCTCGCTGTAGGGCTGCTTGGCGGCGTCGCTCACGCGGACGATGATGAGGTCGGGTTTGACCCAACTGACATCATCGAGAATGGGTGCGAGACGAAAGAGCGAGAGCGTGTGCTTGTCGAGCAGCATGAACAGCTCAGCATGCGCGACGAGCGGGGTGCGTTCTCCGACGCGAACAAGCTGCACGCCACGCGCGGCCCAGTAACGGGCGTGAAGTTCCATCCAGTCCATGCCCCAAACCGTCGGCGCGGTCGCGGTGCGGTGCGGCACGGAGGGAGCGGGGGAGGATGGTGTGAGCGTGGCGGACATCGGTGAAGAGAACAGAGATCGGAGAACAGTGAGCGGAGTGTGGAATCAGCGCTTGGTGTCGATGGCGACGACACGCGGCAGCGGCTCGAGTTCGGGGAACTCGGTGGGGCTGGGCGGCTGCGGGGGCGCGGCATCGGGACGGATGCTGCGGAAGCTCTGGCTGGCTGCGCTGGTCTTGAAGTCGCGCGGCTGCGCGAGGTTGAAGACCAGACCCAGCAGCTTGGCGTTCACGCGGCGGAGCTGATCGACAGCGTTCTTGACCTGGCCGCGTGCACGACCGGCGCCGACGACCAGCACCACGCCGTCGGCCTGAGCGCAGACGAGGTGAGCTTCGATCGATCCGAGCACGGGGCCGGTGTCGATGAGCACCACGTCGTAGTCGTCGACGACGGTGTCAAGCAGACGGTTGATCTGCGGTTCGGCAAGGCGGTTGGCGGTGCTGTGATCATCGTCGGTGCCGCTGGGGAGCAGGTGCAGACGATCCATGTGCGTGTGCTTGATGCGACCCTTGATGTCGCCATCGAGCAAGACGTTGAAGAGGCTGCTGGTTTCACGCAGACGCAAGCCACGCGAGAGGCCTTGGCCGATGAGGTCCAAGTCAACGAGCAGGGTCTTGCTGCCACTGCTGGCGAATGAGAGACCCAGTGCGAGCGTCATGCTGGTTTTGCCATCGCCCGGATTGCTGCTGGTGACGGCGAGCACGCGGCGATCCTTGCCACCAATTTGGATAAGTGTGCGGATCTGGTGGACGCAGTGTGCGGCTGCGGCAGCCTGCTCAGCGTCGCTGAGATCGCTGGGCAGGCGGGGCAGAATGCCCAGCAGCGTCGTGTTGGCGGGGCCTTCGTCAATGGCTTCGTCGCTGTAGCGGTAACGGCGATCGGTCATGCCGTAGATGCCGATGGCGCAGATGGGGATGAACATGCCCAGGAAGCCGAAGACGCCCGCGAACTTGAGGCGGGTGTCGTTGCTGGGGTTGGGCGGCGGAGCATCGGGGTAGAGGACGGTGATAAGGCCTGCTTCACCCAGGATGCGCGAGTTGAGTTCGATGTCGCGCAGGGCTTTTTGCAGTTCGTTGCGCTGTTCGGTGTTGGAGACGAGCGCTTGGCGGAAGTTTTCCATCTCCTGCGTTTTGCCGGCGAGCTGGCCGGACTTGCGGTTTTCTTCTTCGAGCTGGCGGTTGAGGTCTTCGAGGCGGCGTTTGATGGAGTCGGGCGTGTCGATGTCGCCGCCGGGCAGGCCCAGCGATTCGGCGGGAGCTTCGCCACCGAGCCAGCTCTGCTTGCGGCCATCCATCTGCTCGCGCAGATTACTGATTTCGTTTTCGATGCGACGCATCTGGATGTGGGCGGGCGCGAGGCCGTTGTTGATGCCGGCTTGATAGTTCTGACGAGCGTTGTTGAAACGCGCGAGCAGTTCATCCATGATCGGGTCGACGCGGGCGATCTCTTCGTTGGACCAATCTTTGCGGTCGCGTGTGGGCTCGGGTGTTTCTTCGCCGGCCTTGGGCTCGGGGTCGCCCGTCACGCGGACACCCATGGCGCGCAGTCGGGTTTCGAGGTCGTAGATCTGGGTCTGCAGATCGACGCGTTTGTTGGTGGCGAGCGTCACGAGCTGGCGCGGTTCGTCGGTGCCAAGATCTTCGGCCAGAGCCTTGATGCGATTCTGCGCGTCGGTGATGTTGCGCTCGTAGCGAGCGATCTCGTCTCGAATGAGCGATGAACGCTTGTCGTTGAGTTCGCGGCCCTGGCCTTCGCCGAAGATGCGCTCGTAGGCGCGGCAGGTCTGCGTGAGACCGGCGAAGGCGGCGCTGGCGTCTTCATCGCTGAAGGTGACGAGGATGATTTCAGACTGGTCGCGGCCGCCACGGCGGACGTTGAGCGCGCCGCGGAATTCTTCTTCGGCGGAGGGATCGGTGCCGCGATTGAGCTGGCGCCATTCGGGCGCGGTCATGGCCTGCTTGATGGTGCGAGGCTGCATGAGGAAGTTGACCTGTGTGCCCACGAAGCTGTCGAACATGGGCATGACGTCGAAGCTCACGCGCATGGCCGAGGGCATGAGAGGCTGAATGCGGATGGTGGCGGTGCTTTGGTAGACCGGGCGCTGGCTGATCCAGCCGAGAGCGACACCCAGCAAAAGACCGACAGCGGCGAGGGCACCCGTGAGCAGGTAGCGACCACGGAACAGATTGTGCAGCAGCTTGATGATGTTGGTCTGCTGGTGCACGCCACCAAAGTCGCCCGGCGGGGGCGGCGGGGCGACTTGCAGAGCTTGTGTGGGAAGTTGCTGACTCATGGTGCTGCTTTCTGCGGGACAGTTTGCAAAGCTGATTCCGGGTTGCCCGAGAGGTCGGTGAGAAGAGGAGCGATGGGCGTGAGCAGTTCGACAAAGATGCGTTCGCCCAGATCTTCCGGCGTGTCGGCATCGACGATGACCTGAATCTGGGCGCAACCAAAGGGCCTCACCCGATAATCTTCGGCTGCCTTGCGAACAGACTTGATGTCGGTTCGGAAGCCGCTATCGGGAATCGCGAAAAAGCCGTAGATCTTGATCCGGCGGTCGCGGGGGAAGGCCCGCTGTTTGAAGGTGTAGATCTGATAGGGCACGGGCCGGTTGATGCCTGGGACCTGCACTTCGCGCGGGGCGGGCCATGTGCCGTCGACCTGCCAGCCGGAGCTCGGGTAGCAGACAGGCGGGTAGTGGCCACCCATGTCGCGCGAGTCTTTGGTTTGCACGACGATGAGTCGGGCGTTCATGGCGGTGTCGTCTTTGACCAGACGACGCGTGAGCAATGAGTTGGGGCGGAGCAGTTGCTGCGCCGCGGGCGGAGGCTGCGGGCGGTCAACAGTGCGCCAGTCGCCCAGCAGGTCCGGCACCGACTCAACGGTGCTCAGAATGTGCGCGTGATACGGCTCGGCCTTTTCGGCGGTGGGGTAGTCGCGCGTCGTGAAGTAGAACGCGGCGAGCAGGGCGATGGAGATGGTGAAGGAAATGGATCGCATGGCAAGGCGTTACTGGTACGCGAGATTGAACCTCATGACAGGCAACAGGGCCCACTTGAGTGCCTTCATCACCATCATCAACAGCATGAACGCGACGGGGAGCATGAACCAACCCGACCAATCGTGGAAGTGGTCGCCCATCTTGCTGCCTTCGGCCTGGTAGCCGTAGACAAGCACGGTGGGGATAAGGCGAATGACGTTGCAGATCAGAGCAGCGATCGGGCTGCAGGCGAGGACCAGCAGTCGCGTGGTGTTGCGCAGCGGGATGCTGAACGCAAACGCGTAGCTGACGAGCACAAGGGCGAAGACCATGCGCATGCCGTTGCAGGCTTCGGCGACGGCGACATCTCGGCCGTTGATGACCAGGACGTTGCCGGTGCGCTCGATGGGGACGCTGAAGATCTCGAGAATGACCTGCGTGACCATGGCGGTGGCTGTTTGCAGCGGACCGCTGATGGCGAGGCGAATCACGCCTGGAATGGGCACGAGGAAGACCAGCACAAGGAAGGCGGGAAGAAACTGGAAGAGGACGTTCTTTCCGAGGACGGTGAGAACACAGCCAACGACCATCGCGACGGCGCCGGCGTGCCACATGCTGGCGACGGCGTTGTTGTAGCCGAAGACGTAGGAGAAGAAACCCAGGGCGACGATGATGGGACCGATGAACGTGCCGGCGGGCGGACAGTTGCGCAGACGCAGACGACGGGCCCAGAACATCCATCCGGCGACCACAGGGACGAGGAAGATGTGGCTCTGCTCTTCATCGAGGCTGCCCATCTGATAGATGTCCTGCCACGCGGGGAACGTGAGGACGATGGCAAGGGCGGCGAAGGCCGCAGCGGCGATGAAGTGCCACGTTTCCCATTTGCCGTAACCGATGGTGCGGGTCATGCGGCACCTCCGCGGGTTGCCGGCTTGCTGGCGACGATGGTGTCGAAGACTGTTTGGCCCGGCTGGACGACTGCGCCCTCGCACACGAGTGAACGCACGACGACAGCGCCTGCGCCGACCTTGGCGCCGGTCATGACGACGGAGTCGTGCACGAGCGAGTTTTTGGCGACGGTTGCGGACTCATCTACGAGCGAGAACGTGGGTGTCCACTCCTCGGCGTAAGGGTCGGGCGCGGTGAGTTCGGCCGACGCCTCGGACAGAGCACGCAGTGTGCGGATGTACTGCTCGAGCGTGCGCACGGGCAGAGCGACGGGGCGCTGGCTCATGGCGACGCGTACGTCGCACGTCTTTGCGAGTTCGGGGAGGGCCTGCTCCTTGAGATCGACGAAGCCCTTGGCGCGGATGGCGCGCAGTGCGCCGC
The DNA here is from genome assembly GCA_046316615.1 of Phycisphaerae bacterium. Lineage (GTDB taxonomy): Bacteria > Planctomycetota > Phycisphaerae > Phycisphaerales > UBA1924 > BJHL01. Next base: position 26,765 of record JBKDAN010000013.1, read on the forward strand.
AGCGCATGAGGTGCACGCCCACGGCGTTGCCGCCCGGTTCGGCAAGCAGCCCGATATCGGAGCGCAGTTGCGCGAGCATGGCGTAGAGCTCGTGGAGCGGACGCAGGAGGACCTGATTGGCGGTGGCGACGAGGATCTCGTCGTCGTCGGCGTAGTCGTCAGCGATGTCGCGGATGAGGCCGCCCGTGCCGCGGAGTTCGATCTTGTCGTATTCGAGCGATATGTTCACGCCCGGGGCTGGCGGCACTTGGCGCGGCAGGGCGAGGGGCTTGCTGACAATGACGCGCATCGTGGTCTCGGCGACACCTGATGTCTCGCGGAGATTGGTCATGTGGTCGCGCCACGACGAGAGCAGGGTGCGACCACCTGTGAGCGGCAAGTCGACGAGCGGGCGACCGAGGCCGGCGGCGAGTTGGGTTTGGCGGACACCGCCGGAGAGGAGGACCAAGGCGCGCAGCCGCTGTGCCCTACCTTGGGGAGGAGCGACCGATGCCGGCATTTCCGCAGGAGGCGGCATGACCTGTCTGTGACCTTTCCAATCTTGACTTGCGACTAAGGGCTTACGGGCGAGGGACTTGTCCGAAAACCTGTGTACATGGTATCACGACGGGGTTGGGTGCCAACCTTTGCGTGTCCCTTGATATCGGCTCTTGGCCGAACAGATTTCACTGTCCGGAAAGAACTTGCGTCACTACGCATCATCGGCGAGCGCGGGATCGGTGCATGACGGGTAGGGGAGTCAAGTTGGCTCGGCGGCAAGTAGTTCTCGGACGGCCTTCTCATAGGGGCGTGGCGGGTGGGTGCAGACACGTCTGATAAGTGAAGTATCCATCGAGGTATCGAGCGGTCGCTGCAGGCCGGTAGCCTGCGGCTGGTGGCGGGTTGCCAGGCACAGGTGTTCGGCGAGCTGGTAGATGCGGGCGATGGTCAGGCCCATTTCGACGCGGCTGAGGCGTTCGGGGCCTCCCACGTGCAGGGTGGTGGGGGCAGTGGGCATGGTGGCGAGTTCGGCCAGGGCACGGGCGGCGTCGGTCGCCAGAACAGGGGTGCGGAACTCGTTTTCGAACAGGGTGGCTTGTTTGCCAGCGCGGAGGTTGCTGACGATGAACTCGTTGGGGCTGCGGGTGCGTTCGCGCGTGTGACCCAAGGTCAGGGCGATGCGGGCGACGGTGTGATGGGGCGCCATGCGAGTGGCGTCTTCTCCCAGGGCTTTGGTTACGCCGTAGTGGTTGATTGGGCGGCGCGGGTCGTCTTCGTGGTAGAGGCCGCGGGTGCCGTCGAAGACCTGGTCGGTTGAGAGGTAGATGAAGCGTGCGGCGTTGGCGGCGCACCAGCGTGCGAGGGCGGCGGTGGCGTGGACGTTGACGGTGATGGCCAGTTCGGGTTCGCGCTCGCAGTGCATGAGGTCGCGCATGGCGGCGCAGTGGATGATGACGCGCGGTTGAAGGCGGTCGAGCAGCATGGGGATTGCTGCGGGCTGCGCGAGATCGAGCTCGTTGCGCGGCGGCGTGAGGATGCTGGTGCGTGCAACGCCCAGTGCGCTGAGATGCGCGGGGATGTGAGCGGCGATGAAGCCGGTGAAGCCGGTGAGGAGGAACATGGGGAAGTGCCAGAGTGCGGAGTGCCAGAGTGCTAGTTGGGGGTGTCGGGATCGGGTGGGGAGCTTCCGCTTGGGGGTGGGACGGCGTAGCTGTCCGTGAGCCAGCCGAAGAGGTCGCTGTCTTGGGCGCGTTTGTCGAAGAAGGGGTAGGTGAGAGCGGTGGGGCTGGTCCATCGCTTGGTTTTGGGGCAGCGGATGGGCGGGCGTTCGATCAGCCATTCGGCGCGGGGACGTGAGCGGAACGCGGGTGGCAGTGTGAATGTGAACTCGCGAGCGGAGGTGCCCACGGGGCGGATCTGCACGCGGATGCACTGATCGGGCGCGGGCAAGGCGTGGGCGATGTTGCTCGGCCACTCGATGAGCGCGGCGGCGTCGCGCGAAGCGAGTTTGGTGTGCGTGTCGAAGAGCTGATCCCAGCCCAGCGGCTCGAGATCTTCGTCGCTGGTGACGCGGTAGGCGTCGATGTGAACAAGGCGGGCGAGGCCGTCTTGTCGCGGCGGCACGGGATAGACGTTGACGATGACGAAGGTGGGGCTGCTGACGCCTTGGGTGATACCCAGCGCGTTGGCTAGTGCGCGTGTGAAAGTGGTTTTGCCAGCGCCCATTTCGCCTTCGAGCAGGATGACATCGGTTGGAGCGAGCGTGTCGGCGAGTGCGCTCGCGAGAGCCGCGGTGTGCGATTCATCGGTGGTGGTGCGCGAGAAGACGATCATGCGTGCTCCCATCCCGCGTCGGCGATGTCGATGAGGTTGCCCTCGTGGCGCAGCACGCAGCCGGAGCCTTGGGTGACGACACCGATGCGCGTGATGGAAGTGCCCAAAGACGCGATGGTGCGCGGGACGGTTGCACCTGAGGCAGCGGTGAAGAGCAGTTCGTAGTCTTCGCCATCGGCGAGGGATTGGCGCGGGCCGCGTGAGGGCGTGCGCAGCGGGATGGAATCGGCGTCGATCTCGATGCGCACGCCTGAGGCGCGGGCGAGGCGCGCGGCGTCGAGGCCCAGGCCATCGGAGATGTCCATCATGGCGTGGAGGTCGTTGTCGAGTCCTTCGGCAAGCCACGCGGCTTCGCGCAGGCGCGGGGTGAAGGTGAGATGGTGGCCGCCACCGGGGAAGGGATGCTGCTCGGTGGGATCGGCGTGATAGGTGTCGCCAATGGTGCCTGTGACGTAGACAAAATCGCCCGCGGCGGCGGAGTCGCGGCGGACGGGGCCGCGGCGCGGGTGGACTTTGCCGATGAGCGAGATGCTGAGGGCGATGGGTGCGTCGGGGTGGCCGGTCGTCGCGAGGTCGCCTCCGACGATGGGCAGATTGAGCGCGACGGCTGCGTTATGGAGGGTGTCGAAGAGCTCTGTTGCTTTGTCTTGGGAGAAGCGGCGCGGCAGCACGCAGGCGGCGAGCGCGGCGACGGGTGAGCCGGCCATGGCTGCGATGTCGGAGAGCGGGCGGGCGAGGGCTTTGCGAGCGATGAGCTCGAATGGCGTTTGGCTGGTGAAGTGGCGATGCTCAATGACCTGGTCGACCTTGAGCAGCATGGGCGCGCCGTCGTTGGCATCGACGACGGCGCAGTCGTCACCGGGGCCTAGCAGCACCTGCGGGAAGGTTTCGACGAGTGAGCGGGTTCGGGCGAAGATGTGCGAAAGGAGGACGTTTTCGTGCACGCTGGCAGCGTAGCAAAGCGTCGTGCGTTTGGGACGACGGTCACGCGACGCTCGACGAGCGTCTTGGGCGAGCGGGAGGCGTGCTTAGGCGTAGAGATCGAGGCCGTTGACGCCTGCGTTGGTCGAGCTCTTGGCGACGTCTTGCGCGGCATCGAGCATCTGGACGATGGCAGCGCCTTGCTGCTTCTGCACGTCCATGGTTTTCTTGGCAACGGCGGTGCCGACGTCGCTTTGCAACTGGGCTTGCGAGAGAGATGTGGCGATGCCAGCGATGTCCATGGGTGGAGCATCGGCGATTTGTGGGAGCGACATGACCGAATGGAGGCCGAATGCAGGGCGGGAAAGTGCGAATGGGACTCGGGATTTCCGTGGGTATAACACAGAGAGGGGCTTGCATCGGGACGGGGGTTGTGGTTGAATGTGCTGGTAATGCGTGCCCGCGTGAGTGCCGGAGGGAGGCTCCGCAGCGAGAAGGGCAGCCTAGAGGGGCTGCCTTTCTGTGTTTTTGTCGTGCGATTTCGATCTGGCGGGGTCGCGGGGTCGAAGCAGACAGTGTGAATGAACTTCCCTTCCGCATTCTGATTGATGGTGAATGTCCGCTGTGCAAGCGCGAGGCGAACATGATGGCGCGCATGGATAAGGGGCGGGGAAATCTGGTGCTGGTGGATATCGCGGATCCTTCGTTTGATGCGGGCACGTACGGCACGACGTTTGAAAATGTGATGGGCACGATTCACGGGGTGCTGCCGGATGGCAAGCTGGTGACGGGGATGGAAGTGTTTCGGCGCGCGTATGCGGCGGTGGGCTGGGGCTGGCTGCTGGCGTGGAGCGCGTGGCCCGGGCTGCGCGTGATTGCGGATGCGGGGTATCGGTTCTTCGCGAAGTACCGGCTGCGGCTGACGGGGCGCAAGAACGCGTGCGAGGGCGGGCGCTGCAAGATTGCATGACAGGTGTGCGTTGTGCACTAAACTGAGCACGCATGCGGTGCGCGGAGTGCGGATATCCCACGCCGGACACGCGCCCGATCCGATGTCCGGAGTGCGGGTCGGGTTGTGAACCGGTCGCGGAAACCGCTGGCCGACCGGTGATGTTGACGCACGTCTGGGCTGTTGGGGCACTTTGGCTGCTCGCGGGGTACGCGTTCTTCTTCGGTTGTGCACCGTGGTTCTTCACTGCGGTCTATGGCATGCCTCCGCAGGGAGAGATGCCTGCGTATCCGTCGTATGTGAGGGATGTGGTGCTGCCCATGTGGCGTGTCGGATGGATGACGCGTTGCTTTCTGTGGATCTGGCCGCTGGTGCTGCTGGTTGGTATCGCGATCGGGACGACCGTGAGAAGGCGGCGAGCATGGATGCATGTGCTTGGGGCGATTGCGCTGTGCGGGCTGGGGCTGGCGCGGCTGATTGCGACGAATACGCCAGCGATGGGGGGCGTGCTGGTGTGGTGGTGTGATTGAGCAAACGCGGTGCGGGGATGCGCGGAGCTGCAACAATGACCCGTGAGCGATGCGACTGTGCAACTTGCGGGTGAGGTGATGGACAAGCGGTATCTTGACCTTGCCGCACGCTGCGCGCTGCGGGCGAGTGGGCATGCGGAACCGAATCCACTGGTGGGGTGCGTGATTGTCAAGGATGGGCGCGTGATTGGTGTGGGGCATCATCGCCGATTTGGTGCGGCTCATGCGGAGGTAGAAGCGATCAGCAACGCGCGGCTGCGTGGCGAAGACGTGCGCGGCGCGACGGTGTATGTGACGCTAGAGCCTTGCAACAGTTGGGGGCGCAATCCGCCTTGCAGCGATGCGCTGGTTGCGGCGCAGGTACGCGAGGTGGTGTATGCGGCGGCGGACCCCAATCCGATGAAGGCGGGCGGCGCGCTGCGGCTGCGTGAGGCGGGGATCAGTGCGAGACTGAGTGATGCGAGTGCGCTGGCGCGGGCGATTAGTCAGCCGTTCATCAAGCGAGTCACGACGGGGCTGCCTTGGGTGATTGCCAAGTGGGCGCAGACGATTGATGGGCGGGTTGCGACGCGCACGGGTGAGAGCAAGTGGATAAGCGGCGTGTGGGCGCGTCAACGTGTGCATCAGATGCGGTCGCGCGTGGATGCGATGCTGACGGGGATTGGGACTGTGCTGGCAGATGACCCGATGCTGAACGCGCGTGTGATGCATGGGCCACGGCGCGTGGCGAAGCGCGTGGTGGCGGATACGGGGCTTGAGATTCCGCTGGAGTGCCAACTGGTGCGGACGGCGCGGGAGATGCCGACGATCGTGGCGTGTGAGCGGAGCATGGCGAGCGGGACGTATACCGCGAAGAAGCGGGCGGCGCTGGACCAGGCGGGTGTGGAGATCATGCCGATCGCGGATGAGGGGATCGGGGGCGGGCTGAACCTGCGTGAGTTGCTGAGTTCACTTGCGCGAGATCATTGTGTTGCAACGGTGATGGTGGAGAGCGGGCCGGGGCTCTTGGGTTCGCTGTTTGAGGCGGATCTGGTGGATGAGGCGGTGGTGTACATCGCGCCGATGCTGCTGGCGGATGAACAGGCACGCAGTGCGGCGGTGGGGCGGGTGGCGGAGAAGCTGAGCAACGCGCGGCAGTTTCAGTTGTGCCGGGTGAAGGCGCTGGATGGTGATGTGGAGATCACGTATCGGCGCGTGCGGGGGGCGTGAGGCGTGCGCGTCGCGTCGCTGGGTATCGCGTAGGATGGTGCATGGAGTTGCCTGTGCTTGGCGCGTTGCTGGTGGCCGGCTCGTTCTTGAGCGGCTCGATTCCCTTCAGTCTGCTGGTGGGCAAGGTGAAGGGTGTGGACATTCGTAAGGTGGGGTCGGGCAATCCGGGCGCGACCAATCTGGGGCGAGCGCTGGGGCGGAAGTACTTCTTTGTCGGGTTCACGCTGGACATGCTGAAGGGGCTGGTGCCGGTGGTGGTGGCTGGTGTGCTGCTGGGGACCATCGGGCGATTTGTGAGCATGAGTGCGCCGACAGCGGTGTGGCTGGCGTGCGCGGTGGCCGCGGTGCTGGGGCACGTGTTCACGCCTTGGCTGAAGTTCAAGGGTGGCAAGGGCGTGGCGACGGCGTTTGGGGCGTTGATGGGCGTGTTCCCGGTGCTGACGATCGTGGGGGCGATTGCGCTGGGTGTGTATTTGCTGAGCCTGTGGCGCACGCGGATCGTGAGCATCTCGAGCATATTGGCGGGGTGCATCTTGCCAGTGACGACGATGCTGCTGCTGGCGGTGCGTGCGCAGGATGCGACGGCGGCGTTGACGCGTGACTCGGGGCCTTGGTATATCGGATTTACATGCGTGCTGGCGGGGCTGGTGCTGTACACGCACCGGGCGAACATCGCGCGGCTTCGCGCAGGGACTGAGCCCAAGATCGGACAGCGCGTGACGGCGAAGGCCTGAGGCAGATAACGCAGCGTCGTGGGGCTGATGTGAGAATCAACAGTGCGCGGGAGCGTGCGAATGCCTGCCTTGTGCGGGTGTCTGCGTTGTTTTTGGACGTGGCGGCGCAGATGTTCTCGGGGTGAAACACGGCGAAGTTGGAACGGTCGCGTCGGTCGTTGCGGTCGTGCGGGCGCGTCACCCCCTTGCAAGCTGCGAACAAGCGTGTCGCGCACGCAATCGCATTTGACATTCAACCGATGAGAACCGGCAGTGCGTGGACCGTGGACAGATGGGTTGTGAGGAGTTGAGTCACTATGGGATTGCGAATCACACAAGCGGATGAGCCTCGCGAGCCGAGCAACGAGCCGATCGACGTGATTCCGTTCCACACGTTGCCCTGCCCGTGGCAGCCTCGCGCGACGTTTGACCCGCAGAGCAAGTCGTTTGATTCGATCACGCATGCGGAAAGCGCCCTTGAGCATGTGGAGCGGCAGATGATGAACATCCGCAGCTTGCTGGGCATGAACGATGGGGTGAGCGACGGGCGCGCGGCGTGAGCGGATGAAGAGGTGAGCAGGTGATGAGGTGAGCCGGGGCTCGCCTCATTTTGCTTTTGGGGTTGGCCAGCGATGCAACGGGGTGATGACGTTGGCGCGTGTTGTGTTGAGCCCGCTGCCGGTTATCCGGATGCGAGCGTGAGCATCGCGTCGACGGTTAGTTCTTTGGAACTGGCGATGACGCGAGTGGCTTGCTGCAGGCGATGGGCCGGTAGCGTGTGGCAGACACCGATGACGTGGCAGCCTGCGCCGCGGGCGCTGGCGATGCCGCCTGGCGTGTCTTCGAGGGCGACGCACTGGTCAGGTGACAGTTTGAGGCGTGCACATGCAAGGGCGTACGGAGCGGGGTCGGGTTTGCTCTTGGGTACGTCCATGGCACTCACGATGGTGGTGAAGCTGGTCAGCACGTTGAGTGAGCCCAGGATGAGATCGACATCGCGGCGCATGGCGGCGGTCACGAGGGCGATGGTGACTTTGCGGGCGTGTGCCTCGCGGATGAGATCGAGCGTGGCGGTGAAAGTCTCGACGCCTTGCGTGCGGACGAGACCCGCGAAGCGGTGCCACTTCTCTTCGAGCATGGTGTGCAGGTGGTCGGGTGTCAGCGTGAGCTGCAGATCAGTCGCGATGATGGGGAAGAGATCGCGATCGGCGTAGGCGACGTAACGCTGGTAGTAGGTATCTTCGGTGAAGTGCATGCCGTGTGCGGCGAAGGTGTCGCGGATGGCGACGTAGTGCAGCGGTTCGCTGTGGACGATGACGCCGTCGAAATCGAAGAGGAGTGCTGACATAAAGCGATAAAGCGATAAAGCGAAAAGTGAAAAGCGAAAATGAAGGCATCAGGTTGCGGCCGACGCTGGGGTGTTCGCGAGGTCCTTGAGTCTTGCGACGTAGGCCGGGCTTGGGGTGAGCTTGCGGCGGGACATCTGCGCTTGCACGACTTCGAGGAACTTCTCGAAGCGGTAGGACTTGGTGCCGGCGTCGGTGGCCCAGGCGAAGGGCGGTGTGCAGCCACTGACGGCGGCGGTCGTGGCGAACATGCCGCCTGTGTGCAGCACGCTTGCCGTCATGATGCGGGTGCAGATGGCGGTCTTGACGTGATCGCCGATGATTGCGCCGAGGAACTGCTGGCCTGTGCGTTCGTGTTTGCCGCCAGGTGTAGCTTGTGCGATGGTCTCGCTGTAGGTGTTGAGCAGGTTGCTGTTTGTGGTTCCGGCACCGAGGTTGACCCATTCGCCCACGTAGCTGTCGCCCAGGTAGCCGTCGTGTGCTTTGTTGGCGAAGCCTTGGAAGATGGTGCCGCCGACTTCGCCGTTCACTTTGCACCAGGGGCCGAGGGCGGTGAAGGGGCGGATGGTGGCGCGCTCGAGGATGGTGCTGTGCGGACCGACGTAGCAAGGTCCGATGAGCTGCGCGCCGGGGCGGACGACGGCGTCGTGATCGATGACGATGGGGCCTTGTTCCACGTCGAAGAGGGTGCTTGGATAGATCTTGGCAGTTTGGCTGATGCTGATGCGAGCATCGCCGACCTTGAGTGCGCCTGCGGGCAATTCGCCTCGGCCTTCGCCCAAGAGCAGGGCGAGATCGGCCTTGATGCAGGCATCACGATGCGTGCGCACGTGCCAAGGGCGCGAGATGAGTACTGCGTCTTTGACGCGTTTGGCGTGCGGGACGGCGGGGCGACCGCCCAAGATGAGCGCGTTGGCGTCTTCACCTTTCAGCAGCGCGGCGATCAGGTCGCCAGTGGCGTCGTCGATCAGGCCTTCGCCTTCTTGCAGTTCGTGCACGCTGACTGGCGGGAGCGGGCAGCGACCGTTGAGGAGCAGCACCAGTCCGGTCGCGGGTTCGTTCACGGTGAGGTCGGTGGTTTCGCGGGTGATGGCTTCCACGCTTGCACGCGTCCAGACGCGGAACTTGCGGTTGGGCATCATGCGGCGGAGGCGCTCGAGCGTGGTGAGCGCACCGGTGCGGACCATGAACGACGCGCGTAGGTCCGTGAGCGGCGCGGTGGCGCCATGGCCGTCATCGAAGAGCACGACGGGGGTGGGGGAAGTCATGGGCGAGCGTAGTGCGGGGCGGCGGCGGGAATCGGCGTTTGAGCCGGCACGGCGGTGGCGCGGACCGTACATTTGCGAGAAGGCCGATGCGCAGGTGCGGCTTGCGACGCCGCGGGTTGCAGGCGGTCGGACCTTTTGCGAGATTGCTTGTGGCACAGAACTCCATGCCCGACTCCTCTCCCGCCTCCAACACGAAAGCCAGCAAGATGTGGACACCACTGACAGGCGTACTCGTCGGCGTTCTCGCCGCGACCGGACTCTCCAAGGGCGTTGAAGTCGTGAAGAAGCGCGACAGCGACTACACGTTCTTCAATGAGATTATCGAAGTGAAGCACATTCTCGATCAGAGCTATGTGTATGAGGTGGACGACGCCAAGCTTGCGGAAGGCGCTCTGAAGGGCATGGTGGAGGCGCTGGGTGACCAGTACACGGTGTTCGTGCCCGCGAGCGAGGCGGCGGACTTCACGAAGGGGCTCACGGGCGAGTACGTGGGCATTGGCGCGAGTGTGAACACGGACTCGGGCTGGCTGGTGATTGTGTCGCCGCTTGAGGATTCGCCTGCGCTGCGGGCGGGGCTGATGCCTGATGACCGCGTGCTGGAGATTGACGGCAAGAGCACGCAGGGGCTGAGCGTGGATGACTGCATCGATCTGTTGCAGGGTACGCCCAACACGCCTGTGGTACTGAAGATCGAGCGTGAGGGCAAGACGCTGGATGTGACGATCATTCGTGATCGCATCAAGACGCGCAGTGTGAAGGGATTCCACCGGGACGCGAACGACCCGCAGAAGTGGGAGTTTGTGATTGATCGCGAGCGGCGCATCGGGTACATCCGTATGACGCAGTTCACGCCCGGCGTGGCGAGTGAGGTGTACAGCGCGCTGCTGGCGATGAAGGCTGACAAGGCATTTGCCGTCGGCGGTCTGGGTGGGCTGGTGCTGGATCTGCGATTCAACCCGGGCGGTGTGCTGGAAGATGCGGTGGCGATCGCGGATTTGTTCCTGAAGGAAGGCGTGATTGTGAGCACGAAGGGTCGCGCGTTTGATGAACGCGTGAGCCGGGCGAAGGCAGACAGCACGCTGCCTGACTTTCCCATCGTCGTGATGCTGAATGATCAGAGCGCGAGCGCGAGTGAAGTGCTGGCGGGGGCGCTGGCGGACAACGACCGCGCGAAGGTGCTGGGTGTGCGGAGCTTCGGGAAGGGAAGCGTGCAAGGCGTGCTCAAGCTTTCACAGGGCGAAGGCAGCGAGATCAAAGTCACGCAGCAGGCGTACTACCTGCCCAGCGGGCGGAACATCACGCGGAAGGATGACAGCCTGATGTGGGGCGTCGATCCGTCGCCCGGGTTCTATGTGCCTATGGAGGACAAGGAACTGACTGAGATGCTGATGCAGCGCCGCAAGCAGGAACTCATCAGCATGCAGCGCGAAGAAGCCAAGGCGGCTGAAGGCTCCGTGGCACCGGTGGTGGCAACTGTGGACTGGGCCAATGTGGATGTTGCGCTGGAGCAACTGAAGGACAAGCAACTCACGTCGGCGATTCGTGCGATTCAGCAGCGGATTGACTCGGGCCAGTGGGCTGCCCCCGGTGCGGATGCGCCGCAACTGACGGCGACGATTCAGGCGGGCGAGCTTGGTAAAGCGAAGGAGTTCCGCGAGCGGCTGATTCGCGAATTGATCCGGGCCGAGAAGCGCATCGACACGCTTGAAGCCGGCAAGACCGTCACGGCGACCGGCAAGGACCTGTGGGATGACACGAAGGACGTGACGGGCGGGACGCTGGATGTGAAGGACAAAGATGGCAATGTCATCGCGACGCTGCGCATTACGGGCAACAACGTGGAGCGCTGGTTGATGGACGCTGATGTGGAGAAGAAGGAGTGATGGGGCGGAGAACGGAGAACGGAGAACGGAGAACGGAGAACGGAGAACGGAGAACGGAGAACGGAGAACGGAGTGATTGATATGCGAATTGACGTGCCTTGGCGAGAGTTTGAGCCATGATCTCCGCGCGGCATCCGTGACTTCCGTGCATCCTGCACCTTGCCCGTTCTCTGCTCTCTTCTCTCCGCTCTCCGATCCCCGCCCCCATGCTCGTGCTTGCCCTCGAAACTTCGTGTGATGAAACGGCCGCGGCGGTTGTGCGTGATGGCGTGGAGGTATTGAGCAGCGTGGTGGCAAGTCAGTATGACTTGCATGCGGAATATGCGGGGGTGGTGCCGGAGATTGCGAGCCGGGCGCATGTGGAGGCGGTGCTGCCTGTCGTGCGAGAGGCCTTGGAGCAGGCGGGCTGCGGGCTGGGCATGATCGATGCGATTGCGGTGGGCAACCGGCCTGGACTGATCGGCAGTCTTCTGGTGGGCGTTGCGGCGGCGAAGTCTCTGGCGTGGAGCTTGCGCAAGCCGCTGATTGGCGTGGACCATGTGGCGGCGCACGTGTACAGCGGCATGCTAGAACGCGGGGCGGAAGGCAAGTCGGAGCAGGAGCTGTTTCCCGCGCTGGGACTGGTTGTGTCGGGTGGGCACACGGCGATGTATCACGTCGCGTCGTGGACGCAGATGCATCGGATTGGCACGACGATCGATGACGCCATGGGGGAGGCGTACGACAAAGTGGCGACGATGATGCAGTTACCGCACCCGGGGGGGCCCAATCTTGATCGACTGGCGAGCGATCCTTCGGCGAATGACAAGGCGTTTGACTTGCCCGTGTCGCGACTGAGTACGACATCGCTGGATTTTTCGTTTTCCGGGCTCAAGACAAGCGTGTTGTACACGCTGCGGGGCGTGCCCGGCGAGCGAGGCGGTACGGCTCCGCTTGCGCTGACGCCCGCCACGTCGCGCGATCTGGCGGCGAGTTTTCAGCGTGCGGCGTGCAAGGCAGTGACGCTCAAGCTGACGCGAGCGATCGAGCAGGCACGCGAGCGAGATTTGATTTATCGCACGCTGCTGTGCGGCGGAGGCGTGACGGCGAACTCGCGGCTGCGGCGCGAGTTGCTGTGCTTTGAGGCCTCGCACAAGCTGGGTGTGCGGCTGCCCCCCATGCGATATTGCATGGATAATGCCGCGATGATTGCGGGGCTGGGTGAGCAGTTGCTGCGGAGCGGTCAGCGTGACGGCATGGCACTGCAGGCAACGCCGACGATTTCGATTCCGGCAGGGCCCGTGCATGCGGGGGCGCGGTGATGGCAAAGAAGGAACCAGCTCCGAAGGAAGAAGTCGATCTGGAGAAAGCGTGGCTCGCTCGGCTTGATGCGAGCATTCGTGCGGACGTCCGAAAGGCCGATCAGCCTGAAGATCGCAAGAAAGCGGCGCAGACGCGGCTTGAACGCGAGCCGGTCGTCATGGTCGAGCCACCCCACCCGACATCACTTCCCATCGACATGCTCTTGGCGCAGTGCGTGCAAGGCAAGTCTCGCAGTGGGGGCCCTGGCGGGCAGAATCGCAACAAGGTGGAGACGATGGTGACGCTGACGCACACGCCCACGGGCGTGGAGGCGCATGCGGGCGAGCGGCGCACCGTGCTGGAGAATCGGCGCGTAGCGATTTCGCGGCTGCGGTTGGCTCTGGCGACGCTGGTGCGGTGTCCCGTGCAACCCGGAGACGCGCGGAGCGAACTGTGGCGCTCGCGCTGCAAGCAGGGGCGCATCGTGGTGTCTTCGTCGCATGAGGATTTTGCGACCATGCTCGCCGAGGCGATGGATGTGCTCCACGCGTGCGAACTGAACGTCAAGGCCGCATCGCTGCGGCTGACATGCTCGCGAAGTCAGTTGGTGCGACTCATTCAGGATCATCCGCCTGCATGGACGCGGCTTGGTGAGATGCGGCGAGTGGCGGGATTGAGTCCGCTGCGGTAAGGTGATGCACCACGTGCATGCCGGAACTACGCTTGCGGCATGCTCACCTTGATCGCGCGACGGCTGCTGCAATTGCCGATTATTCTGCTTTGCATTTACAGCATCGCACTGACGCTGGCATGGGCTATTCCCGGCAATCCGCTGGAGAACCCCGAGGGCCGCAGGCCGCCGCCGGAGGTTGAAGCGGCGATGAAGGCGCAGTACAACCTGGACAGCTTTCCTTCGTTCTACACCAGTTATCTTGCGAGTGTGACTGGCGTGCAGTACGCGCGCGATGTGATGAGCGGCGAACTGTCGCGTGAGCGACAGGCGGCGGAAGCAGCTGGGCAGGCTCCGCCGGTGAGGCGCGTGTTTGATTTCGGCCCGAGTCTCCAGTATCGGGATCAGCGGGTGAACGAGATCATCAGTGGAAGTCTGCCCGTGTCGGTCACGCTTGGCGCGAGCGCGATCGTGATTGCACTGGCGCTTGGCTTGAGCGCAGGTGTGATCGGGGCGATCAAGCCGAACAGTGTGGCGGATATCGCGACGCTTGCGGTCGCTCTCATTGGCATCAGTCTGCCGAGCTTTGTCGTGGGCACGCTGCTGCTCACAGTGTTTTCACTGTGGCTGGGGTGGTTCAGCGTGGGTAGTTGGAATCCGCCTGGCAGTCTGGTTTTGCCGGCAATCACGCTCAGCCTGCCCTTTGCAGCTTACATCGCGAGGCTGACGCGCATGGGGATGCTGGAGCACTTGTCGAGTGACTTCATTCGCACGGCGCGGGCCAAGGGCGTGGGGCCGGCTGGGCTCTACCTCAAGCACGCGCTCAAGAACGCGTTTCTGCCTGTACTGAGTTACCTTGGTCCCGCGACGGCGCTGGCGATGACGGGCAGCTTCGTGGTTGAGGTCGTGTTCACAGTGCCTGGCATGGGGCAGCACTTTGTGAACGCGGTGCAGAACAAGGACCTGTTTCTCATTCTGGGCGTCGTGCTAGTTTTCAGCACCATGCTTGTGCTTTTCAATCTCGCGGTGGACGTGCTCTACCGATGGGTGGATCCGCGGATTGAATGACGCTCATTCATCGCGAAGAACGTGGCAGTAGGGCTCCTTGCCGGTCTTCACGTAGTAGTCCTGGTGGTAGTCTTCGGCGATGTAGAAGGGCTTGGCGGGTTCGATTGCCGTGGCAATAGGGCGCTTGAAGCGCGGCGCGAATTTGTCCTTGACGCGCTGGGCGGCGGCCTTCTGCTCGTCGTTGTAGTAGTAGATCACGCTGCGGTACTGCGTGCCGATGTCGGGGCCCTGACGATTGATCTGGGTGGGATCGTGCAAGCGGAAGAAGATGTCGATGACCTGCTCGTAGCTGATCTTCGCGGGGTCGAAGGTCACTTGCACGACTTCAGCGTGGCCGGTCATGTCGGTGCAGATTTGCTTGTAGGTGGGATTCTCGACGTGCCCGCCGCTGTAGCCGCTGATGGCGTTGATGATGCCGTCTTGCTCTGCGAAGATGTGCTCGACGCCCCAGAAGCAGCCAGCGCCGACGAGGGCGATTTCGGTGCCGGGCTTGGCGTTCATGGGAGCGGCGGACGGTGCAGTGGACACGGGGGTGGCTCCTGATGCGCTGCTGGTTGAAGCGGCGGCGGCGGTGGGCGTGGGAGTTGACGAAGATGAGGATGGTGTGCTGCTTGACGAGCTTGGCGTTGTTGAGGTTGCTGTGGACTGCTGCGTGACCGGCTGCGCCGACGGCGCAGGCTTGCTGCACCCAGCGCAGGCAAAGCCCGCGAGCAGAACGGATGCAACGAGCGAGACGCGGCGAAGTGTGGTGTGCATGGGTATGAGTTGCATGACGCAGTGTCTTCGTTTCAATCGGTGGCAGCGATGCATGACTCGGCATGTGGCACGAACGCGACGGCGGTTATGTGAGCCATCGGCCGCCATCGATGCGGATGATCTGTCCGGTGACATAGCTCGCTTCGAGCGCAAGCCAGCGCACCGCGTTCGCGGCGTCGAGCGGTTCACCTGAGCGACCTAGTGGAATACGACGGAGGTACTTGGCTTGTTCGTCGGCGGTGCTTTCGTGCCCTTGCGTGGGCCAGGCCACCACGCCCGGTGCGACTGCGTTTACGCGCACGCGCGGCGCGAGGTCACGGGCGAGGCAGTAGACCATCTCGGTCAGAGCGGCTTTGCTCATGGTGTACGCGGCGAAGTCCTTACGTGGGCGGCCCATGGCGTGGATGTCACTCATCGCGACAATCGCGCCGCCGCCCGGCAGGGTGGAAGCTTGCAGCAGCGGCGCGAGGCGGGCCGACAGCAGGAGCGGAACAAGAGCGTTGACCTGGTAGTGGCGCACTGCTTCGTCAGCTTCGAGCGAAGCGAGGGGTGAGGGTTGGTAGATGCTGGCGTTGTGCACGAGCACATCGAGTCGTCCGAGCGTCTGCGACCATTGGCGAGCGACAGCCTCGACCGTTGCTTGATCGGTGAGGTCGACGCGAAAGCTCGTGGCTTCGCGGCCCATGGCGGCGATCTCTTTGCAGAGGTTGGCGGCTTCCACTTCGCTGTTGTTGTAGGTGAAGATCACGTTGCAGCCGGCGCGAGCGAACTCGAGACAGATGGCGCGACCGACTCGCTTGGCTCCGCCTGTCACAAGCACGACGGGTGCAGCTCCGCGTGGCAGCGGGGGAGCGACTTGCTGCGAGGGTGAGAGTGCAACCCAGGTTTTCTCATTGTCTGGACTGGTCAGATCAGCCGGTGACTCAAGCTCGTTGGCGGAAGGGGCATCGAGGCGGCGGCCCGCTTCGCTCCATGCATCTCTGCGGGAAGACGGTGGCTCTGGCTTGCGATCGAGCTGGCGAATAGCGCGGTCTCTTCGCAGGAACATGAAGAGCGCGAGCGCTGCCAGCATGACGACGGCAAGGGCAAGCAGAAGCAGCAGGAGCGTACCTTCGGTCGCGGCTTCGCGTTTGTCGGCGAGTGACGGCGGCTCGCGCGTGGTCGCGATGGTTTGCGGAGAGGCGGAAGTGTCGTCGGCGGGCCGCGGCGCGGCGGGGGCTTGCTGCACGAGGCAATCGTAAGGACTCGGGGCGGTACGTGACAGGAACACAAAGCCAGCACGAAAAAGGAGCCGAACACGCGGTTCGGCTCCTTGTGGAAACAGAGAATGGCAGACTGATCAATCTTCGCCCTGAGCCTTGGTGAAGCCGGGTTCGCCGTCGATTTCCTGCAGCTTCTCGATGTGGACCCAGCGGTGTTTGGCACCGATTTTTTCGATCGCGGTGAGTAGGTCGCGGTCGGCGAGTTCGGCGTTGCCGCCCTTCTCGGCGCCGGTGCGGAGCATGCAACGGCAGCGGTACTGGTCGACGTTGTCAGTGATTGCGCCGGTGGGCGGGTACACCTTGGTGCCGCGGTTGCTGATCATTTTGAGCTTGAGCGGCGAGCCTTCGAGCAGGCGTTCCACGCTTGGGCCCAGGTCGCCCGGCATGAGCGTGCTGTGCACGAAGATGTCGGCGCCGATCGTGCGGAGGGACTTGGCTTTCACGAACTCGGGGTTGCGATCAACCACGGGCATGACGAGGGGCTTGTAGTCGCGTGCGAAGAAGTTCTCGCTCTTCTTGCCGAGGTTCGCGATGATGGCATCGGTATATGCGCTGGTGCTGTAGACCTTGGGGTTGTCGTAGCCGATGACGTCGCCCGTGCCGCGGCCTTCGCGTGCGGCATTTTCGAGCGTGACGAGGACGGCGTTCTCGATTTTCTTGGCGGCTTCGAGCTCGCCGATGTGGCGGAGCATGAGCACGCCGCTCATGATGACGGCGGTGGGGTTGATGCAGTTCTTGCCGGCGTACTTGGGTGCGCTGCCGTGGACGGCTTCGAAGATGGCGACTTCGTTACCGAGGTTGGCGCTGGGAGCGAAGCCCAGGCCGCCGATGAGCGCGCTGGTCAGGTCGCTGATGATGTCGCCGTTCATGTTCGTCGTCACGATGACGTCGAACTGCTCGGGCTTCTTGACGAGTTGGTGGGCGCAGTTGTCGATGATGACGTGCCAGGAGTCGATGTCCTTGTACTCCTTACCGACGCGCTCGCAGGTGCGCTTGAGCGTGCCCTCGGTCATCTTCATGATGTTGCTCTTGGTCGCGCAGGCCACACTCTTGCGGCCTTCGCTGCGAGCGAACTCGTACGCGAGGCGGGCGATCTTCTCGCTGCCCTTGGCGCTGATGAGCTTGAGGCACTGGGCCACGCCCGGTGTCTGCATGTGCTCGATGCCGGCGTAGAGGTCTTCCACGTTTTCACGCACGACGACGAGGTCGAGCTTGCGGCCGCTGTAAGGCGTCTTGACGCCCGGCAGTTCGCGCACGGGGCGGATGTTGGCGTAGGTTTCAAAGAGCTTGCGCAGCGTGACGTTCGCGCTCTTCTCTCCATAGCCGATCGGGGTGCCGAGCGGGCCCTTGAAGACCAGACGCGTGCGATTCACGCTATCAATGGTCTCCTGCGGCACACCGCTGGGAATGCCCTTCTTGAAGACGCTCTCGCCGGCGTCGAAGACTTCAAAGGCGATCTTGACGCCCGCCGCCTCGATGATGCGCTTCGCGCTTTCCATGCACTCAGGTCCCACCCCGTCGCCCGGGATGAAAGTGCACAGATAGCGACCGCTTGAATCTTTCTTCAGTTGCATGATGGCCTCCGCCAATGCCGGAAGACGCGTCACGCCGCGCGGCGCTTCGCAACCTCCACGTCGATGCAATTTAGCCTTGATAACCGCGGTCTTCTAGCGTGCAATTCGTCCGGAATGCAGCGGTGTGACGGGTCGATCTGTGGATCATGCAGCCGTGTGAGAACCAAACTTTGTCACCTGCATGAATACACCAGCCGCTGCGACTCCCTCAGGCGGATGAGTGAGTAGCAAGGCGTCTTGCGTGCAAGCGTCTGTGCCAGTGCATCGGGCGCGATCGTTCGAACTTCGACGAGTGTGCTCGAAAGCACTTGGTCCGTCGTCACGATGCGCACCTTGACAGCCGTGTGCGGCACAACCACCAGCGGCGGCGCTGTGGACGTGTGCGATGCAATGACCTCCGGCACATGTGGAGGCACGGGAGCCGACGTGGGCGCGACCAGCCAGGCGAAGGCTGCGACTGCACTCAACACGCCGCACGCGATGCCGGTACGCACGGCTTTGGTGCGTCGGCGGTGCTGATGCATCACCGAAAGCAGTTCGGGCAGGCGATCGCGTGGTTCAGTCATGGTCTTTCTCCGTCATGGATCGCAACTTGGCAAGCGCACGTCGTACACGCCGATAGAACTGGTCGGGTGACACGTGAAGGGCCGCGGCGAGTTGCGCGAGCGTGCCATCGGCTGTCATTCGCAGACGGAGCGCTTCTCGCTCGAGCTCTTGCAGCGCGGCGATTCGCAGCAAGAGGTCGCTCGTGTCCGAGGCTGCTTCGGGCTCTGCCAGCGAGGTGGCTGCAGCGCGGCGGGTTCGCGCGTCAGAGCGGGCCTGCGAACGAAGTGTGTCGAGCACGATGCGCCGCAGTGTGACGGTCATCCATGCATCGAGGGCGGCCGTGGTTTCCAGTTCGGGCAGTGAGCGAATCACGCGGAGGAACAACTCGTGGGCCGCGTCCTCACAAGCCATGGAGTTGAGCCCGCTCCATTTCTGTGCCAGTGCAATGGCGCGAGCTTGCCATGCGCGGTAGAGCCACGTCAGCGAGGCTTCGTCGCCACGCTGGATACCAAGGCACAACCGGCGCACGTCCATCGTGTCGCCGGCATGCGCCCGCGGAATCTGTGCTTCGTCGCGCATGGCGAAAGCGGGCAGGCGTGAATTACTTGCCCTGCGTGCGTGCGGCTTCAAGCTGGTCGCGGAGCCGCTGGTTCTCCGCGCGAAGCTCGGCTTCGCGCCCGAGATGTGCCTGGCGAGATGTCGCGAGTTCCTGCGTCAGCGATTCAACCCTCGTCGCGAGCCGCGTGCGCTCAACGACCTCTTCAAGCACGCGCTGAGTGCGCTGCGCCTGCACTTCAGGGCTTAGCAGATACCGCCCGAGCAGTTCAACCGCAAGTTTGGCATTGCCGGGCGTTGTCACCGTGACGAGAGAGTTGTCATTGTCGGAAGCGGTGATCGATGCGCCCTCGACACCGCGCAGCGCGACAGTCAGTTGTGACACGAACCATTCACGATCCGCTTCATTGGCGCGCTGCACCACTTCCGTCATTGTGCTCCACGATGTTCCTCGAGCTGTCAGTCGTTGGACCACCTGCGAGGCTGCGCGAATCTGATCGGGCGTGCCGGTCACAAACAGCAGACTCGTTTCGCGATGCAGCGCGATCTTCGGCTGCAACGCGATGGACTTGGGCGGCGTCGGACTGCCGATCTGCGCGGGCGGCGCGACGTTTGAGTTCGCTTGTTCCACGGCCGTCGTCACCGCCGCGAGTACGTCGTCCAGTCTCAGCCCCTCGCCTTGAGCCTGCTCGGGTTTCACGATTGCGCTGAGGTCGAGCACCTCCGTCGATCCGAGCGTGGCGCCGAGGTTCGCGGGCTCAGCGAGAAACTGCGCCCGTACGGACGAAACTCCCTCGTATGGACTAACCGCGAGCACCACGTTGACGACCCAGACTCCACTGTCGGTTTCTGAGGTCATGCCGTCAATCGCCTCGAACGCGTAGATCGGCTCTGCGTTGTCGATCGAGATGGGCGGCAGCGTGATGTGTGCCGCGGAAGGATGCGAGATGATGTTGAACGGTACACGTGACGCCTTCTGCACTGCAGCGATGTACTCGTCGACCGTGCCGCCCGGAAATCGAAGCGTGGGCAGCATGCTTCCGTCGTCCTTTGCTGCTCCAGCCGCCTGCGCAGCCTTCTGTGGGTCGGGTTGTCCAGCCGCTGGCTGCGCCCCGGCGCTGACGGCGAGTATCGCCAGCAGTGAGGCAAGGGTGCGAGCGGCGAAAGGGCGTGCAAAGGGCGTGTGCATGTTGATTCTCCAGTGAACTGCGGCGAGTGGCCGCGAGATGACACAATACAAGACGCCGCTCGACTCGCGTCTTGGCGCGGCGGATCCGTGTTTTTCTTCGACGCACATGCGGTTATACTTCGCCCCGCGATGACCGACGCTCGGCTTTCGCGACTTTGGAGCCGTTTCATGCACTTTGACGCACACCAGCCTGTCATCAACGACATTGAGGCGCGGATCGCAACCATCCGCGACTCTCTTTAACTACGACAGCAAACTTGCCAGACTCAAGGACCTCGAAGCCCTCATGGGCTCCGAAACCTTCTGGAACAACCAGGGCGAAGCCAAACGCATCGTGAGCGAGCTCAAGCAGCTCAAGGCTCAGGTTGATCCGGTGACTATCGCTGTCACAGACCTCGAGAACGCGACAATTGGCTACCAGATGGCCAAGGAAGCCGGCGACAACGACCTGCTCGCCGAGGCTGATGAGACGCTCTTCAAGCTCCAGGGACAGATGGAAAAGATCGAGCTGCAGTCGCTCCTGAACGACAAGCACGATCACCGCAACTGCTTCCTCACGCTCTCCGCAGGCGTGGGCGGCACCGAAGCCAACGACTGGGCTGAAATGCTCCTGCGTATGTACATCTTCTACTGCGAGAAGATGGGTTTCAGCATGGAGGAAGTTGACAAGGGTTTCGGCGCCGAAGTCGGCATCGACAGTGTCACCCTGCATATCAAGGGACCGTACTCGTTCGGCTACCTCAAGTGTGAGCGCGGCACGCACCGGCTTGCCCGTGTCAGCCCGTTCAATGCCCAGGGCAAGCGGCAGACCAGCTTCTGCACCATCGACGTAACACCTGAGTTCGAAGAAACCGAGATCACGATTCCTGAGAAGGACGTCATCATCGAAGCCTTCGTCCGCGCCCGCGGTCCGGGCGGGCAGAACGTGAACAAGGTCGCCAGCGCGGTGCGAGTGCAGCACATTCCAACCGGGATTCAGGTGGTTGCGAGCACGTATCGCGACCAGCCTCAGAACCGCGCTCAGGCGCTGGCTGTGCTGCAGGCCAAGCTGCAGCAGATGGAAGACGAGAAGCGCGAAGCCGAGATCGCGAAAGCGAGCGGCGGCAGCCTCGAGCAAGGCTGGGGCAGCCAGATTCGCAGCTATGTGTTCTATGACAACCGCGTGAAGGATCACCGGACCAATCACGAAAGCCGCGACTACGAAGCGGTCCTGCGTGGCGAAATCGCGGACTTCATCGACGCTGAACTCAAGCGCCGACGCGCCGAAAAAGAACGCAAGTAGGCCGACCCTATCAAAGCACGCTCGATGCTCCGCGAGGTGAGATCTCCATGATCTTGCCCGTGTGTGGCATCGGAACCATGTGATTTTGCGGGAAACTCTTACCGACTTTCGGTGAATTCCGGGCGGTTGTGCTTGTGTTTGCACGAATCTCCCGAATGATTGATTTAGCGTCACGACCGGGGGAAACGTAGCGGTCGAGTTATGCTTTGGTTCTGACTGTGTGTCTCAACCGGTCTTGGTCGCGTTTTTGCCATGCAAAGCTTCAGTGTCCCACTCCAACTCTTCATCGAAGGTTCGATCATGTCGAGCGTGATCGACTTCGATGGCGTCATTCATCACATGTCGCCCGAGTTGCTGCGTGTACTGGGGGTGTCATCGGGTCGGCTGCAGGACGTGCCTGACCGAAGCTTGCTCAAGCTGCTCCCCGAAGTTCGCGCTCGCGAGAGGTTGATGCTTCTTCGCCGCGCTATCAGCGGTCGGCGGCCTTGCGTCCTGAGAAGCGTTGTCGGCGGGACGCAGTTTATCACGCACATTTTTCCGCTCGACCAACATCCGGAAGTGCCACAATCGAGTGCGTTCTCGCTACACCTTCGAACGGAGGGGCGCGTGGAACGCGATCACTTTCCGCCGGGCAGCGACTACCTCGAAGCAGAGCACAACGACTTCGGACCTCTTGCGCTGCTGACCAAGCGCGAAGCGGAAGTGCTTGCACTGCTGTCGGAGGGTGCGGACGGCCCCGAAATCGCTGACCGCCTGCACCGCTCCGCCGAGACGGTGTCGAGCCACCAGAAGTCGCTGTACGCCAAGCTGCGATGTCCCTCACGCATGCATGCGATGATCATCGCGCGCCGCGCGGGGCTCAGCATGCGGGATGTGCCACGTATCTTGAGTCCGCGCAGCGAATCCAACTGAATCAGCCGCGCAGGTTGCGTCGACGACGCAAGCAGGCGGTCGCCGCCAGCCCGATCATGGCTGCTGCCCCCGGCGCGGGTACTGCGGTGATGATGCGGATGTCGTCGGTCGCGGTCGTCGTGTTGAAACGGAAGTTGACGCGGAACTGCGACAGCGTGATGGTGAACGCTTCGTTGCCCGACAGCTCCATGCCGCGAGCGACATTGTCGCCGTACGTGGTGCCCGGTGCGCCGAGGAAGTCGGACGAGTTGAGTCCGTTGCGCAGCACGATGACGCCGAGAATCGGCTGGTCGAACTCGACGAAGCCTTCGTACATGGCCGGTCCGTCGCCCACGGGGTCAACGTACAGGTAGTGACTGTTGACGACGGTGCCCGCCGCGATGACGCCAGGCGTGAGCGAACCATTGCTGCTGTAAACGCCAGGTGTCGTCGCGTTGACGGGCAGGTTGGTCGCGAGCGTAAAGCTGGAAACTTCGTTGAAGGCTCGGGCGATGGTGTTGCTTTCAATCGCTCCCAGCAGGGTTGAGGCCGGTGCCGGACTCAGCACCGCGTCGCCGCCTGTCGTGGTGATGGCGGCTTGCGAGGCTCCGGCAAGCACCAATGAGATAACCGCAGTCGTTGTCGCACGCGTCATGTCTTGTCACTCCTCCTCGCGCGCCGTCAAGCGAGCGATGCACGCTTAACGCCGCGTAACGTCCTCAGATTGCTGGGTGTGCCGACAATTCGTGCTGGGGGGCGCGTTCTCGGAAGGCAAAGCACGAACAGACGACTGACGAGCTGCGTATCTGCACGCATGATTGAGCGGGCCGTCCAAGCCATACAGGACCCAGCGAAACCGGAAACACCTGCCCCGCGCGGCTTAAGCGGCTGGTTACGACCCACGCGTGCGGCGCGATGGGGAGTCATCGTGGTCGTGTGGCTGGCGTGCGTCTTCGCTGCAAGCACGCTGTTGTTCATGCAGTTCGAAGACACGCCGTTCAGCGCTTCGTCGCAGCGCGAACTGGGCGTGGCGTATGTCGCGTTCATGTGTCGCACATTCACGCTCCATGGGGCCATCGCGGCGGTCTTCTTTGCGGGCGTTGCGCTGCTGGTGCGTCAGCGGGTCGCAGCAGGCCTGCTTGTTGTTTGGGCATTTGCTTTCGCGTGGCCTGCTTTGTCGCTGCTCGCTGGACGCGAACCTGCTCCGGCGACCGCAGCGTCCCGCGAAGTTCGCATCATCTCCATGAACGTGCTGCTCACGAATACGGACCCCGCGCCGGCTCTTGACTTCATTCGCGAGCACGATCCTGACGTTGTGATGCTTCAGGAGTACACCCCGGCTTGGCACAAGGCGATGGTCGATGAGCTTGCCGCCAAATACCCGTACATCATCAACGAGATGCGTCAGGACGCGTTTGGTCAGGCGGTGTTCAGCAAGCATCCGTGGAAGGAGGAGCCCGTGCTGCGCCTCAGCGACGAGTCGCGTGCAGCAAGCTCACGCGTGAGCGGCGTACAAGGACTGCACGATCCGCAGATTCGCGTGGTCATTGACATTGCTGGGCGGGAACTGGTGCTGCAGAACGTGCACACGGTGCCGCCGGTGGGTCGCGGACTGCTCTACGAGCAGCGGGTGCAGTTCGCGGAGTTCATTCGGTTGGCGAAGCATGAGACACGCCCGATGCTGATGGCGGGAGACTTCAACGCGACGGCAAACAGTCGACACATGAGCAAGCTCCTCGATGCAGGCATGCGCGACGTCAATGCGGTTGCCGGCACGGGACTGGGCCATACGTGGCCAGATCTCGGTCCGCTTCGCTATCTGCCTGGCATCCGCATTGATCACGTGCTCTTTAACTCCCGGGTGCTCGTGCATCGCCACGTGGTCGGTCCGTCGATAGGCAGCGATCATCGGCCGTTGCTTACGTGCATAACTATGCAGTAGTCGTCTCGCGAGGGTGCCCATATGTCGGGGAGTAGAGTGCACACGAAGTGCGCAAAGGCCGAACATTTCAGCCCCTAGACCACGGTGTTTGGGTACCAACCGACGGTGAATAATTTTTCTTTCCGGTGCAGACGACGAAGTATGGAGTGTGTCCATGTGACCGGGACGCGATGAAGGCTGTCGCGTCTTGCACAAGGGGAGACTGCACCGTGCTGGATGTCTTGCAACTCACGTCGGGATCGATTTCCATCCGCGCACTTGCTGAGAGCGGTGTCATGTTCAGCATTATTGCGGAAGACGGCACGCTGCTCGCGCTCTCGCCCGCGGCAGCTCGCAATCGCGCGCGTGTGGGCCAACCGGGTTTGGAAGCCGTGGTGGGGCACAAGCTCGACCAGATGTATGGGCCTGAGATCGTCGCGGAGCGCATGGCGATCATGCGGCGGTGCCTGAGCACCGGCAAGCCATTGACTTATCGCAGTGTCATGTGGGGTGAGCAGTACGTGACCTACGTGCACAAACTGCCACCTCAAGAGAGCATCACGGGACTGGCGGTCATCGCGATTCACCAGCGTGTGGAAGGTGATGTGGTGCCCGAGTTGTACCAAGGCATCGAGTTCTTTGAGGCTGAGCACAACGAATATGGCACGCTTGCCGCACTTTCACCCCGCGAGGTGGAAGTGCTCTCGATGCTGGGCCAAGGACAGGACACACAGGAGATCGCCAAGACACTGTGTCGATCCACCGAAACGATCATCAGTCACAAGAAGTCGCTCTACGCGAAACTCCGCTGTGATTCGCACATTTCCGCGGCACTTCTAGCGCGTCGCGCGGGTCTCACACAGCGTGATGTTGAGCGATTCTCGCGAAGCGGCGCGCAGGCATCTGCGCGTCGTCGTCACAACGCCGCTTCCACCCCGATGTAATCATCTCGACCGTCAATAGTCTGTTGCGCGGGGTGGACACGGGAATTCCTGTGTCGCTGATGCAATGGTATGTTTGGGCAACTGAGCGGGTCGATTGATGTTTGTCTGAAGCTCGTGACTCCGACAATACATCGCGGCCGATCTGGTCCATGACAGGTGCGGTAGGCGAGGTTGACGTCGTCTGTCGTTTGTCGCGAAGTCTGAACGCGAGGTTCGGAGTCTTCAGCCCTTGTTCACCGCAGTTGGTTCGCTTGTCGGCGGTTTTGCCCACGGGCGGGTCTTGGCCATTCTCAGTGTCGGTAGTCATCTACATGCGTCGATCATCATCCGACTTGTGGATCTGTCCGAGCTTGAAGCGCCGCGCAGGAATGCCGCGGGAACGCTCGTAAGTCACACTGTCGTGCGGTTCGCGTGATCACTTGAGCCGATCGAGCAGCTCGGTCGCACCGGCAACGCTCAGGAAGCTGGCTCGCTCCGCGTACTTCTTGGCGTTGGACTTGTCACCCGCGCGTTCGTACCACTGTGCCGCTTCCAGTGCCAGCTCGCCGCGATCGCCAAAGCGATCACTCATGCTTGCATACAACGAAGCGGCGTCAGCAGGCTTTCGCAACAGGCCGTAGCACTCGCCCATGATGGTCAGAATGCCTGGCTCCAGGCGCTGGGTTTCATCAAGGCCGGCCAAGGCATCGAGGGCTTCCTGAGGCTTGCCCAGCCGCTTGAGGGCCCTAGCCTGCACCAGTCGCCACAAGACCGAGTCGGGTTCCAGCTCGCGTGCCTTGGCGATGTGCTGCAGCGCAATGCTCGCGTCGTTCTCTCGCATCGCGATTTCCGCCAGTGTGCCCCACGCTACCCCAAGATCGCTTTTGAGGTGCGTCGCCATCAGCAGGTTCTTCTTGGCTTCCGCGAAGTTGCTTTGCTTCACCTGCACCTGCGCCAGAAAGAGCGGCGGCTTCCAATCCGTCTTGTTCTGGGCCTGAGCCGCGCCGAAGTGCTCCTCCGCGCGATCAAGGCGGTTGGCAGCGCTTGCCGTGGTGCCTGCGACAAACTCCAACTCCGCCGAGCGAGGGCCGATCGCCAGTGCCTTTTCGTATTGCTCGTATGCCTGCTCTTGCTGGTTCTTTCCGATGAGCACTTCGGCATATTGCACGTACAGCGCCTGCTCGTCGGCGTTTCTGGCGATCGCGCTGGTGAGCAGGGTTTCAGCCTTGTCCCACTGCTGATCGCGTTTGAGCGACTGCACTGTGTTGAGGATGTCATCGAGCTTCTCGGGCTGCTGCGCGGGTGCGGTTGCGCTGCCCGCGTTGGTGTTGTTGGCCGCTTGCAAGGCGTTGTTGGTCGCCCGGCGCATCACGAGCACGCCCATGACGCCTGCCGCCGCGAGCAGCAGCAGGATGACAATCACCGTCGAAGCTTTGCCGCTCCGGCGCGAGAACCCGCGCGAAACGTCGACGTGTGGCGGTGACACATGGTGCATGAGCGAATCCTCGAAAGAGTCGAAAAACTGCGGGAAAGCTCGCCCGGTGGCGAGTGTCGGCGTGTCGCACGCAGCGTTACGCCATGACGCAGACAAGCCGTGCAAGGGTATCGGATACCGCCACTTCGCCGCTAGAATCGCAGGCTATGAACGCCTCTTCTTCGTCATCTTCCACTCCCGATCATCGCCCGACCGCAGTGGGCGCGCCTGTCGAACTCGCCAAGGCCTACAAGCCCGCTGATCACGAGAAGGCTGTTTGGGATTTGTGGCTCAAAGCCAACGCCTTCGCCGCCGATCCCAAGAACGTGAAAGCCAACGGCGGCACCAAAGACCCCTACGCCATCATCATCCCGCCGCCCAACGTCACCGCCGCGTTGCACCTGGGTCACGCCCTCAACAACACGCTGCAAGACATCCTCGCACGCATGCACCGCATGAAGGGCTACGAAACCCTCTGGATGCCCGGCACCGACCACGCCGGCATCGCCACGCAGGCCGTGGTAGAAAAGCGCGTGATGAAGGAAGAGAAGAAGCGCAAGACCGACTTCACGCGCGAGCAATTCGTCGCCAAGATCCAAGCCTTCAAAGACGAATACGAAGCCGTCATCACAGGCCAGCTCAAAGCCATGGGCTGCTCATGCGACTGGGACCGCCAGCGTTTCACCATGGATGAGCAATGCGCCACCGCCGTGCGCGAAGCCTTCTTCATCCTCTTCCGCGACGGCCTCATCTACCGCGGCAAGCGCCTTGTGAACTGGGACCCCGCCCTGCAAACCGCCGTGGCCGACGACGAGTGCTACGACGAAGAAGTCGACGGCCAGTTCTACTTCCTCAAGTACCCCCTCGTTGATTCCGACGAGACCATCACCGTCGCAACCACCCGCCCCGAAACGTACCTGGGCGATACCGCAGTCGCAATGAATCCGCGCGACCCGCGCGCCAAGCAACTTGTCGGCAAAAAGGTGCGTCTGCCGCTCGTGGGCCGCGAGATTCCCATCATCGCCGATGACTACGCCGTGCTGCCCGAGTCGATGGCGACCACCGACGAAGAGAAGAACGATCCGAAAGCGAAGTTCTCCACCGGCTTCGTGAAGATGACGCCCGCGCACGACACCAACGACTACGAAATCGGTGTGCGGCATGGCCTCGCGATGGTCAACATGATGTCGCCCGATGGCCGCGTGAGCGACAAGCACGGCTGGGACACCGCGAAGATGCCGCAGGAGTTTGTCGGCAAGAAGATGGAAGAGGCTCGCAAGCTAGTAGTGGAGGAGTTCACCAAGCTGGGCCTGTTCGAAGGCGCCAAGCCCACCCGTCACAGCAAGAAATTCTCTGATCGCAGCAAGGCCGTCGTCGAGCCATACCTGAGCGACCAGTGGTACGTGCGCGTGACTGACCCCAAAATGGCAGAAACGGCCAACGCCGCACTGGTGGCTGAACAACGCACCGGTGCGAACGCTGCGGCCGCGAAGGGTGCGTCGACTGACGGCGAGTTGTCGTTCTTCCCGGCACGCTACGCAAAGACGTACGAGCAGTGGCACGACAACATTCGCGACTGGTGCATCTCACGCCAGTTGTGGTGGGGGCATCGCATTCCGGTGTGGACGAAGGTTGTCGAGGGTGACGCGACGAAGCTCAACAACGAACACGCAATGTGGTCAAACTTGCGGAGTGACGCGAGTGTTGTTGTGCGGTCCTTTCTGAATGGGCAGGAAGTCGGCAAGACTCAGACGCTCGGTTCTGGCACGCTCGTGATTCACGTCTGCGTGGATGGGCGCGATACCACCAGCGCCGTTGCCGCTTTTGAAGCCGCTGGTTTCACCCAAGACCCCGACGTCCTCGACACCTGGTTCTCCTCCGCCCTCTGGCCCCTCTCCACCATGGGCTGGCCCAATCCGCGTGCATTCGCCGGGAACGAAGGCCTCCTCGAAGCCTTCAATCCCACATCAACGCTTTGCACCGCCCGCGAGATCATCACCCTCTGGGTCAGCCGCATGGTGATGTTCAATCGCTACTTCCGCGGCACGCCGGGTTCCGTCCCGTTTAAGCACGTCTACATCCACGCGGTCATCCAAGACGGCGAAGGCCGCAAGATGTCCAAGAGCCTCGGCAATGGCGTCGATCCGCTCGACATCATCGAAACCCACGGCAGTGATGCGATGCGTTTCACGCTCTGTCACATGGCGACCAATACGCAAGACGTGCGAATGCCTGTGCAGAAGGACAGCAAGAGCGGCAAGAACACCAGCCCGAAGTTCGACCTGGGCCGAAACTTCGCGAACAAACTGTGGAACGCAACTCGTTTCGCGCTTTCCATGATCCCCGCTGGCTCGACTTCGTCACCTCGTCACCCCGTCACTTCATCACTTCCGCTTCTGGATCGCTGGATGCTCTCTCGCCTCGCTGCGGGCGTGCAATCCGCCAATGCATCTCTCGCCGACTATCAATTCAGCGAGTATGCCATGGGCTGCTACACGCTCCTGTGGAACGACTTCTGCGACTGGTACCTCGAAGGCATCAAGCCCACCGTCGCGAACTCGTCCCAGCAGCAGGCCGTGCTCGCACACACGCTCGAATCCATCGTGCGTCTGCTCCACCCAGTCATGCCCTTCGTGACGGAAACCATCTTCCAAAATCTCCGCCATATCCAAACCGCGCCCGTGGCAGGCATCACGCTGACGCCGCCCACCAAACTAGGCACGCTCTGCACCGCCGGCTGGCCTCAGGTCAGCGCATCGCTGCGCGATGAAGCTGCCGAGCGCGACTTTGCTCGTGTGCAATCGCTGGTCGCGCTCATCCGCGACATCCGCGCCAAGCACCAGGTCAAACCCGCCCGCAAGATCACCCTGCACGTGCCCGCGAGCGTGTCACTCGCTGGCGTGGATGATCTCATCAAGACCTTCGCAAATATCGAGACCATCACACAAGCTGGCGCCCAGGGCACGAGTGTGCCATTTGCGTTTGAAGGTGCGGAACTTCGCGTGAGTAGCCTTATCGATCCTGCAGAAGCCGCGGCTGCGGCGGCTGCGGGCGAGAACCCTGCGGATGCGGAGAAGGCGCGGTTGACCAAACAGATCGCCGATCTCGAGAAGAGCATCGCGACGCTCGAAGGTCGCTTGAGTAATCCGGGGTATGCTGATCGCGCGCCGCCTGCGATGGTGCAGCAGACGCGTGACCAACTGGTGAAGGCGAAGGCGGATCGCGACGCCGCGGCTGCGGCGCTTGCGAAGATGTGATCGTGAACGGAGAGAGAACGACCCCGCCGCAGACATGCGTTGGGCTGACAAGGATGGCTGACGACTCGCGCCAACTTCTCGAAGTGCTGCGGCTGCCGCTCGCGCAGTTGCCGCATGCGCTGCAGTTGCCGCCGCCGCCTGCGGGTTCGCCGGTTCATGTGGTCATCACGCCGCCCGGCAGCAAGAGCCTCAGTAACCGCGCATTGCTGCTCGCTGCACTGTCCACGGGCACGAGCACGCTGCGTGGTGCGCTGCTTGATGCGGACGACGCGCAGCGCATGCTCACCGCACTGACGCAGTTGGGCGCGTGCATTAATGCGACAGATGCTGCGAGCGTGCGCGTGACCGGTGTGGGCGGCATGTGGCCCACGACCGGCGAGATCTTGTTGAATCTCAATAACGCGGGGACGGCAACACGCTTTCTGGCAGGTTGCGCGACGCTCGCTCGGCATGCCGTCACCATTGATGGCAATGCCCGCATGCGTGAACGCCCGATCGGCGAGCTTGCGAGTGTGCTGCGGCAGCTTGGTTGCGACGTTTCGTTCCCGCTGCGCGATGGCTACCCGCCCATGCGAGTGGAGCCCGCGCCACTCACGGCAATCGCCAAGGAAATCAGCGTCGGCACGACGCAGAGCAGCCAGTTCATCAGTGCTGTGCTACTGGCGGCGGCATTTCTGCCTGGCGGCGTGCTTCTGCGCAGCACGGGTTCACTCACCAGCGAGAGTTACGTTCGCATGTCATTGGGTTTGCTTGCGCATCTTGGCGCGAGCGTGCAATGCAGCGAAGACCTGCGAGTCATTCGCGTGCGTGGCTCATTGGAGTGTGACGTGCAAGGCACTCGCGCCGCATCGGGATTGCCAGCATTCACGTACGACGTGGAGCCCGATGCGAGCGGCGCTACGTATGCGTGGGCCGCAGCAACGCTGCTGCCGGGTACAACGTGCCTCACGCCAGCCTTAGGCAAGCGCAGTCTGCAAGGTGACTCGCTCTTTCCTGACATGCTTGCTCGCATGGGGGCGCACGTTGAGCGGAGCATCGACGAACAAGGCAGTGACTTCACGACTGTCACGGGCCCGCACACGCTTGCACCCATCTTGGCAGATCTTTCCGATATGCCCGACGCAGCGATGACGCTCGCGAGCGTGGCATGCTTCGCCACAGGAACGAGCGTCTTCCACGGTCTGCGCACGCTGCGAGTGAAGGAGACGGATCGCGTTGAAGCGATGCGCGTTGAGCTGAGCAAGCTCGGCGTGCGTGTGGTTGTTGGAGCCCAGGGTGATCCTGATGCGGTCACCATCACGCCGCCGCCTGCGGGGCTTGACTGCTCAACTGCTGTCCCCGCTGTCGTATTTGATACCTACGACGATCACCGCATGGCCATGGCGCTCAGCCTGATCGCGCTGCGTCGGCCCAACGTCATCATCAACGATCCGCAGTGCGTTGCGAAGACGTATGTCAACTACTGGCGCGACTTCGCATGCTGGTGGACAGCTTGAGTTGCTGTGCGATCACTTCACACGGATGACAAAGTCGCGCAGTGCTTCATAGCACGCAATTGCTGTCGATTCTGTTGTCCACAAGCCGTGATGCTCACCTTCGGGCAGTCTGATCAGCGTGCCGTTTACGGCGGTTGCGATCGCCTCGCCATCGGCGACGGGTGAAATGTCATCACGCTCACCATGCAGCACCAGCAGCGGCATGCGCAGTTGTGCTGCATACTTCTGCCGATCAAACGGCTCGGTCTTCTTCCAGTGCCAACCGACTCCCAAGTCCGCTCCAATGAAGCCCATCGCCCAGTCAGCGATCCATCCATGCGGCATGCCAAACGCCCGCAGCATGTTTCGTGCGGGCGTAATCGCAAGGCGATAGGGTGCCTCCGCGATCACGCCGACAATGCTGGTCGCGGCCGCGTCGTTCCAATTGCTCGCCGCACGCACGCTGACTCCGGCGCCCAGCGACCATCCCATGAGCACCACGCGCGGTGATCCGCTGGCCACCACACGTTCTACCAGCGTGCGGAGGGCTTCGTGCTCATCTACACCCATGCGAGTTGAACCCGGCGCGTCGCCATGCCCGGGCATGTCCCACATCACCACGCGGCTGGCAAGTGGCAGCAGAAAGTGTGCCCTCGTCAATGCGCCGATGCGAGAATCACCCCAGCCATGCGACAGAATGACTGCTGGGCCATCGTTCGCGTCGCCGCGCATGTCCCACACGGGCAGATCCACATCGCGATACTTGATCGTCCAGTTTTCAAACGTGCGAGGTGAACCATCCGCCGCTGGCATCAACTGGCTTGGTTCGCCCGGTCGTCCCTTCGCCAAGGCACTTGCGTATGTACGGCGTGGCGGCCGAGTGATGGCGCGGATGGTCCAGCCCACGACCAGCAACGTCGCGACCAGAGCACCGAGAGCGAGCAGAAGCACAAGTCCCATCGCGCGTTACTTCTTCTTTCCTTCCACCGTCAGCGAGACTGCACCGTGTGTGTGCGATGGATCCTTGCAACTCTCTGCGCTGTGCGCATCCACGTGCAGCTCGCCGAAGATCGCAGCAACGTCGTGCTTGAAGACTTCAGCGAGTACCGCCGGCGTGAGGCCCTCGGGCGCGACATGGCTGTGCAGTGTGCGAGAGAGGCACGCCACGCGATCGCAGCCCGCGGCGATCGTTCGTAGATCATGGCTTACGACCAGAATCGTGAGGCCCATGTCACGTGACAGTTGCACGAGCAGTTGTGCGAACTGCTGCTGGCCCGCGGGGTCGATGCCAACGGTAGGTTCATCCAGCATCAGCAGCTTGGGCTTGGCTGCAAGGGCTCGAGCAATCAGCACACGCTGCAGCATCCCGCCTGAGAGCGTGCCCACGTGCTTGTCGGCGTACGACGCTGCGCCCACCACGCTGAGGGCGTCATCCACGGCTGCCCGCTGGCTGGTAGTCAGACTGCGAAAGGGCGACAACGAGAACGCGGCGCCTAGCTCGACGACCTGGCGTGCCGACAGCGGAAACGCCAGTTCCGCTTCCACACGCTGCGCGACATAACCGATCAATCGCTGCTTACGGGCGTCCGCTGGTGTCATACCGAAGACGCGAATCTCGCCCTCGTAGCCGTCGAGCAGTCCGAGCGTCAGCTTGAGAAGCGTGCTTTTGCCGCCGCCATTGGGACCGAGAATGCCAAGACGCTCTCCTTCGCTCACACGCAATGAAACATCCTGCAGCGCGTAGCGTGGCTTGCCATCATCGCCTTTGCCGTAACTGAAACTGACGCGTTCATACGCGACTGCGGTCATGAATCAAGGTAGGTGGCTCGCGGCAAACGCGCGAATCACAAACGGACCCGATGGAGCCGTATTCACTTCGCAGGGGCTTTCGTTCCCGGCGCGACATCGGTCTCGGCTCGCAGCTTGCTCGTGAGCTCATGGAGGTTTCGCCGCATCATGCGGAACCAGTCGCCATCGCCCACTGGGTCAAGGCGACCCAGACGCACCTTGGCCCGCGACGCAATGCGCTCAGCGGCGGAACCATCAAACTGCGGCTCGATAAAGATCGCGACGGCCTTCTGCTCGCGAATCGCCTTCACTGCGTTGGCCACGTCGCGGGCCGTGGTTTCGCCCGCTTGGCCGGGACGAATCACCGCGGCGATGGTCAGCCCATAGCGGTTCGCGGGCCGACTGAAAGCGTCGTGATGCGTCACAATGGCCATGCCGCGGTAGGGCTCGAGTTTGGTGGCCCAGTCAGTGTGCACTTGCTGCACCAGCTTGCGGAGCAGTTCGTAGCGGGCGGTCAGTTGCTTTTCGACTTCTTCGTTCCACGCAGCCTTGATGACGAGGCTCTCCTGCACTGCGTCTCGCAGTTTGGGTAGCACCTGCTCCACCAGCACCGGGTCCAACCAAAGGTGTTGATCCACCCAGCCCTCACCGTGTCCAGTGCACGGCTCGCCCGGTGCATGATCGTGATGCGAGTGATCGTCCTGCTTGAGTCCGAGCGCTTCGCCAAAGTTCACGACGCGGCGGGTGTGCGCGGCATCGCTCTTGCGTTGGAGCGCTTCATC
Organism: Phycisphaerae bacterium; assembly: GCA_046316615.1. GTDB lineage: Bacteria > Planctomycetota > Phycisphaerae > Phycisphaerales > UBA1924 > BJHL01. The sequence continues at coordinate 60,591 of JBKDAN010000013.1, forward strand.
CACACGCAGTTCAAGATCCAGGCCGACCAGAAAAACCACATCGGCCTTGGTGATCGCGGCGATATCCGCCGCCGAGAATTCGTAACCGTGCTCGCTGCGACCCGGCTTCATGAGCATGGTCACCTTGCTGCCTTCGGGCGTCAGCGGTTCGATGAGACCTTTGAGCGCGGGCACCGTCACGACGACATCGAGTGCCGCCGCCTTGAACGCAGGCCATTGCACATCCTGCGCCTTCGCAGGCGATGCGATAACGAGAGCGATCAACGCCACCAAGCAGGTGCGAAGCGCGAGCAATCGTGAGAAGAATCCAAGACGCTGAGCGATCATCCGTGTCTCCACGAGGTGCAGCAAAACCGTGTCATGAATGGGGCTTGTATAGAGCGATGCATCGACGACCGCCGAGCCCGTGTTGAGAATGAATACTCAAATACTACCACCTTCGATGCACGCTGGTTCGCAAGAGACCGAAAATGCGCCGATTCTGTGAGGATTCTGTGTAAGAGATACCCGGGCAAACATGGGTAAACCACACGAAAGCAGGGACTTACCCTCAAAACCGTCCGGTCGGTTGGTCGACCGACCGGCTAGACGGTACACTTGCGAGTGGCTCCCGACCGCGACCCCAAAGTTCCCGCACGCGATGCGATTCTCAACGCAGCTGAAGTCGTGATCGATCGCGACGGCGTTGGTGCGTTCACGCTTGATGCGGTTGCGAAGGAGTCCGGCGTCAGCAAGGGCGGCCTGCTGCATCACTTCCCGAGCAAAGATGCTCTGCTGCTCGCGCTTGTCACCCGGATGTCTGAACAGTGGCGCAGTGATTATGAACAAGCGATTGCAAGTGCGCCAATGGGGCCGAATCGTGTCGCTCGCGGCTTGCTGAATGCGTGTATAGCTGATGCCGAGGGTTGGAACGATCAGATGCGTCGATCGGGCAAGGTCATGGTTGCTGCGATGGCAGCCAATCCCCTGAACGTGAAGCCCGCACGCGACGCACACGAAAACTTGATGAAACTTGCGGCTGCTGACGGTGGACCCGCGTGGGCCAGCGAAGCAATCGTGTTCGCCATGCACGGACTTTGGTTCACCTGGCTCTTCGGTTTGACGGATGCATCCCCGGATCGGCTAGCGCAAGTTCGGGCATCGTTGCAAAAAGTCGTTGAACGCGTGGAACAAGAAGCGTCGATGCGCTGATTGCGGCATCGGAGCGTGAATCCCACATCACTATCACTGCATCAGGCAAGCGTCCTGAGTTGTCCTTGAGAAGGAAGGCATCGTGAAGCGCAGCAGTATCACCACCGCCATTGTCATCATCGCGGGTCTTGTCGTCGTTGGCGGCGGACTTGCGTATTGGAAGTATCGCTCCGTGCAAGCTGCGATAAACGCACCACCGCCGCCCGAGTTCGCTGAAGCGGTCACGACCGTGCCGGTAGGCACGGTGCAGTGGCGGCCACTTGCGGAACTTGCGGGCACCGTCATCGCCACGCAGTCCATCACGCTCGCGGCGGAAGTGGGAGGCACGATCAGCGATGTGAAGTTCCAATCCGGCAGCATCGTTGAAAAGGGCGATGTACTGCTGACCCTTGACGCGACAACCGAACTTGCGGATCTTGCGGCGGCCGAAGCGTCGGTGCGCGTGGCGGAAGCCAATATTCGCGTAGTCGAGGCGCAAGTAGCGCTTGCCGAAACCAACGTGCGTCGCTGGACGCAAGCTGTTGAAGCCAAAGCGGGTCCGCAAGCCGAGCTCGATACCGCCATCGCCAATCTGGCGACCAGCAAGGCGGATGTAGACCGCGTGAAGGCTGAATTCGAAAGCTCCAGGGCTCGGGTGGAGCAGGTTAATAGCCAACTCGCCAAGAAGACACTACGTGCACCATTCAAGGCCAACGTGGGCATGCGTAACGTGCACCCGGGGCAATACATGGCTGAAGGCGCGACCGTCGTCGCGCTGCAGGAAGTCAGCGAGTTTATCTTCGTCGACTTCCCCATTCCCCAAGACCAGCTCTACCGCGTGAGAGTTGGCGACATCGTTCAAGTGACGAGCGACACGCTAGGTGATGGTCCGGTCAATATCGAGGTGGTTGCGATGGACGCGACAGCCGATCGCAACACGCGCAACATTCGTATTCGAGGCAAGCTCGACAACAAGGCGGGCGAACTTCGGCCTGGCATGTTCCTCGACATCACGGTGCCGATCGGTGAAGAGAAGACCTATCTGGCTGTTCCTGCCACGGCCATCCGTCGTGCGAGCTTTGGTGATCACGTGTTTGTCGTGATGGATAGCCTCAACAAGAAGGCACCGGGCATGGAGAACATGCCGGACGATCCGCCGGGCACCAAGCGCGCATATCAGCGATTTCTCAAACTCGGCCCCGCGATCGGCGACAAAGTCGTCGTTCTTGATGGCCTCAAGGAAGGCGAAATCATCGCCAGCGATGGGAGCTTCAAGCTGCGCGATGGTTCGCTGATTCCCAAACCCATGCCCGCGCCGCAAGATACGCAAACCACCGACGCCCGCAAGTAATCTCCGTGAACGCCACGCGCGTTGAAGCGTGAGCCCTTTCCGCCCGGCCTGCGACGGTCGTGCGTAACGAGACTGTCTATGAATATGAAGTCCTTCACCGATATCTTCATCAAGCAGCCCGTGCTGGCGCTGGTGGTGAATCTCATTATTCTGCTGGTAGGCTACCGCGCTATCGAGGCCCTACCTGTGCGCCAGTATCCGCGCATCGAAAGCAGCAGCGTTGTCATCACGACTGCATACATCGGTGCAAGCGCTGAGACTGTTCGCGGCTTCATTACAACACCCATCGAGCGCGTGGTGAGCGCCATCGACGGCGTGGACTACATCGAGAGCACCAGTACCGCCGGATTATCTACAGTCACCGTGCGTCTGCGGCTGAATCACAACAGCAACGCTGCACTTGCCGAAATCTCCGCGCGTCTGAACCAGGTTCGCAGCGAACTGCCGCGTGATGCTGAGGCGCCCGCCGTTGATATTCAGCGTACGGACAAGCCTTACGCCACGTTCTACGTCAGTTTCACCAGCGAGCAGATGAGCTTGACGCAGCTCAACGACTACCTGGTGCGTGAAGTACAGCCCGAATTGCAGGCTCTGCCCGGTGTGCAGCGAGTCGGCGTCGAAGGCCAGCGTGAACTCGCGATGCGTGTGTGGCTGGACAAGGACAAGATGACGGCCCTGGACATCACGCCCACTGAAGTGCGCGAGGCCCTCAGCCGCAATAACTTTCTTGCCGCGGTGGGTCGTGCCAAGAGCAGCGATGTGCAGATTGACCTGCTGACCAACACCGATCTTCGCAGCGTGAGCGAGTTTGAGAACTTGGTCGTGCGCGAAGTCGACAACGCTGTCGTCCGGATCCGGGACATTGCGACTGTCGAACTTGGCAGCGAAGAACCAACCGGTCAAACCGGGTTCAACGGCGTGCCGTCCATCTACCTGTCCGTCTGGCCCTTGCCCCGCTCAAACGAACTTGAAGTCGCACAGGCTCTCAAGGCACGATTGAAGGAAATCACCCCGACGCTGCCCGCCGGCGTTGACATGAAGCTCGCCTACGACGGCACGTATTACATGGAGAACGCGATTGCCGAGATTACCAAGACTCTCGCCGAAACCATCGCAATCGTCGCGTTCATCGTCTTCCTCTTCATGGGCAGTCTTCGCACGGTGCTGGTGCCGCTGGTTGCGATGCCCATCTCGCTTATCGGCGCGTGTCTGGTCATGCTGCTCTTCGGCTTCTCGCTCAACCTGCTCACCATCCTGGCCATCGTGCTCGCAGTCGGGCTCGTGGTCGATGACGCCATCGTCATGGTTGAGAACGTTGAGCGACACATACGCGAAGGCAAGCCCAAGATTCAGGCGGCACTCATCGGCGCTCGCGAGCTCTACAAGCCGGTCATCGCGATGACTATCACGCTCGCCGCGGTGTATGCCCCCATCGGCTTCCAAGGCGGGCTGACGGGCGTCATGTTCCGTGAGTTTGCGTTCACGCTCGCCGGCGCGGTGGTCGTTTCGGGTATCGTCGCCATCACGCTCAGCCCCATCATGAGCGCGTGGGTGACGCCCGAAGGCGGCAAGGAAGGATGGCTCACTCGCAAGATCAACGCGGGCTTTGAGCGTCTGCGTCGTCTCTATGACCGCGTGCTCGGTCAGGTGCTGGCGGTGCGATGGGTTGTTGCGGTGGCCAGCGTGCTTGTCGCGGCCGCTGCGGTGCCGCTCTACCAAATGAGCCGCAAGGAACTCGCGCCGACCGAAGACGAAGGTATTGTCTTCAACGTCGTCTTCAGTGCGCCCGACTCCACGCTTGAGTACACGCTTCGCGGCTTCGACAAGGTCGCGGAAGGCATGATGGGCATTGAAGAGACGCGGTTCTTCTTCCAAGTCGCGCAAGTCAGCGGCGGCTTCGGCGGCATTCAAACGCGTGACTGGCATGATCGCACACGCACGACTGAAGAGATTCAAGGCGAAGCGTTCGGGCGCATGTCGGCGATTCCTGAAGTACGCGCGTTGCCACTGCGTCCGCCGCCGCTGCCTGGTGCAGGTCAGTTCGACGTTGAACTGGTCATTACCAGCGCCGAAGACGCCAAGGACATGGAGAAGTATGCGGGCATGCTCGTGGGCGCCGGTTGGGCCAGCGGCAAGTTCGCGTTCGTCGATACGGATCTCAAGATCGACATGCCCCAGACGCGCATCAACATCGACCGCGCGAAGGTCGCTGACCTCGGCCTTGATTTGGCGAGCGTCGGTCAGGACTTGGGCGTGTTGCTGGGCGGGGGATACGTCAACCGCTTCAACTATGACGGACGAAGCTACAAGGTCATTCCGCAGGTCACTCGCGACAAGCGAGAGAACCCCGAGGCTGTGCTGCAAATGAAGGTCCGCGCAGCTGATGGCGGATTGGTCAGCGTCAGCAGCTTCGTGAATCTTACGACGGAGACCGCGCCGCGCTCGCTCAACCGCTTCCAGCAGCGCAACAGCGCGAAGATTCAAGGCGCGGTAGGCCCCGGCGTGACTAAGGAAGAGGCGCTGCAGGCACTCGAAGAAGCTGCCAAGCAGATTCTGCCGCCCGGCTATGCGATTGATTACGCGGGCGAAAGCCGCCAGATGCGCACTGAAGGCGCGAGTCTGACGACCACGCTGGGCTTCGCGCTGGTGCTGATCTATCTGGTGCTGGCCGCGCAGTTCGCCAGCTTCCGCGATCCGCTCATCGTGCTCTTGGGTAGCGTGCCGCTCGCCATCACCGGTGCCCTGATCTTTACGTTCCTTGATCTCACGACGCTCAACATCTACAGCCAGGTCGGGCTTATCACGCTGGTCGGTCTAGTCGCCAAGAACGGCATTCTGATCGTGGAGTTCGCCAACCACCTGCAGGAGCAAGGCAAGACGAAGTACGAGGCTGTTCGTGAAGCCGCCAACACCCGTCTGCGGCCCATTCTCATGACCAGCGCTGCGACTGTCTTTGGTCACTTTCCGCTTGTACTCGTGACTGGCGCCGGCGCAGAAGCTCGTAACAGCATCGGTATCGTGCTCGTCACGGGCATGGTCATCAGCACCGTCTTCACGCTGTTCGTCGTGCCGAGCATCTACATCATGCTCGCCAAGACACACAAGAAGGAGGCCGATGTCGAAGAGCAGTTCGAAGCGGCCTCATCACGAATCAATGGCGCAAATCAAGCCGTACCGAGCAACGGCGTGGCTCACGCGTGATGGTGAATCGCTGAAGGCCGTCGGATCATTGACGCAGGTTGGAATCTGAATCACATCGTGCGAGCAGACCGAGCTCTGCCATGCTCTTCACAAGCTGCTCGTTTGCGTTGACGTTCTTCTGTGCGTGCAGCTTGGCGGCATCCATGTTCTCCAATCGCACGCCGTGCGAGCGATAGACCGCCTCATTGCCCCCTGGAAGAAACGCGGTATGCGCGATCGTCACGCCCGGCCCCGGGTTCCAAGCACGGTGCGGCACGCCCGCGGCAATCAGCAGCGAGTTGCCCGAACGAATCACAACATCTTCGTCGCCGTAGATAATGCGAAGCCGACCGCGCACTATCCGTATGAACTGAGTCTGCTCGGGATGATGGTGGAGGGGCAGCAGCGTGCCGTCGCTCGCGGGCTCGATGCACTCTGTCCACGTCGCTCCGTCGGGCGAGGTCTGTGCGTCGGCAAGCACGATGATAATGTCGCCACCGACAGCCCACTTCTCGAAGCCCGGCCAGCGACTCTGAGCAAGTTCAATCAACCGTTCTGCGTCCTGCGTCATTGCTGATCCTGTAACCACCTGCGTTGACAGCATACCGTATTTCTGGGCGATTGCACGACAATTTTGTACAATCGAGTAGTTTTTCACTCCGCCGCGCGGCCGGTGATATCCGTTGCCTCAGATGCCACGACGGTTACCTCCATCGCACGAACCCGGGCCGGCCCAGAATTGAGTTCGTGGTCTTCCCGGCTTGGCTGGCTCCTCGTACCATCAATCCAGCATGCGGCACATCGCGCTCATTACCACCGGCGGCACGATCGAAAAGACCTATGACGAGGCGACTGGTTCCCTTGGAAACACCAGGAGTATCGTGGATCGCATGCTCCGCCGGCTGCGGTTGGCTGACACTGCCATCAATGTCATCGAGCTGATGAGCAAAGACAGCCTCCACATGACCGACACTGACCGCGGCACCATCGCCGAAACGGTCGAGGCGGTGCTCCGCACACAGCCGACGGGCGTGGTGATCCTGCACGGCACCGACACGCTGGAATTGACGGGCAAGGCATTGCATGACCGCTTTGCGAATACCAGTGCCCCGATCATTCTGACCGGCGCGATGCGGCCCTACGAAATGGTCCGGAGCGACGCGCTGCAGAATTTGACGGAAGCGGTCTTCGCTGCGGGCGTGCTCAAGCCCGGCGTGTACTGCGTCGCCCACGGGCGGGCGCTGGCGTTTCCGAATGTGGGGAAGGATCGGGCGAAGGGGACGTTTGTCGAGACGGTGTGAATGTCTTGACGCTCGTGCCCAATGCCTAGTGCCTCGTGACAACTTCTCACGCCCACCGCACTTCGCCCTTGCCCTTCACCACCTCACCAATGCGGTACACCTTCTCGCCGTATTCAGCGAGGTGCTCCATCACGGCTTCGGCGAATGCGGGCTTGACGATCACGCAGTAGCCGATGCCCATGTTGAAGACGCGCCACATTTCCTCGTCGGGGATGTTGCCGTGCTTTTGCAGGAACTGGAAGACGGGCAGGATGGGCCATGCGCTGCGATCTACTTTGGCGTCTAGCGTGGGCGGCAGGGCCCGGCACAGGTTGCCCGCCATGCCTGAGCCGGTGATGTGAGCCATGCCCGTGATGACTTGCTTCACGCGGTAGGAGCGCAGCAGTTTCACGATGGGTTCGGCGTAGATGCGCGTGGGCGTAAGCAGCACTTCACCCAGCAGTTTGGGGCGTGACTCGGCTTGCTTGGCCTTGCTCTTGCGCTTGCCGTTCTTGCCGATGGGTTCAACGTTCAGTTCGGAGTACACGCCGCGCAGGTCGAGTTTGGCCTCTTTCACGACTTTGCGCACGAGCGTGTAGCCGTTGCTGTGGATGCCGTCGCTGGCGAGGCCCAGGATCACGTCGCCACTGCGCACACGTGAGGGCTTCTGGGCTTTGCTGAGTTCCACAACGCCCACGCAGAAGCCGGCGAGGTCGAAGTCGCCCTTGTTGTAGAGGTCGGGCATGTGGGCGGTTTCGCCGCCAAGCAGTGCCGCGCCGCTGCGCTTGCATCCTTCGGCGATACCGCGCACGAGGGCGTGCAGCGTGGTGTCATCGACGGTGGGGGTGGCGATGTAATCGAGGAAAAAGAGCGGCTCGGCCCCTTGCACGATCAGGTCGTTCACGTTCATCGCGACCAGGTCGATGCCGACCGTGTCGAAGATGCCCATTTCGGCTGCGAGTTTGACCTTGGTACCCACGCCGTCGCAGCAGGCGACCAGCACCGGGTCTTTGTAGTTGCGCTTGAAGAGCCGGTGGTTGTAATCCAGCCGAAAAAGCCCGGCGAATCCGCCCGGATTGGGCAGCACGCGGTCGGTGTACGTGCGGCGGAGCACCTTGTCGAGGCTCTCGGTGAAGGCGTCCTTGCGATCGATGTCGACGCCGGCATCGGCGTAGGTGAGCGACTTGGAAGCAGGCTTGGAAGCGGTGCGGCTCATGCCCCAGAATAGCGCGTTACGGATAGGATTTGCCGACAGACCGTCCACGTGCCGACCGAAATCCGACGAAAGCCCCTTCCCAAAATTGGCAGTTCGTGGTATATTGGCCCCATCGCAGCCTCGCACCCGTCGTGGGGAGCGCGGGGCTGATCGTCCTGTCCGGCGTGTTGCCGCGTGTGGGGCTGCTCTTCGCGGAAGCAGCCCCCGCGGCCCCCGGCGGGGCAACGCCGTCTTGAGAGTGTTTGATCTTGACTTGTTCGACGCCGGACCTGAGGCTTTGCGAAGGTCTGGGGCCAGCGACCAGTTGCGAAACCTACCCGGGTCTTCGCAGAGCGTCAGGTCAGGCGTCTACACGCTCGATAGCAACCGTCCCGCGCATCGCACGTATCGTGAAGACCCGAGGAGTTCCGCCCGTGATGACCGCTCAGCCCCCGCATGTGCCCGCCGCCCCCCGTCAACGCCGACTCGAGGATGTCCGCGTGCTCATCGTGGACGATGACGAGGATGTGCTGCAGAGCTTCGACGCGGCATTTCAGGCGGAAGGCGCCTTGACGCAGTTGTCTCGGGACGGCAACGATGCCGTTCGCATCTGCCAGCAGGATGAACCCGATGTGGTGATCCTCGACATGATGCTGCCCAAGCGCTCTGGCTTTCTGGTGCTGGAGAAGATCAAGGGCACAGAAGATGCGCCGGCCGTCATCATGGTGACGGCGAACGAGGGCAAACGCCACGAGGCGTATGCCGAGAGCCTGGGCGCGGATGCGTATTTGCACAAGCCGGTGCCGCTGAACAAGCTGATTGAGACGGTTGTGGAACTGATGGAAGAAGTGGAATGAGGCTTCCGCACTTTGGGTGCTGGTTCCGTGGTGCCGCTGGCTGCCGCTGAATAACGCGCTGCGTCACATATGACTGCTAGCGCATGTTGCATCGCCGCATCATGACAGATGCGTTGCCGACGATGCGAATGCTTGATCGATTAGCCGCGAGGGCCGGCGTTGCGCACGGCTTCGGGCATGTCGAACTGCTTGTCGTTGTTGCGGAAGTCGGCCGCGAGCTTCTTCGCGGTGGTGTCGTAGGCGGCGCCATCCTTCCACGTGTTGCGCGGCATGAGCACATCGCTGGGCACGCCGGCGACGCTCTTGGGAATGTGCAGGCCGAAGACTGGATCCTGGTGGTACTCGGCCTTGGCCAGGCTGCCATCGAGGATGGCGCTGACGAAGGCGCGGGTGTACTTGAGGCTGAAGCGATTGCCCACGCCGTAGGGGCCGCCGGTCCAGCCGGTGTTGAGCAGCCAAACGTTGGTGCCGTGCTTTTTGATCTTGTCGGCGAGTTGGTTGGCGTAGCTGACGGGCGGGCGGGGCAGGAAGACGCCGCCAAAGCACGGGCTGAAGTTGGGCTCGGGCTGCTTCACGCCGGCTTCGGTGCCGGCGAGCTTGCTCGTGTAGCCATTGATGAAGTAGTACATCGCCTGCTCGCTGGTGAGTTTGCTCACGGGCGGCATGACGCCGTACGCGTCGGCGGTGAGGAAGATGATGTTCTTGGGGTGGCCGCAGTGGCTGGGGATGACGGCACCTTCGATGAAGTCGACGGGATAGGTGACGCGGGTATTTTCGGTGTACTTCGCGCTGTCGTAATCGGGAATGCGCGTGTGCGGGTCGATGACGGTGTTTTCAAGCACGCTGCCGAAGCGGATAGCGTTCCAGATTTCCGGCTCGCCTTCTTTGCTGAGCTTGATGCACTTGGCGTAGCAGCCGCCTTCAAAGTTGAAGACGCCGTTGTCGCTCCAGCCGTGTTCGTCATCGCCGATGAGGGCGCGGTGGGGATCGGCGGAGAGCGTCGTCTTGCCGGTGCCCGAGAGGCCGAAGAAGAGGGCGGCGTTGTCGTTGTTCTTCTTGTCGACGTTGCACGAGCAGTGCATGGGGAAGACGCCGACTTCCGGCATGTCGTAGTTCATGGCGTAGAAGATGCTCTTCTTCATCTCGCCGGCGTATTCGGTGCCCAGGATGACGACGATCTTGCGGGTCAGGCTCTGCGCGATGATGACGGGAGCCTTGTAGCCCATCTTGGCTTGTTCTTCAGCAGTGAGGCGACGCGTACCGGCGTTGATGATGGTCCAGTCTTTCTTGAAGGCGACGGGAGCGCCGGCTGCCTTGCTGCCTTGCTTGATGAACAGCGTGCTGGCGAAGAGGCTGTGCCAGGCCTGCTCCGTCACGACTTGCACGCCGAGACGGTACTTGGGGTCCGCGCCGGCATAGCCCTCAAACACGAAAGCCTTGGGGCGCGAGTTGAGGTGATTGACGGCGATCTCAAGCGCCATATCGAACTGCGCAGGCGTGACGGGCGTGTTGACCTTGCCCCACCAAATCTTGTTGTGAATATCAGCGGTATCTTCGAGCTGCTTGTCTTTGGGGCTGCGACCAGTGCGATCGCCGGTCAGGCAGCAGAGAGCGCCGTTGGCGGCGAGTTGGCCTTCGCCTGCTGCAATAGCGCGCTCGACGAGCTCCGCGGAAGAAAGGTTCTTGAAGACGCGGGGGGAGGAAACGTCGAGACGATCAAGGGCGGAAGCGGCCATAAACACTCCTCAGACCGGCCGCCGAAGACGCTGGCGAGAGCCGGGGGGAGAGGGTAAGGCACACACTGAGACTTTGTGAAGTGGCAAACAGAGGAAACCCGTTGCAATCACATGATGCCGGCGGGTTGTCGGGAGGGCGGATGCCCCGTATTGTTCTAGTCCTAACGCTCCTCTGGGGCGGAGATGGTGGTCGTAGCTCAATTGGTTAGAGCACCGGGTTGTGATCCCGGGGGTTACGGGTTCGAGTCCCGCCGATCACCCTTTTTTTCGCTCTGTGCGCCGCGTGCACGGAGCTTGAGCGACGGCGTGTCGCTGGCTGCCTCGGGCAGCGTGCCCCCGTGAGGGCGAACCAGGGGAAAAGTTTGAGAAACTGGCACTCCCGTGCAACGCGGTGATGCGCCGATGGAATAGGTAAGTGTCCGGCGTTCTCGCGCCAGCCGATGGACCTCGCCACCAGGTGCGGACCAGCGGTTGGCAGGGCCCGGATGTGTGGCTTGTTGGTGCCGCCCGTGGATGATCCGCTGGCGCATGGAGGTGCCTGATGGCGGTCGGTTCGACTTTGCTGGTTCATCTCGCTCAGGCCGCGACGCCCGCAGCGCCCGCCGTCGCTGGCAAGTCCCTGTGGGACTACATCATGGACGGCGGTCTCCTGGGGTTCTTCCTCATCGGGCTTTCGGTCTTCGCGCTCACGCTCATGATTCGCAACATGCTCGCGATTCGGGAAGAGCGCCTGGCTCCGGGGGACGTGCTGGACGCGATCGAAGAGAAGTTTCGCGAAGGGAAGTTTCGCGATGCGGAGAAACTGTGCAAGGCCGAAGACGCGCCGTATGCGGCACGCATCGTGGGCAAGGCGCTCGGCCGATGCCTCAACTCGCCTTATGGCATGATGGAGTTTCGCACGGCAGTGGAAGACGCGGCCGCGGATGAGACTGACCGCCTGCACCGCATGAATGACTGGATCGGCATTCTCGCTGCGATCGGACCGATGCTCGGTCTGCTGGGCACGGTCATTGGGATGATCGGTGCGTTCAGCACGATCGGCAGTATGACGGGGGCGCAGCGCAGCAATCAGTTGGCGACGTTCATGTCGATGGCGCTGGTGAACACGGCGCAGGGGCTGGTGGTGGCCATTCCGTGCACGGTCGCGTTCGCGATTTTCCGTCGACGCATCGATGCGATGGTGTCGAAGATCGGGCAGCGACTGGAACGGCTGAACACCGCGGCACAGGCACGCACAGCACCCGCGGGGAAGAAAGCGGCAGAAGTGGCGTGAGTGGTGGTTTGAGTGTCGATGGATCGCGGCCGCACTGTACTGCCGGCCCACGTTAAGAGCGAAACATGATTCGCGGTCGCAACAGAAACGATGAAGACGCCAGCTTCGATCTCACGCCGATGATCGACGTGGTGATGCTGCTCATCGTGTTTTTCACGCTGACTGCGCAGTTCTCCGGGCGCGAAACCGCTGCATTGGACTTATCGCGTACAGCGGGTGATCCCAGTATCGCGAAGGATGCGGCGGTCATGTTTGTGGATGTGGACAAGGACGGCAAGCTGAGCAGCCTGGGGCAGCCGCTTGATTTTGCCGAGATCGTCAAGCAGGCGACGCCGCCTCCTGGGGCGAAGGCGGGCGTTGACATCGTGGTGCGCGTGGATCGCACGGCGCCATCGAAGCATGTCAATGACCTTGCGAAGCGGCTGCGAGCCGCAGGCATCATGCGGTGGAAGTTCGCGACCAGCGGCGAAGAAGCTCCCGCGGGCGCGACTCCGGGAGGTCCGTCATGAATCTCTCCAAGGGTCGCAGTCGGCGCATAAGCATTGAAGCGATGCGACTTCCGCTCGTGGCACTGATTGACGTCGTGCTGTTTCTTCTGTTCTACTTCATGGTCGCCGGGGACATCGCGTCGAGTGAGGCGGAACTGCAGACGACACTTGCGACGCAGCAAGGCGCAGGGGCGAACGCGTCGAGCCTGCAGACGCAAATCGTTGATGTGAAGATGGACAACGGCGTGCCGGTCTATCGCGTTGGCGCTCGCACGGTGCGCACGTCAAGCACGCTGACGAACATTCTCGGCAATCTTCCACGCGACATGGGCGTGATCATCCGAGTCGATGACAACGTGCCGGTAGAAGCAGCTGCGATTGCGGTACAAGCCGCGACGGATGCGGGCTTCACGAAGATCACGTACACGCCGGGCTCATGATGCGCTGCGCCTCACGCCGCGGCTGAGTCGGACGACTCGTGCGATGCAGCGGGCAAAGCGACGATGTCCAGCGCCTGTGCGAGCGCGGACAGCACAATTTGCGGTGTGCATGGACGCACGAGCGCTGCGCGGAAGGGCAGCATCGCGGCGAGCTTGTGCACGCGCGGCGTGCGATCAGACGCGATCAGCACGAAGTTCGCGTTGGAGCCAGCGGCGACGAGTGACACGAGTGCGTCGCTGATGTCGGGATTCTGCATCTCCGCGCTAAGGACGACAACATCGAGGCGGCGTGCATCGAACATCACGCCGTCGAGCGTGGGGTGCGTGGTGACGACGCACGGTGATTCTCGCAGCGTGGAGCTGAAGAGCGCGCGATCATGAGCGGACTCGCTGACGACGGCGATGCGTCCACGCACCATGTGCGGAGCCACGAATTCGTGAATGTACTCGTTGGTCAGCAGCTCCGTGTGCACATGGCGCCGCGGATCGATGGGTTCATCAAACCGCACGGCCCACATGAACATGCCGCCACGACCGGGCTCGCAGCGAACGACCTTGCCGCGAACGCCGCGAACGCCGCCGTAAAGCTCGGGCAGAGCAGTGACGATTTCAAGACCTTCGCGAGCGAAGCTGGTGCAGAGGCCACGAAGCCCGCCCGCGGAGAGGTTGCTGCACACCATGCCGACGGGACCGCCATCTGCGCCATCGGTGGGCATCACGACAATCTGCCTGTCGAAAGGCCAGCGGAAGTAGGTGCGTGGCGTGTGCTGCGCTCGAGTCGCGTCCATGTGTCCCCCGAAAGGAAGCGTACTGCAACAGGCTTACATGGCCCGCGAGCAGTCACATGGTTCATCGCAACATTGCAGGTCTGCCTGCGGAAACACCACTGATTCGCAGTTGATTCCGTTGCGTACGAATCAGGTTTGCGCTCAACTCCCCGGCTTTGGTTCCGGGTGTCACGGGAATGGATGGACGCGTCACGCAGCGGACGCAAGATCTCGGCAGGCGCCGATGAGTTCCTTCACCATGCGCTCGTGCTTGGACTTGTCGCTGGCGGCGTCGCACAGCACGGTCATGGCGTTGTCGGCGAGCTTGCCAAGCTTGTGCGCGCCGCAACTTGGTGCGCTGCCTCTAATCTGCATCGCCGTTTCGATCAGGGTCTTCTGATCTTGCTTGGAAAGCGCGTTTTCGAGCGTTTGGGCGAACTTCTCAAACTGCGGCGACATCGCGCTGGCGACCGGGTTGCCCGCGGTGTCGTCGGCCTCTTCGGTTTCGGCATCCCTCTTGTTGACGAGCAGACGCTCGGCAATGGCGCGAAGCAGTTGGGTCTGCGCAAGCGGCTTGGTGAGCACGCCCGTGTTGGGCATATCCCACAGTCCCGACTTCATGAGCCCCACGGGGTCAGCCGTCACAAGAATGACGGGCACATCAACGCCAATGGAGCGGAACTTCTGGACGAGTTCGGTGCCAGTTGTGTCGGGCAGGCGCCAGTCGGCGATGACAAGGTCGAATCCATTGCCGATCTGCTGCATGGCCCCTGCGCCGTCCGACACGCGAGACAGCGAGACATTGGTCTCCCGCAGGAAGTGCTGCAGGATGCGGTAATCGACATCGCAATCTTCGATGTAGAGCACCTTGGCGACGAGCTTCTCGGGATCGACGTGCTCGACCGAGAAGAACTCCTGGCCTTTACCGGCGCCCAGATACTCGCGAAGGTCAATAGGCTCTTCAAACTGAATCCCAAGTTCGTGAATCACGCCCTTGCGGAAGAGGCAGCGCTTCATGACACCCGGCACTTCCTTGGATCCGCCACCCAAGCGAGGCAGTGAGACAATGACGACGCTGCCGGGATGCACATACGCGTTATGCAGCAGTGAAATGCCGCCTCGTGAAAGGTTGCGGCATGCAAGACGGAGGTGCACTTCGCCACCAGAAGGCTGCACGAGCGTGACCTTGACCGTGGCGTGACGGAAGGGCCAGCGAGTGAAGTCGCGGCGAACGGGCGCTTTGCCCTTCTCCGCGGCTTCGATTTTCTGGAGAAGCGTGACAAGGTCGCGCTGGCTGATGCCCAGGGTATTAGGCCGCTCAGCAGCGGTGATCTTGAGTCCAGGTTTAGCGGGCTGACCGGTCATGCCACGACTTCTCCGCGACGCTGCAATTGTGTGAGCGTCCGCAGAAAACATCGGATATCGCGAGGAAACAGTTGTCCCGCCAGGCGAGGGGTGGCGAAAAGTCAGACGGGAAGACGGCGCAAACGGCACATGTGCCGCAGCCCTCCAATCAGGACACATGATTATGCGACCATCGCAGCGGAAGGTGAATGGTCAGATGTCGAGATTGCGGACTTCGAGCGCATGCTCTTCAATGAACTTGCGGCGCGGTTCGACTTCTTCACCCATGAGGATGCTGAAGAGGGTGTCGGCCTGGCTCGCACTCTCAAGCGTGACCTTCAGCAGCGTGCGCTTGCTGTTGTCCATGGTGGTTTCCCACAACTGCTCCGCGTCCATTTCGCCCAGTCCCTTGAAGCGCTTGACTTCAAGGCCGCGACGACCGATATCGCGCAGTGCGCCGAGGATGGCAGGGAGATTGGCTGCTTCGACAACTTTGCCCGGTCCGGCGCGCTTGACGGACTTGGAGTCGTCGTCCTGATTGTCGCGTGCTTCGTCTTCGAGCGATGCATCGAGCAGTTCCTGGCCAGCGACCCACGCGAAGGGTGATGCGACCATTTGGCCGGTGACGGTCTCCGCCTGCTCGTCGGCAAATGTGCCGGCGTTGACGGCGATGCCGTGAGACTCGAGTTCCGTGAAGAGCTTGTCGAGTTCCTTGTTCTCGTGAAGTTCGCGCACGACGGCGGTGCCCAGCAGTTGCACGCCAGTTGCAGGGCCTTCGTCAGTGCTCGCGAGGCTTTGCGAATCGTCGCGATCTGCAAGGCGGAGCTTGCGACGCGAGATGTTGGCCATCGCTTCTTCTTCGCTCCACGCGTAATCCTCGCCCTGTGCGCCGCCCGGTGTACGCCAGGTGAGGCGATGGGTGGGCAGGTGGCGCTTGCCGGCGGGATCACTATCGCGCTTAGCGAGCAGGTCCTTGAAGACGATGCCGCGACGCTGGGCGATATCGACGAGTTCCATGACACGACGCAGGGCGACGATGCAGCGCTTGAGCGGCTGGCCTTCAAGCCGCTTGAGTTCCTTCACGTCGAAGTTAGCTTCGTCCTTGCGAGTGACTTCGCGAATGACCAGCGCGCAGTGAGCGAGGCCCAGCTCGGTAAGCGTGTCGTCGAGGCGGGTCTCGTTGAGAACGTACGTGCCGCCCTTCTTGGTGCGGCTGCCGGCCTTCATGACTTGGTACAGCGGCGGTTGAGCGACAAAGAGGTGGCCACGACGGATCAGCTCGGGCATCTGGCGGAAGAAGAATGTGAGCAGCAGCGTGCGAATGTGACTGCCGTCGACGTCGGCGTCGGTCATGATGATGATCTTGCCGTACCGCAGCTTGCTGATGTCAAACTCGACGCCGATGCCCACGCGCAGCGCGGCGATGAGCGTGCGGATTTCCTCGAACTTGAGCACTTGGTCAATGCGGGCCTTCTCGACGTTGAGCACTTTGCCTTTGAGGGGCAAGATAGCTTGGAACTCAACGTCACGACCTTGCTTGGCGCTGCCGCCTGCGCTGTCACCTTCGACGATGAAGAGTTCGCAGTTTTCGACTTGCTTGCTTTTGCAGTCGGCGAGCTTGTGGGGCATGCTGCCACTGTCGAGAGCGCTCTTGCGGCGCGTCAGTTCGCGAGCCTTGCGGGCTGCTTCACGAGCCTGCGCGGCGATGATGCCACGCATGCAGAACCTCTTGGCTTCGGCGGGGTGTTCTTCGAGCCAGCGGTCGAGGCCTTCGTTGACGACGCCGCTCACGAAGCTTTCGATCTCAGGGTTGAGGAGCTTTTCCTTGGGCTGGTTGTTGAAGGTTGGGTTGGGCAGCTTGACGCTGACGATGCAGACCAGGCCTTCGCGCAGGTCTTCGCCGCTTGGAACGGGGTCCTTGTCCTTGATGATGCCGTTCTTTTTGGCGTAGCCGTTGATGGTGCGCGTGAGGGCGACCTTGAAGCCCTGCGCATGCGTGCCGCCGTCAACGTTGTTGATGTTGTTCGCGAAGGAGAGGAGCGATTCGTTGTAGCCGTCGTTGTATTGGAAGGCGACTTCCGCGATAAGGCTTTGCGCGGGATCCTCGCGCTTGAAGTAGACGAGTTCACCCACGGCGGCTTTGCCGGTCATGAGGTGTTCGACGTATTCGGGCAGGCCTTTGTCGGCCTTGAAGAGTTCGCTCTTGATTTTGCCGTCTGGGCCGACGCGTTCGTCGGTGAGGCGCAGCGCGACGCCCGGGTTGAGATACGCGAGTTCGCGCAGGCGATTGGCGAGGGTGTTGTAGTCGAAGCGGGTTTCGGGGAAGATCGTCGGGTCGGGCTGGAACGTGACCGTTGTGCCACGCTTGCGCGCAGCGCTCGCGGGGATCGCGCCGACTTTCTTGAGGGGCTCGCTGACGCGGCCGCGTTCGAAGGTGATGGTGTGGATTTCGTTGTCGCGGTAGACCTCGGCGGTGAGGTACGTGGAGAGTGCGTTGACGCAGGAGACACCCACGCCGTGCAGGCCACCAGAGACTTTGTACGCGGAGCCTTCCTGCTGGAACTTGCCGCCCGCGTGGAGTTTGGTGAGCACAACCTCGATGGCGGACTTGCCGTTGAGGTTGGGATCTTCGTGCTTCATTGGGCCGGTGGGAATGCCGCGGCCGTCATCAACGACGCTGCAGGAACCGTCGGCCTGGATGGTGACGTCGACAATCGTGGCGTGCCCTGCCATGGCCTCGTCGATGGAGTTGTCGACGACTTCGTAGACGAGGTGGTGGAGGGCGTTGAGGCCGGTGCCGCCAATGTACATGCCAGGGCGCTTGCGCACCGCGTCGAGACCTTCGAGGACTTGGATCTGATCTGCGCCATAGTTGCTGCCGGTCGCGCCGATTTTGGGTTCGGTCTTGACATCCGACTTGATCTCCGCGCCGACGACTTCGGCAGGAGTGCTCTTCGTGTCAGACGCGGCAGGAGTGGAGGGAGGGTTAGGCATGGTGTGAAGGCGAAAAGAGTCGTTAGGGATCGGTGGGACAAAACATGGCACGCGAGGTGAAGAAAACCGGGCGAGATGTAGCGGAGTGAAAGCGGCGTGAGAATGTATGTAGTCGCAGCCTGCAAGCGTAGGATCGCTACGGTCGCAACAACGCCGGAAACTATCGGAAAACAAGGGCGAAATTGAGCAAATTCGGGACTGCGTGGGCGGGACGCAATGACACGATTCATGCAGGTTCGCGAGCTGTTGGCGGCCGCAACAGCGTTGGGTTTGTACGGCTGATGCCGGGGCTGATGAACCGGTAGTGTAAATCCCTGTAAAAACCCATTCAAATTCCAGACAAAGCAACTGTCCGAGCGTCGACGCGTATATGTCCCCGCGTGGTGGCGAGTGAAGTGACAACTTTCGGGGTTGCGAACGCAGAATTGACGGCCGGTACCGGCGTCACTGATGTGCGACGTGATGTGTTTGCAGCGACGGATCAGGTATCACCTGCCGAGCAGCGGCAGCTGACAGCGGATCAGTCTGAGACCCTGGCAACGCTGCGGCTTCCCATATTTTTCGTGGTCGGTGTCTTTGTGTCGTTGGGGTTTGTGGTGGGCACGGCGATCGGCCGCCTCCTCGCTGTGCAGGCGTTTTGGATGGGAGTCGCCGGCGCGGTTGTGGGTGGGATCGTCTTTGCGATCGGTATGTGGCGACGCAGAACGGGGCGGTTGCCGAAGGACTTCGGCCTTGCGCTCCCGAAACTTGTAGACGATACGTTCCGGCTGCGTTTGGTCGCGACGCGGAGGGATGTGTATCGCGTGCTGTACGAGACACCTCTGAGTGAGGAGTCTTTTGAGCCGCGAATTTTCGCGCTGCGTGCCGCGGTGCCAGCGCCGGCGGGGCGGTGGTACACGCTGTGGATTGTCGGGATCGTGTTGGTAAGTATCGTGTGGACGTGGTACCGGATACAGCTTCGCGGAAACATGGGCATTTCGCTCATCGGTCCCTGGGACTACTGGGCGATCATGTGCTTGATGACGCTTCCTTTCATGTGGACCTGGCCGACGTATCTGCGGGTTTCGCCGGGGCGGCTGGATGTCGTGCGGTACGGATTGTTGGGATCAGGTGCGCCGCACGTGCGGAGAATCGACTTGCGAGCTGCGAGGCTGCTCGTCAATTTGCGATCGATGACGGTCATTGTGCACCCGGCGGAAAGCGCAGAGCGGACGCTTGTGGTGCAACTCAACCAGTGGGGAGCACCAAATACCGAGTTGGCGCGGTCACTGTTTGAGGCAGCGCGGTGGGAAGGCGATCACAGCCCGCTGCCGGATGATGCGTTGGTGGGCTAGCGTTGCGTGAGGTTGAGGTGGGCTGCCATGAACGCAGAGCAAACGAACGAACAAGGGAATGCTGATGCCGCGCCTGCTTCGGCGTTAGACGCTGTTTCGCCACCATCAACATCAGACTTCTCCCGTGATCCGCTGCTGGTGTATGACAACGAGTTGCACACGGAACGTCTCAAGCCCGTGGAACTTAATCGTGCCTCCAAGTGGCCTGTCGCCATGACGGCATTTGCTGGGCTGATGGTGATCGGTCACTTGCTAGGCGCAACCGGACTGGTACCGGCGTACATCATCGTCCGTGTGCAAGAGCTGGGTTGGTTTGTGTTGCAGATGACGCCATTTCTCATGTTGATCGTGCTGCCGCCGCTGTGGCGAAACAAGCGTCAGAAGCGGGGATCGCCGCTGCCTCAAGCTGTTTATGCAACCCACTGGCATGATCAGGATGTATATCGGATCGCGGTGGCGGGGCAACGCAAGGACCTCGAAGCAGTCTTCAGTGAGCGTGTGGATGACGGTTTCTTTGAGCCCAAGGTGTATCGAATCTGGGGCGATTGGCCTGCAAAAGCCATCTTGCATGTGCTGGGTCTTTGGTTGCTTGGTTCAGCACTGTCGCTCGCCCTGCTGAGTGGTTTGCGCAGCAGCGCGAATATGGGCACGATCTGGTCGCTGCAGGGAGCTTGGGATTGGGTAGCGGCGGCTGGTCTTGGATGGCTACCCATGGTGTTTTTATGGCCCTGCTATGTGCGAGTGTCGCCAGGCCAGTTGGAGCATTTGCGCTACGACCTTCTGGGGCGTCGTTTGGTCGAACGTCACGCCTTTGATCTACGCACCGCGCGGCTACGCATGTACATGCCGGGAGGAGTCATGTTCATCACGCAGGCCGATGGAAAGACGTTGCGCATTGAAGCCGCTTCGATTCGGCACGAGGATGATCTAGCGAGAACCGTCGTGGGCGCAGCAAGAGGGCGGGGCGAGTTGCAGTCACTCCCGACGGATCGTCTGTCTCAATAGTTGGCAGAACGATACAGTCGCGCATGCATGCGGGGAATGATCAAGGTGAGTGGGCGCAGCCGTTTGATCTGGGGGACGGTCTCGAACCGGTCGTGCTGACGCGGACGCGGGACTTCACGGAATGGCCGCGTTCGCTGGGCATGGTGTCTGAGTGGTTCGTGCCAATGCTGCCGCGATCGCTGCTGCTCGCGATTGGGCTTGTGTTTGTGCTCGTCACCGTGACGGGCCTTTCGACGGTCTTTGTTCAGCGATTCGGAACGGACTGGATGTGGCTGGCGATTCCGCTTGCCATCATCGTTGGCGGTGTCGTCAGTGGCACAGCGTGGCGACGACGCATGTCTGCCAAGGGGCCCGCAAGCGGCAGGGTCGCCACGATTGACGTTCGGCGAGCCAATCCCTCTGCAAGGTTGCGCGTGATTGGAGATCGCGAGCATATTGCAAAGGTGCTGGGGTATCTGCCCGCAACGGATGAGATGCGCGAGCCCGTGTTTCTCGAGTGTATGGGAGTGTACGGATTTGCACAAGCAATCGAAGACCTCGCGGCGAGTGCGAGGCGTGTGATGCCGGTCCCACGAGTCTCAAAGCGAGAACCTTGGTTTGAAGGCGTGCTGAAGTCGGTCGTTGGTATTGTGCTCTTCATCACGATTCTGGCGGCCATGAGCACGATACCGGGTATGCGCATCGGATTCTGGCCTGTGGTTGTCAGCATGTGGTGCGCGTGGGCGCTTGTGGCGTCATTCAACCCTGTGACGATTCGCGTGATGCCTGGCTGTATCGATGTGTTTCAGTCGCGGATGTTTCGGCGGACACGCATACAGCAGAGCAGCTTCGATCTGACGCTGGCAAGAGTGACTCTTGATGTCAATCGTGGTGTCGTGCGTGTGGAAGACCCTACGCGAGCGGAGTGGCCCGGGCTCTACGTGCGACTGGCGGGCGGCCCGACGGAAATGCAGGCCATGGCCGATGTGCTGCACGCGGCGCGAACGCAGCAGCGTGCTCCACACATGCCGAGTGCGTTGGCGCTGGCATGAAAAAACGCCGCTATTGGCGGCGTTTTCTCATTCGTTACGATTTGTGTGGTGTTGGAATACTGCCTCCCGGAGCAGCAGCCCACCAGTCGTTACGGCAGCACGCGGACAACGCTGACTTCTTCAACAAGCAGGTCAAAGAGTTCGGCGACGTCTTCCGCCTTCATGCGGGCGCAGCCCATGCTCATCTGCTGGCCGATGCTGGCAGGGTCGATGGTGCCGTGGAAGCCGTAGCCCTGATTGACGGTGCTGTCGCCCACACCTTGCCAGCCGATCCAGTGTTCGCCGATGGGGTTCTTGGGGTCGTTGCTCGCGAAGCGCTCGCCTGTACGGGGGTTGACCCACGGCGGATCGACGAGCTTGCTGTTCTTCTTGATGACGTAGTTGCCGACCGGGGTGCTATTGCCTTCGCCCAGGCCGACTGTGTAGCTCTTGATGAACAGCCAGTTGGCCGGATCGTCGGGCGCGCCAGCGAAGAGATCAGTGCGGTACGCGCTCTTGTTGACGACAGCGTGGAAGGGACCCTTGACGAGCTTGAGCGTCTGGCCGGCGCGGAGGGCGTTGGGGTTGTTGATGCGATTGACGCGCTGGATGAGGCGCCAGTCGGTCGCGAGTTCGCGCTTGCGAGCGATCTTGACCAGGCTGTCACCCGGAGCGACCTTGTAGCTTTCGACGAGGCTGTCACCCGGCTCGACACGCGTGCCGAAGACGAGGTCCTGGTTGATCGTCGTGAGTTTGGTGCGGAGAGCTGCCTTGTCGGCGTCGCTCGCATCGCGGTCCAGCAGTGCCCGGCTGTATGCGGAACGAGCCTCAACCAGCTTGTTGCTGGCCATGGCAGTGTCGCCCTGCTGGATGAGTTGCAGGACCGTGAGGTTGGTCGTTACCGACGCTGGCACAGGGTTGGTGGTGCCGGTCGTTGTGGTCGTGGTGCCTGGGGTCGAAGTACCCGTGGGCGCGGTGGGCGTTGCGCCGGGCGTCGTGTTGGCTGGCACGGCCACGGGAGTGTTGACATCCGTGCGGACCACGGTTGTCGGCGCAGGCGTGGTGGTCGGCTGGTTGCCAAAGGGAACAGCCGCTCCTGGCGTGGTGCCAGCCGGTGTCGTCACGGGCGTGGTGCCCGCGGGAGTTGTGGTCGCGCCGGGAACAGCCGCTTCGGTGCCGATGGGCTTGGCCGTACCAGCCGCGTTAGCGACTTCCGTCGCCTTGGTCGCGTCAACCTTGGCCGCATCGGCCTTCTGCTGCTTGTTCAAGTTGCTGAGCGCGTAAACACCGCCGCCCAGCAGCGTGATGCCGGCGACAACAAGGAGAATCTTGGAGGCGTTGGTGTTGCCGGATTGTCCGGTGACACTGCGGCTGTTTTCGTTCTGGTGATCAGTTTGCGACGGCAGAGCCATGAGTCTTCCCTTCCTTGAGAAGCCGGCGCGACGCGAGCGCGCAGGCGGGGTCCATCCCGGTTCAGTTGTTCGCACGGACCACGAGCGTCCGCGTCGGTGTCAGTATCATACCAACGCGCACATCATGCGCGTGCATCGGTACAGAATCCACGATCTGCTCGTCAAAGCAGACGCCGGCGATCGTGACGCCTAGCTGGTCTCTGATTTGGGTCAGAAACCGGTCGTAGAACCCGCCGCCGCGGCCCAGTCGGCCGCCTGTAGCGTCGAACGCAACTCCCGGCACCAGCACGACATCGAGCTGCGCGGGTGCCAGAGGTAGAAGATCGGCACGCGGCTGCACAATGCTGTAACGACTGACCTCGCAATCTGACGACAAGTTGTGCACCAGAACGGCATCAATCTTGTTCGTGATCCAGTCGGCCCGGGGGAGTGCCAGGGGCTGGCCGAGCTGGAGGCGGCGGGTGATGAAATCACCCAGGTTCGCTTCGTGGCCCGCCGCGAGGTAGGCCATGAGCATGCGAGCGCTCGCAAACGTTGTTTGCAGGCGAGCAAGCAGCGCGGTGGTTGCTTCATCGCGAGCCGCGGGTGCCATCGCGCTAAGGCGCCCAAGCACATCCCGTCGGAGGTTGCGTTTGGCGTCGGGATGGTCGCTGGGAAGGGACATGGGTATGGGTGTCGAAACCAACGTGAGAGAGTCGCAAGCCGCAACAATGCGCGTGCAGCGTATGAGCATGATTCGTTCCATTGCCGTGTTGATGCATCCCCTTCAGCACGACGCGGACCGGCTGCACTATCGAATCTGGCCCATCATCGCCAATTGGCGCGCCATGGGTGTGCGCGTGGATGTCGTGCACGGCGTGCGCGGCCATGAAGACGCTCTCTTAGCGGCGGATGTTGTGATGCCGCAC
This sequence comes from Phycisphaerae bacterium, assembly GCA_046316615.1. Taxonomy (GTDB): domain Bacteria; phylum Planctomycetota; class Phycisphaerae; order Phycisphaerales; family UBA1924; genus BJHL01. Next base: position 84,335 of record JBKDAN010000013.1, read on the forward strand.
GTGGATTGCTCGCGATTGGATGATGCGACATGGGCATTGCTGCAGCGCCATCCGCGCGTGATCAATCGGCGTGTACGCGATATTCGCAAGACAGCGGTATCGGCGCAGTTGCTTGGACGAAGCGACGCGTGGGACGGTCCTGTCATCGTGAAGACGGTGGGTAACTGCGGTGGGCTTTCCGATCATCGCTTTTCGCGTGAGTCTGGGCCCACTTTGGTTGATCGCCTGCGTCACCGGCTGACGTTTGCGGCACAACGGGAGATTCACGTGTTGCGTTGGGCTCGGACGTTGACACGCTACTACCTGTTTGAACACATGCGCCAGGTGCCGCGTGGAGTATGGGCGAATCCGCATCTCGTCGTGGAGCGTTTTCTCCCTGAGCGGGATGAATCGGGCAACTACGTGATGCGGATGTGGATCACCATGGGTGACGCGGGATTAGGACGCGTTCTGCGAGGAACTGATCCGTACGTGAAAAACGTGAACGCAGCGCTGGAGGAGTTCAGCACGCCGCCTCCGAGTGTGGAGGCGTGGCGGCGGTCATTTGGGCTGGATTACGGCAAGATTGACTTCGTGATACACCAGGGCGAAGCGGTGATCATTGATGCAAACACAACGCCCACTGTGTCGGGCGATGGGTGGAGCGAAAAGTATGTAAGGCAGTGCGAGCCGCTGGCACGTGGTGCGCTGGCCATGTGGTGAAGCAGGTGGTAAGTGGATCAACTGGGCACGAAGGGCGAAAAATGATTACGTTGGAAGACTGCCGCCGCCCAGGGGCGGCCCACCTTGCGGAGACCGCGCTTGCTTGGCGCGGGTGAGTGCCTCGGCGAGCTGCTTCTCGTAGCCGCTGTCAGTTGGGCGGTAGTAGCTCTTGTCGACGCCCAAATAGTCTTGCAGGCCGATCATGCCAAGCCTGTCATCGCGGGTGCCGTCGGTGTGGGCGTACTTGTAACCTTCTCCGCCTGCGGCGCGAGCGTCTTTCACGCTCATTTTGGTTGCCTTGCGCACGTTGCCGTCCTTGATGTGCATGGGCACCGGAATGGTGCGCCCTTCGGCGACATCATTCATGGCTTCGTCGATGGCGACATAGCTTGCGTTGCTCTTGGGTGCGAGCGCGAGATATGTCACAGTTTGCCCCAGCGTGATGCGTGCTTCGGGCATGCCAATCCGTTCGACAATGTCGAAGCACGCACTCGCGATCATGATGGCGCGCGGATCGGCATTGCCAATGTCCTCGCTCGCGAGGATGGCAAGGCGGCGCGTGATGAAGCGAGGATCCTCACCCGCATTGAGCATGTGTGCAAGCCAGTAGAGAGCCGCGTCGGGGTCGCTGCCCCGAATGCTCTTGATGAGCGCACTCGCGTGGTCGTAGTGCTGGTCGCCGGATGCGTCGTAGACCGCGGCTTTCTGCTGAATGCTGTCCTGAGCGACATCGGCGTCGATGACAAGTGACGAAGTGACGGTGTGACGGAGTGAAGTAGAAGTCGAGGCGTTTTCGTCTGTCGTGGCGGTTTGGGTTTTGGATCCCTCGTTGATCTCCTGGCTACGTACAGCGACTTCGAGCGCTCCCAACGCGCGGCGGGCGTCGCCGTCGGACTTCTTCGCCCAGATGGCGAGTGCATCATCCGTGACGGTGATGGACAGCCTGCCGTAGCCGCGATCTGGATCTGCGATCGCACGTTTGAGCACGCCGATGATGTCTGCTTCGCTCAGCGATTCAAGACGAAACAGCGTGGAGCGAGAGACAAGGGCGGAATTGACGGCAAAGAGCGGGTTCTCCGTCGTCGCGCCGATCAGCGTGATCAGACCACGTTCCACGTCACTCAGCAGCACGTCTTGCTGGCTCTTCGTGAAGCGATGAATTTCGTCGAGGAACAGGATCGTGCGTTTGTTCTCAAACTCAAGACGCTTTGCAGATTCGTCGCAGACCTCGCGAATGCGTTTCACGCCGACGAGCGCTGCGTTCTCACGCACGAAGTGGCGTTTGGTGTGCTTCGCAATGAGTTCCGCGAGCGTCGTCTTGCCGGTACCGGGTGGACCGTGGAAGATCATGCTCGTCACGGTGTCGGCAGCGAGCATGCGGCGGAGCAACTTGCCCGGGCCCAGTATGTGCTGCTGGCCTGCAAATTCATCGAGCGTGCGCGGGCGCATGCGCACTGCGAGCGGTTCCACGCCGCTGCGTGCTTGCTCGCGTTTCGTTGCCCACAGGTCCATGCTGAACGGTAGGGGAGTGGTCGGTGTGGATCGGCTTCGCTCGCTAGTTCAGGTGGGTTGATCGAGGCCCTGTGCGGGTGCGCGATCTGTGCGCACGCGAGCATCACATGGTGTCTGCACAACGCTCACATGGAGCGGTGTCGCAATAAATTGTGGAACGACTTTCTTGACTGCGCGTCGCACATGGTCGATACTTCCTCCACGTCATGCTGAACCGCACTGTCAAAACCAACGTGAAAGCCAAAGGCGCCAAGAGCGTCCGGGTGTTCACGTTGGTCGAGATGGTCTGAGTTTCTTCAGACATTCACGCTCGACTCGTAAGCCCCCGGACGCTGTGTCTGGGGGCTTTTTTCGTTTGATTTTCGACTGCTTTTCCGCTCAAGGAGCCTCACATGATTCCCGCAACGACCACGCAATCGCCCACACAGACCGCGACGCAGAGCACTACATCGACCGGTTGCGCATGCCCCGAGTGCGAGGGCGCGATTCGCTTTGATCGTCCGCCGCTTCGCTCGCAGGTTGTGCGCTGCACGTCGTGCGGTGTGGAACTTGAAGTAGTGAACACGGCACCTATTGAGCTCGCCCTCGCGCCGGAAGTTGAAGAAGACTGGGGCGAGTAAGCACGCTGATCTATCGCCACAGAACCGGCGCGGGCGTGCGGGGGAAAGGGGTCGTGTGCATGTGTCCGTCACATATCGCACGCGAGAACCTCACGGAACTCTGACACTCGCCGCCCCGCCGGTTTTTCGATTCTCTCGCCTTCTTCTCAGTTCACTCATTCGGTTTTGAGCTTCCTATGCGCATCGCCATTCTCCATACCCGTCTTCGCATCGAAGAACGTCACCTCGCCGACGCCCTCATCACCCGTGGCGCGCACGTCGATCTCATCGACCTCCGTGACATCGTGTTTGATCCTCGTGACGCGGCGCAGTGGCGCGAGTACGACTTGGTACTTGACCGCTCGCTGAGCCTGACCAGCTCGCTGACGGCGGTGCGCATGCTTGAACATCTGGGCGTGCCCTGCATGAACAGCTCTCGTGCGATCGAGCTTTGCAGCGACAAGCTTCGCACAAGCCTGGCGCTGGAGGCGGCGGATGTTCCCACGCCTCGCACACTCGTCGCAACCAGCCCCGAGGGCGCTCTGATCGCCATCGAACGCATCGGCTATCCCGCAGTGCTCAAGCCCACGATCGGTTCATGGGGACGCCTCGTTTCGCGCGTAAATGACCGCGACGCGGCGGAGGCGATTATCGAGCACCGAGACACGCTGGGAGGCGTGCACCACCATGTGTACTACGTGCAAGAGCACATCGACAAGCCCGGACGCGACATTCGCGTGTTCATCGTGGGTGGTCGCGCCATCGCAGGCATTACGCGCAGCAGCGCACACTGGGTGACCAACACCGCTCGCGGAGCCACGGCAGCGGGGCTTGAAGTGCCGGCGGATTTGGCTCAGATCTGTATCAATGCCGCGGCTTGTGTGCATGCGGACGTGTGTGCCATCGACATTCTCGAGTGCCCGCGCCGCGGCTACCTCGTGAATGAGATCAATCATTCGATGGAGTTTCGCAACAGCATCATCACCAGCGGTGTGGACATTCCCGGCTTGGTTGCGGATCACGCGCTGCTTGTGGCTTCACGCGGGATCAGGGAGGTTGCGCGATGAAGTCGGCGTCCATCATCGGCGCCGCCGGTTACACGGGCGGCGAGTTGTTGCGGTTGCTGCTCGACCATCCGCATGTACGTGTTGCGAGCGTCACATCGCGTTCACTCGCGGGCCAGCCCATACACCGCAGTCACCCCAACCTTCGCGGGCGAGGCGAACTGCTCTTCACGACGCCCGATCAATTAGAGCCGTGTGATGTGCTCTTCCTTTGCATGCCCCATGGCGAAGCAGCGAAGCAGATTGACCAGTGGTCACGCCTGGCTCCGCTTGTGATCGATCTCTCGGCGGACTTTCGATTGCGTGATGCATCTTCGTATCGCACCTGGTACGAGAGTGAGCACCCGGCTCCTTCACGGCTGGCGTCGGCGATCTACGGCTTGCCGGAACTGTCGCGTACACGCATTCGCGAGTCCGCAGGGGCGCGACTGATCAGTGGCGTGGGGTGCAACGCGACTGCGATGAACCTCGCGCTGATGCCGCTCGCTCGCGCGGGGCTGATTGAACGCGTGATCTGTGATATCAAGGTGGGCAGCAGCGAGGGCGGAGCCGAAGCGACGCAGGGCTCGCACCACCCTGAACGCAGCGGCGCGGTGCGTGTGTATTCCACAGCTGGGCATCGTCACACGGGTGAAGTGCTGCAGGAACTGGGACCTATGCAGCTCGACGTGAGCATCACATCCATCGAAATGGTCCGAGGCGTGTCGTGCACCGCCCACGTCATCCCAACGCGCCGTGTCGAAAGCAAAGAACTCTGGAAGCTCTATCGCGCGGCCTACGCCAACGAGCCGTTTGTGCGATTGGTCGCGGAGAAGACGGGCCTGCACCGACTGCCTGATCCGAAGATTCTCGCGGGCAGCAACTACGCCGATGTGGGCTTTGACATCGACCCACGCAGTGGCCGCATCATCGCGATGAGTGCGATTGACAACCTCATGAAGGGCGCCGCCGGCAGCGCGGTGCAAGCAATGAATTTGGCTCTGGACCTGCCTGAAACGCTCGGTCTCACTTTCCCCGGTCTTCACCCCATTTGACGGATCGACAGCATGCACACATCACCCATCGTTATCAAGATCGGCGGCGGCGAAGGTATTGAGATCGCTCCGATTCTCGCTGAGATCGCGCAACTTGTCCGCAGTGGCCAGCCAGTGGTGCTTGTTCACGGCGGCTCGCACGAGACCAACGTGCTCTCGGCCCGTCTGGGCGTCGAGGCGCGCTTTATCACGAGTCCAAGCGGGCACACCAGTCGGCGGACGGATCGTGCGACGCTTGAGATCTTCGAGATGGTCTACTGCGGCAAGATCAACAAGGCCATCGTCGAATCACTCCGTGCGCAACGCGTCGATGCGATTGGTCTGTCCGGCATCGACGGCGGCATCTGGCGCGGCAAGCGCAAGGATGCCATTCGCGCTATTGAAGAGGGGCGCACGGTCATCATTCGTGATGATCTGACCGGCACCGTCGAACATGTCGATCATGATCTCCTGCAAATGCTGCTCGCCAATGGGCGTACGCCCGTGCTCACGCCGCCCGCTATCACGGATGAGGGCACCGCCATCAACGTAGATGCGGACCGTGCGGCCGCCCGAACCGCAGCGGCGCTGGGAGCGAGTGAGCTGTATTTGCTGAGCAACGTGCCTGGTGTTCTGCGCGATCCTGCGAATGCGGGGAGCCTGATCGCACGAGCAAGTGGCGACACGCTTGCAACAGTGCGCGATGCTGCAAAGGGACGCATGAAGAACAAGGTGCTCGCCGCGGAGGAAGCCTTGCTGGGTGGTGTCGGTCGCATCGTGATTGGCAGCGCGAATGGCGCCAACGCACTCACGCGGGCTCGTGAAGGTGCGGGCACGGTGTTTGAGGGAGCGATGTTGTGACCTTCGCAAATGCCATCAACGACTCACCGATTCAGCACGCTCTTGATGCGCAGGCGATTGCCGTGGTGCGTGATCTCGTTGCGACCGCAAGCGTGTCGGGCGATGAATCCGCCGCAGTCGGTGTGTTCGCACGGCATGCTCGAGCGATGGGGCTTGACGTTGAGATCGACGAAGCGGGCAACGGGCACGCGGTACGAGCTGCCGCAGCTCGGTCGATAGCGCCAGTACGAGAAATCGTGCTGCTGGGCCATATTGATACGGTGCCGGGCGATATTCCAGTTGCGATTCGAGAGGGCGTGTTGCATGGTCGAGGAAGCGTGGATGCAAAGGGGCCGCTCGCTGCATTCCTGGTCGCTGCTTCGCGAGCTGTACTGCCTGATGGTGTGACGCTTCGCGTCGTCGGAGCAGTGGGGGAGGAGACGCCTCTGTCGCCCGGCGCTCGGTACATCGCCCCAAGACTGCGGCCCGCGGCGTGCATCATCGGTGAGCCCAGCGGCACCACAGGTGTGACGCTGGGCTATAAGGGTCGCCTGGTGATGCATGTGCACGTGGCTCGCGACAACGCGCACACCGCAGGGCCGGATCGCAGCGCTTGTGATGATTTGGTACGGTTGTGGGGAGCGGTGCAGGAGCGTGTGGCGTCTCTGAACGTCGGGCACACGGGTGCGTTCGAGACGATTCAAGCGACCCTCCGCAACCTGCGAAGCGAGTCGGATGGCCTTCACGATCGCGCGGCGTGTGTCGCGGGGTTTCGATTGCCCAGATGGATCGATCCGATGGAACTGGAGAACCAACTGGGCGAAGTTGTCGCTCAGCAAGCAGGGACCAGTCAACTGAAACTGCGATGTGAAGGCCACGAACTCGCGTTTGCCACCGATCGCAACGATGCAGTTGTGCGAGCGCTCAGCGCTGCGATTCGTGAGCTGGGTGAGCGTCCCCAGCCCAAGCTCAAGACTGGCACGGCTGATCTGAATGTCGTCGCTCCCGTGTGGAAGTGTCCGATCGCGGCGTACGGTCCGGGCGACAGCAGTCTCGATCATACCCCGCGCGAACACCTGGTCTTGGCTGAGTATCTGCAGTCCATTCGCATTCTCACGCGTGCGATTGAGTCGCTGGCCGCTGAGATCGCGGCGGAATCGTGAGTTATTCGTGACTGGTGCTGCGAATCTCGCAAACAAATCAGGTGGAAACGTCGAATAAACAGACATGAAGTTCGCTCGTCGCCTGCGTGTGGAAGTGGTTGCTTCGTTCGTGCTTGGGCTTGCGCTATGCGCTGGCGGCGCGACGGCGCAGCCCATGGTGACTCCCGAGGTGACGCAGCCGGTGCCAGCGCAAGGGCCAAGGCCTATGCCGCTGCCCGCCCTCGACGAGTCGGTGCAGCAGTTGCTTGATCAGGATTACTTGAAGGACGCAGAGCGGGCGGCGCTGCGTATTCGTCATGGCCAGTGGACGAATGAAGACCTCAGCGACGCTTCGACGCGCGCAACAGCGGCCTTGCTTCGCGGCGATACGAGCAGCTCCGCGCTGAGTGATGCATCACTACCCGCGACGCTCCGAGCGGAGATCGCGGTACGCATGGGTCAGCCACAAGTCGCGATCGATGCCATCGCGGGCGACAACTCGCCTCGTGCGTCTCGGCTTCGAGCAGAATCACTGATTGATCTGGGCAGGCTTGCTGATGCAGAAGTTGAGCTTGCAACGCTCGCAAATGCCGGCTCGCAACATGCGGAAGACGCGGATGCCCTGGCGGATATCGCACGCGCACAGATTCTGCTTGCGCGTCGGCGTGGCGCGGAAGGAGAAGGCACAATCGGGTATCAGCAGACGCTCGATATGCTGGCGCGGGCGCGTGATGCCGTCGATCGCATGAACTGGCGTGTGCCGCTCGCCGAAGCTCTGCTGCTGTACGAGAAGGACGACTACGCAGCTGCGGCAGAAGCGCTCCAGACAACGCTCGAACTGAATCCGCGCGTCGCTGAAGCGTGGTACGTTCTGGGACGCATGAGCGCGGATGCGTTTGACTTCGATCGCGCGGAACGCATCGCCGCGACGCTCGACATGCTGGCGACCAACGACGTGCCTGATGAGAGCGCGGCCTTCGCGCCAAGCCCGCTGGGCCGCATGATTCGCACGTACACCCGGCTGCGGCAGATCGAAGGTGCGGCTGCGCTCAGTGAGATTCGTCCGTTGCTCGACGCGATGCCGACGCACCGCGAGGCTCGGGCGCTTGAAGTCGCTGCGACAGCGATGAGCTTTGACTTCGCCAAGGCGGATGAACTACTCGCCAAGTACGACGAGCTCGCGCCCGCATCGCCACTGCCGGCATTTGTCGCCGGAAAGGCGTTGTCGTCGGCAAGGCAGTATGAAGACGCTGCGAGACTTCTGCGGATCGCCAGCGAGCGCAGTCCCAAGTGGGCCGAACCGCTGATTGACCTGGGATTGTCGGAACTGCAAGCTGGCAAGCTCGATGCGGCACGCGACGCGCTGAATCGCGGGCTGGCGCTCGACCGATTCAATACTCGCGCTCAGAACAGTGCGGTGCTGCTGAAGGAGATTGAGAGCTACACGACGATCGAGAGCGAGCACTTCGTGATTCGCTACAAGCCGGGAGTCGACGAGATTCTGGCTCGCGAGATGCTTGAGCCGCTGGAACGCATTTTCGTTCGCGTGACAGGCGATGGCTCGGGCGGCATTCGTCACAAGCCTGCTGAGAAGACCGTCATTGAGCTCTATCCCAATCACCGCTGGTTCGCAACGCGCATCACCGGTATGCCCGCTCTCCACACATTCGCCGCGGCCACGGGACCTGTCATTGCAATGGAAGTGCCGCGAAGTGGCCCCGGACACATGGTCGGTCCGTACGACTGGGCACGCGTGTTGCAACATGAGTACGTGCACACAGTCACGCTGTCGCGCACCAAGAACAGGCTTCCGCACTGGTTTACAGAAGCCAGCGCGGTGTATCTCGAAGATGCGCCCGATGACATCAACAGCCTGCAGATTCTCGCCCGGGCGGCGCAGGCAGAGCGCTGGTTTGACTTTGACACGATCAACGTGATGTTCGTGCGCCCCAAGAAGCCGACGGATCGTGCCCAGGCATATGCACAGGGCGCTTGGATGTACCGCCACATCATCGAGCGATTTGGTGATACCAGCGTGCTGGAGCTGATGGACCTCTACGCCTCCGGCGTGCGTGAGGAAGAGGCTTTCCAACGCGTGCTGAAGGTTAGTCGTGCGGAGTTCTTCGAGAGCTTTACGAATTGGGCTCGCGAACGGCTGGAGGGCTGGGGGCTCGTGCCAACGGATAGCAAGAAGAGTATCGAGCAGTTGCTGGGCGAGGCGGGCGTGGAGGAGTTCAAGAAGGAGTTGCTCGACCAGTGGTATCAAGAGCAGCCTGAGAATCCGTTTGTGCTCGCTGAGTACATCAAGAGCGAGATAGACCCCAGGACGGAACTGGTCACGCCGGAGATCGCTGACAGGCTCCGCACGCTCGCGCGAGTGAGCCCGATGGATCCCATGCCGCACCGTCTGCTTGCGCGGTTTGAGCTGTCAAGCTCCGAGACGGGATCCACCGAGCGAGCGATTGCGCATCTGGAGTTTCTGGATGCACGCGAACAGCACTCGACGAGCTTTGCGATGGAACTCTCACGTCAGTACGCGAAGTTGGCTCAGTGGGACAAAGCCATCGCGAAGGTGACGCGTGCGACGCAGATATCTCCCTACGACGCGACGATTCGTGAGCACGCCGCCACGATCGCGCTGCGTGCGGGCAATCCCACTCTGGCCGAACGCCACATCCTGGCGTTGACAAAGCTCGAGCCGGACAAGGCGATTCACCAGCAGCGGCTGGAGGCCGTGCGAAAGATGATCAAGAACTGACGCGGCGGCTTTGCATCACGCCCGGCGTGCACGTTCTGCGACCGTGTGTTCCCGTTGGCGCTCGATGCTGCCTTGCAGCGTCCGCACCAGCACGCTGCGTACCTCCGGCAGTGTCGGTGCCCCAGCACCCAAAAGGCTTTCAAGGCTGCACACCGGCCGGCCATGCAAGCCGCACGGAACGATCGTCGCAAAATGCCGCAGGTCGGTCCGCACATTGATGGCAAGTCCATGCATGCTGATCCACCGACGGACGCGCACGCCCATAGCGCACACCTTTGCAAGTGTGGGACTGTTTGATTCACTCTCCCCTGCGACAGTTCGGCTACTGCGCGGATCAATCGGCACCCACACCCCCGTCGCAGACGCATCACGCTGCGCCGGCACGCCAAACTCCGTGCACGTGTCGATCACAGCTTGTTCCAGCAGCCGCATGTATGCGTGAAGGCCGAGGTTCAACGCATTGAGATCGAGGATGGGGTACACGACCTGCTGTCCGGGCCCATGATACGTGATATCGCCGCCCCGATCAGTTTCTTCAACAGCGATGCCCATCTGCGCGAGCGTGTCACGGCTCGTGATAATGTGGTCGGCCGCGCCCGCGCGGCGTGAGACGGTGATGACCGGATCATGTTCAACCGTGAGGATCACGCCCGTCAGTGGCGAGGCGGAGTCCCGTGATGCGAGCACGCGATCCAGCGTCGCGGTCTGCACGGCGTATGCGTCGGCATAAGGCAAGCGACCAAGATCAACGACTTCCAGACTCATCGATACAAAGTGTAGTGGTAGCCGCTCCTGCAATATCAGTGCGTTGTCAGGCCCGGAATGCGGCCGACGATGAACAGCGCGAGTGCGAAACAGCCCCACACGATCACAAACGCGAGATACGCCCTGCCCCAGTCTCATTCATCTTTCGCGCCTTTCGCCGCTATCAACCCGCGAGAACCGCCTAACAGCGAAGATCGCGTGACCCAGCACGAAAACGGCTTTCCCACTCATGGGGCAGACAGCTTTGGCGTCGAAGATGTCGCCCAGAATCGGACCGATGGTGAGCAGCAGAAAAGAGCGCGACGGTGCGAACGCTGACCATGAGCAGACCGGAGGTTTGTCGCATGCGACCAAACGAAAAACGGACGCAGTGAGCGTCCGTTCGTGAAGTGCATTGGTGGGCTTAGGCCTTGTTGGTCGGAATCACCGATGTGTTCTTCATGCCGCGACGGCGGTCACGCAGACGGCGGCTCTTGCCTTCGCGGTCACGCAGGTAGTACAGCTTGGCACGGCGGTTGTCGCAGCGACGAACCAGATCGTACTTCGCAACCAGCGGGCTGTTCACCGGGAAGATGCGCTCGACGCCCACTTCGTCCACAACCTTGCGGATCGTGGCCATCTCGTTGATGCCCGAACCCTTGCGGCTGATCACGATGCCTTGGAAGACCTGCGTGCGTTCCTTGTCACCTTCGACGATGCGGAAGTGCACGTTGATGATGTCGCCGGGGCCGAAGCTGGGGACGTCGGTCTTGAGGGCGGCCTTGTTGATTTCAGCGAGGATCGGGTTCATGGTGCAAACTCTCATGTCCCGCCGGTATTTGGCGGGTTGGGATGATAGGCGGGGGTGATGGAGCGAGCAAGCGAGCGCAAACGTGAGCCAATAGTCGTTCAGGGAAGGGTGATGTTCGGTTGGTGTCCATCAATGAAGCAAGTCAGGCCGACGCACAAATGTGCGTTCCATGCGTTGCTGCAGCCTCCACGCGGCGATCTTCTCGTGGTCACCCGACAGCAATACCGGCGGCACTTCGCGCCCTTGCCACTCGCGGGGTTTGGTGTAGTGCGGGCAGTCCAGCAGCCGCCGAGTCGTCGCTTCACGGCCCTTGGCCTGGGGCGGTACCACAACGTTCCCGAAGCTATCTTGCTGCGGACTTTGCTCGTCACCGGTTGCCCCGGGCAGCAGCCGCGTTATGGCATCAATGAGCACCAGTGCCGCGAGTTCACCGCCTGAAAGAACGTAATCGCCGATGGACAACTCGATCGGATCGAGCGCCTCGATCACGCGCTCGTCAATCCCTTCGTAGTGCCCCGCGAGCATCAGCAGACGAGGCTTGGTAGCGAGGTCTTCCACGATGCGCTGCGAAAGCGGTGTGCCTTGCGGCGTGAGCAAAATGCGCGTGGCCGGACGCGGATCACGCGATTCAGCCGCCATGACCGCGTCCCACACCGGCTGGCACGTCATCACCATGCCAGGACCACCACCAAACGGGCGGTCATCGGTCTTGTTGTGCTTGTCATGCGTGAATGCACGAATGTCCGTTGCTTCGACAGTGAGCAGACCGGCCTTGATGGCTCGTGCGGGAATCGAAACGCCCAGCACGGCAGGGGAAGCTTGGGCGAACAGTTCGGGGAATGTGGTCAGGACGTCAATCCGCACACCAAAAGCGTACGTGCGTCGGGGCATCGACCTGCGAACAATGCGGAATGCAAATCGCCCGCTCCTTCGTTGCGGTTGGTCTCGTGCTGTCCATGGCCGGCTGCGCCACGCAGTCGGTGTGGGAGCAGAATCTGGATCAGACGAACGGTGATGGAACCGTTGCGCTCGCGCCGCTTGGTAAGGCTGCGCCCGTCACCGTCCGTGACATCGCGTGGGATCGTCTGCAAACGACGCTGGGTGAAATTGAACAGACTCGTTCCAGCAGCGATATCCACGTGAGCGAGTGGACCCGCGAACAGCGCGATGCCGAAAAGGCCAAGCTGCTCCGTGGCTTGCAGGTTTCACAGTCGCCGCAAAGTGTCACCGTGGTGGCACATAGCCAGTTCCGCACCACCGACGGCGTGGGTGATCCGCGCCAGACGCTGCCGGAAGTCGCTCGGAAGCTGGGCGCGAACATGGTGGTCTACTCAACCCGCGTGCTGGGCAAGACCGACAAGATCGTGCAGGAGCCAGTCAGCTCCAACCGCTCCGGCACCGTGTGGTACCGCGACACCGATGATCGCTACCGCAGTGACAATTTCAACGAGCAGCAGACCACTTGGGTTCCCGTTCGCGTCTCGGCCGATGAGGTCGGCGCAATCGCCTTCTTCCTGCGTGTTGATTGACGCAGCTTGTCTGAACGGTGGTTGTTGATTCAGACATCGTGTATCGCTTCGACGCTGAAAATTCGGTGTGTTTGTCCCCTTTGCCTTGCATGATGCGCAGAACCCAGTAAACTCGCAGCCCGTTGGCAGGATGCCGCGATGTGGCTCGCTCGCTCGTGATATGTGTTGACGCGGGCAGATGGAGAATGGAGTCTCGACGATGTCTCAGATGATGTCTCAGATGATGTCCCAGATGATGTCCCAGATGATGTCCCAGACAATGTCTCAATTGCTTCGATCCGCTGTGTCTTCTCGACGCGCTCCCGTGGGCACTCATGCCACGTTGGTTCGGGCTGGCCTTGCAATCGCCGGCGGCCTCGCGAGTACCGCCGCGGCTCAGCATGGAACAACGAATGTTCACGTCGATACCGCACCCGCACTCGGTCACGGTGGTCTCGTTGCCATGCAAGTTGCAGCTTTGAATGTTGCACAGGCCGTGGATGCAGCCCCTGAGCTCGCCACGACCGATGGCTTCGCGTCGTGGCTCGGCAGCGGTTGGAAGCGCAATGTCGATGTCGGCATCAACGGCGCCGAAGGCAATACCGACAACTTCAGCGGTCGCATCGGTCTTGGCGCGGAACGCAAGGCCCTCGACATGGAGACCAAGGCCAACATCAGCTACAAGTACGCTCAGCAGGATGACGAGAAAAACCAAAGTCGCGGCGAAGCGTTCGTCAAGAACGACTACATCTGGCCCGACACGTCTTGGGGCTTGTATTGGCTGGGCCGTCTCGAATACGACGAGTTTCAGGCGTGGGACTGGCGCGCAAGTTACTTCGTCGGTCCGACCTACACCTTCATCAAGACCGACAAAGTGCTCTTCCGCGGTCGTGCCGGTCTTGGCGTGAACTACGAGTTCGGCGGCGAGGCTGATGAAGAGGCGCAGTTCGAAGGCGATCTTGGCTTTGACTACGAGAACAAGCTCACCGAACGTCAGAAGCTGTTTTTGACCGGAGATTTCTATCCCAGTTTCAGCGAATGGCCCGATTATCGCTGGGTTCTGGCTGGCGGCTGGGAGATTCTTGTTGATCCCGAAGCCAACATGTTTCTGAAACTCGGTTTCACCAATCGCTACGACATCACGCCGGGCGATGACAAAAAGAAGAACGACTTTGAATACTTCGCGACGTTGTCGTGGGTCTTCTAAGTCAGGCAGACATGCGTTGTGCCCATCCTGCTTGGAGCTGGATCGAGGCACAAGTCTGCGAGTCCCCGGGGGACTATCCGAACGCGGGAAGGACGCGTTCAAGAAAGGAATCGTGCTATGGGTCTCATCAGTGAGTTCAAGGAGTTCGCGCTCAAAGGCAACTTCTTCGACATGGCCATCGGTGTTGTCATCGGCGGCGCGTTCGGCAAGATCGTCAGCTCGATGATCGAAGACATCATCATGCCCGTCGTCGGTCTGGCCGGCAAGGTCGACTTCAGCAAGGCCGTCTTCACCCTCCGTGAAGCCACCGCCGGCGCCGATGGCAAGGTCATCTCCGAAGCCATCAACCTTCGCTACGGCAACTTCGTCACGATCTTCATCAACTTCCTCATCTTGGCGTTCGTGCTCTTCCTGGTTGTGAAGGCTTACAACTCCGCCAAGAAGCGCTTCGAAGCCGAGAAGCCCGCGGCCGCACCAGCCGGTCCGACCAAGGATCAGCAGTTGCTCGGCGACATTCTGGCCGAACTCAAGAAGCGCTGATCTCTCAGGGGGGCCATCCTTTCAGGACGACCCTCTACCCTCAGCGTTCGCGAAACAACCCAAGCCCCGGCGTACCCACGCCGGGGCTTGTCGTTCTCATCGCGAGACTTCACGCAACTCGGTTATCCGCTCTTTTCTCCCGCCCTCATTCAGCCGATAATCAACCGCGTGTCTGACCGCTCCTACGTCCTCATCGCCCCCTGCCGCGACGAAGCCCGCTACATGCGGGTCACGCTCGACACCATCCTCGCGCAGACGGTGCCGCCCGCGCTCATCGTGGTCGTCGACGACGGCAGCACCGATGACACACCCGCAATCCTCGCCGACTACGCCACCAAGCATCCCCACAAGTTTCTCATCGTCACCCGCGCCAACCGCGGCAAACGCAAAGTCGGACCGGGAGTCATCGAAGCCTTCTACGAAGGCTACCGCGCCATCAAGGATCGTCTCGACGCCGGCGAGTTCACCTACCTCTGCAAGATCGACCTCGATCTCAAGCTCCCCCCGCGCTACTTCGAAACGCTCATCCAGCGCATGGAGGCCGAGCCTCGCATCGCCACGTGCAGCGGCAAGGCCTACATGCCGACCAACCCCGACGACCCCGACTCGCCGCTCGTCAGCGAATTCCTGGGCGATGAAACCAGCGCGGGCATGACCAAGTTCTACCGCGTCAGCGCATTCAAGCAAGTGGGGGGCTTCGTTCGCCAAGTCATGTGGGACGGCATCGACTGCCACCGCTGCCGCCAGCTTGGCTGGATCGCCTGCAGTTGGGACGAGCCCGATCTGCGCTTCACCCACCTGCGCCCCATGGGCAGCAGCCACAAAGGCATCTTCACCGGCCGCATGCGCCACGGGTTCGGCCAGTACTTCATGGGCACCACACTCGCCTACATGACCGCCAGCGCACTCTTCCGCATGACCAAGCGCCCCTTCATCATCGGCGGTGCCGCCATGTGGTGGGGCTTCGTCCGCAGCATGCTCAAAGGCGAAGAGCGCCTGAACGACCCGCAACTCCGCGAGTTCATCAACGCATGGCAGTGGGCCGCGCTCTTCAAGGGCAAATCCCGTGCGACAGCGGAATTCGTCGAGCGGCAACGCAGGGAGTGGAACCCGCAGCGGCCTCCGCTCGCCATGCCGCTCGACACCTAAAGCTATCACGCAAGTCACATCATGCGACGTATCGGCGTCTTGCGCAGGATCCACACAATCGCACCGCTCATGACCACCGCAAACACCACCATCGCCGCGGCGTGCCCGTGCGTGCCGATCGCAAACGCTGAGCCAAGCTTGATCTTCGCCGTGATGTAGTACCACACATCAAACAGCATCGGATGCAGCAGGAAGATTCCGAACGTAAACCCCGATGCCGCAAGTAAAGCTTCGCTTGCGTTGTGCCGAATCCGCAGGCCGCCCATGCACAACGTGATCGCGATGACGTAAGGCAGTGCCAGGTTCGTCCAGCCCGCGACATAGCTCACACCAGCGGCTGTGAGCACCATCGACCACAGCATCCCGAGCGACGTCCGGTCGTGCCCTTCACGTGTGCGACAGCGGACAATCGCCAAGCCCATCACCGCGGCGGGCAGCACCGTGATCCACTGTCGCCATGGCTGAAAGACCCTGCCATCCGCCGCTTCGATCGCCAGTTGCACGTGCGTTGCATAGCTTGCCGCTACCAGCAACACGCTTGCGATAACGCTCCAGACCACGGCGCTGCGTCGAGCCATGCGGGCATCGTCCGGCAACGGGTTGGTCACGCACCACAGTCCGGCGGCAACTGTCGCAACAAACGCGAACGGGAGAAACCACAAATGCGTTTCAGGTCCTGCTAGCAGCCGCCACGGCTCGAACCACGAGAACAAGTCTCGCCCCGCCCGGTGCGCAAGCATTGACTTCCACCCGGCGTACGCAAGCCACCACACCGCCCATGGGAGCAGCAGTGTCACGGCCCGTGCCTTCACAAACGCAGCGGGGCTGCGTCTTCCCGCGCTCTGCACGCTGAGCGCAATCGTGAAGATCGTGAATACTTCAAGCCCGAAGATCATCACGGGCCACTCGCGCGGATTCGCGTGAAATGCCACAATCGCGATGCACGCAAGCACGCGCAGCCATTCAATCCCCGCCTCACGAGGGGGCTTGGGCGTTGCCACGTTGGTGGGGGAGTCCGGCGAATTTGATGCTGCCGCGTCACTCATACTCATCCTGCGGAACACAACATTCCTCGATCAATGTCGGCAAATCGTCCAGTTTCCTCGCGACCATATCCGCACTTTTTGGTACCATGTGTCAGTTCCGGGCGGCTGTTGCGTGCCGCTCAGCAACTTTCGCACGGAGGTCACCATGCCCGCGACTCCAGCACCCAAAGCTCCCAAGCCCGACATTCGTCTCTACGACGATGACGCCGATCACCTCGTGAATCCCAGCGTCGCGATGGAACGCATCAGCCTGCTCCCAGGTGATGGCAAGAAGAACCCCGGCGAACGCGTCCGCATCATGTGGGGCCAAGACCTGCTCCGCGACTTGCTCGACGGCCGCTACCGCACTGTCATCTGCGGCGTGAACGATCACGACAACAGCCACGGCATCATCGCACAGCTTGTGGAGCTCATTCCTACCAGCCAGTGGACCAGCAAGAGCGTGACCAGCTACGCCAAGATGTTCCAGGAAAGCGCGGCGATCCACGCCGGCGGCGATCGCGAGCCATTCGTGCTCAAGTTCGACCTCGACAGCCTCCTCATCCTCGCCCTGCTCCGCCCCAAGGGTCGCAATCACTTCACGATCGACGATCTCTCGCGCGGCTTCCGCACGATTAACAAGATGCTCCATGATCGCAAGGAACGTCAGCCCGCCGCGACGGTCAGCTTCTTGAATGCCAAGGCCAACCGCCTCATCGATAGCGACCACCAGGAGCCCACGTTTGAAAACGTGCTCCGCGTCATGTACGAAAGCGGCTTCCGCGGCGATGTCTACACCAGCTCGACGATGTGGCGCATGGGCCACGTGGGCGTTTTCCCCAGCTATCCGTTCCCCGAAGGCCTTGAACGCATGCGCGGCGGCAGCTCGTGAAGCTCAGAGATGTCTTCCTTCGTCGCGGTGGTTGAGCGTCGCGAACGCATCCACGGATTGCCCGCCAACGCCCGCCTGCCGCGGGCGTTTTTCTTGATCGCGCACTCATGCCGCCGCGCGCAGGCTTGGCGCGGCGGTCACGCGTCGCTGCCTGGCGGCACGCCGGGCCTACAGCAGGAAGACGTTGATCAGAATGTCACCGATGCCCACAAGCGCCGCACCGGCAATCAGTCCCGCGCAGATGGGTTCGTGCGTCTGCACCCACAGCAGGTTGCCCATCGATTCCTTGCGGTTCTTGTACATGCGTCCCATGATCCAGAAGAACGCCGAGCCCAAGAACATCCAGAACGTCGAGTCAGGCGGCAGCACGAGGCCCAGCCCGATCGCCACGGGCGAGATCGGACTCTTGTTCTTCGTGAAGACGCGTACAAGCTCAAAGCCGATGCCCAGCACGGCGAAGATCACCATCGCCCACAACGCGCTGGGGTGAATGATGTTTGTCAGCCCGCCGCCGCCCGTCAGTCCCTGAATGAACTCGCTGATGCCCTTCCACTGCACGGCTCCGATGAAGCTGAATTCATCGGGCTTGGCGAGGAGCACCTGCTCGACGCTCTTGTCGGCCAGCGCCTCCGCCGGCTTGGTGAAGGGATTGTCCTTGTGCCCGTTAAGGAACAGAATGAAGAACAGCGGCGTGCTCGCCAGCGCACCGGCGATGATGCCGATGCAGTGGCCCCACGCCTGGTGGCGCGGCTTGCCGCCCAGCATGTAGCCCGGCTTGATGTCCATCAGCAGGTTGGCCGAGTTGCTCGCCACCTCGGTCGTCATGAGAGCGGTCATCAGGTTGGTCTGCGGGTGCTTGGGGTCCAGCACGCCGAAAGTGAACTGCGTGATCTTGCTCAGGCTGCCCGTGGGCGTGATGCTCGTCATCGCCGTGGCGTTGACGGCAATCAGCGTCAAGAGCAGAATGAGCGGAATCGACAACGCGCCCAGCCACCAATTGACTCCGAACCAGTCGTGGGCCATCCACACCGCAATCGCGCCCACGACAGGCACGCCTGCCCACGACACCCACAGCGGCACTTCGATGTGGGCCAGCACATCCTGCCCTTCCTTCTTCTTCCCAAAGACGCCGCGGAACGCCGAGATGATCACCTGCGGCTTGGCGAGGAACGCGGCCATGCTGGCGCACACCAGCATCGCAACGCCCGGCCACAAGAGCCAGCCGTTGAGCACATCGGTGCGGCTGAATGTCGCATCAGGCGTCAGCACTACGCCCTTCTTCTGCACCCAGCCCTGTACCACCGCCAAGGGCCCCATGATGCACCAGCCGATGAGCAATCCGACGATCATGTTCACCGCGTACTTGATGTTGAGCAGCCCGCCCGCGCCAAACATCGCCAGGTCGAGCGAAGGCGACAGCCCCAGCTTGCGCACATCAATGTTCGCGATCGTCGGCAGCGGCGCCTTGCCCGCGGCGACAAGCTTGTAGTACCAACCATCAAGATGCTCGCTCATCCACGTGACTTGCTTGAGCTTCAGCCACTTGTCCTGCAGCAGCGTCATGTACGCTTCGCCGCTGATGAACTTGAGCGCGCCGGCAAACACAGCCGCCGCAACCAGCGCTTTGGCCTTGAAGATCCCGACCGCCGCGTTGCTGGTGTACAACGTATCGAGCACCACGCCGCACGCCTGCCCCTCCGGAAACGGCGCCTGCTCGTCGTTGATGAACCGCCGCTTCATCGGAAACGCGACCAGCACACCCAGCACGCTGAGCACGACGTTGAAGAGCATCATCTGCCACCACGGCATGATCTCATTCTTTACCATCATGTACGCCGCGATGCCGCTGATGAGCGGCCCCGTCATGTACCCCGCCGCCGTCGCGATGGACTGACTGGCGTTGTTCTCCAAGATCGTCATGTCACGCGCGCCCAGCGCGCTCATGACGCGAAAGGCTGCAAACGCGAGAATCACGCTCGTGAGCCCCACGCCCAGCGTCCAGCCGGTCTTCGCGCCGATGTACAGGTTGGTCGCGCTCAGCACGCCGCCCAGCAAAAACCCCGTGATCGCCGAGCGCAGTGTGAGCTGGGCCATGTCGCCGCGAAACACCTCGCTCAGCCACCACCGATCCTTCTGCTCGCGCGTCCACGTCTGAATCTGCTCTTCGGTGAGGGTCTTGATCGCCATAGGGACAAGACAGTAGGGAATAGGGAGGGGCGAGCGGGGTGAGCCTGAGCGGGTGAGCAGGTGGGGAGGTGAGCAGGTGAGGCGAGCCCGCAGGCCATCGCGCCCGGCGAGACGCCGGGCCTCCATCACCTCCCCACCTCCCCACC